>CAZRGV010000107.1:0-4012 GCA_964599655.1 uncultured Isosphaeraceae bacterium | reverse complement strand
CGATCGCCGGGTCGGCCAGGTCGAGGAACTGCCGGAGCGTTTCGAGCGCGAACTCGTAGACGATCCGGTCCGAGGGTCTCGCGTGCGAGAGCAAGCCACCCAGGACGTTGCGATGCCCCTCCGTCAGTTCGAGCTTCGCCTCCTGCTGGCCGATGGCGAACGCCTCGCGGACCTGTTCCGAGCCAGGGAGGTCCACCAGCGGCACGTGAAACTGCGATTCCTCGGTCCAGGCATGAACGTTCGCGACCATGTACATCGGGAAGCACGACAGGGCGGCCACCGCTGAGGTCAGCCGATCGGTCGGCACGCTCACACAGGCCAGACCGAGTTTGCCGAGCCGCTCCACCAGCGCATCGGAGGGGGATTCCATGGTCGTTCTCGCAACGGGGGGACGGGGCGAATCCAGGTTCGCAAAGGTCGATCCCAGGCGAGGTTAACCGATCGTGCGGGGGGCTCGCAAGCTTCCCAGCAACGCCTCGGCCGTGCTCGTCCGACGGCCAGGGCTCGGTCCTTCTCGAGGATTGTCGGCGCGGCCCCAAGGGCTTGGCGGTTGATTTGGCCGGGCGTCGCGTGTAACCTCCGGACCGGAGACTCGTTCGAGGAAGCACGTTCCGTCCTCCGGAACTGAACCCTACTGCCGAGAGACCGCGACGATGGGTGCCGAAGACCGACTGGCCGAGTTGAAACTGACCCTGCCGCCCGCCCCCAAGCCGGTGGCCACCTACCTGACGGCCGTTCGCCACGGCGACTTGCTGTACGTCTCGGGCCACGGCCCGCTGCGTCCTGACGGCACGATGCACATCGGCAGGCTGGGCCACGATCTCGACATCGCCGCCGGACAGGCCGCCGCCCGCCAGACCGGCCTGGCGATCCTCGCCACGCTCAAGGATCAGCTTGGCTCGCTCGACCGGGTCGTGCGGCTGGTCAAGGTGCTGGGCATGGTCAACAGCGCCCCGGATTTCGGCGATCAGCCCAAGGTGATCAACGGCTTCTCCGACCTGATGGTCGAGGTCTTCGGCGAATCGGGCCGAGGGGCTCGAAGCGCCGTCGGCATGGGGGCGCTGCCGGGCGGCATCGCGGTCGAGATCGAGGCGATCTTCCAGATCCGAGACTGAGGCTCGCTTCGCGACAACGGGAGGCCCGGACCGTGGCACGACCGGGACGGCTGAAGGGTCGGACCTGTCTGATCGTCGGCGGAACGGGAGGGATCGGACTGGCCTCGGCCCGTCGTTTCCTGGGCGAAGGGGCGAGGGTCGTCGTTTCCGGTCAGACCGAGGACGAGGCGGAATCGGCCGAGTCGTCGCTGGCGCCGCTTCGACCGGTCCGGGCCCTGGTGGCCGATGTGCGCGATCCGGCCGCCGTCGAGACCCTCGTCGACGAGGCCGTCGAGGGCCTGGGCGGTCGGCTCGACATTCTCTTCCACGTCGCCGGGATCAGCGGTCGGCGATTTGGCGACGGTCCGTTGCACGACTGCACGGTCGAGGGCTGGGATGCGGTGCTGGCGGTCAACGCCCGGGGGGCCTTTCTGACCAATCGCGCGGCCGTGCGACGGATGCGGGACCAGACGATCGACGAGAACGGCCTGCGGGGCACGGTGCTCAACCTCGGCTCGGTGCTGGCCAGTTCCCCCGCGCCCGACCACTTCGGAACAATCGCCTACGCGGCGAGCAAGGGGGCGCTTCGGTCGTTGACCCTAGCGGCGGCCGCCCGCTACGCCGCCGAGCACATCCGGTTCAACCTGATCGAACCGGGGCTGATCGACACCCCCATGGCCGCCCGGGCGGCCGGCGATCGCGCGATCCGGTCGTACCTGGCGACCAAGCAGCCGATGACCGGAGGCCCCGGATCGGCCGACGACGTCGCGGAGGCGGCCCTGTTCCTTTGCGAGCCCGCCTCGCGGTTCATCACGGGCGCCATCCTGAACGTCGATGGCGGCTGGCGCGTCCGCGAGGGACAACTGGCCCATGAGGCGCCTTCATGAGCGAGATCTCATCACGCGAGGATGTTCTTTCGCAATACCTGGCCGCGGTCCGTCGCGCCATCGACGCCATTGAAACCACCCAGCTCGACCCGATTCGACAGGCCGCCGAACGATTCGCGACGACGATCCGGCAAGGGCGTTTGGTTCACGTCTTCGGCACCGGGCATTCGCGCATGGCCGTCGAGGAGGTCTTCCCGCGATACGGGTCGTTCCCCGGCTTCCACCCGATCGTCGAGCTGTCGATGACGTACCACAACCAGGTTGTCGGAGCCAACGGCCAGCGGCAGGCGATGTTTCTCGAGAACGTCCAGGGATTCGGCCCGGTGCTCTGGCGCAACTTCGTGACCAGCCCGGACGACGCCCTGCTGGCGATCTCGACGAGCGGCTGTAACGCGGTGACGGTCGACGTCGCGATCGAGGCCCAACGGCTGGGAATGTTCGTCGTCGCGTTGACGTCCTTGGCTCACAGTGAAGCCTCCCAATCAAAGCATCAGAGCGGCCGGAAGCTCCACGAGGTGGCCGACCTGGTCCTCGATCAACAGGCCCCCGCCGGCGACTCGGCGGTCTGGATCGACGGGCTGGAAACCCCCGTTTCGCCGGTTTCGAGCGTCTCGGGCTGCACGATCGTCAACCTGCTGAAAGCCGAGGTGGCGCGTCGGCTGGTCGAGGCCGGTCAGCCCCCGAAGGTGCTGACCGCCGCCTGCCACGTCGGCCCCGAACGCGCGGCCGAGCTGTTCGAGGCCACCTACGACGACTACCGGCGACGGGTCGGCGTGCTCTTCCGCTGACTGGCTCTCGGGAACCGACACGGGGAATGGCCATGATCGGTGGTGCGGCACACGCTTGCATGCCGAGGCACCCCTGCCCCAGGCTGGCACGCATTCGCTTTCCCTACAAGGAGTTACGACGACACGCGCGGCACTTCCCGGCGAGCTTCTGAGTCGATCACACCACGTCCTGTCAAGGTCTGGGCAGGGTTCTCGGGTCGTCATCTCCCGAGAAACTCGGTCGGTACGGCGATTGCACAGCAACCCAAAAGACCGGGAACCGCGTAGAAAAACCATCGGAGCCGGCCCCGGAGAGCTCCGCGGACATTCGTCCGCCGCCAGGGACGTGGAGGACCCACCATGGTGTTTCCCCGCGACCCGAGCCGCTCCGACATCCAGCGACAAGACCAGCGCAAGGAGCAACACCCCATGAAAACGATCTCGCGTGGAGCGGTCCTGAGCGGACTGCTGGCCGTCGTCGGGCTTCTGGGAGCCGGCACAAGCGCCCAGGCCGCGCCTCACGGTCATGGACACGGCCATCATGGAGGCGGGTTCGGGATCGCCCGGCATTACGGCCATGGCCACCATTACGGCTACGGTTACGGCGGCCGTGGCTACTACGGCATGCGCTACGTCACGCCTCGGGTCTACGGCTTCGGAGGGTATTACGGCCCCGGCTACGGTGGCTACTACGGCCGAGGCTACCAGACCATGAGGCCCCAACTCTACGGCCTTCCGGGCACGACTCCGTACTGGGGCTGGGGAGGCTACTCCGGTTGGGGCATGCGACGTCCCTTCCGCTGGTGATCGCGGTTGGAACCGGGCGGTTCGGCCTTTTGCCGGGCCGCCCTGGCCTCAAGTGTCGCGATCGGAACCGAGACGTTGACGGGACGATATCGCGTAACCCTCACGGACCAAGTGGTTTACGAAGAACGCCGCCGACCCGTTCCGACTCGATCTCATTCGCATGGGGTTGCGCGCGGCCTGGTGGCGCGGGGATTCCCACCCTCCCGCAGTCGGCACGCGACACCAACACGCCCCGCTGAGGCTGACCGGCCGCGAGACTTCTCACCACGACGGCCAGACTTCTGGCTCCTGGCGGAAGCCACCCGAGATTCGGGCGCCGAATCCGAGCGTCGTCCGCCACTGGCACGAGGCTTGCATTCTTGTGAAATCAACGGATTTCAGGATGAGCGAACGCGTCTCAGAATGCGAACGCCGGAATCCATTGACATGCGGTGAGGTTGGGCTCCCCAACGCAACG
>CAZRGV010000106.1:0-21282 GCA_964599655.1 uncultured Isosphaeraceae bacterium | reverse complement strand
CCTCACAACCCGCGCAACCCGACCCGCATCCTCGGAAAACTCCCCGAAATCCCCACTTTCTCCGAATCCGAACCCCCTTCCCCTCGATGTTAAAAGACGGAACCCTCGCGATCCCGACGGGACCGAGGCCACCGATCGTTCCATGAACCATACAAACGTACATCGAATACGGGAACCCAACGACTCATGTCCTCCGAAGCGCGAAAACGGGCCAGCCAGGCCAACGGCCGACTCAGCAAGGGGCCCAAAACCCAGGGCGGCAAGGATCGCTCACGGCAAAATGCTCTCAAACATGGTCTCACCGCACGCCGACTCGTCGCCCCCGACGACCTCGACGCTCTCCGGCAACGCCTCGACGCCTGGACCCTGGCCGCTCAGCCGGCCGACGACATCGACGCCTACCTCGTCGAACGCGCCGCCTGGGCCGCCGTCCGACTCGATCGCTGCGCCCTCCAGGAAATCGCCAACATCCGATCGCTCCGCCAGGAGGCCGTTCGAACCTGCAACGGCTCCCAGGCCGCTCGACGCGACGCCGCCATCCTGCTCCTCCCCAGAAGCCCCGACTCCGCCGTTCCCATCCTCAAGGAGTCCGCCGACGGCTGCCGATACCTGCTCGCCCTCTGGGCCCCTCTGGTCGCGTCCCTCGAAACCCATGGTTTCCTGAACGAACACGAACAAGCCACGGCCCTGCAATTGTTCGGAGTGAACATTCAAAAACCGATCCCCGAGGGCGCGGGGGCCTCAAGAATCCGGTCGACCCTGCGGCTGGCCGTCCGGGCGCCAGGAGCCGACTCCGACCCCGACCGTGAGGCTCGGATTCAGCCGAGGGTCGACGAGGCCCGCGCCGAGCTTCGCGAGCTCGTCTCCGCCGAGGTCTCGCAGATCGAGCGACGCATCCCAACGCTTGACGATCGAGAAACCCTGGCACGCGCCGAGGCCGAGAACCTCAGCCTCTTCGATGACCGGACCCCCGCGCAACTGCTCCGCCGCTACGAGTCGGCCTGCTCCGGCGAGCTCTACCGAGCCCTCGGCGAGCTCCGAAAACGCCAGGCCCTTCGGATCGCCCAGGCCGAGGCGCTTCGCAAGAACCCGCCGACACGCCTCGGCGACGACGGCGACCGGTCCAACGTGGACCAAACCCACGAACCACGTGCCGCCATCGAACACCACGAGGCGCTCGACCGCCCCCTCGTCGAGGCCGACCGCCCGACCCCGGCGCCCCAACCGGCCGAAACGCCCACTCCAGCACCGGCCGAGGCTCCCCCCACCAGGCCATCGAAGGCCGCATTACGAAACGAACCTAGACCCGAGGAGACCGAAAACCCAAGTCGTTGTCCCGAAAGCCGTTCGGTCGAGCCCTCCCGACGCTCGTCCCGGCCCGGCCCGGCGTTCCGCCCCGCGTCCGGCCCAGCCGCCCCGCCGTCGCCGCCGCCGCGAGGCCCCGACCCGGCTCGACCGCCGTCGCCCTGAGCGACGAAAAGGAATAAAAACATAACAATTTTGAATGCGACCGAGCCCAAAACGGTCGCGAGCCGGGGAAGGTCCGTTCTTTGACAATCGAATCGAGCAGCGAAACGCGTGGAAGCGTTCGCGCCTCCAACGAGCGGATCAGGCCGGGCGGCCCGATTCCACCTTGCCGTCCGAGGCCGGCTCCGCGGTGCTCCCGACCATGCCGAACAGCTTGGCGAGCTTCGCGCCGCCTCGAAAGAGCCGAAGCAGGGCGGGCGTGGAAAGCCGGTCGATCTGGCTGTACCAGGCGGTGACCATCTTCGTGAACTCGAGCATCTTCTCGAGCTGTGCGCGCGTGAATTCCTCGGCCTTTCCGCCGCTTTTGGCTTCCTGGACGCAGTGTTCGAGGAGGGCGATCGTCGGGTCCATCTCGCGACGCTTTCGTTCGGCCATGATGACCCGGAAGGTCTCCATCACGTCCTTGAGGGCCTCGAACCGGTCGCGGCGATCGCCGATGATGTGGACCCGCTTCACCACGCCCCAGGTAATCAACTCTCTCAGGCTGGTCGAAACGTTCGACCGGCTGACATCCAGCAGTTGGCTAATTTCCTCGGCGTCGAGCGACGTGGGGGCGATGAACAGCAGCGCGTGCACCTGGGCCATTGTGCGGTTGATGCCCCAGGCCTGCCCCATCTCGCCCCAATGAAGCACGAATTTCCTGGCCGCAGGTGTCAGTTCCACGGGTTTGTTCCGCAATATCTGATCTTACAGTCCGTACCGAAATCTTATCCGATGGCGTGCCCCGATCAAGAACTTCGCGGAGGTCCGACGGATTCTCGAAGGTTCGGGCGAGAGGGTTGGCCGGTTCGGGCCGCCGGGCGTTCAAACGTCGACGACCAACACGTCGATCCCCTCGGTTTCCCGCAGCAAGCGGTCGAGGATCGACTCGCCCCAGAGCCGTCGGTACCAGGGCTGCCGGGTCTTGCCCATGACGATGATCCGGATGCCGTATTCCTTGGCGAACGCGGCGACGGTGCTGGCGACGTTTCGGCCCCGGAAGGTCATGGGAATGCCGCCGAGGTTCTGGGCCAGTTCCAGGTTCTTTCCCAGCACGCGCTGGGTGGCGGCATCGATGCGCGTCAGGTCTTCGGCGGGCGTCTGGATGTACACCGCGTACCAGGGGACATTGAGCCGGTCGGCCAGCCTGGCGGCCTTTCGGAGCAGCCCAGGCGCGTTGGGGCTTCGACTCGACAAGCCGACCATGACGCGCTCGGTCGCGGTGATGGGGGCCCCAGCGGCTTCCTCTCGGCGGCTGCGGTGGTCGATGAGGTGAGCCATCTCGCTCAGGGTGATCTCGCGGAGTCTCGTCAGGTTCTCCGGCGTGAAGAAGTTGGCCATGGCCAGTTCGATGCGCTCGGCGGGATACACCTTGCCGGCCCGCAAGCGCTCCAGGAGGTCCTCGACGGTGATGTCCACGTTGACGATCTGGTCGGCCTCGGCGAGCACGCTGTCGGGCAGTCGCTCCTTGACCTTGACCCCGGTGGCCCGTTCAACCCGGTCGTAAAGGCTTTCAAGATGCTGAACATTCACGGTTGTGATCACATGAATTCCCGCATCGAGAAGCTCCACGACATCCTGATACCGCTTGGGATGCCGGCTGCCCGGGGCGTTGGTGTGGGCCAGTTCGTCCACCAGGCAGACGGTGGGCCGTCGGGCCAGGATGGCGTCCACGTCCATCTCGCGCAGCGTGACCCCGCGATATTCGATGACCCGTGGAGGGACGACCTCCAGGTCGCCGATCTGCTCGGCGGTCTCTTTTCGGCCGTGGGTCTCAATGAGCCCGACGACGACGTCCAGCCCTTGCTGCCGGAGCCGGTGTCCTTCGCGGAGCATCTGATACGTCTTGCCGACCCCGGCGGCCGAGCCGAGATAGACCTTCAGTCGGCCCCGCTCCTGGCGGCGGATCAACTGGAGGAACTGCTCGGGGGTGGGGCGGGGGGTCTCGACGTCGGCCATGGGGTCGGTCTCTCAGTCGGAGGTTCGAGCCGTCCATTGGTCCAGGGCCATGTTGAGCCTGAGCACATTGACGCGGGGAGGGGCGCCGAGGATCGCTCCGGCTCGTTCGGTGTGCGTGTCGATGAGGCCTCGCACGCGATGAGGAGGCAGATTCCTCGCCCTGGCCACTCGAGACGCCTGGTAGATCGCGGCCTCGGGGCTGATGTGCGGGTCGACCCCGCTCCCGGACGCCGTGACGAGATCAAGGGGGGCCGGCAGTTCCGCAGTCGCCCCGAGGCGTCGAGCCCGGTCGGCGACCGCCTCTCGAAGCGCGGGATTGGTCGGGGCCAGGTTCGAGCCGCCGGTCGCGGCCGCGTCGTGGTTCACGGCCGAAGGCCGAGGGTGGAAATAGCGATCCGACGCGAACGGCTGGGCGATCAGCTCGGAACCGACGACCGTTCGCCCCTGGCTGTACACGAGGCTTCCGGACGCCTGGTCCGGAAAGACGAGCTGGGCCAGTCCCCAGACGACCGCCGTATAACCGACCACGCAGAGGGCGAACGTGACGAGGCAGGCCGCAAGGGCACGAACGGTTTCGCGAAGCATGGGTCGCACCTCGGGAGACGGGGCCTCTCACTTGATGCCCACGAGCGCCAGGATTGGATCGATGGCCAAATCAATCAACTTGATGCCGATAAATGGGGCGATCAGCCCGCCAAGACCGTAGTAGAACAGGTTCCGTCGCAGCAGGGCACTGGCGCCCACCGGGCGATACCTGACGCCCTTCAGAGCGATCGGGATGAGGAGCGGGATGATGACCGCGTTGAAGATCACCGCCGCCAGGATCGCCGAGTAGGCCCCGCCCCGAGCCGCCAGGCCCATGATGTCGAGCACGGCCAGGCCCGGCAGGGTCACGATGAACATCGCCGGCACGACGGCGAAGTACTTGGCCAGGTCGTTGGCGATCGAGAAGGTGGTCAGGGCCCCCCGAGTCATCAACAACTGCTTTCCTATTTCAACGACCTCGATCAGCTTGGTCGGGTCGCTGTCGAGGTCGACCATGTTGCCGGCCTCCTTGGCCGCCTGGGTACCGCTGTTCATGGCCACGCCGATGTCGGCCTGCGCCAGTGCGGGGGCGTCGTTGGTGCCGTCTCCCATCATCGCGACGAGCTTGCCGCCCTGCTGCTCGGAGCGGATGTAGGCGAGCTTCGCCTCGGGGGTCGCCTGGGCGATGTAGTCGTCCACGCCGGCCTGGTCGGCGATGGACCGTGCGGTCAGCGGGTTATCCCCTGTGACCATCACGACCCGGAGGCCCATTTGCCGGAGGCGGGCGAATCGCTCCCGGATGCCCAGTTTCAGGACGTCCTGCAGCTCCACCACGCCGACGAGCCGGGAGCCCTCGGCGACGGCGATGGGCGTCGCGCCTCCGGTGGCGATGGCGTCCACCGCATCCTGGAATCCATCGGGCAGGAGGCCCCCTTGCGACGCCACGTGCCGGGCGATCGTATCGGGAGCCCCTTTACGGATGCGAGCACCATCGGGCAGATCGATGCCACTCATGCGGGTCTGGGCGGTGAACTCGACGAAACTGGCCCCGGCGGGCACCTCGCCGTCAAGTGCCGACTGCCGGCGCGCCAGCTCCAGGATGCTCTTGCCCTCGGGCGTCAAGTCGGCCAGAGAGGCCAGGCCGGCCAGTCTCGCCAACTCGTGCCCGGAGACGACTCCGAGCGGCACGAACCGCGTGGCCTGACGGTTGCCCATGGTGATCGTCCCGGTCTTGTCGAGCAGCAAAGTGTCGATGTCACCGGCGACTTCCACGGCCTTGCCGCTCTTGGCGATCAGGTTCGCCGCGAGCGCGCGATCCATACCCGCGATGCCGATGGCCGCCAGCAAGGCGCCGATCGTCGTCGGAATCAAGCAGACGAGCAGCGCGACCAGGGTGGGGATGTCGAGGGGGTGGGCCGAATCGAAGTAGAGCCACATCGGGTAAAGCGTCGCAGTGACGATCAGGAAAATGATCGAGAACGCGGCCAGGACGATCGTCAGGGCGATCTCGTTGGGTGTCTTCTGCCGGGCCGCCCCCTCGACCAGCGCGATCATCTTGTCGAGGAAGCTCTGGCCCGGCTCGGCGGTGATTCGCACGACGACCCGGTCGGAGAGGACGCGTGTCCCGCCAGTGACGCCCGAGTGGTCGCCCCCCGCCTCTCGGATCACCGGCGCGCTCTCGCCGGTGATGGCCGACTCGTCGATCGAGGCGACCCCTTCCACGATCTCCCCGTCGGCCGGAATGACCTGACCCGCCTCGACCAGCACGAAGTCGCCCGCGCGGAGCTTCGTCGAGGAGACGAGGGTGCCCTCCCGCGACGACGGGTCGTCGAGCCGATAAGCGAGTGTGTCCTGCCTGGTCTGTCTCAGGCTGTCCGCCTGGGCCTTGCCGCGGGCCTCCGCCAGTGCCTCCGCGAAGTTCGCGAGGAGCACCGTCAGCAGCAGCAAGACGGCCAGCGCCGTCTGGTAGACGATCAGGCCGAACGCGGCTCCCGTCGCGATCGACTCGATGACGACGATCGCCGTCAGCACGGTGCCGACCTCGACGAGGAACATCACGGGATTGCGCATCATGACCCTCGGGTCGAGCATGACGAACGAACGCCAGATCGCCATGCGGACCAGCTCGGGCTCGAACAGTCGGAGCCGGCGCGTGGCGCGGCGGTGGAGCTTCAACTCCCGCGCCTCGGCGGCGCCCCTGAGCCCTTCGACGTGAGATTGCGTGCTCAACACAAGGTTCCTATGATTGGCTTCTATGATAATCTTTCTGATCGGCCGGCGGCGAGGTCATGGCTCGGAGGCTCAGGCCCCCGCCGCCGGGGCCGAGGTGGTCAGGTGGTCGGCGATCGGGCCGAGCACGATCGTTGGCAGGAACGACAGGGCGCCCACGAGGATCACGGTCCCCAGCAGCATCAGGGCGAAGGTGAGGTTGTCGGTCCGCAGCGTGCCCGTCGTCTCAGGCACGCGCTTCTTCCGCGAGAGGAACCCGGCGATCGCCAGCGGGAAGATCAGCGCGGGGAATCGACCCAGCAGCAGCACGATCCCTGTGGCGATGTTCCACGGCGGGTTGTTGTCGGCCAGCCCCTCGAAGCCCGAGCCGTTGTTGGCGGCCGCCGAGGCGAACTCATAGACGATCTCGCTGAAACCGTGCGGACCGGGATTGGCGCGGAAGGCGCTCCACGAGGTCGCCGCGAAGATCGCCGCGCCCCCGCAGATCAACAGCGGGTGGAACAGGACGGCCAGCATCGCCAGCTTGACCTCCCTGGCCTCGACCTTCTTGCCGAGGTATTCGGGCGTCCGCCCGACCATGAGGCCCGCGATGAACACGGCCACGATGATGAACGAAACCATGTTGAGAAACCCGGCGCCGACGCCGCTGAAGACGACGTTGAGCATCATGTTCGTCATGGGCACGAGGCCGGCGAGCGGGTTGAGGCTGTCGTGCATGCTGTTGACCGAGCCATTGGAGGTCGCGGTCGTGAAGGCCGCCCAGGTGGCGCCGGAGATGGCGCCGAGGCGAACCTCCTTGCCCTCCAGGTTCGGCCCCCGGGCCACCGGCAGGCCCGCCGTCGCGACACTGGGCTGGGCCTCGAAGGTCGTGGCCGCGGCCACACCGGCGACGAGCAACGTCAGCATCACGCCGTACACGACCGCCGCGTGGGCCCGATTTTTGAGCATCAACCCAAACATGACGAGTGTCGACATCGGCAGAATCAGGATCGAGAACATCGCGACCAGGTTGGTCCAGGGCGTGGGATTCTCGAACGGATGGGTGCAGTTGGGGCCGAAATAGCCGCCGCCGTTGGTCCCGAGCTGTTTGATGGCGACCAGGGCGGCGACCGGCCCCCGCGCGATCGTCTGCTCCCCCCCTTCCAGGGTCGTGACCTTGACCGCCCCCTCGAACGTCATCGGCATCCCGCTGGCCACGAACAGCAGGGCGAGGACCAGGGAAAGAGGCAGGAAGACGTAGACGAGACTTCTCATAATATCAACATAAAACTCGACATGGTTCTGATCACCGCGCAGACCCCGGATGGTCGCCAGCATCACGCAGAGGCCGGCCGCCGGCGTGACGAACTGGAGCCACAGGATCCCGCCGAGCTGGCTGAAGTACGACAGGTGCTGCTCGCCCGAGTAGTGCTGAAGGTTCGTGTTGGTCACGAACGAGCAGACGGTGTTGAACACCACCCCCGTGTCGGCGCCCGGGTGGTTATTGCCGGCCGCGTCCTTGTAGCCCAGCGCCCCGAGCGAGCCCTTCCCATCGGGATTCAGGGGAAGGTACGGCTGGGCGTAGAACAGGGCGAAGGTCAGGGCGAACAGCACGGCGTGGAACGCCAGCAGGGCGACCGTGTAGCGCCTCCAGTCCATGCGAGCTGGTGCACCGCGGCCGAGCAGGCGAGCGAGGAACATCGGCACCGCATCGAGCCCTCGGCCCTCGCGGTCGTCCGGCGGGTCGAGGACGTGGTACATCCACCAGCCGATCGGGAACGAGGCCGCGATCGGCAGACCGAGCGCCCAGAACGGATGAATCCAGGACAGCGACGATTCCACGCGCGTGGTCTCCGAAGCAAGAGGGAGCAGAAGGCTTGCGCCCCGGGCCGACTCGCGTTGTATGTCAGAAGCGTTCGGGTCGGATCATGGCGTACACGAGGTAGAGCAAGGCGGCCACAGTCAGCAGGGCGGTCAGGTAGAGCATCGCGGTGTCTCCGAAAATGTGTATCTCAGAGCCTGTCGATCGCGGCGATCAGGCCGAGGAACAGGGCGAAGAGGGCCATGCCGAGGGCCAGCGAGGCGAGAGCCATGGTCATGGATGAGGTATCCTCTCGAATCGGGGAGAGCCGTCCCCGTCGACGTTGGGCGTCAGGATCCGAACCGAGCGGCGAGGTGTTTCAGGTTATGTTGGGCCGGCAGATAGTCCGGGTCGACCGCCAGCGCGGCCCGGAACGCCTCTTCGGCGGCGCGAGGCTGATCACGTCCGGCGAGCAGGACACCGAGCAGCGTATGGGCCTCGGGAGATCGAGGATCGAGGTCGATGGCCCGGCGGAGGAATCCCTCGGCCTCCTCGGGTCGGAGATGGTTCATCGCTTGTTTCGCGCGATCCAGAGCCTCTTCGAACCGATGGACTCCAGCGGGCGCCGGTCGAGGCGCACCCGGCGGCTCGGCGTGGCGGTGAAGGACCTCGACCACGATCTCACGAAGGGCCTCCGGCGTGAGCGGCTTCTGGATGAAGTCGACGGCACCGAGCTTCATCGCTTCGACGGCATCTGGGACGCTACCGTGCGCCGTCACCATGACAACCGGCACGGTTTGCCCCTCGGCACGGAGGCGACGGAGCGTCTCCATGCCATCAATCAGCGGCATACGCAGGTCGAGCAGGACGAGGTCTGAGGGGGCATCTCGCAAGGCGGCCAGGGCCGCCTCGCCGTCCCCGGCCTCGGCAACCTCATACCCGCTCGACTCCAGCGCCGTGCGGAACATCAGCCGCACATTTGGCTCGTCATCCACGATCAGTATTTTCGCCGGTCTGTTCATGGCTAGTCCTCTGCGGTGAGGCAGGCGGCCCTGGATGTGCTCTCGCCGTTCATTGTGCCATGTCGGCGGGGCGTTCGTCGTCCGGCCTGAGCTCAAGACTACTTCGCACCCGCCCCATCACGTCGAAGAGCCCAAGCCCCGGCGTTCCGTCCTGGCGGATCGCGAGCGCCGCCCGCAACGTCCCGTCCTCGGCGAGGAGCTCCACGCGTGGTGAGCCGTCGGCTCCGAGTTCGAGGGAAAGCCGGACCCTCCCACCAGGATCGAAGAGGCCGAGCCCTGGGGTCCCGTCGGGACGGAAGGCCAGTGCGGAGCGGAGAGTCCCGTTCTTGTCAAAGAGGTTGATGCCGGGAGCTCCGCCCTTCGCAAGGTCGAACGATAACCGGGCCTTGCCGCTCTCATCGAAGAGCCCGAAGCCGGGCGTGCCGTCGGGGCGCATCGTCAGGGCGGCTCGCATCCTCCCCTGACGGTCTCGAAGGACGAACTCGCCACCCCCCTCGGGCCCATCAATGTGTCGTGCCGCACCAGCGAGCAAGCCGAGGGCCAGAACGATGAGAAGGCCAGTGGCGATCAGACTCCACCCCCGAGCCCCGCGCGTTGGTCGTATTGAACCACGATCCGGGGCCGCGCAACACCCGGAGAGTCCTTCGGTCAGTCGGCGTTCCATTCGTGTCGTCCTCTGGGGTCTCGCCCGTATCCACGGGCAATTCGCTACGACCGAACGTGAACCGCTCGGAGTAGCGCGTCATGTCTGCCGGGCCGGCTCGTCGTGCCTGTCGGCCTTGAGAGCCGCTTTGTCCTCGCGATCGGAGGCGTCCTGTTCGTTGCGAAGCTCGTGGACCACGCCTATCAGGTTGTGGACCTCGGCCGGGCCGGGCCGCAAACCGATCGCCTGCTTGAGAAAACCTCCGCCTCGTCGAACCTTTGTGCGTTCAGGGTTCGTTTTGCCTGCGACAGATTCTCCGCGAAATTGGCAACCGCCGTGACCGGCGCGGGCCCAGGCTTGTCGCTCGGTCGCGCAAGGACCTGCCGCTGGACCAGCTCGGCGACAACCTCGCGGAGGGCGTCCGGAGTAACCGGCTTGACGAGGAAGTCGATCGCCCCGAGCTTCATGGCCTGCACGACGTCGAGGATACGGCCAGGCGCGGTCGCGATGACCGTTGGGACGTCGTGGCCCGCCTCGCTCAGGCGAACAAGTGTTTCCATACCATTAAGTAGTGGAATGAACAAGTCAAGCAGAACGAGGTCGGTGGCCGTGTCTCGCAAGTCGGCCAGGGATATGGCGCCGTCCCTGGCCTCGGCGACCTCGTACCTGCTCGACTCCAGCGCCGTTCGGAACATCCGCCGCACGTTCGACTCATCGTCCACGACAAGAATTCGTCGACAAGGAATCATGCTGTCGATCCTCCCGTGTGGATTGACGGATCATTCTTCGCGGCCGGCAAGGTGAAGGTGAAGGTCGCTCCTTTGTCAGGTTCACTTGAGACCTCGATCCGGCCCCCGTGGGCCGTCACGATCTCGCGGCAGATTGCCAGACCCAGGCCAGCGCCGCCCGAGGATCGCGAACCAGGCACCCGAAAGAACTTCTCGAAAACCCGGCTGAGGTACTCCGGCGGAATGCCCTCGCCCGTATCCTCCACGCGGAACTGAACGAAGCCGTTCTTGCTCTGGGCGGAAACCCGAATGCTCCCGCCCGCGCTCGTATGTTCCAGTGCGTTGCCGATCAGGTTATCGAAGACGTGGGCCACCCGCTCGCGGTCGACGAGGACCGACGGCAGACCCGGCTCAACAAGGAACGCCAGGTGGATGCCGCGATCTTCCGCCTGCGACTCGAAGTGCCTTACCGAGTCCGCCACGAGCTGGCTCGGGTCGATCGCTCGGAGGTCGAGGCGAACCTGGCCCTGCTCAATCCTCGTCAGATCCAGAAGGTTGTTGACCATGGCGAGCAGACGGTCCGAGTCTTGCCGGGCCGCGAGCAATAACTCGATCTGTTTCGGGTTGAGAGGGCCGACGATTTCCTCGAGTAGCAAGTGAACGGCCATTTGAATCCCTGTCAAGGGCGTTTTCAACTCATGACTGACTGTCGAAACCAAATCGTTTTTGAGTTGATCGAGCATGCGGAACCGGGTGATGTCCGACAGCACCACGGCCGCGCCCAGGACATTCCCAACCTCGTCGTGAATCGACAGGACTCGTGGCAAAAAGTACCGCTCCTGCCCCTCCTCACGCAGACAGATCGCTTGTTCGAAGCTCGTTGGCATGAAGTTGGCTTCGCCTCGGAGCACATCCGCGAGGTGCGCGCGGATCGCGGAGGGCGGCTGCCACGAGATGAGTTCCCCGTCACTTGCATGAACCTGCAACAGTCGCCTGGCCGCGGGATTCGCCCGCTCGATCGCACCCGACGTATCGACAACCACCACGGGATCGGGGAAGGAGTTGATGGTTGCCTGGGCGGTCTTCTGGGCCCTCAAGAGCCGGGCGGTTCCCGCTTGCCGGAACTCCCGGATCGTACGGGCCATCGCGTTGAAGGCCGTGGCCAATTCCCCCAGTTCGTCATGTGTCAATACGGGAACAACCTGTTCCAGGTCGCCCGAGGCCATGCCCCTTGCCGCCAAGGTCACCTCGCGAATGGGCCCCAGGACGGAACGGCTCAGAAGCAGCGCGATCGCCGTCCCCAATGTCAAGGCGCCCAGGAGGATCAACACCATCCATCGCGTGGCCGACGAGGCGGCGGACCTCGCTCGAAGATCCATGACCTCCATGTTTCGCTGGTTAATCTCGAGCACCATGTCCGCCCGGTTCTTGATCTGATCGAATGTTGGGAGAAGCTCGGAGAAGTAGAGCCGAATCCGCGCCTGGTTCTCCTCGGCGGGCATCGCGAAGTACCGTTCAGCCAGCACGAGGTAACGCGAGAAAAGGGCTTTCAGCTCGTCAGCGAGTTGCCGTTCATGCGGGAGCGTGATATTCCCCTCCTCAAAGCGAAGATTCTTCTCGAGCACCGCCTGATACTCATGAAATTGCTCCACCCCTCGCTGTTCCTGACCGCTGACGACAAAGAGCAGAGCCGAATCCATCCGCTCGAGAGCCTCCTTCATCCTCTGGGCGGCTAGGACGCTCCGGTAGTTCTCCCGAAGGATCACGTCGATGTTGCCACCGAGGCGTATGAACATGACCGTCGCCCAGAGGCCGAGCCCAATCGTGATCGCCAGCAAGGGGGCCACGCCCAGGAGGAACTTGGTCCGCAGCGTCTTGACCATGGTGATCCTCTTATGGCAAGCGGCATGCCAGGGCAACACGCCGATTCGCAAGTCCATGCGAAATCAAGATTTATGTTATCCCGTGTTCTTGGGGGCAAGAGTTGGCCCAGGAACCAATCGCGCGATTTGCCCGACGGCCAGAGCCCCATCGTGCGGAATGCACGATCGATCGGGTCAGAGTCCGAACTGCTTTCGCTTGCGATAGAGCGTACTCGGGTCGATGCCGAGGATGCGAGCGGCCTCATCTCGACTGGAAGACCGGGAGAGGATTTGTCGGATGTGCTCGGCCTCGAGCGTCTCCAGACGGACAGGTTGGCCCACTTCGATCCGATCGGCGTCGGAAGTCGGCGGTTCGGCGACTCGCGAGGGCAGGTCGGACAGTCCGATCAAGGGTCCTTCGCAAAGGATCGCCGCTCGCTCGATGACGTTGCGAAGTTCTCGAAGATTGCCAGGCCACGAGTACCGAAGCAGCGCCTCTCGAGCCTCGGACGTGAACCCGGTCAAAGCTCGGCCGGATCGCTTGGCGAAGAAGCCGAGGAGATGCTCGGCCAATTCCATCCGGTCGGATCGGCGGCGAAGCGGTGGCAAGAACACTTCGATGACATTGAGACGATAAAGCAAGTCTTCACGAAAATGCCCCGAGGCGACGGCGGCTTCCAGGTCGCGGTTGGTCGCGGCCACAACGCGCACATCGGCCGAGCGGGTCCGCGACTCCCCCACGCGTTCATAATGCTTTTCCTGAAGAAACCGCAGGAGTTTCGGCTGCAAGTTCAGGGGCAGATCGCCAATTTCGTCGAGGAAGAGGGTGCCTCCCTCCGCCGCGTCAACGCGACCGGCGGAGTCGCGAACCGCGCCTGTGAAGGCGCCCCGAGCATGGCCGAAGAGCTCGCTCTCGAGAAGCTCGGGATTGAGACTCGGGCAACTGACCGTGACAAAGGGGCGACCGTTGCGATGGCTCCAGGCATGCACGGCGCGCGCGAGGATTCCTTTCCCCGTACCGCTTTCTCCTCGAATGAGCACCGAGGCCTCGGTGGGAGCCACACGACGGAGCACCTCGATCACCCGAGCCATCTCGGCGTCACGCTCTCCCAGGTCAATTTCGGGAACCTCGTCGCGGATTCGCTCTTCCAGCTCGTCCAGGCGGTCCTGCAACCCCCGGAATCGAACGACGCGGTCCAGGACGGCACGGACCTGGCCCGGAGTGAACGGCTTCGGCAGATAGTCGAACGCTCCGCGCCGCATCGCCTCGACAGCGGTTTCGATGCTCGCGTGGGCCGTGATGATCACAACGGCGAGTCGCGGACGGTTTTGCAGCAAAGGCGCCAGCAGGTCCAGGCCCGATTCCCGCCCCAGCCGCAGATCGAGCAGCGCCACGTCGAACGGCCGGGTCTCGACCGCCCGAACGGCTTCCGCGGCCGTGGATGACTCTTCGACCGTGTGACCAGCGGCCTCCAGGGTCACCCGAAGCATTTGACGGATGGTCGACTCATCGTCGACAATCAAAACGCGCATGGTGATTTCCGACTCGTGTCCGAAGAATCTTAAGCATCCCGAAATCACATTTGTGATGAGCTGTTAGAATTTCACATTAGTACTTATAGTCGATGGCTGCCGCAACCGGATCCGAGACCGCATCCGATGGGAATCATTATAACCCGACGCAAATCGACGGATGTCGGTCCCTCCAGGGTATTTTGGCCTGGGAGGGTCAGCCATTCGCGGTGACAGGATGTCGTCGAAATGCTGGCTGGGGTCGGTCGACGGGGGATGACGGCGGGATCGCGAAACGAGGCCGAGGCCGCGAGTTCGAGGAGAAACCAAAGGCAGACGCCCGAGCCGGCGGACGAGGATTCTCGTGCCACCGGGCTCGGGCGAGGGATGCGGCCGAACCGATCGTTATTCCTCAGGCGACGGCGGCCGATTCGGGAACGTCCTCACGGGTCTTGTAATGGGTTGGGTAACGGTTGCCTGCGAACTCGGGCGCGGTCCAGGTCGGAAGTTCGCAGAGCCCGCCGCCCATGAACAGGTGATGCCAGAGCTGGGTCGAGACGACGCTGGTCAGGCCGAGGTCGTACACGAAGCGCTTCGGAGTGATCCGAGGGATACTCCGCTGCAACGAGACCTGGCGAGCGACGACCTTGGGATCGAAATAACCCGAGGCCTGGAGCGATTCGGGGCTGAGGAGCTGATCGACCCAGGACGGTCGATGCGCGCCCAGGAAGGTGTCGGAGAGGCTTGCCCGGAACATGGTCTTGGGGCGGTTCGCGATTCGAGGCGGCAGGGTCTTGGCGGCCACCTGTCGCAAGATCCACTTCTCGGTCAACCCGTGCAGCTTGTACTCCGGCGCGATCCCGGCGCAGAAGTTGACGACGTCGTCGTCGAGGAACGGGTAGCGCGTCTCGACGGAGTTGTGCATGGCGATCCGGTCGCCCTTGGAAACCATCAAGAGGCCGGCCAGCATGACCTTGTACCCGACGTAAAGCGACCGATTGAGCGGGTGCCAGCGGGCGATCCGGTCGTTCGTCAGGTCGAGGTCATCGTACGGGTTGTGATCTCCGAGCCGTTCCCAGAGGCCCTTCGTATAAAGCTGGGGACGGACCTGACCGAGCAGTTCATAAAGATCCTGCTGCGCGGGCCGCACGCCCTTCATCCCCATCAGCGGAGGACGGTGCGCCTTGCTTCCGCCGACGGCCCTGAGGAGAAGGTTGCGGCCCAGAGTTGGTAAGAAGGCCCCGATTCGATCTCCAAGCCAGTTTCGGACCTTCTGCGACTTGAACCAGATGTAGCCGGCGAGAGCCTCGTCGGCCCCTTCGCCGGTCAGGGCGACCTTGTAGCCTTGCTGGTGAACCGCGCCGGCCAGGCGCATCAGGGTGGCGCATGAGGTGTCGAGAACGGGGCCTTCCGCCGCCACCACGAGTTCGGGAAAGGCGTTGGCGATTTTCTCACGATCCATGGTCACGGTCGTCAGCGGAGAGCCAAGCACCCGGGCGGCCTCGGTGGAGGGGCCTCGTTCGTCCGGACCGGCTCGGTCGAGGCCGATCGTGAACGAGGGGACCGCATGACCTCGTTGGCGGGAACTCAGACCCAGGACCACGGTCGAGTCCAGCCCACCGCTGATGTAGCTGACCACCGGCACGTCCCCTCGAAGCCGCCGCTCCACCGCTTGCCGGAGAAGATCCTCCAACTCGTCGACCAGCGGGGTGGGGTCATCGAGGCGTCGCTCGTCGCCCACGTCGGGGAAGTCGAGGTCCCAGTATTGATGGAGCGAGATCCGACCGTCCTTGACCTTGAGGAAGTGACCCGGCGGCAACGACTTGACGCCGTCGAAGAAGGTGCGGGTGGTTCCGGCGCAGAAGAACGTGAAGAGGTGGTCGACCCCCTTCGGATCGGGTCGGGCGTCGACAAGGCCGGAGGCAAGAAGGACCTTGATCTCGGAGCCCCAGAGGAGCCAGCCATCACGTTCCGCGTAGTAAAGCGGGCAGATGCCAACCCGATCGCGACCGAGAATCAAGGTGCGCTCGTCGCGGTCCCAGAGCGAGACGGCGAACTGGCCTCTGGCCTTGTCGAACATCGCGGAGCCTCGGTCCTCGTAAAGATGGACCCAGGCCTCGGTGTCGCAGCGCGTGGACAGCCGGTGACCGTTCGCCAGAAGTTCTTCTCGCAGCTCGGGATACTCGAAGAGTTCGCCATTGAAGGCGACCCAGACCGAGCCATCTTCGTTCGAAAGCGGCTGACGACCTCCCGCCAGATCCACGATCGAGAGCCGTCGGGCTCCCAGAGCGACGCCGGGTTCCTGATAAATGTGTTCGTCGTCGGGCCCCCGATGGGCGATCGCGCTAGTCATCGCCAGCAGGCGGTCGGTCGAGAATTCCCGAGTCCCTTTCAGATCCATCGCCCCGGCGATTCCACACATGGTGTGCAAGACTCCGTGAGGGGGGGGTCGGCAAAGCCACGCGGGAGAGAGGCGCGGCACCGCGGTGTATTGGGGAAATCGAAGTGACTTCAGTCCGACAATTATACCCTATCTTGCCCCGTCGGGGCAGGCCCCTGGAGTTGTTTGGAACCCGGCATGCCTCGACATTTTCGTGAGATTGGGATCGTTCAGCGTGGGTTGTGGGCGGATTTCGCGGGTTGAACCGAGAATCGCGGATCGAGAAGATGCAGGGAGTGGGCCTACCCGATTCGATTGGGGCGTCAGGGAACTTAGTCGGCGCTGTCATCAACCGACCACGTTCGGGCCGCGCCACGGATCACGGGACAATCGAGACGCGAGAGAGATTCTGAAGCGGGGGGGAGTTGGCTCAAACCGGTCGACTGCCGTTCAGAACGAGCTCAGGCGTCGGGAAAATGGAATTCCACAACGATCGGAGACGGGACCAGCGATCGGCGACGGCAAGCCCACCAGTAGGTGAGGGAGCCGAGCACTCCGATCAGACAGGTTCCAAGGCGGAAGAGGATGCCGCGGGGACCGACAGGGACATAGAACGGCACGTTTTAGGACCTCGTGACGAGTGAAGGGTGATGGTGGAGAAGATCAAACGCTCTTCGGAGTCCGCGACCACCGGCGCGCCGTGATGCCCGTCGCAAATGCTGCTGCGGCCAGCAAATCGGTCGGGCAAGCGCTCGGCGATCCAGGTTCCGAGAAGGGGGATGGTGGTGTGGGTGGGTCCACACTGGTTGGCGAAGATGACCGGAATGCCCAGATCCCTGGCCACCTTGGAGGGGATCTCCCCCGACATGGGCCCGACATGGCCCATCAGCCAGTGGCGGCGTCCGGTGTGCCGGTTCGCGAAGTCGGGCCAGGCAGCGGCGATGACCGCCAGATCGATGCGGTCGCGGTAATCGTGCCAGACCTTGCGATAGATCATGTCGGCGCAAACCGCGAAGCCGATCCGACCCCAAGGCGTGGAGACGACCAGTGGCGACGTTCCGGGGCGAAACCGGAACCGTTCCCAGAAAACGAGATTGCGCTTGCGGTACACGTGGACGTCGCCATCGGGGAGACAGAAGGCGAGAGCATCGTAGAGATGCCGGCCGTCTCGCTCGACGAATCCGGCGGCGATCGCCATGTTCCACTGTTGGGAACGACGCCGGAGGTGCGTCAGAGTGGGTCCGTCGACTCCCTCGGCGCAGTGCGAGAAATCGGGGAAGAGGCCGTAACCGGTATTGAACATCTCCGGTAAGACCGCCAGCGCGGTCCCGGAGCGTCGGGCCTCTCGGAGTCGTTCATCAGCCCGTTCGAGATTGGCCGCGACAGCCAAGGGTTCGGCGGGCATCTGGATGGCGGCGGCCAGAAGCTTCACCGGTCTCCACCTCCTCTCCCTGGGGATGGGCAACCGTCGGCGTCGAACCCAAGGGCCAGAAAGCGACCCTGACCGGGTCGCTCGGTCGGTCCGTGGAATTCGACCCTCCGTTCTTTTATCGGCGGTCTCGGAGAGATTCCTGGATGGAATCCACCGATTGAGCGCGCTCCCGTCCGATCCATTGGCTGGGCAGCGCACCCGGACACATTCACGCCCGAGGCAGGGAAAACGCGGCGTTGGATGTGACCGGCGGCAATGTAACGGAACTCGATCGGTCTGACCAGTCCAAGCCGCCAGTCACCGACCGCGATTTCACGAGCCTGGTACGAGCACGGAAACGTCAGGGTGGCGACGGCAGCCTGTCCGTCGAGACTCAGGCTCGGCAGGTCAAAGGATCGGCCGTTCGACGGCGCTCGCCGAAGCTCCGGATCAGTGATCAAAAGCCCAGGAAGCCGAAGAGCCCTCGACGTCTTGGCGGCGGTGGTTGCTTGCCTTGAGCGCGGAGCTGGTCGGCTCGATTCACGAGATCGCCCGTCTCGGGTACGGTCGACGGTCGCAACTTGTACGTGAACTCACGTTCGTCGCGGAGTGTGAACGGCAGGAAGTTCTCGGTAAAGACGTCCGTAAGATTGTTGTCGTAGAGAGGCGCCTTGATCGGCTGGATGATCCGCTCGGTTTCATAGCCATCCGCCACCAGGACGATCTCGCGGTCGCCGTAGTAGGTGAAGGAGTGAGACGCGGGCGACGGGCCGAGTTCCTCGCCATTGACGTAAACGAGGGCTCCGGGAGGATCGGTCCGGATGGTGTAACGTCGTTCGACGCAACCGACCAGGCTCGAACAGACCATGCAGCCCAACGCGATGGCGGGCCAACGCCCTCGGACTCGGTCCCGATTCATGCGACGGCCTCCTTGCCTCGCGTCTCGCCTACCGGGAGGTCGATCGGGACCGCCCCGGTCGCCTTACGCGGATCGCGCCGGAGCGGCACGGGCTCCATGACGATCCGAGCATGTCGATCTTCTTGATCGGGGTGGAGAATCGGTCGATGGGGTGCCTCCGAATGAGAGAGGCGACGGATTCTAGCGGACTCCCTCCGCATCGGCAAGGCGGCTTGGCGCGGTTCGTCCGGCTTGCGAAGATGAAGCCCGCCCCCTTCCCTGGCCGGGACGGGAGGGTTCTTTCACCACGCCCGACGAGTGTCTTCGCCCATGCGCGTTCAAGCGAACATTCAGAGCATCCAGGATCTCGACGTAAGCTGGCTGGCCGTTGGTGTTTTCGAAGGGAAGGTCGATCCCGTCGCCACGCCCCTCTCGACGCCTTTGGGCACGCTTCTGCACCGGTTGATCGAGACGAAGGAGATCAACGGCTCGCTCGCGGAGCTGGTTCCGCTTTACAATACCGGCCTAAAGGCGGAAGGGGTGCTTGCGTTCGGGCTGGGATCGGCGGAGAAGTTCGACGCGGGAGCCGCGTATTCGGCGGGCGTCGCGGTGGGAAAGAAGCTCTCGGGGAAGTCGAGGGAATCGGTTGCGGTCGTCCTCCCGTCGACCGCGGAGCCACTTGTCATCGCGTCGGCCCTGATCCAGGGCGTTGTGGTCGGAACGAAGAGTGCGGGCCTTCGTAAGACCGAACCCGCTCGCCAGCCCTTTGGCCTGTTGAGTCTGATCGCTCCTCCCGACCTGGCGCTGGAGAGCGAGGCCCTTCAATCGGGCGCGCGTCGCGGGCAGATCATTGGCGAGGCGATTAACCAGGCGCGCGACCTCGTGAACACGCCCCCCTCCGAAAAGCCCCCGAGCGTGCTGGCGGAACAGATCCGCTCCCTCGCCGAACCGACGGGAATCGTCGAGGTTTGGGACGAGGCCAGGATCAAGTCGGAACGATTTGGCGGGTTGCTGGGTGTCGCGGCGGGGTCGTCGCAGCCACCGGCCTTCGTGGTGCTCCGCTATCAAGGCGGGGGGAACGGTCCGCCTCTGGCACTCGTCGGAAAGGGGATCACATTTGATTCCGGCGGCCTCTCGCTGAAGCCGTCAGCGTCGATGGAGACGATGAAGTCGGACATGACCGGCGCCGCGGTCGTGGCGTCGACGATGCAAGCGATCGCCCGTCTGAAACTTGCGGTCAATGTGACGGGCTATCTCGCCCTCGCCGAGAACATGACCGGCGGCTCGGCGATGAAACTTGGTGATGTGCTGACCATGCGAAACGGCACGACGGTCGAGGTCCTCAACACCGACGCCGAGGGTCGCTTGATTCTTGCCGATGCCTTGAGCTACGCCGTGGAGCAACACCCAGCGGCGGTCATCGACCTGGCGACCTTGACGGGAGCTTGCATGGTCGCCCTGGGTCAAAAGATCGCCGGATTGTTTAGCAACGATGAGGCCCTGTCTGAGTCGGTTGTGAGGGCGTCGCGTCAGGCGGGGGAGCGACTCTGGCGGATGCCTCTTGATGAGGACTTCGACGAGGCGCTGAAAAGCACAGTCGCCGATTGCAAGAATGTCGGGGGAAAGTGGGGAGGCGCGGTTACGGCGGCCAAGTTTCTTCAGAAGTTCGTCGGACAGACGCCCTGGGCGCACCTTGACATCGCTGGGCCGAGTTGGGTGGAGAACGAGAGCGCCACGCAGGATGTCGGCGGAACCGGCTGCTTCACGCGCACGCTCATCGCCCTGGCGGAATCGCGGTCCGCGTCGACGTAACGCCACCGCGCGCGGCCACGGAAGCGATGGCTTCGGCGATTCGTGACGAACGATCGACGTGGCGACGGCGAAGTCGCATCAGACAAACGACCAGGTTTCGCAAACTTCAATATGACTGGGAAAGGCGGGATTCGAGCTGGCACTCGATGCGCCGACTATTGATGTCGAGCGTTTCGAGAATCTCGAAGATCTCTTCCATCGAGAGTTTGGTATCAATGGCCCAGTTGATGATTCCCAGGTTCTCTTTGCCTTCGATGAGTCGGCGGAGGATCTCGTCGATCAGCAAGGAGCCCTGAAACCTTCGCTGGAGCAGTCCGAAGTCGTCGTGGTCGAGTTCGATCCAGAACCGCTTGCCCTGGAGGTGCTCGAGCCATCGGGCTCGAAGAAAGCCGTTCCAGTGCTTCTTGACCCAGCAACGGATCGCGGCGTCGCCGAGGTCACGCCCGGCCTTTTCGCTCTCGATCCACTTGTGCCGGTCGGCCTCGACCGCCCCTTCGACGTGGACGCTATGACGTACCAGCGGTTCCATCATGGCCACCGCCGGTGTGCTGCATGGACACATGGCGACCTCCCTTACGTGGGACAGCCTCCCGGAAGGAACCCGATTCTAGCAAGGACCCAGAAAGCCGCCAACGTCGGTTTGCGCCACGAAGGTTGGGGGGCGGACCTCGGTCGACCTCGATCCAGGCGCCGACTCCTCGGTCGTGATCTCGGAGGATGACGAAGATCTCGAGAAGAATTCTGATACAACCTTACTCAACGGGACAGACCTCGGCAAGAGTCATGCCGCAGTGTCGACGTGTTGACAGTTGCCCCGGATCGTTTCGATCGCTTATTCACAACATTTATTGATTTTTTATCCGTTCCATGCTCATTGAGGTACGACCTATCGCTAAACAGTGTCACGACCTTGAGTAACGTCGATCGCCGCGGAGCGCGGAGGGGTCCAAGCCGTGTTCTCGATTGTGGGCGAAGCGAGGGGAACCCGTTGAGAGCGAGGCCCGGGAAAAGTGTC
>CAZRGV010000105.1:0-21364 GCA_964599655.1 uncultured Isosphaeraceae bacterium | reverse complement strand
TACACTCTTTCCCGACTCGACCGTCCGGGTGATGCCGCCTTAGTCCTGAACATCCAGGACGAAGGCGGCATCACCCGGACGGTCGAGTCGGCCGTGGAGGCCGTCCGGCGACTGATGCCCGAGGCCAACACCTGGGAGCGGAGCGAGCAGCCCGCCTCGAAGATCCGCCTCGCGCTGGAATGCGGCGGCTCCGACGGCAACTCGGGCGTCACGGCCAACCCCGCGCTCGGGATCGCCGCCGACCTGCTCATCGCCCAGGGCGGAACCGCCATGCTCGGCGAAACCACCGAGATCTACGGCGCCGAGCACCTGCTGACCCGTCGCGCCGTCAGCCGGGAGGTCGGCGAGAAGCTCGTCGAGCGGATCAAGTGGTGGGAGTGGTACACCGGCCTGTTCAACGCCGAGATCAACAATAATCCCTCGCCCGGCAACAAGGCCGGCGGCCTGACGACCATCTACGAGAAGTCGCTCGGGGCCCTCGCCAAGGGGGGCTCGACCCCCCTGGTCGACGTCGTCGGCTACGCCGAGCAGGTCGACACGCCCGGCCTCATCTTCATGGACACGCCCGGATATGATCCTCCGTGCACCACCGGCCTGGTCGCCTCGGGGGCCAACGTCCTGGTCTTCACCACCGGCCGGGGCAGCGTGCTCGGCCTGAAGCCGACCCCCTGCGTCAAGGTCGCCACCAACACGCCGATGTTCGAGCGAATGGCCGACGACATGGACCTCAACGCCGGCACGATCCTCGACGGCGAGCCCGTCGAGGCCGTGGGACGCCGCCTGTTCGACCTGATTCTCGACGTGGCCAGCGGTCGCAAGACCCGGAGCGAGCGGCACGGCGTCGGCGAAGAGGAGTTCGCCCCTTGGCAAATCGGGCCAACCCTCTGACGTCAAACGAGGGCAAGCGGTTCTGGCCCTGGCTGGGCCTGCTGGCCGTGCTCGAGCTGGCCTGGCTGGCCTGGTATCTCGTCGTCCCCTTGCCCAACGCCGAGAACGCCAAGACCACCCTGCCCGACGGCCAGGTCCAGAGCGCGGCGATGCGGCGGGCCTACCTCGTCGCCGAGGCGATCCCCTACTTCGTCCCCGGCAACGACTGGAACGACTCGCTCCTGAGCCACGCCCTCAGCAAGCTCGGCCACGTCGAGCATCTCCATCAACGCGTGCCGATCGCGCTGGCGGGATTGTGGATCGCCGCCGGAGGTCTCGGCCTCGGCCTGCTCGCGATCCGCGCCCTTCGCCTGCCTCGCGGCGTCTTTCGCCCAACCGAGCGCCTGCCGCTGGCGTTCGGCCTCGGGATGACCGGCCTCGGCGTCCTCACTCTCGTCCTCGGGCGCCTCGGCCGCCTCGACCCCTGGCCGATCCGCATCGGCCTCGGCCTGCTGACCGTGTTCGGATTCGGCCTCGAAATCGGGGAGAGGTTTCGAGATCGACGCGACGCGAAGCAAGACGCAACACCATCCGGCCGATGGCTCCCCTGGCTCGGCTTCGGCCTGATCGCCGCCCCCTTTTTCGTGCTGATGGTCCTCGGCTCGATGCAGCCGACCGTCGACTTCGACTCGCTCGAATACCACCTGCAAGGCCCGAAGGAATGGTATCGCGCCGGTCGCATCGCGTTTTTGCCGCATAATGTTTATACGAGCATGCCTTTTAGCGTCGAGATGCTCCACCTGCTCGGCATGATCGTGCTGGGCGACTGGTGGCGCGGGGCCCTCGCCGGCCAGTTCCTCGTGATGCTGCACGCCCCGTTCGCCGCGGCCCTGATTTCCCTGGCCGCCCGCCGCTGGGGATCGCTTCGAGCCGCCTGGGTCGCCCCGCTGGTGTATCTCACCACCCCCTGGATCTACCGCCTCTCGGTCTTCGCCTACGTCGAGGGGCCGCTCGGCTACTACCACGCCGCCCTGATCTGGGCCGCCGGATTGGCCTGGACGGCGAACGCATCGGACGGTTCCAAACCGCCGATCCCACGCCTCTGGGCCATCGTCGCCGCGCTGGCGGGCGGGGCGATGGCCTGCAAGTATCCGGCGCTGATCTCGGCCGTCCTTCCGTTCGGCGCGATGGCCCTGGTCGCGGCCTGGAGTCGCCGATCGCCGGCGATCCTCGCCGCCTTCGCGGCCGGCCTGGCCCTCACGATCGGCCCCTGGCTGCTCAAGAATGTCCTCGACAACCGCAATCCCGTCTATCCGCTCGGCTACAAGGTCTTCGGCGGCGGTCCCTGGAGCCCCGAGCGCGAAACGAAATGGTCGAACGCCCACGGGCCGCGACCGATCAACGTCCCCGAGCTGGTCAACGGCCTGCTCGACGTCGCCGGGCGCAACGACTGGCAATCGCCGCTGTTCACGGCCCTCGCCCCGCTGGCCTGGCTCGATCGCCGTTGGCGGCGCGTCGCGCTCTGGCTCTTCGGTTACGCCGCCTATCTCTTCGCGACCTGGTGGCTGTTCACCCACCGGCTCGACCGCTTCTGGCTGCCGATCCTGCCCCCGTTGGCCATTCTCGCCGGCCTCGGCGCCGACTGGTCGCGCCAACGCGCCTGGACCGCGCTTCTGACCTTGATCCTGACCTTGAGCCTCATCACCACCTGGACCTACAACACAACCTCTCTGGCCGCCTTCAACCAGTGGACCGACGACCTCAACACGCTTCGAGCCGAGGTCCCACGCACGGCCAGCCCCACGCTCGCCTGGCTCGATGAGCAGCTGCCGCCCGGCGCGAAGGTCCTCCTCGTCGGTCAGGCCGGCGTCTTCCACATGCAACATGAAATCCTCTACAACACCGTCTTCGACGAGGAAACGATCGAGAAGATCGCCCGAAATCAAACCCCCTCGCAAATCGAGGAATCCTTGAAAACGCTCGGCGTCACACATATCCTTGTGGATTGGTCCGAGATCGCACGCCACCGCAAACCCGGCGGCTACGGCTTCACCCCCTTCGTGACGCCCGAGCTCTTCGCCCGACTCGTCCGAGCCGGCGTTCTCACCCCGGTCCCCGGACCCGGCCCGGAGCAAGACCTCTACCGCGTCGTCCAGGCCCCTTGAGTTCGCGTCGAGCGCGGCCCAATCACCCAACGTGTCGGACGAGGGGCCCCGTGGACCTTGACCCTCCTGCGATTTCCCCTTGGACACGTCCCATCGCGGGACAGAGACCGATTCCTCGAAACCCGCGCGGCCCGTCGGCCCAGAACGAGCCTCGACGCCCGGAGCCGCGTCGGAAATCCGCCCAGGCGAAGTCGACTCTCCCGCGAGGACCGTTTCGGAGAGGATGGGCCGCCAACGGACGGCCCAACTCGACCCGCTCGCCCGAATCGCCGTCGAAATCGCATCCGCATCCGCATCCGCGCGAAAATTCACGCATCGACGCCCCGGCGATCGTCCTCCAAGGGGCTGAGTTCGGGAGCCAACGTTTTCGGGGCATCCGGCGGCTCAACGGAACATCCTTCGACCCGCCGTGGGAGACAACGGACAACCTCATTTTGTACGATGGCCGCGATTTGGCTTCGAGGGCGATCCGCCGTTGCCCGGCCCGGGCGCCGGGTCCGACGCCCCGTTCGCTGGACAGGCCGCCCGAGCGATCGGCGAGTCCCTCGTCGCGGCCGCATGCGACGTCCCTGCCCAACACGCCTCTCGCCGCGGAGACCCGTTGCGTGAACCAGGCTCGTTTTGATCGCGTCGTCCGTTCGGCCAAGGAACTCGAGTCGTTGATCGGCCTGCCCAGCGAGTTGGTGTTGAAAAAGCAGCTCGCCGAGCTCGACCATCACATGCGGGCCTTCATCGCCCGGTCCCCCTTCCTCCTGCTGGGAACGACGGGCGGCGACGGCCGTTGCGACGTCTCCCCTCGCGGCGATCTCCCCGCCGTGGCAACCGTCCTGGATGCGCGGACCCTGGTCATTCCCGACCGGCCCGGCAACCGACGCGCCGATAGCCTTCGCAACATCATCGAGACGGGCCGGGTGGGCTTGCTGTTCCTGGTTCCCGGACTGGGCGAGACGCTGCGGGTGAACGGCCGGGCCTGCCTGATGCGCGACGAGCGGATCCTGGCCCCCCTCTCCGTCCACGGCAAGCCGCCGGCGCTGGGCATCGGGGTCGAGGTCGAGGAGTGCTATTTCCAGTGCGCCAAGGCCCTGATCCGCTCCAGGCTCTGGGAGAACGCGGCCAGGAGCCCTCATGGCGCCGAGTTCGATCTCGCCAAGGTCCTGGTCGACCAGTGCCGCATCGAGGGCCAGACGGTCGAGTCGCTCAAACAACAGATCGAGACCGCTTACCGCGATCACCTGTACTGATCTCATGACCACCTCCGAAACGATCGGGCAACGGCCCCCCGAGACGGGCCCCCCGAACCCGTTGAGGCGGACCGGGCCGATCCGAGTTTTTCGGGTGCCACGGGTCGTCCTCGACCAGGGCTCCGCGGCCCAGGCCAGAACACCGGTCGCCCCCGACCGTTGGCACCCGAGCGTCGGACAAAGGCTCCTCGACAAGAACAATGACATTGTCATTTGAAAGCGATCAACGCATGGAAGTCTTGACCATCGTCACCGGAGGCGCCGGGTTCATCGGCAGCCATCTCGTCGAACGGCTCGTGCGGGCCGGGCACCGCGTCCGGGTGGTCGAGCGGCCTGGGGCCGACACGTCGCACCTGCCGCCGCAGGTCGAGATCGTCCGCGCCGACATTCGCGACCGCGACGCCGTTCGATCGGCCTTGCGGGGCGGCCAGATCGTGTTTCACCTCGCCGCCAATCCGAATCTCTGGGCGCGCGATCGCCGCGAGTTCGAGGCCGTCAACCATCGGGGCACCCGTCACGTGCTCGACGCCGCCATCGAGGCCGGCGCCCGGAAGATCCTCCACGCCAGCACCGAGAGCATCCTCACCCGCGCCCGGGCCACGGGGCCAATCGCCGAGGACGTCGAGATCACCGAGGCCGACGCCGTCGGTCCGTATTGCCTCTCGAAGCTCCGCGCCGAGAACGAGGCGATGGCCCGCGCCCGGGCCGGCCACCCCGTCTTCGTCGCCAACCCGACCATGCCCGTCGGCCCCGGCGACCGCGGCCTCTCGCCACCCACGCGCCTCATCCTCGACTTCTGCCAGGGCCAGTTGCCCGCCTTCATGGACTGCACATTAAATCTTATTGATGTGAGAGATGTTGCCGAGGGTCTCGCCCGCGTCGTCGAACGCGGCGAGCCCGGCCGTCGCTACCTCCTCGGCGGCGAGAACCTCACCCTGCTCGGCCTGCTCGAGCGCCTCTCGACCCTCTCGGGCGTCCCGGTCCCCCGGTGGCGAGTCCCTTACCCGCTCGGCCTGGCCGTTGCTCACATCAGCGAGTTCTGGGCCGACCACGTCAGCGGCAAGGCCCCCAAAGCCACCGTCACCGGCCTGAAGCTCACCCGCCGCACCATGCGCTTCGACGCCTCGCGAAGCCTCGCCGCGCTCGATCTCTCCCTCCGCCCGGTCGATGAGTCCCTCGCCGACGCCGTCGCCTGGCTCCGCCAGACCGGCTCCCTCGACCCGAATCCCAGCCCATCCCGAGCGGCCCGCCCCTCCGGCGCCCGAACCGTCCCCGATCACCACTCTTGAACAAAAATTCCTCTCGATGCGTTACGATCCGGACGCGCGAGCCCCCACCTCGCCCGCCGATCCACACGGCCCACCTCGACGGCCTGCCCTCTTCACGCCAAACCCACGATCTGGCAAGCCATTTGCACGCGTCTCCGATTCCTGAAAACGAAAGGTGATTTCTGTTGACTTGATGGGCGCGAAGGCCCACAATCGCTTCGCGCGGGAAAGTCGGGCGGTCTTGACCCGCGACAAGGCGCACGGAGTCCGCGACAGGAGCCTCTCCGGGGGGGGAAGCCCTCCCTGTCCGGTTTCGGCCCCATATGGATTCCCGGGTTGTGCCTGTTCTATAATTACGATAAACCCGGCCCGGTCTTTGCCCCTGAAACAAAGAAAATGGCCAGAACGCCGGCCCAGGATCTGCCCCATGCCGATACGCCTGGTGGCCTTAGATGAGGGACCAGACATCCCCATCGATCGCGAAATGTTGATCGTCGGTCGGCATCCACAGTGTGATGCACGCCTCGATTCCATCCGGGTCTCGCGCCGGCATTGTTGCATGACACAGGATCATGGGGAAGTCGTGGTTCGCGATCTGGGAAGCACCAACGGCATCCGGATTAACGGCCAGCGTGTCGAAAAAGGCCGGCTTCGCGCCGGTGATGAGTTATCGATCGCCCATATCCGCTTTCGCCTTGATGACGGTAGCGCGCACGAGATGACCGTGGCCGACCCGAAGGCCGAATCGAGCTGGGGCAACGGGCATCACGCTCCCATGGTGGCCCTTTCGCGTTCTCGCGTTTCGGACCATGACCCGCTCGCGGCGGCCGTGCGAGAGATCCTGCCGCCCAACGTGCCCGCGGATCGTTGCCGCATCCAGGTGATCGTGCAAGTCCAGCCTGACAAAGAACATAAGGCCGATTCATGTCCGCCCGACTTGTCCCCCTGATCCCGGGAACGGCACCGCCCATCGTGATTCAACGCCCCGTTCTGCTGGTCGGCCGGCATCCGGAATGCGACGTCCGGCTCGACCTGCCCCAGATCTCTCGCCGACACTGCTGCCTGGCCCTCGCCTACGACCGAGCCTCCATCCGGGACCTCGGGAGCCGTCACGGCGTGCGCGTCAACGGTCGCGTGGTCAACGAAGCGCGCCTTTTGCCCGGCGATGAGGTGGCGATCGGCCACCTGCTCTACCGTTTCGAGGACCCGCCCGCCACGCCCCCTCCCGCCCATCGATCCAACGGCATCGTCACCGAGCGCCCTCCCGACCTTCCCTTCACCAGCGACGACGACGACGACCTGATCCCCCTCGACGACGACGATTGAGCGGTTGGTTAATTGGTTGATGACTCGCTCCGTCGATCCTCGCCGACCTCGGAGTCCCTCCGCCGAGATTTTGCCAAAAAAACCCGAATCGGTTCCGGCCCGGCCTCGATTCTAAGGTTGGAACGCCTGGAGATTCCGCGCGTCGTTGTTCGCCGCCGAGGCTCCGGGAAACTGCCTTCGCCAGGGCCGCCGCCGTGCCAACGCTTCGCTCACGACCGATCGCCGCGCCTCGACGCGCCCAACGAACGCCCCGATCCGCGCATCCAGCGCCCGCTCTCGTTCGAACGCCACAGGCCGCGGCGGAGCCGGGTTCGTTTCGTCGAACCGCGCACCAGGGCGTTCCCGCCTCGCGAGCCTTCCCGGCTTCGTTACGTCCGCAAGGCCAACCCGACCCCGACCGACCGAGGCGCGCCACCCGCGTTCCGGCGCGCCGAACGAACTCTTTTTTGATGGATTTTTTCTTCGCAATCGCCTTGAGACAAACCGTTTACGGCATCGAACGAATTCATTTTCAGGTGCGCACCATTCGCGCACGCGGGCGGTTTCGAGGCGAGGCCGGGCCCCTGACTGAGGGGGTGTCCGCCGCTCTCGAAGGCCCGGGTTCGGCCGGACTGCGATCTCGGCCCGAGTGGGAACTTTGCCGACCTCGTGGGAAGGCCGGTTCCCGGTCGTCGCGGCACGACGGGTTTCCCCCGGCGCGTTCTCAGGGCGACTCGCGAAGCGTCGGCGGAACGAGTGTCGGCAGGAACTTGACGGGTAAGGTCCCATGAGCGAGCACCGCCTCGTGGAACCGGCCCAGGTCGAAGCGGTCGCCCAGCTCGCGCTGGACGGACCGGCGGAGGCGGTGGAACGCGGTCCGGCCGGCGAAGTACGTCGAGAGCTGACACGACGATTGCTTCGCCCGGATGATCTTGCCGACGGCCTCCCCCTCGGTCTGGAAGGCCCGGCCGACGAGCAGCTCCATCGCCTGGTCGTCGGTCATCTGGCCCGCATGCATGTGGTAGTCGAGGATCGCGTTGACCACCGCGCGGAGGTAGAACTTGAGCTGCTGCATCCGGAGCTTCAGGTCCCCCTCGCCGAACCCCTGGTCGAGCATCATCTGTTCGGTGTAAACCGCCCAGCCCTCGGCGAAGGTGCCCGAGCCGAGCACGCGCCGGATGAACGACGGGCAGCGGTTGCTGTACTCAAGTTGAACGTAGTGGCCGGGATACGCCTCGTGGATCGTCAGGATCTTGAGCATCGCCCGGTTGTATTCTTCGAGCAGGCTTTCGCGACGCCGGGCGTCCCAGTTTTCCGGCGGCGGGCTCACGGCATACTCGCTGGTGCCCTTCGGGTCGAGCGGTGGGGCCGGGTTGAGGTAGGCCACCGAGTTGCCCCGCATGAACTCGGGCATCTCGATGATCCGGCAATGGTCGGGCTCGGGCAGTCGGAGGATCTTCTTCTCGGTGATGAACGACTTGATGTCGGCCACGGTCGACTGCACGTCCCCCAGCAGGCTTTCGGCCGTGCCGTGGTCCTCGGCGATCGCGTCGAGGACGCGCCGCACCATCTCGTGCCGGCCTTCCTCGTCGTCGGGCGGCACGACCTTGCCGGGAAAGAGCGTGCTCCAGAGCTGCCGGGCGATCACCGCCAACTCGCGCTCGACGCGGTCGGCCTCCGACTCGGCCTCCTTCCGCAGCTCCTCGGCCGAGATCCCGGCATCGACCACCAGCTCGAACTTCTTCGCGAACTTCTCGGGGCCGATCCGCCAGTCGTCGTTGCTTCGCGGCAGGACTTCGTCCTGGAGGAACGCCAGATGTCGTTTCAGGGCCTCGACGATCGTGTTCGCCTTCGCCCCGAGTTCTCCTTCCCCCTTGGGCGCTCCGGCCAGCAGGAACAGGTCGTCCTCGTAGAACCCGATCGCCCCCTTGGTCTGGAGGATGGCCGTTTCGACCTTCACCCGGGGCGGGTTGCCGATCGTCCGGCGCGCCACCTCGACCACCTCCGGAATCCGCTCCATCCGGGCCAGCGCGTTCTTGAGGTTCGTCGCCTTCGGCAACGACGACTGCGTGAGCAAGAGGTAGACGCTCTCGGTCAGGTAATCGCCGTAAACCCTCGGGTCGTCAACGAATGGGTCGAAGTTTTCGGCCATCCAGATCGAGCGTTCCAGGTCGTGCCGGAAGATCTCGAAGTCGATCCGGCCGTCGGGCGACAGGGCCTCGACGTCGATCTGGCGCGTCAGTTGGGCCAGGGCGCGCCGGTCGCGCTCGAGGTTGGCGTCCCGAGCGGCCTTCGAGAGGTCGTCGAGCCGGTCGTCGAACCGGTGATCGCCCAGCCGGGTGGCGTCCAGGGGACGTGCCCGAAAGAGCTCATCGAGATAGGCGCGGAAGGTCGCCTCCAGCGCCCGATCGTCGTCGTGGTTCTTCCGCTGGTCGTCGGCCAGGGCCGCCGAGGCCCATCCCAGAACGCCCAGCAGTCCAAAGGCCATCCAGAACCTCATCATCGACCCTCCCAGGGCGCGTCTTGCGGCGTGGCGGATGCTTGTGTGGACGATCATAACCCGCTCGCCGGCCAATGGATAGGGGCCGCTGCCGTTCACGCGGTTCGGCCCGATCCGGCGGTCCTAGCGGGGTCCCGCCTCCAGGGCCTGGCGGTAGACATCCAGGTAACGGTCGATGTTCCGATCCATGCCGAAGAGCTCGCGAGCCACCGGGCCGGTCGCGGCGGCCAGTCGAGCGGCCAGGTCGGGGTGGTTCAGGACGTCGAGAATCCCCTCGGCCAGGGCGCCCGGATCGACGGCCGTCAAGCGGCCCGCGCCGGTGGCGCCCAGAATGGCCTGGTAGTCGGCGAAGTCGGTCGCCACGATCGGGCGGCCCGACGCAAGATACACGGCGATCTTGCTTTGCACCGAGTAGTTTTCCCGGCAGGCCAGCCGGGGATGCACCAGAACGTCGGCGCGCCGGGTCAGGGCCACCACCTGGTCGGGGGTCTGGCCGGTCCGAACGATCAGGCGGTCGGCATGGGGGCCCAGCGTCCGGCGATAGGCGTCCCCCGCCTCGGCCGGTCCGCCGACGAGCACGCAACGGGCGTCGGGCCGGGCCTCGAAGACCCTGGGAAGGGCCTCGATCAGGATCGGCACCCCCTGGTTTGGGTGCACGAGGCTTCCCACGTACATGACCACCGCGTGCTCGGGGCCAACCCCTGGAATTTCGGCCGGCTCGCCCGGCCGTTCGTACTCGCCCAGGTCGATGCCCGGATAGATGACCGAAACCCGTTCGGCCGGAACCCCTTTTTCCTCGACGACGACCGTTTTGACCGGCTCGCCCAGCACGATGATCGCCGCCGCGTGTCGGAAGACCCTGCGCTCGATGGCCAGGCTCAGCCGAAACGCCGGCCCTCGGCCGAGGCGGTCGCGCTCGACCTCCTCGCCCAGCAGCGAGTGAATCTCGTAAACCATGGGCCAACGGTGGAGCCGGCAGGCCGCGTAGGAACGGGTCGCGCCTCCCCAGTGCTGGGCGTGCACCAGGTCGAACGGGAACTCGCGGGCAATCCGCCCCAGGCCGGTGATCCACGACGACGGAGGCAGCGTGAACGACGGTGTGCCCTCGAAGTCGCCTCGGGAGGATCGCCCGACCGGCGGCCGGGCCCTCAGGTGGGCCAGGACCACGTCGACGCCCCGGCCCCGCAGCGCCCGGAGGATCTTGATCGGCAGCATCGCCGTGCCGTCGTAGTCGCCGGGGACCGGGAACGAGGTGACCATCAGGATGCGCATCGTGGGCTCCCTCCCTGGGTTCGGGCCACCAGCATAGTGGCCCCGGCCCCGGCCGGAAAGCCCAATCGCAAGGCCCAACGCCCCCGTCGCCGATTGCCCGGCCCGAAGCATCGAAACAACCGTCGATCTCGATGGGAAATCGAGGCAAGCGTTCTCGTCTTCTCGCCGAAGGACAATCTGGATACAACGTGTTCGCGCCCGCGCGGGTTCGTGCGGCTCGACGGCTCTTCTTTGGTTTCCGATCGACGGGGATCGGACATTGGGACCGGGCTGGATCGGGCCGGGAAAGGGAAGATCCATGTCGGTGGAGGACGACCTTCGGTTAGCCTGGCAAGACCAACGCGACGGCCGTGCGGTTCGTCGCGACGCGCTTCTGACTCTGGCCGCGGCCGAGGCCGCCGCGGCTCATTCCCGATCCACAACGACGACGGCCGACCTCGCCTGGGTGGCCCGTTGCCGCAAGCGGCTGGTCGCCGCGCGGCCCGATCACCTCTTCGCGCCGTTTCCCACCGTGTCGCAGGCGATCCGGCATCCTCGGGTCGCCGCCGCCCTGGGCCGGCTCCGGGCCTCCTTGCCGCCGTCGAAGGTGCGCTGGCTGGGGCTTCGAGACGCCGCACGACGCGGCCCCTGGACGGGCCGGGCCCCGTCCCTCTCGCTCCTGCTCGACGACCTCCTCGGCCGCTCGACGCCCCATTCGCAGGGCGTGGGCGCCGCCCCTGGGCCGTCCTCGCCCGTCAGCCTCGAATCGGCGGCCGGGTCGCTGCCCATCTTCTACCTCCGCGTGCTCATGGCCATCGCCGTGCTGATGGAAATGCTCCAGCCCTCGGCCGACGAGGAGTCGCGGGCCGCCTGAGCGGCCAAGGGGACCAGGGCCTGGGCACCGATCCCGCCAAAACATAATATCATTTATATATGTGAAGTGACCGATCCGGCGTTGCGAGACGGTGCACGGGCGCGGTCTCAGGCGATGCGGCCGCCGTCCGGGTAGACGACGCGGACCGGTTCCCGGCGGTGTCGTGCGTCGCGGGTCAGGGCGCCGTCGAGGCGGCGGTCGAGGGTTTCGATGGCCGCGTCGAGGATGCCGCGCGCGGTGTCGAGGTGATGGGGCCGAAGGGCGTACGGGTCGCGTGGCAGGCCGGTTTTCGGATACTGGAGCGCTTCGGGCGGGATGTTCAGGCCGGGCGGCGTCTGTCGGGGTTCGAGCGGCTCGTACGAGGCGTCGCGACGGCTCGAGCGGTAATAGGCCCGGCGTCTTGGCGCCGGTCCGGGATAGGCCCACGCGTCGCGGATCGCCAGCAATTCGGCGAGCTGGGGCCAGGGGGGAGCCTGGGGGTCGCCGCCGGGCATCGAGCCGCCGTTGACGATCAGCGGCAGGAGGCGGCAGGCGTCGATCAGGGGCAAGGGCCGCGCGGGATCCGTCGCCAGGTGGGCCAGCTCGGGCCGGCCCAGCTCGACGGCCGCCTGATGGACCAACGCCTCGGCGCTGGCCAGGTAGAGCAGCAGCGACGCCCTGGCCAGCCGGCTCGCCTCGGCCTCCGAGCGCGGCAGCCGCAGGTGGCTTTGCTTGTGAAACTCGAGCGCGTCCTGGTAGAGGCAGTGGAACGGGCTGACGACCGTTTCGAGGATCCAGCCCGCGTCGTCGGCCATCGTGGCGGACGGACCTCGACCGCTCAGGCCCGCGGCGCGCGTCGACGATGGCCCGGATTCGCCATGGCCCATGGAGCGTCCTCGCATGCCGTTTGACACATCGGCATTGGTTAAACCAGTCTAGCACACGCGGCGAGCCGCCTTCCAGCGGTTTGGCCGACCGGGCGCGGCGACGGCCGGGCCTGGCGTCCTGGGAAGAACGGCCCGGCCGTGGTGTCGCGATGGAGGGACCGGGCTTCAGCGAGCGGTCAGGGTCCGCGCTGGGCGGTCGAACCGGCCAAGGGGGCGGCCTGGCCGGGCGTGGGTCCCTCCTGGGGCACGGGCAGTCCCTCGGAGGGAACGAACGGGTCGGCCCAGATCAGCTCGCGAACGCGCAGCATGTTGCCGTGCTCCTGGTCGGTCGGCACGCTCTGGTCGAGGTAGCGGATCGCCAGGGGGTGGTTCCCCTCCTGTTCGTGGAGCAGGCCGAGGTTGTAGCAGGCTCCCCACCGATACATATTGAAATACGGTTGTCCCTGGCCGGGCTCGGCCAGCAGGCGCAGGGTCTCGCCGAAGAGGAACCGCGCTTCTTCGAGCCGTCCCCGGTCGAGCTGCGCCAGGGCCAGGTAGTGGGTGGCGAACATGTCGAGGACGTGCTGGATCTGGGGTGGGATCGGCGTCTTGCCGTCGCGCTCCACGAGCCCTTCGGCGAACCGGAAGCTGACGAACTGCTGCACCGCGCTGTCGAGGTTGCCGCGCAGCTGGTCGAGTCGGGCCGAGAGCAAGGGCCAACGGGGGTCGAAGATCTGGATCGGGTAGAGGGTCGCCTGGGTGAACTGGCCGTCGTGGAAGAGCCGCCACTCGACCTCCAGGGGCAGACCCCAGAGCTGAACCCGGTCGAACCGGGGGCCGAGGGCCTTTTGGAACGCGGCCGACTGTTCGGTCGGGTCGCGGTACAGGACCATCCGGTTCTTGCCGGTCAGGTCCTTCTGAAGCAGCCTCATCCGGGGCGAAAGGGTGCCGAGCGTGGCGTCGAGCAGGACCCGAATCTTGCCGCCGACGAGATCCGCGCGACTGACCGGGTAGTCTCGGCCGGGCAGGTTGAGCCGTGCGAGAATCTCGGGGTCGGCGGCGGCCTGTTCGACGGTGGCGATCCCCTGGCCGCCGGGTCCCGGAATGGGCATTCCGAGCCGTGCGTCGAACAGGTAGACCTGGCCGTCGATCAGGACGCCGCAGGCCATCGTGACCGGCTCCTGGGCGGACGGGACGTTCTGGAACATCACGCCGCGGTGGCCGCTCGGCGGCACGCAGGCCAGCAGACCGGCGTCGATGCCCAGTTGCCGGCAAAGCGACAGGAACAGCCAGCTTCGCTCGGCCCAGCCGCCGGGAACCTCGGTGGCCATGCCGCGCAGCAGCACGTCGTAGGGTCGCGCCTGCGCCTGGAAGGGCCGCCCCTCGCGGGTGACCATGTTCGGCTGGGCGAGCGAGCCGGGTGGAACGAGCTGAACCTGGCGGATCACCCAGTCAAAGACGCGGCCGACGCGCGTCAGGTCGTCGCCATCGCCGGCCACTCGCGAGGCCACGCTCTGATAGAGCAGGCAATCCTCGATGTGCCGGCCGTCGAGCTGCCCGGTGAACTTCGGGTTCTCGATGGTCGTCAGCGCGTCGGGCGGGAGGGCCTGCGTCATCAGGAACTCGCGGACCTCCTTGGACAGGGCGAACGCCTCGGGCCGGGTGTCGAGGAAGTAGTCGTTGAGGCTTTCGGCGGCCAGGGTGAAGTTGTTGCCGCCCGGGTTGGTGGGCGCCGTCTGGATGAGCTGGATCACGTTGGCGAGGATGATCGGCTTGTCCTCGTCGCTCTGGAGCAAGGGATTCTCGTTCTCGGCCGTGGCGCCGGAATCTTCGGTCGCGGCCGAAGGGAAGGTGGCCGGTGGGGGACCGTTTCCGCCGCAGCCGGCCAGGGCCGAGGCCAGCAGCGCGACGCCAAGACAGGTTCGGGAGCAGGATCGCCGTGTCACGGGGGTCGTTGCCTCGAAAATCCGCGGGTTGAGGAGCAGTGGAGACGTTGAGACCGGTCGCCCGGGCGCTCCGACCAATTCCATTGTGCGGATTCGCGATGGGCGCAGCGAGTCCCCGGAGCCTGGCGGCCCCAATTTCTCCTCTTACGAGACCCGCCGCCGAAAGGTTCGATCGCTGGTCGCCCCAGGGCCCTCAACGGAATCGACGGGCTCCGTGGTCGGCCGTCGGGGGGGCACCCTCCCACGATCTTCCTACCGCGCAAGTTCCCTCGGAACCGGCTCGCCGATGGCCTCACGGATCCGAAGGCAGGTGCGAAGCAGGCCCTCCAGGTCGTCGAGCCGAAGCGCGTTCGGGCCGTCGGAAAGGGCCTCCTCGGGCCTGGGATGAACTTCCAGGAAGAGGGCGTCGCAGCCGGTGGCCACCGCCGCTTTCGCCAGGTAGGGAACCATCGCCCGCTCGCCGGACGAGACCCCTTGGCCCGCGCTCGGAAGCTGCACCGAGTGCGTGGCATCGAAGACCACGGGCGCCCCCGTGTCCCGCATCTGGGGAATCGCCCGGAAGTCGTTGACCAGCCGGCCGTAACCGAACGTCGTGCCACGCTCGGTCAGGAGCACGCCCGGCCCGCCCGCCTCGACCACCTTGGCCACGACGTGCGACATGTCCCACGGGGCCATGAACTGCCCCTTCTTCACGTTCACCACCCGCCCGGTGCGCCCACAGGCTTCGAGAAGGTCCGTTTGCCGGGCGAGAAATGCCGGAATCTGAAGCAGATCCACGACCTCGGCGATCGGCGCGGCCTGGTGCGTCTCGTGCACGTCGGTCGTCACCGGCAGGCCGGTCTCGGCCTTGACCCGCTCGAAGACCTTTAACCCCTCGTGCAAGCCCGGCCCTCGATAGCTCGTCTTCGACGTCCGGTTGGCCTTGTCGAACGACGCCTTGAAGATCAACGGAACGCCGAGCGCGTCGCGGATCTCGACCAGGCGACGGGCGATCCACAGCGTCAGGTCGTTCGGCTCCATGACGCAAGGGCCGGCGATCAGGACCAGCGGCCGGCCCCGGCCGACCTGGACCGGACCGATCGTGACGGGGTTGGGAACGGTCATGCAAGGTCTCCTTCTTCCTTGACGTGACGCCGAAGCGAAGCCAGGCCGATCCCCTCAAGCCGTCTGACTCCCTCCGACCCGGCCGGCCCGCCCCAGATCGTATCCCATCCGCCCCAAACCGGCGAGGCGAACCGCCTCCGATCCCTTTCAAAGGCCCATCGTTTACAATGGGAGCAACGACACCGGGGCCAGACCTCGGATCTCGCCTCCCGACTGCATCGCGAAGGTGGGCCAAACGATGAGCACGACGGCGGAACCCCAGACCCGTTACACTCCCGACGACCTCCTGGCCCATCCCGACCGCAACCGCTACGAGCTGGTCGATGGCCACCTGGTGGAGCGAAACGTGAGCGCCCTCTCGAGCCTCGTCGCCTCGAAACTCAACCGCCTTCTCGGCGACTATTGCGAGCCTGGCAACATCGCCTGGATCTTCGCGGCCGATTGCGGTTACCGGTGCTTCCCTGGCCATCCGGACCGGGTTCGCAAGCCCGACGTCTCCGCCGTCCTCCGCGACCGATTGCCGGTCGAGCAGCTCGACGAGGGCTACATCACGATCGCGCCCGACCTGGCGGTCGAGGTCATCTCGCCCAACGACCTGGCCTACGAGGTGGAGAAGAAGGTGCGGGAGTACCTGGAGGCGGGCGTCCGGCTGGTCTGGGTCGTCTATCCGCCGACAAGGCTCGTCCGCATCCACCGGGCCGACCAGACCGTGGCCGAGCTTCGAGAGTCCGACGAGCTGAGCGGTGAGGACGTGATTCCCGGCTTCCGCTGCCGGGTCGGCGACCTCTTCCCGCCCGAGCCGGCCGCCCCGACGACGAACGCCTGAACGGAGGTCGGGCCGGGTCAGGTCATTCGACCGCACGGGCGGGCAAGCAGCCTTCGATCCGGGGGTCGAGCGCGCCGTCCACGATGAGACGGGCCAGGACCTCGCCGGTGATGGGAGCCAGGATGATCCCCTTGCGGCCGTGGCCGGTGGCCGCGAACAGGCCGTCGCAGCCGGGAACCGGGCCGAGGTACGGCAGGCCGTCGGGCCGAAGGCCGGCCCAGGTGTGAGCGACGGGCAATCCGCCCAGGCCGGGGGCCATCCGGTCGGCACGAGCCAGGATGTGACAAAGCCCCCCGAGCGTCACCCTCGAGTCGAAGCCGACCTTCTCCAGCGTCGTGCCGACAACCAGCGGGCCATGCGGGCGCGGGACCAGCACCAGCTCGCCACAGAAAACGACGTGCCGCAAGGGCCGGCTCTCGGCGTCGACGCGGAGCATCTGCCCGCGCCAGGGCTCGACCGGCAGGCGAACGCCCATCGCCATCGAGAGCGGACCCGACCACGCACCGGCCGCCAGGACCACCGCCCCGGCCTCGATCGTCGAGCCGTCGGCGACGATCACTCCGTGGCATCGGCCGTTCGAGCGCGACAGTCCGACCACCGGCGCGCCGACCTGGAACCGCGCGCCCCGCTCGTGGGCCGCGCGGGCCAGGGCCGGCGCCAGCCTCGGGTTGTCGACCTGGTACACCTCCGGATCGAAGACCGCGCCGGCGATCGGCCCGCTCAGCACGGGTTCGAGGCGGCGGACCTCGTCGGCGGTCAAGCGCTGACCCGACGGCCCCAGGGGCGGAGCCTCCAGCGCCAGCTCGCGCGGCCGCTCCGGCGTCTCGGGATCGACCCAGAGGTTCAGCAGGCCGTCCTTCCGGACGTTCAGACCCACGCCCGAACGCGCCTCGACCTCGGCCGCCCAATCGGGCCAGAGCGCGAGGCTGTCGGTCGCCAGCCGGGTCAGGGCCGGCGGGTCGTGTTGGCCCCACTCGGGCGCCAGCACCCCGGCCGACGCCCAACTGGCCCCACGGCCGATCCGGCCCGACTCGACCACCGTCACCGTCAGCCCTCGACCCGACAGCGCCAGGGCCACCGCGCCTCCGATCGCGCCCGCCCCTATAATCACCACGTCGGTCGAACGCGCCATCGTCGATCACCCCCGTCGAAGCCGACCGCCAAGAACCCGAAGCGAAGCGCGGCGCCGGAGCCCCAGCCATGCGAGAGATCGTTCCCGAAAACGCCGCCGACTACCTCCGAGACACGGGCCTCGTGCCCGGTCCCTCGACGCCAAACATCCGGGCCCTCGGCTGGGGCGTCTCCAACATCGTCCTGCGCGTCGAGGTCCAGGGGCAAGCCCCCTTCGTGCTCAAGCAGTCGCGCGAGCAATTGCGCACCCGCGCGCACTGGGTCAGCCGCCTCGACCGGATCTGGACCGAAAAGGCCGCGCTCGAACATCTGGCGACCGTCCTCCCGCCGGGCCGAGTGCCCAAGGTCCTCTTCGAGGACCGAGAGAACTACCTCTTCGCCATGTCCTGCGCTCCCGACGACGCCACCGTCTGGAAAGAGCGCCTGCTGGCCGGCGAGGCCGATCCGGCCGTCGCCCTCGAGGCCGGAGCCATCCTCGCCGCCATGCATCAGCCGGTTTCCAACGCCGCGCTCGAACCCTTCGCCGACCTCACCGTCTTCGACCAGCTCCGCCTCGACCCGTTCTACCGGACCGTCGCCCTCAACCATCCCTCGCTGGCCAACCGGCTCCACGCCCTGATCGACGAGACGATCGACGCGAGCGAGCGAACGTTCGTCCACGCCGATTTCAGCCCCAAAAACATCCTGGTCCACCCCCAAGGCCTGACCCTCGTCGACTTCGAAACCGCCCACGCGGGCGACCCGGCCTTCGACCTCGGCTTCTTCCTCAGCCACCTCCTGCTGAAGGCCGTCCGGGCCTGCCCCGAGCCGGTGCCGTATCTCGAATTGATCCGCGCGTTCTGGACGTCGTACCACCAGCACGCGGGCCTCTCGCCCGATAGCGACCGCGTTCGCCGGAGCGTGTCGCACACCGCGGCCTGCGCTCTGGCCCGGGTCGATGGAAAAAGCCCCGTCGATTACCTCGACGAACCCTCGCAAACGGCCGTCCGGCGCTTCGCCCGCAACGTGCTCATGTCCGAACTTCCGAATTGGAACGACCTGATGCGAATCGCGGCACGAGAAATGCTGGACATCTCTCGAATCCCGGGGACGAGTGCCTGAATCGCCGTGGAGGGTCGGGCGCTCGCGCGAAAGGTCGGCGTCCGACCTGTCCCGGTGCCACCGCCCGCCGCTTGCCGCCTTGGTCCGGAAACCGCCAGGGAACGAAGGGGTCCCGTCGTGTCCAAGCTCTCCCAACTGTTCGCCCGCGAGGTGCTCGACTCGCGGGGCCGTCCCACGGTCGAGGTCGAAGCCGTTTCCTCCGACGGCGCCCAGGGCCGCGCCATCGTCCCCTCCGGTGCCAGCACCGGCCGGCACGAGGCGCTCGAGCTGCGAGACTCCGGCGATCCCCACTTCGACGGCCTCGGCGTGCGACGCGCCGTCCGGCACGTCACCTCCGAAATCGCCGCCAAGGTCGTCGGCCTCGACCTCGACGACCAGCAGGCCATCGACCGGGCGTTGATCGCCCTCGACGGCACCCCCAACAAGAGCCGCCTCGGAGCCAACGCCATCCTCGGCGTCTCCCTGGCCGTCGCCCACGCCGCCGCGGCCTCCCGGCGAGAACCCTTGTATGTTCATTTGAACCGACTCTGGCGGCAGTGGCTCGACCCCGGCGAGCCGGCCGAGCCCACCTTGCCGATGCCGATGATCAACATGATCTCCGGCGGCCTCCACGCCGGACAGAACCTCGACTTTCAAGACTTCCTGATGGTCCCCGTCGGCGCCCGGAGCTACCGCGAGGCCCTCGAAATGACCGTCGCCATCTACCGTTGCCTGGGCGACGTCCTTCGCGACTCGGGCGAGGAATACCACCTGGTCGGCGATGAAGGGGGCTACGGCCCGAAACTCAGCGCCGAGTGCCACGCCGTCGACCACATCCTGGAAGCCGCCCTGCGTTGCCACAAAACCATGGGCGTCGACATGGCCATCGCGCTCGACGTCGCCGCCACCCACTTCCACGACCCGAACACCGGCCGCTACACCTTGCGGTCGGTCGGCGAGCCGCTCGACGCCGCCGGCATGGTCGCCATGCTGGAACACTGGGCCAAGCAATACCCCATCGTCTCGATCGAGGACGGCCTGGCCGAGGACGACTGGGACGGCTGGGTCGCCTTGACCCGCCGCCTGGGCGGCACGGTCCAGCTCATCGGCGACGACCTGTTCGCCACCCAGACCCACCGGCTCCAGCAAGGCATCCAACGCCACGCCGCCAACGCCATCCTCATCAAGCTCAACCAGGTCGGCACGCTCTCCGAGACCTTCGACACCCTGAAATTGGCCCGCCGCCACGGCTACCGCGCGATCATCTCGGCCCGCTCGGGCGAGACCGAGGACACCACCATCGCCGACCTCGCCGTCGCCACCGCCGCCGGACAGATCAAAATCGGCTCGGTCGCACGCTCCGAACGCTTGGCCAAGTACAATCGACTCCTCCGCATCGAGGACCACCTCGGCCCCTCCGCACGCTTCGCCGGCCGCGAGGCGCTCGGAGTTTGAATCGCTCCCCCCCAACCCCGCCCCTCATTCCCTTCCAAAACCTCGGCCACCCCACCAACCAACACCCTCCGTTTCCCGACAACCACCCAAGAACTTCCCACGACCCCCGAATGACCCCTGCCGGCGAAGAGGCCCGACCGATCGGAGCCGCGACCACCTTGGAACAGGCGCTCCGAAGCCTCCGGCCCATTGACAATCGTCCGAACCGATCGGGACAATCCGGCTCGACGACGTCGTTCGTTCTCGACCGCGTCTCCAACGCCAGAGGGAGCCCCCCACCATGAACCGTGCCGCCCTGCTGATGTCGGCCGCCCTGCTCGCGCTCTGGGCCTCGACCAGCCAGGCCCAGGTCAAACTCGAACACAAGGACAAGGAAGGGTCCAAGTCCCGTTCGGAAACCACCTCGAACGTCCACCAGATCCTCACGATCAACGGCATGGACATCGAGACCGAGGTGGAGCAGACCGTGACCACGCTCCGATCCGTCGGCAAGCGGCGCGAGGATGGCTCGCTGCCCATCGACAGCAAGATCGAGGCGATCCGAGCCAACATGAACCTCCCCGGCGGCCTGAACATCGCGTACGACTCGGCCGCTCCCCCCGCCGACAAACCCGACAACCCCACCGTCGCCCTGATCACCGACCTCTTCCAGGCCCTCGTCGGCGTCCAGTTCACCATCGTTCGCGACAAGGACGACAAGGTCGTCGCCGTGGAGGGCGCTCAGGACGCCCTCGACAAGCTCAAGGCCAAGAACCCCTTGGCCGCCGACCTCGTCAAGAACCGCGTCGATCCCGACATGATCAAGCAGGCCACCCAGCAAGAAGACGACAAGTTCCCCAACATCCTCGTTCGTCCCGGCGAGCCCTGGGTCCGCACCGAAGTCATGAACCTGGGCCAGGGCCAGACCCTCACCTTCGAAAAACAGTACGAGTATCTCGGCACGGTCGAGAAAAACGGCAAGACGCTCGACAAGATCGGCGTGAAGGCCAAGTCGGTCACGTTCGCCAAAGAAGACGACGGCTCCCCCGTCAAGATCGGCAAGAGCGACCTGAAGGTCGAGTCCTCCGAAGGCACCATCCTCTTCGATCGCGAGGCCGGCCAGCCGGTCGAGTCGAAGGACAAATTCCGGATCAAGGGGGACCTGGCCATGACCATCAACGGCACCGACCTGAAGGCCGAGCTCGACCTGACCATCGAAAACAACACCATCACCCAGCCCGAGTGACCCACGCCGGGTGCCACGGGTGGCTTGCCCACCCGTGTCTTCGTCGGGTGGCACGGGTGGCTTGTCCACCCGTGTCTTCGTCGGGTGGCACTGGTGGCTTGTCCACCAGTGTCTTCGTCGGGTGGCACTGGTGGCTTGTCCACCAGTGTCCTCCCTCGATCACTCGAAGCAGGTCGGGTGGCACTGGTGGCTTGTCCACCAGTGTCCTCCCTCGATCCACTCGCTAGGTGGCACTGGTGGCTTGTCCACCAGTGTCTTCCTCGATCGGTCGGAGCACTGGT
>CAZRGV010000104.1:9516-21521 GCA_964599655.1 uncultured Isosphaeraceae bacterium | reverse complement strand
GTCGTCGTCGGTTGGGCACCCGGCGTCTGGGGTCGAACGACCCCAGCCACCCCGTCGACGGTCGTCATCGGGTGCCACTGGTGGCTCGTCCACCAGTGCTCGACGGTCGTCGTCGGTTGGACGCCCTGGTGGCCAAGCCAGCCGTGGCATCCGGCGGCTGGGGTCGACACGACCCCAGCCACCCCGTCGTCATCGGGTGCCACTGGTGGCTCGTCCACCAGTGCTCGACGGTCGTCATCGGGTGCCACAGGTGGCTCGTCCACCAGGGCTCGACGGTCGTCGTCGGTTGGGCACCCGGCGGCTGGGGTCGATACGACCCCAGCCACCCCGTCGGCGGCTGGGGTCGACACGACCCCAGCCACCCCGTCGGACGACGCCCTGGTGGCCAAGCCAGCAGTGGCGTCCGGCGGCTGGGGTCGACACGACCCCAGCCACCCCGTCGACGCCCTGGCCAAGCCAGCAGTGGCGCCGGGTCGCCAGAAAGTTTTTGAGTTTTTTCTTGCGTTCTGTCTGGAAGTGTGTTTTGTTTTTATAGAGCCAAACTCGATCGATCTTCGATTATTTTGTCAAGATTTGGCGGTGACAAAGAGAGGGAAAACATGTCGAATCGCTATGGAAGCGAGGATGAGGTGAACGTTTCGATTCTGGACCTCAACCAGGACCTCCAGGCTCAGATCGATGCGGGGAAGATTCGTTTCGACGCGGGCAGTGAAACGCGCCTGAAGCAGGAGCTGCTTCGTCAGAATTCGGGGACGAAGGTGACGGTCAAGCTTCAGAAGCTGGTGCTGGAATTATCCCGGGTGATCGATAGCGGAAAGCAGATCCGGATCAGCAGTTTGATCCGGAATGAGGGGCACCACGGCTCGGGTCGCGCGGTGGATCTCGGGAACGAGGAGATCGCCAATCACTTGCTGAACGTCAAGCAGATTGCGACGGATTCGAAGGTGCAGTCCCTGGAGATCGACGAGATTATTTTCGACGCCGCGATCGCCGGTCAGACCAACCGGAACCTCTGGAACTACGACCAGGGGCTCAAGCACAACTACGACGCGGCCACGCTCGACCAGCACAAGAACCACATCCACTTCGCGGTCAAGTCCTAGGACGGTGGGGGCGATGGCGTGGCCAAGGGGCCCCGTGCGTTGACGCGAAGCCGCTCATGGGCGTGGTTCGCCGTTCCGCTCGACGGGAGACCCAGGCGGAGGCGCGTGGTCACGGACCACCGTCCGGGATCGGACTTGGGCCGGAGTGACGATTCGCCGTTGTTCGGAGTGTTCGCGTCTTGGGCGCGAGGCTCTCGGTTTACGACTCCACACGATGCGTGAGATCTGGAGACACGTTCCACCATGGCCGATCCGCTGCCGATCAAGGTTTACAACGTGACGGCGACATTCCCGCTGGTTGCAGGCGAGGCGAAGGCGGAAGAGGTGCTTCCGCTTGCCGCCGCGATCACCGACACGATCGAGCCGGCGAGCTGGGACCTGATGGGAGGGCCTGGGTCGCTCCGGCTTGTGCATCGCGATTTGGGCGTCAAGGCGTGGCTGCTGGTGGTCCGCCAGACGGCGGACATCCAGGGCAAGATCAACGACGCTCTCACACAGATGAAGGGCCCTTGAGAGCGGTCCGGGCCGCGTCGCGCGCCCGTTGAAATCACCATCCGGACCCTGGGTCGCGCATCCGACCCTTGAACGCCACGACGGAGAGGAGACAGCCGGTGGGCCTCGCCGAACTCGAATCGTTCGTGAAAGAGTCGCTGGGCGACGCGGGTGGACACGCCGTCCGCGTCGGCCGTTCCTTCCTCGACAGCGCGGGCAATCCCATCAACCTGGGTGGCGGGTTCGGCGGGATCGGCGGTCGATTCGATGATCTGTTCGACTTCCTGAATCCCGGGGGTGGCGGTTCGTCCCTCTTTGACATCGTCAAGAAAGCGCTCGCGGCGTTCTTCAAGGCGGCCGGAGAGGACAACGTTCTCAAAAAGCCGCTTGAGCAGTTCTTCAAGACGTTGTATGAGGAGGGCTCGAACATCCTGGAGAAGCCGCTCCAGGAGTTTCTGAAAAGCCTGGTGAATGTTAGTGAATTTCGTAATGAAAAGCCGTTTCAGGAATCGCTTCCATTTTTCGCGGCGTTCCTTGAGGCGGCGGTCAAGTTCGTCGTCAAGTTCTCGGCCGAGATCACCGGCCACGTTTCGGTTGAGGTCGGGGTAGGCGGCTCGCTGGAGGGGGCCTTCAAGGAGCTGACCGACGCGATCGGGGGCCTCATCAAGTCGATCCTCGACGCGCTGACCAAGCTCCTCAACGACGTTCAGAACAACTTTCCGATTGCCCTGACCAGTGGTCCTCTGGAAGCCCTGGGCGCGATCCAGGGGATCAAGACGTTGCTGACGGACCTGCATTACCTCGAGAATATCGAAGCGAGGATCGAAGCCGCCAGTTCTTCCTTGCTCGAACTCTTCAAGGTGCTGGCGAAGCCGTCGAGCCCGAATGAAGGCGATGACGACGACATTCCCTTCCTGCTGCTGGGCCAGGTCGTCAAGCAGTCGACCGCGGTGATCAAGGGTCTTCTCCATGCCAAGACGCCCCAGGACGCCCTGGTCGAGGTCATCAAGGATCTTGTGTTCCCCACGGACGTTTTTGTCCGGCTGCTCAAGACGGCGAAGGACGGGAAGTTCTGGGCGTGGGCCGAACTGCCCTCGGCGTTGCCGGCCGGGGCGCTGAACGAGTGGCTGAACAATCCGGATCGGTACCCGAACGGGCTGAAGTCGACGCTGGACCGTGAGTTCCGGGTTCGGATGGTGGCCGCGGCCGACGCGTACGTGCGAGGTCGCCTCAACGATCCGGACCGGCCGTTCACTCAGACGCTGACGTTGACCAACTCGGACGAGCGCGATAGCGGCAATGCGCTGGCGGACGCCGTTTGTCTGTTCTTCGACACGATCATCCACTTCATCCTGGAGCCCGAGTGCTTCCCGCTGACGGATATTGATCTGTACAGCATCGAAGACTTGGGCATTCGGTTTGGCCAGCTCCTGGCGCGCGAGATCCGGATTTCGATCCGGGCGCTGATTGGGCTGGTGCTGCGGGGATTCTGGGGGATCACGGTCGGAAACTACGTGCTCATTGAGCTGATCGCCGTGATCATCGCGGTGTTCTTCTCGGCGATGATCGAGGCGGTGATCCGCAACCTGACGTGGTCGCTTCAGATCGTCTCGTGCTATCCATCGGCGCTCTTCGATGGGTCGCCCACGTCCGACACTGCCCCCGTCGATCCGAAGCTCGACGGGGCGCAACTGGTTTACTACTGGCCCAGTGCCGAGACGATCGCGAACACGGGAGAGGTGCCCGACCGCCTCTGGTACGTCGCGATGGTCCGGGCGCCGGGGGTGACCCTGCCCAGCGGCTATCCCAAGCGGTACAAGCAGGACGACGGCACCGACGAGTGGAGGGCGGTGACCGGCCTGCTCCGCGATTTCGGGGCCTACCTCGATACCTGCTATCAGCGGTTCCGGATCGAGTCGCGGTTCCCCAAGGTCGAGGCGGCCGACGAGGTGACGATCACGCGCGCCGAGATTGCCGGCCGCACCCTGACGGTCTGGGCGACGACCACGGCGACGTTCGAGGAGCCGCAGCCGATCCTTCGGGCGTACTTCTGTTGCCGGGTTGTTCCGTTGCGGCCTGGGCCGTTCGCGGGCGACCCGTACACGGTTGAGATTGACATCGAACAGGCTCCGCGTTGCATCGAGGTCATCGTTCTTTCGAACCGTGGTGGCGTCGCCCGTCGCCGCGCGGTCCGCGGCGGAATGGCCTGAATCCCGTCGAGCTTGCGTCCCGAACCATCCTTCTCAGGAGCGCGCCATGCCCGACCCCGTCCCTGACTCTTCGAGCCGCACGACGCCAGCCGGCGGCCCCGTTGTGGAGTACGTCACGCGATTGGTGACCCTGACGAACCTGAGCGCCGAGACGGTCTTGCCCTATGTCCGGGAGGTGATCCGGACGGTCGGGCTTGGCTCGGCCGTGGTCGCGGGTGACAAGGACCTTCAGCTCACATTGCCGGTGCAACTTCTGCACTTTCTTGAAGCGACGATCAAGCAATTCGATGATCGTGGGAATCACATCGAGGAGTTCGCCGAGAACACATTCTACCCGCCGCTGATCCGGGTCAAGGGGCCAACGGGCTCGCTCAAGCCGGCCGTCGACGCGCTGGGGATCTGTCCTCCCGACATGCGTGTTGCGTGGGTTGAACTGGGTGAAGCCGAGGGCGCGCTTTTGGTCTCGGGTCCTGGAGGGGCTCGGGCGGATCACTATCGTGAACATGTGCTGCCCAATCTGAAAGCACTGGTCCTCAATCTGAATCCGAGAGCGGCCCTACCGCCCCAGTAAACCGAGCAGGCCCCGCGTCGGATCGTCCGATCCGCACGGTCCCAAGGTCTCCGAGTTCGTCCCTCCCCCACTTGACTTAAGGTGAGCCGCCATGCCGCATCCTGTCACTGTGACAATCCAAGAGCCGTCCGGCTCCGCAGCAACGGCCCCCGTTCTCACGCCGATCCCGGTTCGGGGCGAAGTGCGATGGGCCCCGGCATCGACTGGCTTCGTCCAGGGCCTGAAGGTCCGGCTCGTCCGGCGCTCGGATCAGAAGCTGATTGCCCCCGGCGGCCTGGCCACGCTCAAGGACATTGCCGCCGACGGGTTTCGCTGGTCGAAGACGCTGACCGCCGACCAGGACGTCGCCGATGGGGTGATCCAGGCGATCGCCGTGGACGCGCACGGCGCTGAGGTTGGCCGGGGCGAGTTCGGGATCGCGATCACCCCGCCGGACGTCACGCCGAAGATCACGCGCCCGGCCGCGTCGTCCTCGTTCGGAATCGACTCCCCGATCGAGGTTGCCGGCGAGGTGAGCTGGACCCCCGCGAAGCCGAATTACGTCGATAGCGTCAAGGTCCTGCTCGTCCGGAACGCGGACCAGGCCATCATCACGGCCGGGATCGCCGACGTGACAGCGCGGCTTGCCGGCCGGATCGTCTGGAACAAGACCCTCCACGGCGATCAGGGGGTTGCCGACGGACGGCTCCGGGCCGCGGCTCTCGACGCATTCGGCAATGAGTTGAACCGAACTGAGATCCCGTTGGCCATCGACGTTCCCACCGCCGCGATGACGATCGAGCAGCCGCCGTCCTCGCCCGTACCGTCCTTCGGCGTCAACACGCCGATCGAGGTCTCGGGCAACGTGAGCTGGAATCCCTCGAGCCCAAATTTCGTCAAGGGAGTTCAGATCCTCTTGATCCGCAAAGCGGATGGGGTTGCCATGAACTCGACACAGGCCACCATCGGCGGCCCCTCCACGACCTCTGCCTCCTGGAAAGGGACCGTGAGCACGAGCGACCATATTCTTGATGGCCTCATCCGCGTGCTCGCCTTCGACAAGTTCCAGAACGTGGTCGCGCGGGACGAGATCGAGATCCGCATCCCTTGACCGGAGCACCCGCGGCGCGTTACCAAACCAAGGCTCGCGTTGCCTTCCCCTGGCGGCGGGTCTGGCTCGTGGGCCGGCGGCTTTTGGTCGGCGACGGATTCGGAATTGTATAGTTATATTCATAGTATAGGATAATAATTAGATAAATCGCGAAAAACACGGGCGGGCTCGGAACGAGATCCAGGAGTGGGGGGCGGGTGAAATCCTTGTTGAACGTCGTTCGGATGGGGCCGACGTCTTTCGGGACGACGCTCCTCGTAGATTGAGGGGCGGCTCGGCATGGCGAGGGATCGGGGGGCCGATCCGGTGTCGGGCGAATCGCCCCGGTGGTTCCGAGAGGCTCTCCCATGTCCAGGACGGTTCCCGCTCTCGTTCTTGCGATGTTGCTCGGCGCCTCGGCCAGCGGCGGGGTTCAGGAACCGTCGCGCGAAGCGGGCGGGTCGGATCGGCCTTCACCAGTGAAAATGACGGCACAGGAGGATCATCAGCGGATGATGAAACTTCTGGGGATCGAGTCGCTCCGGCCGGGCGCCAATGGGCTCGACGCGCGGTCGCCCCATGCGGCCAACTATGATGAGTCGAAGGCGAACCCCTATCCGAACCTGCCCGATCCCCTGGTCCTCAAGAATGGGGAAAAGGTCACGACGCCCGAGATCTGGTGGAAGCAGCGGCGCCCGGAGATCGTCGAGGACTTCGATCGAGAGATTTATGGGCGAGTTCCCAAGCAAACGCCCAAGGTGAACTGGGACGTAACGAGCAAGACCGAGGAGACGGTCGGCGACGTGCCGGTGGTCACGAAGCGGCTTGTGGGGCACGTCGACAATTCGGCCTATCCGGCGATCACGGTTGACATCCAGTTGACGCTGACCACGCCGGCCAGGGCGGCCGGCCCGGTGCCGGTGATGCTGGAATTCGGGTTCGCCTTCGGCGGATTCGGGCCTCGACCGGGCGGACCCGGCGCGTCGACCAAGGGGGCCGTTGGCCGTCGATTTGGCCCTCCAACGGGGCCGTCGTGGCAACAGCTCGTGCTTCAGAAGGGCTGGGGCTATGCGATCCTCGTTCCGAACAGCATTCAGGCCGATCATGGCGCTGGGCTGACGAGCGGGATCATCGGGTTGTGCAATCGCGGACAGCCTCGATCGCCGGAGGATTGGGGGGCGTTGCGCGCCTGGGCCTGGGGGGCCAGCCGTGCGCTGGATTACTTCGAGACAGACCCAGCCGTGGATGCGAAGCAGGTCGGGATCGAGGGGCTGTCCCGCTACGGGAAGGCCGCGCTGGTTGCCATGGCGTATGACCCTCGGTTCGCGATCGGCTTCATCGGGTCGTCGGGCGAAGGGGGCGCGAAGCTCCACCGCCGCAACTTCGGCGAGCTGGTGGAGAACCTCACCAGTTCGGGTGAATATCATTGGATGGCTGGGAACTTCCTCAAGTATGGGGGGCCGCTGACGCCGGGCGACCTGCCGGTGGACGCTCACGAGCTGATCGCGTTGTGCGCACCGAGGCCGGTTTTCATCAGTTACGGGGCCTCGGAGGGTCCGGGCGCGGAGGGGCAGTGGGTGGACCAGAGGGGCAGCTTCCTGGCCGAGGTCGCCGCCGGGCCGGTGTACCGCTTGCTCGGCAAGAAGGACCTGGGGACCTCGGAGTTCCCGCCGGTCGAGACGGCGCTGATTGAGGGCGAGCTGGCGTTCCGCCAGCATCGGGGCGGCCACACGACCGGTCCGAACTGGCCGACGTTTCTGACGTTCGCCGACCGCTACATCAAGGGCCCGAATCCGCCGGCGGCGAGCCCGAAGGACGACACGCGGTGAGATCCATCACGGTGGGGCGCCTCTCGGGAACCCGCGGTGATCGAGGACCGGCGGAGCGGCCATCTGATCGTCGATTTCTCATCAACGCGGATGTTTGACGGCGCCTTCCTCGGGGGCCTGGCGACGGCCTGGGGACGATGGGCCGGCGGCGCGCGGACTTCGCGTTGTGCGGGCTGGACGAGCACGGCACCCGTCTGTTGCGGATCTGCCACCTGGACCGGGTCTGGACGATCGCCCCGAGCACGGGTCGGAGACGACCCGTGGACCCGAGCCTCGTGTGGAAGCGCGGTAGGACTTGATCCAGGTGCTTAGAGGTGATGGCGGCGGACGATCTCGAGGGTGGGGGCGTGGAGGGGGCCGTTCGAGGCGAGGATGCAGGTGCGAGCCAGGGGCAGCGCCTCACCTCGGGCGGTGGTGACGAGGCCGCCGGCTTCCTCGACGAAGAGGCGGCCGGCGGCGAAGTCCCAGGGGGAAAGCTCGTACTCGAAGTAGGCGCCGAACTGGCCGTCGCCGACCATGCAGAGGTCGAGCGAGGCGGTGCCGAAGCGGCGGATGCCGTGGATCTGGGCGCGGAAGAGGTCGCCGATGGCGGCGAGCGTCGCTTCCATCATGGCGCCTCGGTCGTAGTAGAAGCCAACGCCGATCAGGGATTGATCGAGCCGCTCGTGCGAGGCGACCCGAGCGGGCTGGCCGTTGTGGCGGGCCCCCTGCCCCTTAATGACGGTGTACCAATCGTCGCGCAGGGGGTTGTAGATCACGCCGCAATGGGGCTGGCCGCGGCGGTAGTAGGCCACCGAAACGGCGAAGTGGGGGATGCGGTGGGCGAAGTTGTTGGTGCCGTCGAGCGGGTCGATGATCCAGAGGTGCTCGGCCTGGACATCGGCGGTCTGGTGCGATTCCTCGCCGAGCATGGCGTGGTCGGGGAAGGACTGGCGGATGGTCGCGACGATGGCCTGTTCGGCCTCGATGTCGGCGTCGGAGACGAGGTTGGCCACGTCCTTGCAGCGCATGGCGACGCCGTCGTGAAAGTAGCGGGCGATCACGTCGCCACCGGCTCGGGCGGCCTTCTCGGCGACCAACAATTCCGGGCAATCCATACCGAATGTCTCAAAAGTTGGGTTTCCTGGTCTGTCGACAATCGGGACATTATAGCCGATCGAGGGCCAGGCCGGGTATCGGAGCCCGATCGAGCGGTCCTGGCTCGCGATGGCGAGATCGCCGCGCCCAAACGGCCAGTGACCGCGGCGCGGGGATCGAAACTCCTATTGAACTCTTGAAACATGAAACTTTAACGACGGTGAAGCGGCAAGGATTTTCGCGGTGGCGTGGATTACGACGCGCGGTCGAAGCCGTCGTGACCGTCGCCGCGCGCGGCGAGTCGCTCCAGGAGCCGCGGATCGTCGGAGCGGTGGTAGAGGGTTCGGTGCGGGAACGGGATCTCGATGCCCAGCTCGTCGAACTTGTTCTTGATCCGGCGGAGCAGCTCGCGCTTGACGGTCCACTGTTGCAAGGGGAGCGTCTTGATGAAGAAGGTGATGACGATGGCCGAGTCGGCGAAGTTGTCGACGCCGAGCATGGTGGGGTCTTCGAGGATGAGCAGCCGGTAGGCGGGGTCGGAGCGCATCTCTTTGCCGAGCTGGACGAGGAGGTCCATGACGCGGTCGACGTCTTCCTCGTAGGCCACGTTGATGTTGAACAGGGCGCGCGACCAGCCGTGGGTCATGTTGGTGACGGCCGTGATCTGGCCGTTGGGGATGAAGTGGAGGCTCCCCTCCAGGTCGCGCAGGGCCGTCATTCGCAGGGTGATCTTCTCGACCTGGCCGGAGTGCTCGCCGATCTTGATGACGTCGTTGAGCTTGTATTGATTTTCGAGCAAGATCATGAAGCCGTAGAAATAGTCACGGATCAGATTTTGCGCACCGAAGGCGACGGCGAGGCCCACGACGGCGGCACCGCCGAGCAAGGGGGCGATGGGGATACCGGCTTCCTCCAGCACCATCAAGGTGCCGCCGACGTAGATGGCGAGCGAGGCGGCGTTGTGGAAGACGCTGACGAGGGTGTTGGCCCGGTCTTGCCGCTCGGCCTTGGAGCCGCGCATGCCTCGCTTGGCGACGACCCGCACCACCTGGTCATTGAAGAGGCGCATGAGCCACTTCAAGAGGAGCATCGCGAGCAAAATGGCGACGATCTTGGGTCCGTGATCGAGGAGCCACTGGAGCAGGTTGTGGGGCGAGAACGGGTTGCTGAGCTGCTGGACCCTGGCCTTGGCCTGTTCGAGCTCGGCCCTCGATTTTTCGGCCTCCTGGCGGGCCCGGAGCTGGGCTTCGAGGACGGCGCTTCGCTCCTGTTGCAGTTCCTCGAGCCGGTTGGAGCGTTCGCGAACCTCGTTTTCGATTTTCCTTAAGCGCGCATTGGTTTCCTGGATTTTTTGGCTGAGCGTTCGGAGCTCGGGGGCTGGGGCGCCGGCGAACGATTTCTCGCGGAAGTCCTCGGTCTGGACGTCGCGGGCCTGTCGGGTGTTGTCGGCCAGCTTGCGCGCGGTGTCGAGGAGATCTTTTTCGAGGGCGATGCTCCGGTCGAGGATCTTCAGGCGTTCTTCGATCGATTGGGCCTTCGACTCCGCCTTGCTGGCCTCGTCGGCCTTGCGCTGGGCCTCTTGCTCGGCCTGGGTCAGCGCCTGGCTTTCGCGTTTCTTGCGTTCGGGCGTCGTGGCGGTCGCGGGCGTGTTGGTTGGCGAGGGGGCCGCCGTGGAGGGTAATCCGGCGGCGCCGGGAATCAGAGAGGACGGAGAGTCCGGTTGCGGCGTGGGAGCGGTTGTTTCCGACTTGGGCTCGGCCTTCGGGGTGGCCGGCGTTGTCGCGGGAGCCGATGACTCCGAGGGTTTCGACGGGGGTTCGGTGGGCGCGGTGTCGGTTTCCGTTCCGAGTAACCGATCGAGATGTTTTTGATCGCCCTCAACAATTTTCTGGAGCGTGGCGATTTGCTCGGTGATCGCGCGTCGTTGCTGGATGGCGAGGTCGAAGCGGTCCTTGGCCAGTTGCCAGGGTTTCCGAAGCGCGTCGATCTCTTTCTGGATCGCGTCGACCTCGTCGTCGTGACCGTCTTGCCTGGCCTCGTCGAGGGCTTTTTTCTTCTTCGAGAGTTGGTCGTCGATCTTGTTGAAGTCGGCCTCGGCCTGCGCGTATTCCCCCTTGGGATCGTCGCGTTCTTTCGTGAGTTCCTGGATTTGTTTCTTGTTGGATTCGAGCGTTCGTCGCAAGCCGGCGATCTTCTCGGCGTCGGAGAGGTCGCGGGTGCCGGCCGCTTTCGCGGGCGTTTGGGAATCCGCGGCCGTCGTGGATTTGGGGTTCTCCGGCGCGGGGGGCGGGTTCTGAGACGGACCGGCCGATTGGGTCGAGGAGGCGATTTCGGCCGTTGATTTCGACGTGGCGCCATCGCCGTTCGGGCCGTCGGCCCACGACAGACGCTCGGTCGGCGTGATGACCAGGCAGGCGACGAGGGCCGCGAAGATCGATTTCCGTCGAAGCACGATTCGCCTCCCATCTCGAACCAGAAGCGCCACGGCGCGTGGGTTCCTGGAAACGCAACAAGGTTGGTTCGCCGATCGGGTCCGTTGCCTCGCCTCGTTCGATCGAGGCGATCGGGCGTTCACGTACGCAACGGAGAGTCGGGAGCTCGTGGGCGATCCGCCTTCGACAACGCGGGGGAGCAGCGGTGTCGGCGGGGCCGTCCGTAAATCCATTCGGGAATTGGACGAGTCTGCAAATCGGATGCCTTGTGGTCGAGGCTCCGCGCCAACGGGGCGCGGTTCGCGAGGAAGCCTCCCGAGTTCCTCCGCTGGCCTTGATGGGTTATGATAACGCGCGCGGGGCAATTCGGACAGGGCAGGACCCTCTTGCGATGGCGCGCGACATTGGCCCGCTTCGAGCCGACGATCTTCCCGAATTGAGCCGGTTTCTGGCTTCGGGATTTCACGCGCCGCCCGATGCCGGGTTCGTTTCGCCCGAGGTCCTGCGGTGGAAGTATCTTGACCCGGGACCTGGCGACGACGAGGCGCCTCGAAGTTTTGTGGCTCGGGACGAGTTGGGGCGAATCGTCGGGCATGTTGGGGTGTCGCTCACGACCTTCCGGCAGGCCGGTTCCGATCGTGAGGTCACGACGTTGCACATGCTCGACTGGCTCGGATCGCCGGGGCATCCGGGAGTGGGCACCGATCTGATGCGACGGGCGCATGGCCTGGCGAAAACGCAGTACGTGATGGGGGCGAGCCACGACGCCCGGCGCGTGGTCCGACGCGCGGGTTACGACGCGATGCCGCCCGTGCCGGTCTTTCGCAAGGTCCTCCGCGCTGGCCACCGGTTTCGCGAGTCGGAGGGCGGACTCGTGCGCCAGGGATTGCTTGCGGCTCGCGACGGCCTTCGACGCGCCTTGTTCGATCGTCCGCGACGGCCCTCGAAATCCGTCGAGGTCCGGGCCGTCGAGGCGTTCGGAGCCGAGGTGGATGCCGCGCTGTCGCGATGCGAGGGGCCCCTGCTGTTCACCGGCCGGCATCCCGAGGCGCTGAATCGGATGCGGTCGTATCCGGGGGGCGGCCCGACCCTCTGGCACGTCGAGCACCAGGGCCAAACCCGGGGATTTGCCTTGCTCAACGTGGTGCGGCGCGATCGGATTTTGGTTGGCAAGATTGTCGACCTGTTTCTCGATGACTTCGACCCGGATCTCTGGCACGCG
>CAZRGV010000104.1:585-9493 GCA_964599655.1 uncultured Isosphaeraceae bacterium | reverse complement strand
ACCGAGCTGAAGCGGCAAGGGGCCGACGTCGCCTTGGCCTGCGGCGGCACCTCCTGGACGGCCTCGGGCTTGCGAGCGGCGGGGTTCCGCCGGGCCTTCGACGTGGAGTTTTTTCTTCGGGACCGCGAACGGCTCTTGCCTCGCGATGCGCCGGTTTACCTGACGTTTCTTGAAGCCGACTATGCGTATCTCCCATAAACGAGAGTTTCTCGCGAGACGGCTCCGCGACCTGGGCGCGCTGGGGCTGATCGAGCGGCTGTCGCGACGGCCGGGGCTGTCCGTGCTCTGCTATCACCGCGTGGGCGATCCGGCCTCCGACCCGTTCTACGGCCCGATCGTCTCGGCCACGCCCGAGAACTTCCGCGCCCAGGTTCAGCACGTTCGCGACCACTTCCGGGTCGTGACCCTGGAGGCCCTGCAAGAGCGGATCGACGACGACGGGCGGCTCCGCATTTCGGAACCGACCGCGCTGATCACCTTCGACGACGGCTACCGCGACAACGTCGACCAGGCGTTGCCGATCCTTCGCGAACTCGGCGTTCCGGCCGGTTTTTTTCTGACGACCGGCTTCGTCGACCAGTCGCGGCTGCCCTGGTGGGATCATGTGGCCTGGGTGGTGAAGGGGTCGCCCCGGAGCGGCCTGACGCTCGAACGGCCCGAACCGCTGGACGTGCCATGGGCCGGTCCCGACCGCGCCGGGGCGATCGCGCGTGTCATCGCGGCGTTCCTCCGGGCCGATCGCCCGGATGATCCCGAGCTCCTGGCCCACCTTGAGGCGAGGGCGGAGGTTGCCGTGGATGTGGCCGAGACGGCCCGCGCCTTGCTGATGACCTGGGACGACGCCCGAAGGCTCGTCGAGGCGGGCATGTCGATCGGCTCGCACACGGTGACGCACCCCAAGCTCTCAGGGCTGACTCGGGCCGAGCAATCGTCCGAGCTGGTCGAGTCGAAGCGACGGATCGAGCGCGAACTGGGCCTCGAGGTCTCGACCGTTGCCTATCCCTACGGCGTCGCCGATGCCTTCGACGACGCGACGCTCTGGCAAACGCGCGAGGCCGGCTATCGCCTGGCTTTTACCCTCCTGCCCGGCATCCAACGCCCCGACCGGACCGACCCGCTCCAGATCCACCGCTTCGGCGTCGGCCCGGCCGACACCCCCGTTCTCCTCCGCGCCCGCCTGGCCCTGGCCGGCGCCTTCGGTAGGTCGCCCTTGTGATGTCGGGTGGGCCGTGCCCACGTTACGGTGTGTCATCGGGGAGGCGTTCGACGATCGCGACGGTTTCGGCGCTGACGCGGACGACCTGGCCGACGAGGCGGACGATGGATTCAGGGTCGTCGGGGCGGTTCGGGTCCGACACGCGAGGGCCGCCGGGTCCGTTGATCGACTTCACGCGGTGCTGGTCGATCACCGATTCCAGGGCGCTCCGGTTGCCCGGGCGGTCGGCGAATGTCCCCGTTCGCGATCGACGGATCGGCGTCCTGCGCCCGGGAGTGCTCAAGGGCCCATTCGGTGAGGCCCTCGCGGCGGTTGGAGCCGTCTTCGTCGTACGACGGAATCGCGTTGTGCGTTGGCTTGACGATCGGGGCCATCAGACCGAGCGATCCTTGCGGAGCGGGCCGCGCCCCCTCATGGATTGGATTGGGGGATGGGGTTCCGGTTCGAGCCACAGTCTGGGGCCTCCTCCAAGCATGGCCCCCAGACATCTCGTGGATCGTTCTGTTTCCGGAGGGGTGTCGATCTGTTAGGCTCGTCGTCGGCCCTTGATGGCGGGCGAGGCGGTGCCCTGGCCTGGTCGGAGGGGGCCGTTGCGATTCGGTATGACTTCACTGTTCACCGGGAGAGACCCGTGACCGCCCGATTGACCTGCCGCCTTTTTGCGCCGATGGCCTCGGCGCTTGCCCTGTTCGCGCCGGTGGTGGCCGGTGCCGACGACCCGATCAAGGCGATGCAGAACGACTACGTCGCTCACAAGAACGAGCCGCGCCCGCGCGCTTACCATTTTGGCGCTCAGGGGGCCGGCAACGTTTTTTCCAACCACACGAGCCACTCCAACCGCCTGATCCCGGTCTACGTCTTCGGCAAGAAGGCCGATCTGGGGGCCGTCACCGGCAAGAACAGCCGCTATCGCGACGCGTCGAGGATCAAGGAGCTTTACGGCGAGCTGCCCGCGCACACTTTGAACCCCGAGGCCGAGTACGCCGACCAGTCCGACCTCTACCGGGTGCAGAAGGAGGCCATCGATCGAGGGGCCAAGTATGTGTTCACGGTCTGGTTCGACGGTCTCGACTGGCCGACCACCCGAGCGGCGGCCATTGCCAAGACGGGCAAGATTTACGACTCGGGCAAGGGTTCGGGCCTGATCTTCCAGGACCTGGACGCCGATGGGTCGAGCCAGTTCGGCTTTGTGGTCACCAGCCCGACGCACGACCGGAACACGGTGGATGTCGACGCCCAGACCGTGACGATTCCGGCCGACAGCCTGCTCGGGGGCTACGACGCCCGGATCGCGGGCCCGAACCCGTGGACCGACGGCCCGCTGAAGGCGCCCGGATACCTCAAGGGCCAGAGCGCCACGAAGGCCGAGCGGGCCCAGATCGAGAAGGTCGGCGGCGTGCCGCACGCCTACACCGACTCGTCCACCAGCGCCGGCGAGTACGCCACGGGGGTCAAGTCGTATAACAACGGCATCAACGTCGCCGAGGACGGCCGGTTCGTCCCGACGCTCTACCAGCAGCTTCAGACGAAGGGGTGGAAGGTCGGCACCGTGACGAGCGTGCCGTTCGATCACGCCTCACCCGCGGCCATGTATGCTCATAACGTTCATCGGGATGACTATCAGGATCTTGGTCGGGACATGCTCGGCCTGAAAGGGATCGGCCAGGAGACGGGCAAGGAGCCGGTTCACCCGGGGCTCGACGTGGTGATCGGTTGCGGCCACGCGCAGCGGACGGGGAAATCGGCGCCCAGGAACCAGGGCAAGAACGGCGTCGGCAATGATGGTATGTACATTACCGACGCGGACAAGAACGCGATCCAGGTGGAGAACGGCGGCCGTTACGTCGTGGTGGAGGCGGCGTCGGGCGTGGCGGGCGGGGCATCGATCCAGTCCGCGGCCGAGCGGGCGGCGCGTGAGGGGCATCGGTTGTTCGGCCTCTTCGGCACGAACACGAGCCACCTGCCGTTCCAGACCGCCGACGGCCATTTTGACCCGGCCAACGGCATCGGCGGCAAGGCCGAGACCTATTCGCAAGCCGACCTGACCGAGAACCCCACCCTGGCCGACATGACCCGCGCCGCCTTGACCGTGCTCTCGGCCAAGAAGGGGGAGCCGTTCGCCCTGTTCGTCGAGGCCGGCGACGTGGACTTCGCCCTGCACGACAACAACCTCGACAACGCCATCGGCGCGGTGTACAGCGGCGAGGACGCGATCCGGGTCATCGTCGACTGGATCAAGTCGAACAGCAACTGGGATGAGTCGGTGTTGATCGTCACCGCCGATCACGGCCACTACCTGGTGATCGACGACGCGGAGGCCCTGGCCGGCGCCGCCCGCCGCTGATCGCATAATCGCATCAACGACCGATCCGGCCTCCGCTCGCGTCGGAGGCGGGGGCCGGATCGACGTGATGGCGGAACCAGAGCTCCAGCATCAGGAGCGCCCAGAGGCGGTAGGCGTGGTCGCGCTGGCCTTGAACGTGCTGTTGAATGAGCGTTTCGACGGCCTCGCGGCGGAAGAGGCCGCGACCGAGGGCGACCGGATCGAGCAGGACGGCCTGAAGCTCCGGCTTCAGCTCGCTTCGGAACCAGCGGTCGATCGGCACGCCGAAGCCCATCTTGGATCGGGTGCGGATCGGCGGGGGGATCAGATCGGCGAAGGCTTGCTTGAGCACGACTTTTGACCGGCCTCGCCGTAGCCGCATCTTGCGCTTCAGGGGCATGGCCAGGGCCAGCTCGACGACGCGGTGATCGAGGAACGGGCCGCGGCATTCGAGGCTGTGGGCCATGCTGGCCATGTCGACCTTGTGGAGCAGGTCGCCGGGCAGATACGTCAAGAGGTCGGCAATCATGGCGCGAGTGATCGGGTCGCGCTTCGGGGCGGCCTCCCAGGCCCGTGTGAGCACCGAGGCCGGGTCGGCTCCAGCCGGATCACTCGATGAGGCCGAGGCGAGTCGGTCGAGAAACTCATCGTCGTAGAGGGCCGTCCGTTCGGACTCGTCGAACAGGAGCATCCAGCGCAGGTAGCGCAACGGGGGGGGCTCGTGGAGCCCTTCCAGCAGGCGGCGGACCTTCCGCAATCGGGTCTTGGCGCGGGATGAGGCGGGGATCGCCCGGGCGAACGGGCCGCCCAGCCATCGCCGAGATCCGGCGGGCAGCCGTTCGAGCAGGCCGGTCAGGGCCAGGGCGCGGTAGCGGTCGTAGCCGCCGAAGAGTTCATCGCCCGCGTCGCCGGTCAGGGCGACCGTGACGTGCTGGCGCGTCTCTCGGGCGACGTGCCAGGTCGGCAAGGCCGAGCTATCGGCGAACGGCTCGTCGAACTGCTCGGCCAGGGCGGGCAAGGTCTCCCACGCCCTCGGCTGGACGACGAAGGCGTGATGTTCGGTCCCCAGGTGGCGGGCGGCCATCTCGGCGTAGCGGCTCTCGTCGAAGGCCGGGTCGTCGAATCCAATCGAAAACGTCTTCACAGGATGATTTGTAAATTTTTGCATCAGGCCGACGATGACCGTCGAGTCGATACCGCCCGAGAGGAACGCGCCCAGGGGGACGTCGGAGATCATCTGCTCGAGGACGGCGTCGGTCAATGTGGCGCGAAGCTGTTCGACGTCGGCGTTCCAGTCGGGTTCCCAGTAGCGTTCGAGCGTGAGCCGGCCGTCTCGCCAGACCGCGACGTGGGCGGGCGGGAGCTTGGAGACGCCCTCCAGAATCGTGGTCGGGTGTGGCACGTAGCCGAAGGTCAGGTAGCGGTCGAGGGCCATCGGGTCGAGGCGACGAGGGAGGTCGGACTCGGGCAACGTCAGCAGGGCCTTGAGCTCGCTGGCGAACGTGATCCGCTCGGGGGTCAGGCGGTAGAGCAAAGGCTTCTGGCCGAGCCGGTCGCGGCCGAGGACGAGCGTGCGGCGCGGGGCGTCCCAGATTGCCAGGGCGAACATTCCCCGAAGCAAGCGGAAGAGCCCGGGCCCCTCGTCCTCATAAAGGTGGACCAGGACCTCGGTGTCGCCCGACGTCCGGAGCGTGTGCCCGCGGGCCTCCAGGCGGTGCCGCAGGGCCGGGAAGTTGTAGATCTCGCCGTTGAAAACGACCCAGACCGTGCCGTCCTCGTTCGACAGGGGCTGGTGCGAGCCCGCCAGGTCGATGATCGAGAGGCGGCGAAACCCCAGGGCGCAACGCGGGTCGCGATACGTGCCCGAGTCGTCGGGGCCTCGATGGATGAGCCGCTTGACCATGCGGGACAGTTGCTCGTCGCTCGGCCCCTGGCCGGCATCGGTCCAGGCCGCGCCACAGATCCCGCACATCGAGGCAACCCTCAACTCGCAAACGCCTTGCAACGGCTCACCCGTCCCACTCTAACATGAGCCGCCACCGCTCGCCATGTCGCGAACCCACCGGCACGGCGGCGGGCCTTTCGTGCGTCCATCACGGCTTGTTGAGTGATTTGGCTCTTTCGGAAGCAGGCACTTGAAAGAAATGAACGGATCACAGTCACATTGATGCTTTTGGCGTCGTATCTTGGAGGCGGGACGCATTTCTGAAATGGAACTCGATTTTGGCGACGACCGCGTTTGGTGAGGTTGAGGACGGTGTTCGGGCAGCGAACGTAACGAGGCGCCAGGTCGAGGGGAGACGGGTTCCATGGCGGGGTTCGACAAGGTTGGGAAGGAGACGGGACCGGGCCGATTCGAGGCGGAATTGACGCCGGTGGGCTCGTCGGTTGTGTGCTCCTTCCTCGTGTTCAACTACAACATCGACGGCAACGTGCTCAAGCCGGAACACAAGGAGGACCTGGACAAGCACGTTGTCCCGCTTCTCTTGAATCACCGGCTACACGCCAAGTTGACCGGCATGGCGAGCCGGAGCGGGGATCGGGAATACAACCGCAACCTCTCGCTCGGCCGGGTTTTGCGGGTCAAGGAGTATCTCAAGAGCCGAGGAATTCCCGAGTCGAAGCTGCCGGGGCCAGACATCGTGGCGGCCGGCGAGGACCTGTCCACGTCACTCTCGGACGAGGACGAGCGCGACCGGGCGGTCCGCGTCACGATCGCGCTGGGGATCAAGCCGCTGCCGATCTGGCCGACGATCGTCATCCCGATCGTGATCACGCCCGAGGGGCCCAAGCCGATCGACCTGCCCCCGGTGGTGATCGAGGGCGACGCGTCGCAGCACTGGACGACTCGGCAGATCTTCGGAACGAACACGAACGTCGGTGTGGGTCTCGGCGTGCCCGGCGTGGGTGCCGGCGTCGGCGTCGGCCCGGTCCAGTATCACTTCCTGCTGGTGAATCGAAGGACCCACCAGATGAGTGAGTGCACATTCGCGGGCCCGGGCGTGTCGGGCGGTGTCGGTCCGAACAATAAATCGGTCGGCGCTGGGTTGTCGCTGGGGACGTCGATAACCATGCAGAGTCACGAGTGGAACAACTTCGAGACCCGCAGCGGCGTGGGCTTCGCCGATTTCGAGGGCCAGGCGGTCTGGATGGAGCCTGGCGGCGTTGGCCTGACGACGAACATCTCCGCCCAGGCGACCCTGATTCTGCCCGACATCGGTGCCAGGGTGAAGGTAACCACGGGGCACACGGTCGGATTCCCTGGATCGGCCCTCAGTTACGGTCACTTTTCCTGCAAGGCGCCGGTCCAGCTCCACCTGCCGTGACGATTGAGCGGTCGAAAGCGTTGATCCGGAACCGACGCGGGGTGTCGCCACGAATTCTTGTGGGTTCTGGCCGTGTGTCCCTTGTCCTGGGTGATGCGCGAGAGACGGTCCCGCGAACGTTTGGGACGACACGCTCGGCGGTTCCCGGGGCGATTCCAAGTCGGGCGGGTGGCACGAAAGGCGCGTGTGCTGTCTTATGGTGTGCGACGTGCTTGATCCGGATTGCCTCGCTTCCGTGGCACCTGTAAGCGACCGAGATGCCGATGGCGACCGAGTTGGAACGGCCTTCCCGCGTTGGAAGCGGACGTGAAGCCCCTTCGGCGATCGTGGTGGTCCACGGGGTAGGCAATCAGGCCCGTGACGAGACGGTGGAGCGGCTGGCGATTTCTCTTGGAGACGCCCTGACGCGGAAAGGGGCCGAGGGCGTCGTACTCTCGAAGCGGGAAGAAGTCTTCCTCCGGCCGTGTGGCCAGGAAAGCGATTCCACAGCGCGGTTCCCCCGCTACGAGTTGCGCTGGCAATCGTCGGAAGGAGCCCGAGGGGTATCGCTTTTCGAGTTCTACTGGGCCGACGAAAGCGGCATCACGCCGACGATCCCCGGCCAGCTCCAGAGCTACTGGCAACTGATGGTCGGGCTGCCTCGCCTCGGTTGGCCGGCGCTGAACCCCGAGCGGCTGTCGGCGCCTCGGCTGGCCCGGTTCGCCCGAGGGCTTTACCTGATGGCCTGGTTTGCGCTCGTGGCTCACTTCGTGGTCGATCTCCTCGTCGGTCTCACGGGTCTGGTCGTCCCGATCGATCGCCTGAAGGCCGCCTGGTTGTCACTGCCCTTCGACCTTTCTCGATCGCTGGCGAACATCGCGTTCATGACCGGCCTGACCGCCTGGTACGTCGTCGAGCGAAAGCCCGAGAAGCGATCGCGGTCGTTGACCGCGATGATCGCGCTGGCCGTGGCGACGATCCTCACCGAGATTCTTCCGCTCGCGCTGACACGGCGGCCCGGAGCGGCGGGCCGATCGGAAGGTCAACCGGCGATGTCCGAGATATGGATGATTTCTCGTGATCCGACCGGTGGTTTCGAGCCTCGATGGTTTCGAGCGGTCAACACGCTGCCGGGCTTCTGGCCGACGCTCGCCTTCTGGTTCGTGGTTTTCTGGGCGTTCTGGCTGTCGCTCGGGGTTCTGAGGGTCATCGTTCGCCGGTTGAGGGTTTCGAGCTCGAAGGAGGCGGATCAGCGGGCTTCGGGACAATTCGGGACCCTCTTGCGCCGATCGCGGGGCTGGTGGTTTCTGATCGCGCTGAGCCTGTTGATTCTGGCGCCGTCATGCACGCTGATCGACTCCGGCCGCATGGCGTTTCCCACGCTGATCGGGCCGCCCGACACGATCGCCGAGCCGATGCCGAGGCCGTCGGACCCGGCCTGGAAGACGCTGGGACCAGACGAAATCGAGAGCCGCGAGTTCAGCGAATCGCTCTATCATGGCATCCTGTGGCTCAGCAACGCGGTGGCGATTCTCGCGGCGCTGCTGGTCTTCGTGCCGGGATTCCGAACGCGGCTGGCACCTTTGCTCGAACTGGGCCTGGATGTCCTGAACTACCGCTCTCCGATCCTCGGTCTCGATGGTCGCTTTCTGTCGCGCGCCTTGCTTGGCGGGGCGCGATGTCCCGACCGGCCGGTTCTCGCGGAGGTGTTGGCGCAACGGTTGCGGGCGCTCATCCGGTGGGCCAACGAGCGGCACGGCGGTTCGGTCCTCGTCGTCGCGCACAGCCTGGGCTCGATCATCGCGCTGTCCGCGCTGGAGAAGCGCGCCGACGCCGGCGCCTCCCAACCGAGCACGGCCGGGCCAAGCCCTCCCTCGAATCCGACGGTCGACCTGATCACCCTGGGCAGCCCCCTGGAAATGCTGACCCGAATGGACCCTGTCGAGTTCGGAAAGTGGGCTCCCGATGCGCCGCCCTGGTCGCTGACGGCGGTGCGGTCGTGGACGAACCTCTACACGGCGTACGACCCGATCGGCCGCGCCCTCGACACGCGGGTCGCGGTCG
>CAZRGV010000104.1:0-570 GCA_964599655.1 uncultured Isosphaeraceae bacterium | reverse complement strand
CAACGACGCGATCGGTCCAGGAGAGCACACCGGCTACTTCGGCGATCCTCGCGTGGCCGACCGAATCATCCAGCGATGGAATCGCCCCACCGGCTCGGATCGGCCGACGCTCATGGACCCCCGCGACGGCCCGCGAGATGCTTGATCCAGAGGTAAATCCGCGCGGCGTAACCTCCGGTTCCGGTCGATCCCGCCTTCGCGCCCGAGCCGCTCTGTGGCGCCGGGAGGACCAGAGCCTGATAGCCCGGGAGCTGCTTCGATGGAATCAGCTTGCCCGGGACCTGTGGAGCGGCCAAGGCGGTCGATGTCGTAGGCGGTGGGGGAGGCTGCTCGATGGAGCGAGCCAGCAGGTCGGCCTTGAGGGCCTCGAAGGCGGCGGCCACCTCCGAGGGATCGGTGCGGATCTCGCCCGAGGTCCAGACGACCGTCTCGCCCTCCGGCACGGTCTCGGTGTCCTTGCGCTGGCCGGCGTCTCCGGACGAGACGACCCAGGCCATCCTCGCCGCACGGCCGGGCGGGCTGGTCGACGGCATCGTGCATGCCGCCCCGGAACAGACCGTCGCCCAGGGG
>CAZRGV010000103.1:20456-21588 GCA_964599655.1 uncultured Isosphaeraceae bacterium | reverse complement strand
TGCCCAGATCACGTACGACCCGGCCGAGGTGACCTATCCCGAGCTGCTCGAAGTCTTCTGGAAGACCCACGACCCGACCACCCGCAACCGCCAGGGGAACGACGTCGGCCCGCAGTACCGCTCGGTCGTCTTCTACCACGACGACGAGCAGAAGGCCCTGGCCGAAGAATACAAGGCGAAGCTCGACGCCTCGGGCGCCTTCAACCGGCCGATCGTCACCGAGATCGAACCGTTGACGAATTTTTATCCCGCCGAGGATTACCACCAGAACTACTATCGCTCGAACCCCAACCAGGGCTATTGCCAGTTCGTGATCGTGCCCAAGCTGGAGAAGTTCCGCAAGGTCTTTCACGACAAGCTCAAGAACTGACCGGCGAATCCGGCCGGATTGAGTCCCGGAATTCCCCAGCGCTCCAGGCCGCCCGGACGGATGGGTTTCGGGACGATTCTTCCCATCGCCTACGTGATGGTCGACGTCGAGGCGGATGGCCCGATTCCCGGCGATGACGCGATGGTCTGCTTCGGCGCGGTCGTCGTCGAGCCCGCGCTCAACCGCACCTTCTACCGCCGGTGGAAGCCGATTTCGAACCGTTGGGTCCCCGAGGCGGCGACGCCGAGCGGGTTCTCTCGCGACGACGTTTCGGAATTTGATGCTCTTGCTGATATGATGTCGCGGCTCGATGACTGGCTCAGGGAATCGTCCACACCAAGTACTAAATAAGTTCATTTATGTCAATCATACATCCGGCTGCTAATTCATCAACGGGTAATTTTATCATTTCCTCGGGAAGGACCCGTTCGGATTCGCGTGTTGGCGTGGTGCGATTTGATCCCGAGGTCGACGAGTGGTGCTCGAAGGGCTCGCCTTGACCGCTTCGGAGCGTGTTGCTAGAACACGGCCGCCGCTCGTTGCGAGCGTTTGGGTGGGCGCGCCCTGATGTCCTGGCGGACAGGGCATTGGGGCCTGGGAACCGGCCGCGGCCTGGTCGTGGCGGACGGAGAGGAACGGCCTGTGATCGGGAGCCCCGTCGCGCGTCGTCGCCGGGCGGCCTTGCCGCTCGGGCTGATCGGGATGCTCGTGCTGGTGGCCGTGGTCGAGCTGCGGCTCCGCCGGCACGACCGCGACTTCACG
>CAZRGV010000103.1:0-20431 GCA_964599655.1 uncultured Isosphaeraceae bacterium | reverse complement strand
CCTGGGCCCATGCGGGCCAGGCGGCGTCGCGCGAGGCGGCTCGGGCCGACGTCCTGTTCTTCGGCGACAGCCTCGTGATGGAAGGGGTCGCGCCGGGCGTGATCGAGCAGCGGCTGGGGCGGCCTTCGTACAACCTGGCCGTCTTCAAGGGGCAGGCGCCGACCAGCTACGTCTTGCTCCGAAGGGCGCTGGATGCCGGCGCGAGGCCCGAGGCGGTGCTCGTCGACGGCGAGCTGCTGACCGACGACCCGCTCGAACCGACGTTGTCGCGGCTCTGGCCCGAGCTGCTGAGCGTGCCCGAAACGTTCGAGCTGGCCCGGAGCGCCCGTGACCCGACGTTCTTCGCCCGGGTGGTGCTGGCCCGGCTCCTGCCCTCGTTGCGAATGCGCCACGAGGTGCGGGAGGGCATCCTGGCGGCCCTGCGAGGCGAGGTCGTTTCGGCCCGTTGGGGGCTCGCGCCGCCGTTGCGCAACTGGCAAGCCAACCACGGCGCGCACATCCAGGCGCCCAGCCCGTCGCAGGCGAAGGCCGTCGACGAGGCGCTGGCGAAGGCGAACCACCTGCCGGCCGGCTGGTCGTGCCAGCCTGTCAATGAGCAGTATGTGATCAAGTTTCTCGATCTGGCCGAGTCGCGCGGATTGACCGTTTTCTGGCTGCTGCCGCCGGTGCATCCCAGGGTGCAGGCGATCCGCGATCGAGGGGGGCTTTCGGCCCACTACGAGCGATTCGTCCGCCACCTCGTGAAGCGCTATCCGAACCTCGTCGTGCTCGACGGCCGGCACTCGGGCTTCCCCGCGTCGGCGGCGGCCGACCTGACGCACCTGAACCGCCTCGGCGCCTCGGCCTTCAGCACGGGCATCGCCGAGATCCTGCGAGAGCGGCTCGACGCCCCGGCGACCCCCCTTGCCTCGCGCTGGGTCGCGCTGCCCGCCTATCGCGAGCCGCCCGAAGGGCTCGCCATCGAGGACCTCGACCAGTCGCGCATGGCCCTGCGCGCCGAAGGGGCCCGTCGGCGCCGGCATTGATACGAACAGACGTTCATTCGTCGATCGTAACCGTTCACGGCCGTAGCTGGCCGTGACGGTTTCTCGATCGGAATTCCGTCTGGTCGGGTCCGCCGTGCGGACCACTCCGGCCCGATCGAGGAGGATGGTCCGCACGGCGGACCCGACCAGACTTTTGAACGGAGTGCGACGATCAACGAGGGATCGGCCGGTAGACCTTCACCGTGCCCGACGTCAGCTCGCGGAGCCGGAGCACGTCTTCGTGGACGCTCTTGCGCTCGTCTTCGGGCGTGTCGGCCGAACCGGAGTTCTGGTGCAGGATGAGCAGGGTGCGCCCCTTGTCGCGAACCCCGGCGACGATCGCGGTGTGGTGCGGAAACGAGCGTTTCCAGAACTCGATCACGGTCTGTCCGCGACGGAAGACCCGGCGACGGCCCTTGAAGATGGCGTCGCGGAACTGGAGGATGTCGCCCGGCCGAACCTCGTCGCGGTCGTCGACCGGCTGCCCCCAGACGAAGTCGGCGTCCCGCCCGAACGGTGGAAACCGCCTCGCCCCGCAGGCCTCGAAGGCCGCGACCACCAGGTCGGTACACTCCCCCCGCCCGACCTTCTCACCCAGACGCTCTCGGGCAAACGCGAGGATGCTGTCATTGAGCGTGCCCGCCGGCTCGGGCTTCGGTTCGCCGCATGGAGCCAGGCCGATAATGGCCCCGACCATCAAGAGCAACTCGGTGGATCGGCAAACGCCCGCTCCGTTCGAACTCGACATGCCTCTCCCTCGCTCACGATGGCGCGCAAGAGAACCAACGTTTTAATAGATTTTTAAACTTTAGAAAGGAAGGATCTGTACATTGTCCCAGACTGACCTTTCTGGCGAGATTCAGATACAGAATCGATGATCGTGGCTTTCGGACCATCTTGAGGGCAGCTTCGACAGACTCTTTTGGGCGGCTTGGCTTCCCCTGGCCTTCAACCAGGAACTTGTTGTCGTGCAGCCAGCGATTGAGATCAGGCGCTCGGGTTCCCCATCCCAAGTTCCGTCGCCACGTGGGGAGAATGGCTCCAGACCCAGATCTCCAACTCGGGATCAAAAACGATGACTGCGGCACGATCCACCCAGCCATTCTGGTGCAACAGATCCTGGACCTGAGCCTCCAGTTGCTCGCGATCGGTTTCCTCTTGACCACAGCCTTCGCGGTCGAACAGGACAAGAGCATGATCGTAGAGGTTCAATCGGCTGCGGAGAAACACATGAGACTCTCGTAGGCAACCAGGATCCTTCTGAGGGTGACGGAAGATGTCGGTCCTGAGGGATCGAATTCCCAATGATTCATGGCGATCAAGCAAACCTCTGATCGCAAACTCAATGTTGATATCCGCGACCAGAACGACAAGATCTTTCTTTGAAGCGGCCGTCCGTGTCAACCGAGAACTCCCGCGGCGAACAGAACACCGAGATTGGTTTCGCCTCGCCAGTCGCGAAGCGCCGGATGTTGATCGCCTCGCACGATGTCCGTGGCCTCATCCGCTGTCTTGGCGAAGCAAAGTACAGTCTCCGGCTCGGCGATGCTCAGAATCACCGGTGAATGGGTTGCGAGCAGGATCTGAGCATCATAGACCGAAGAGAGCGACTGGAACAACGTCTCCACGGCCCGGGGATGAATCCCATTCTCAGGTTCCTCGATGAGATAAATTCCCTCGAAGTTCGGGAGATACGCAGGAAGCGTCAAGGCGAGAAGACGCAGTGTGCCGTCCGAGGCCGTCCAGGAAGGAGCACGAAGACCATCGCGATAACATATTATAATATACATGTGTTTATCATCTTCGCGAACGACGGTCTGAATGTCCTCGACATCTGGAAGCGCGGTTTGAAGGTGCGCAATCCATTGCTGGTAACGTTCGGGATGCTTCCGGAAGGTCGAGATGACCCAGGGGAGGTTGGAACCATCCGTCTTGAAGCCACGAATCTGACCGGGTGGGCTTGCCTTACGAATTAGCAAACTATTCAGGATAAACCGCTGGACGGACTCGGAAAGCAATCGCTTCAGCCAAGTCGACACGGGAAACTTCGACTCGTCTTCGGGCAAGTTACCCAGCGCGGATTTCCGTGGCCCGAGTTTGAACGATGGAACCCAGGATTTGCCAGGTTCCGGGTAAAAATTGTCATTACCATCCTTGATTTTGTTGATGATGATCCGCTCGAGAGAAGAAGATCGTCTCGGTTTCCTTTGCGCGAGAATCGTTTTGGGTTGGAATTCCTGTTCAGGAAAGAGGGTCCTCAATCCATGGGTTGGTGGTTTCCACTCCTTTAAGAGGACCGTTTCGGCGAGGATCGACATTTCGCCGGTCTCGGGCGCGAGGCCGATCGCGACCTCATAGCGAACCGTATCATACTCCTGATTTCCGAGAAGCCGACGCCGGTTGTCGGGGATCGCGGCCTCGATCGCGAGTTCGAAGCTCGACCCTTTCCGGCCCCACACAAGATCCTGGAAATTCTGCGTGCGCTCTCCGATAGCCGCATCAAGTCCGTCGGAAACGAGCTGGCCAAGCAACGCCACGACATCGAGGAATGTGGTCTTGCCACTCGCGTTTGGGCCGACCAGAACGTGGAACGGCCCAAGCCGTTGGCTGATGTACCTAAGACATCGGAAGTTCAGCGCCTCGATCAATCGAATCATCGGCCATCCTCGGATTGTCCCCCCCCCGCGGCGCCGGTGGTCAATTCCTCGCGGAGGGCCTTGGCCTCGGGGTGGTCGGGGTCGGCCTTCAAGACCTGGTCGAGGGTTTCGCGGGCCTGGTCGGGTTTGCCCTGGCCGATCAGGGCGCGGGCCATGCGAACCTTCACGTCGTTCGGCCGCTTGGCGCGAAGCTCGAGCGCCGTCTGGTACTCCTCGATCGCCTCGTCATATTTTTTCTGACCCGCGTTCGCGTCGGCCAGGACGACGTGGTACGCGGGGTCGTACACTTGAATGTAGAGGCATTCGGTGGCCCACTTCTCGGCCTCGTCGAAGTGTCCGTCCTTGAGGTGCATTTCGGCCAGGGTCGATCGCACGGCGAGGTCGTCGGCGTCGTTGGCGGCGAGCATCGCGAGGTCGTCGAGCAGCTTCTTGCGGTCGCCCTGTCGGAGGTGGACCCGGGCCAGTCCGGCGATCCACTTGGAGTGGAACGGGTCGTCCTTGCGGGCGAGCTCGTAGAGCCGCTCGGCCTCGTCGAGGTTGCCGTCCTTCATCTCGAGCTCGGCCAGCAGGTCCACCACCCGCTCGTTCGGCTTCGACTCGTCAAGGGCCGGGCGGAGGATGTCGAGCGCCGTGGAGGCGTCGCCGATCGTGACAAATAAACGGGCTTTCACATAGCTAGCCAGCGGATGATGGGCCTGGAGTTTCAGGGCCTTGTCGGCGAAGGGGCGGGCGGCCTTCAGGTCGCGACGTGCGAAGTACTCGTAGGCCATCCTCGCGTTCAGGTCGGCGTCGTCGGGCTTGGCCTTGACCATTTGCTCCAGCTTCGAGAACGCGACCGGCTCCTCGTCGTCGACCCGGGCGCGAATGGTCTTGATCACCTCGTCGAGGAATTTGAGGTAGCCCTCCTCGAAGTCGTTTTTCTCGACATTGAAACAGGCCTTGATGGCCTTGTCGGTCGTGAGCCCACGGCGATAGGCTTCGAGCATGCGGATCTGGGCATCGGCGCCGAATCGCTTGACCATGTACTGAGCATAAAGCTGCGACTGGCAGTAGGCGAGCTGCCTTTCCTCGGGTTCCTTGGGCCGGATGAAGCCGAGGTTGATGGTGTCGAGATTCAAAAGTTTCCGCGCCGGCACGCGTTCCAGCAGCATTTTGTTCCAGGGCTGCGGGCGGGGGGTCCCCTCGCTCTCGACGGCCAGGGCCTCGGTGTACCAGTGGGGGATGTTGAACTCGGTTTGCTGCAAGGTGATGACGTGCGTCACCTCGTGCACCAGCACTCGAGACCAGTTGTAGGGCTTCTTCATCGTGCGGGTGCTGGCCAGCGCCACGACCTTGCCCGTGCAGGCGCCGACGGTCGGGATGAACGGCAAGGCGGTCGTCCGGCCGCTGAACCACTGGTGGTCCTTGAGGATCTCGATTTTGGTCTTGCCGGGCGGCTCGTAGCCGAATCGTTCGGCGAGCCCGCCGTAGGCCGACTCAAGGAACTTCGACATGTATTTACCAAGAATCGCATCCTGGCCGGGGAGGACCAGGACCTCGAAGTGCTCGCTCTCGATCGGCTTGTACGACGCGAGGTGGCGGAGGACCTTGATCATATTGTCGGCGCGGACGTTGAACGGGTCGGCCTCGAAGGCGGCGTGGAACAGGTCGTTGGCCTCGTCCTCGCGGCCGATCTGCATATAGAGCATGCCCAGGCCGATGCGGGACGCGGCGGCGTCGGGGTCGGCGTCGATGGCGAGCAGGAAGGCGCGTTCGGCCGAGTGGTACTTGCGGCGGTCCGAGAGCCGCTCGCCGAGCGCCGCGTAGAAGGTGGCCGGTTTGGGATTGACCGCCAGGGCGGTCGCCTCGGCGGCCGTCGCGCCGACCGGATCGACCAGCAGGCGGTAGGAGGCCGCCAATCGCGCCAGGGCGTCCTCATCCTTGGGGTTCTCGGCCACGGCTTTTTTCGCGGCGTCGAGGGCGTCGTCGAAGCGTTCGTCGGAGATGTTCAGCAGGATCTGAGCCGGGGCATAATGCGGGTTGATCTCCAGCGCGTCCTCGACCCGGCGGCGGCCGGCGGCGAGCTTGTAGCCTTGCAGGTCGGACTGGCCGAGCGTGACGATCACCTCGGGGGCGTTGGGGTTGATCCGCAGGGCGCGGCTGAGCTCCTTCAGGGCCGCCCGTTCGTTGTAGCCCGAGAGGAACAGGCGGCCTTCGAGCCAGGGGGCCTGCCAGCACTTCGGGTCGGCGACGATGGCCGCCTCATAAATGTCGTTGATCACCTCGTTAAGCGTTTCGCTCAGCTCGGGCCCTCGGGCCTTGGCCCGGTAGTATTTTTCGGCCGCCTGGCCGATGATCAGGAGGGCGTCGGCGTCCTTGCTCAGGGCGCGTTGGTGATCGTTGTGGTAGTCGATGAACCACTGCCAGGCCTTGAGGGCCTCGTCCCGCTTGCCACGGGCTTCGAGCATCCGGGCGAGCACCCAACGGCCGAGCAGATGGTCGGGCTTCGCCTTGAGGGCGGCCTCGGCGTTGGCGAGGGCCTCATCCCACTGGCCTCGACCGAACTGAAGGTCGGCGAGCCTGGCGCGGAGGTCGGCGTTCTCGGGCTGGGCCTCGATTTCGTTTTGAAGCGTTGCGGCGGCCTGATCGGACTCGCCCTGGCTGGCGAGGCACTCGGCCAGGCCGAGGGCGTACTTCGAGCGCGTGGCGGCGTCGGGCGGGTCGATGGCCTTGAGGGCCTTCTCGTAGGAGTCCTGCGCCTCGGCGTACTTTCCGGTTTTCCAGAGGTCGCGCGCGTCGTCGAATCCGTCGGCTCGGGCGACCATCGTCGGCGCCATCGCCAGGAGCATCCAGGCCAGGGACTTGCGCACCATGCCGACCTCGCTTCCCTCAAGACGGGGGTGATCGTGTTGTCTGGGAACGCCGTCAGGCCGATCGGGCGGAACGGATCGACAACGGCCAGAGCGGCGCGATCCTCGATGGACTGGACGAGAGGACGAACCCCACCGGGGCTCCGTTCCCGGCCGTCGTTTTCGTCCCGCGAAAACCAACCTCCAATTTACCGAAGCGCACGCCCGACGGGCTAGAGGCGGACGCGGCGCTTTCTTTCTGGTTCGACGTTCGCCGCGCGGCGAAGTATACTGATCGCGGAATGGAAGCCCTGAACACGACAGGGAACGCGGCTTCGTGGCCCCTCCGGCTGGTTCTTTCGACGTGGTTTCCCTCAAGGAACGGAGCGTCCCTGCTCGAAAAGGAAGCGATTGATGCGAATCCTGGTCAAGTTCGCGAGCCTGCTGCCTCGATCCTGGATCCGAACCATTTCGAACGCCCGATGGCGATGGCCCTGGCTTCGACGCGCGCTCGACCTGGCCGCCAACCAGTTCCGGAACCAGGACGGCGTGATCCAGAGCGGCGTCGGCCAGGGTTTGAAGTTCAACACCGGGCGATCCAACGCCGGTTACCTGCTGGGAACCACCGAGCCGGCGATCCAGAACGTCCTGAAAACCCATCTGCAACCCGGCATGACCTTCTGGGACGCCGGCGCCAACGTCGGGTTTTTCTCGGTGCTGGCCGCGCGTCTGGTCGGTCCCGAAGGGCACGTCGTCTGCTTCGAACCGCTGCCGTCGAACGCCGATCAAATCGCCTACAACGCCCGGCTCAACGGGTTCGACCACCTGATCGTGCGGCGCGAGGCGCTGGGTCGCGCCGACGGTCAGACGGCGTTCCTCGTCACCCCCGACCCGACCATGGGCATGCTCGCCAACTCCGGCTTTCGCAAGCCCGACCAGGCGACCGTCGAGGAGATCCCGATCACCGTCCGGTCGCTCGATCGCCTCGCCAACGAAGGTTTGCCCCGGCCCGACGTGATCAAGCTCGATGTCGAGGGCGTCGAGGGCGAGGTCCTGGCCGGCGGCTCGCGGCTGCTCCGCGATCTCCGGCCGATCCTGCTCATCGAGTTGCACGGAACCAACGCCGACGTGGCCGCGGAACTCGAAGCCCTCGATTACCACTCGGCCGTGGTCGGCAGCGACAAGCCGGTCGCCAGCGCCCCCTGGAACGCCTACGTCATCGCCGTCCCTCGCGAGCGAGCCGACCTGGCCAGCAAGGTCGACGCCTTTTGCGCCGCCAGCGTCGATGCCCGTTAGCGGAATCCAACGACCGGTGGCTGAGCCTTCGAGATTCGCCGGCACGGCCCCCAACCGCTCGCGTGTTGATTTTTTCTTCACCACGCGACACGACACCGGGTCCGACCTAGTATTCCCCCTGGATCACCCGCAACGTGGTCCGGTTTCCATCCGCGCCAGGTGTGCGCTTCTTGCCGGAACGAAACGCCGCGGGCGGATGCCGGGAGAACGGAAGAAAGGCTCCCGCGTCGTGAACAATTTCCCATTTGCCTCGGAGATCAGCCCCGCGCCGGAACTCGTCGCCCGGCTGCCGTACGATCGACGCACCTCGGTGCGCTACCGATCTCGCTCGGGTCGCGCCTGGATCGGCTGGCGAGAGGGCCGCGGCTTCGGCCGATCGGCCGCCTGGATTCTCGACATCAGCCAAGGAGGCGCGATGCTCGCCGCCGATCGGCTGCCCCCTCACGGCAGCGCGATCTGGCTCTGCCTCGACGACCCCAACCGGCACGACTGGTTCGAGGCGTCGATCATCGAGCTCCGCGCCAACCAGGACGGGCCACACCTCCTGCGGATCGCCTTCCCCGGCACCTGCCCCTACGCGCTGTTCAAGTTCGTCGTCTGGGGCCCCCAGGTCTTGCCCGAACGCCCGAAGTGACCCGCCACGGTCTCGTCAAGAAACCCTGGCCGAGAGGACTCCTCACGGGATCGACCACCATGGTCTGTCCTTATGTCACAAAAACTTGATCGTTCTTTATGTTTTTAAATTCCAATGCTCAGACGCATCGTGACCGGCGGGCAGACCGGGGCCGATCAGGGGGCCTGGCGGGCGGCCCGGGCGCTCGGGGTCGACACGGGAGGGTGGATGCCGCGCGGCTTCCTCACCGAGGACGGGCCGAGGCCCGAGTTGGCCGATCGGTTCGGGGCCATTGCCCTCGAATCGGACGCCTATGACGACCGAACGCGGGCCAATGTGCGAGACTCCGACGGGACGCTCGTGTTTGCGTCCGAGAACGCCGGGCCGGGCACGCGCCGGACGATCGACGCCTGCCGCGCGATCGGTCGGCCCCTTTTGATCGTCGATCCCGAACACGGCGGCGAGCCATCGCCGGAGGATGCCGCGGCCTGGATCGAGGCGCAAGGTCTTCGCGTGCTCCACGTGGCCGGCGATCGCGAGTCGGTTGCTCCAGGCATCGGGTCGACGGTGGAGGCGTACGTCGAGCGGCTGTTGCGGGCCATTCGACCACATATTTGATCGATCGCGTCTCTCTTCAAATCAATCGAACAGCAGGCGCTGGCCGCCGTCGGCGGTGGGGCGGCGGAAGGCGGCGTTGGAGAGGTTCGGGCCGCCGGGGGGGATGCCGGCGCGGCGGCATGCGTTCTTGAAGAGGCCGGAGATCAAATCGGCGATCGGGCCCTGGCCTCGCATCCGTGCGCCGAAGCGAGGCTCGTTCAGCCGGCCCGACCGCATCGCTCGGAGTCGGCCGAGAACTTTTTCCTTGCGGCCGGGAACGTGCCGGTCGAGCCAGCGTTCGAAGAGGTCGGCCACGCCCAAGGGCAGGCGGACGGTCGTGGTGCCGGCGAACCGGGCGCCGGCCTCGGCCGCCGCGGCGACGATCGACGGGATCTCGTGGTCGGTCAGCCCCGGAATCACCGGCGCGACCATCACGCCGGCCGGCACGCCCGAAGCGCTCAACGCCCGGATCGCGTCGAGCCGCAAGGCCGGCGGCGAGGTCCGAGGCTCCATGCGACGGGCCAGCGTGGCGTCGAGCGTGGTGATCGAGAGGAACACGGCCGCCGCGTCGTGCTCGGCCAGCGAGGCGAGCACGTCCAGGTCGCGCGTCACCAGCCGGTTCTTGGTGATGATCGCCACCGGGTTGCGAAACTCGGCCAGCAGCTCCAGGCAACGCCTCGTGATCCGCAACCGCCGCTCGACCGGTTGGTACGGGTCGGTCACCCCGCTCAACGCGACGACCTGGGGCCGCCAACGGGGCGACTCCAGCTCGCGACGCAGCAGCTCGGGCGCCTCTTCCTTGACCAGGATCCTCGTCTCGAAATCGAGCCCCGCCGAGAAGCCGAGGTACTCATGCGTCGGCCTCGCATAGCAATACACACAACCATGTTCACAACCCCGATACGGGTTGATGCTGGCCTCGAAGCCGACGTCAGGGCTGTCGTTGGTGGCGAGGATCGACCGCGTCGCGTCGCGCAGGAATTGCGTGCTCGGCGACGGCTCGGGCTCGTCGTCCGGGTCCACTGGCTCGTCCGGATCGCGCTCGTGCCAGGTCGACTCGAACCGGTTGGGCGGATTCTCCGCCGCCCCCCGCCCACGGATGGTCTCGCGATCGCGGTTGGTTGGCATTTGGCCCCCTTTCCGACTCTGGGCTCGCCGATAGTATACAAGAGAATACCTCGGCGTCCAGGGGGCGCATGGCGAAGCGGGGCGAGAATCCGTTAGGATCGTTCGGCCGGACGTGAGCGCCGAGTGGATGGTGCCCCGATCGGTTCGACCCGACGAGGATTCCCCGATGGCCGCGATTCTCGAGGCCCCTCCAGGACCCAGGGGGCACTGGCTTTACGGCAACCTGCCGCAGTTCAAGCGTGACCGGCTGGCGTTTCTCACCGAGTGCGCCCGGCGCTATGGGGACGTTGTGTCGATCCGGCTGGGGCCGATCCGGGCGCGGGTGCTCAACCATCCCGATCTGGTCGAGGAGGTGCTCGTCACCAAGAATCGACACTTCATCAAGCATTTCGCGCTTCGGCAAACGAAGCGGACGCTCGGCAACGGGCTGTTGACCAGCGAGGGGGAATTCTGGCGCGGGCAGCGGCGGCTGTCGCAGCCGGCGTTTCATCGCGATCGCATCGACGCCTATGCCAGCGTGATGGTCGAATCCGCCGAGCGGATGCTCCGCGACTGGGCCGACGGTCAATCGCGCAACGTGCAGGACGACATGATGCGCCTGACGTTGCGGATCGTCGCCAAGACGCTGTTCGACGCCGACGTCTCGGGCCAGGCCGGCGAGGCGAGCGCCGCCATGGAAACGCTGATGCGTTGCTTCACGCGCCGGGTCGACAAGATCATCAAGCTGCCCGAGTGGCTCAACCCCCAGGTCCAGCGCGCGGCGAGGCGGCTCGACCGGATCCTCCTGGACATCATCGCCGAGCGTCGACGATCGGGCGTGGATCGCGGCGACCTGCTCTCCATGCTCTTGCAGGCGAGGGACGAGGACGACGGCCGGCGGATGACCGACCAGCAGCTTCGCGACGAGGCGATGACCCTGTTCATGGCCGGTCACGAAACGACGGCCAACACCCTGGCCTGGGCGTTCTACCTGCTGGCGACGCACCCCGAGGCCGAGCGCCGGCTGCACCAGGAGGTCGACGACGTGCTGGCCGATCGACCGCCCGAGCTGGCCGACCTCCGTCGACTGCGTTATACCGAGTGGGTCATCCACGAGTCGCTTCGGGTGTTGCCGACGGTCTGGATCATCGGCCGTGAGGCGGTCGAGCCGTGTGAGATCGGCGGCTACGCCGTACCAAAAGGCATGACCTTGTACATGAGCCAGTGGGTCGTGCATCGCGACCCGCGTTGGTTCGACGAGCCCGAGGCCTTCCGTCCCGAGCGCTGGGACGGCGACCTGGCGAGGCGGATCCACCGCTACGCCTACTTCCCGTTCGGCGGCGGGCCGCGAATCTGCATCGGCAACTCGTTCGCGTTGATGGAATCCGCATTGCTGCTGGCGACGATCGCCCGACGTTATCGCCTGGCGCTGGCTCCGGGCGCGACGGTTCGGCCGGTTCCCACCATGACCTTGCGGCCCGTGGGCGGCATCCGGGTCGTGCTTTCCCGGCGACGTTGAGGCGGCGCGTCAGGCTCGGCCCGTTCGTTGCAACCGGCCGATCCGCCACAACCCACGCTCGGAGCGGGACGACCCTCGGAATTCCAAGGGGACACGTGGCCGGGCCGGCCGATCTAAGGCGCTGATGGCCGGGATCAGGTCGTGGAGCCTCGTCTCGAAAGGGCGGGCGGGGCGAGGTCAGTTGAGTTGAGTTGAATTGAGTCGTGGACGCTGAGGCAGGGCAGGGAGGTTCGACCGATGTCTCGAGATCGGGAGAAAGGCCGTCGGGCCGATCGACGGGCGTTCCGGCCGTCGTGGGATGCGAACGGTCGGCTGGAGTCGCGGTTTCTGCTCTCGGCCGGCGGGGTGTCGCCGGCGGCCTTGCGTCGCGCGGCGATGGTGCAAGCGCGGGCGGGGCATAGCCTGTCGGCCCATGCCGTGCACGTCGGGGTCGCCAACGGCGGCCGAGCGGCCGCGATCTGGGACGTCGACGGGGAGCTCTACGTCGTGCATGTCACCGGCGGCGGGACCGCCCGCGCCCGGCCCGCGCCGAATGGACAGGTCGACATCTATCTGTACGGAACGAACGTCGATACCGAGGTCACCATCGACCCCGAGTCGCACAACCAGCGCAAGGGAACGGCTCACCAGTTCCCGGTGGGCACCGTGAACAACAACGGCGTGCTCATGGTGCGGAACATCACGGTGGTCAATGGCCAGGTCGGGATGATCGAGGGCTACCGCACCGCGACCCTGTCGGGCCAGCTCCTCGTCAACAACCCGAACTACGCCCCCACAAACGTCAACCGGATCGCCTTCTACAATATCGAGCCGGGCGCCTCGATCAACGTGAGCGGCTCGCTCAACACGCTCGACGTGTACAACGAGGCCTTCTTCAACGGCGGCCCTGGCGTGGTGGTCGGCCAGGACCTCAATGCGTTCAATATCGGGCAGAGCTTGACGCTGGCCAACGGCGCGTCGATCAAGGTCGGCCGCGACATCGGCCTCTTCGCCCAGCCGGCCAAGGGGACCGGCCCCGCCGGCCAGGGCGGCAACATCAAGGGGAACCTGGTCATCGGGCCCGGCGGCAGCACGATCACGGTCGGACGCGCCATGCGAGCCCCAATCGTCGTCTTCGGCAACGCCAGCGGCGTCGCCAACCTGCCGGCCAACGTCTCGGCCGCGTTGCAGGTGCTCGGGACCGTCACCCCGTAACGGCGGCCCTCGGACGGTCCATGGTCGAACGGCCCCGCGCGCGAACCGAGGTCCGGCTCCTTCTCGCGAAGGGCCGGACCTCGCTCGTGGTGTCAGGAGATCACGAAACTAGCTGGTGATCCCCTTGGTCAGGTGCATGAACGCGGTTTCGAGGTTGATCTCGTCTTCCTTGAACGTGGTGATCTCGAAGCCGTTTTCGACGAGCCGCTGGGCGAGCACGCCGTATCGGAGCACCCCTTCGTTGAGCTTGACGATGAGGGCGCCGTTCTTTTCCTGAACGTGGTCGACCTCGGGCTGGCTTTCGAGCAAGCTGGCGGCGTCGGCCAGCCGGTCGACCACGGCGATGTTCAGCACGATATCGGCGCGCACCTGCTTCATGACCTCGGTCACGTCGCCGTTGACGATCAGCGAGCCTTGCTCGATGATGCCGATCTTGTTGCAGATGTCGGCCAGCTCGGGCAGGATGTGGCTGGAGACGAGGATCGTCTTGCCCATCGCTCGGAGCTCCTTGAGCAAGCCCCGCATTTCGATCCGGGCGCGAGGGTCGAGACCGCTGGCCGGCTCGTCGAGCAGGAGCACCTGCGGGTCGTGCAGCAGGGTGCGGGCCAGCCCCAGGCGCTGGGTCATGCCTCGGGAGAGGCTGGTCACCAGGGCATCGCGCTTGTAGGTCAGGTCGACCAGCTCGAGCACCTCGTCGCAGATCTTCTTGCGGGCTTCCCCCTTGATCCGATAGGCCGAGGCGAAGAATTCCAGGTACTCGATGACTTTCATGTCATCATAGACGCCGAAGAAGTCGGGCATGTAGCCGATCAGGCGGCGGATTTCCTTGGCCCCGTTGTAGATCGAGTGGCCGCAAACGTAGGCCTCGCCGTAGGTCGGGTTGAGCAGGGTGGCGAGGATGCGCATCGTCGTCGTCTTGCCCGCGCCGTTCGGGCCGATGAAGCCGTAGACGTCCCCCTCGTTCAGGGTCAGGTTCAGTTCTTTCAGGGCATAAAGCGGCCCATACATCTTGGTCAGGCGAATGGTTTCAATCATGGGGCGTGCTCGACGAAACGAAACGGCCCGAGGGCCAAAGGGCCGGAATCCGGCGCAGCCAGATCCGGCGCATCGTCCGATCCACTCCAGGGGCCGCTGCGCTCGGCCCCCGATCGTGTCACAACAACGGGTCGGCCTGCGACGACTCCGTCGACGTCGGCCTCCGGCTGGCCTTGCGGGCCTTGACAAGGGAAACCAGAGCGGCCAAGGCCGCCGCCACGAGGACGATCAACACCAGAACGGCGTACGGGTCGCCCACCGCGAGCCCTTCCATCAGGCGGGCGATCCCTCGTGATCGTCTCATGCTCCGACACCTCGTTTCGTTTCCGGATCGTTTTGGGTCCTCGTGCGTGATCTCGCGAACCTCGACGCGCCCGTTCACTTCGCGGCACCGTCGTCGGCGGTGACGGGCAGGAGGACGCGAAGCAAGGTTGTCTGTTCCTGTTGCGGCGTGCCTGGAGCGTTGCGGAGCTCGAGCCGAGCGGCGGGGGCGTCCACCTCGGCCACGAGCATCGGCCGCAAGAGCTCGACGACCTGGCCGGTCAGGTCCAGCGCCCGCAACGACCGGCTCGGATAGAGCGCGCCCCGCGTGCCCATCGCGTCGTGGAACATGGCCGCTCGGACCACGTCGGCCCTGGGCATCGTGAATCCCGTGTTCCCCGCGACCGAGCCGTTGGGGCCGTAGACCACCATGCCCCGGTCGAACGACTGCGCGATCCGGCCGAGGTAGCGGGCCGTGGCCTCGGTGCGGGTCGGGTCGACGCGGGCGATCCCTCTCGGGCGGATCGTGCCCAGGTCGTAAACGTTCTTGCCGTAATAGAGCTGGGCGTTCTTCAGCGGCAGGTCGAGCAGGTTGCGAATCGAGCCCGAGATCCGGTCGCCGCCGACCGGCTGGAGGTCGGTCTCCACCACCGGCTGCGGGGCGTGTCCGGTCCATCGGCCGCTGAAGCTCTTGGTGCTCCAGATCGCGATCCGGACCCCTTCGAGCTCGTTGGCCTTGCCCGGCGGGCCATAGGCGTAGCCCGAGCCTGCCAGGGTGATCCGCCCGCCGGAGCCCGCGAATCTCGGCTCGGGCGAGGCGAACCAGCTCACGCGGTTCGACTCGACCTCCAGCGGCGACTGGCCGTCGAACCGCGGCGACAGCGGATGGAACGACACGCCATAGTCGCGGTTTTGGGGGCTGAAGACCGTCATCCAGCTCCGCCCTCGCACCGCGCCGGTCGTCTGGTCGAAGTCGATCGCGTCGAGCTTGTTGACCCGAAGCTCGTTCCCCTTCACCGCGTAGGCCCCGAGGTACGCCAGCAGGCTCACCCCGAACACGATCAACGGGAACGTGACCCAGGTCAGCTCCATCCGCTTGAGCACCTTGCGGAGGAACAGGTAATCGCCCGGGCCGATCAGCAAGATGTAGAGGAACACGAAGAAGGCCACCCAGCCGAACGGCACGAGCTTCACGCCGGGAAACTGCTCGAGCCCCTGGTGCAGCCGTGCGGCCAGGTCCGAGGCGCTGGTCTGGATCAACGCCCCACGGGACATGCTGACGCTCGACGCCGCATCCTCCGAGGAAAGGCTCCGGATGTCGAGCACCTTGTCCCAGAACAGCCTCCGGTCCTCCCAGGCCGAAAAGGGCCGGTGGGCGACGTCGATGCCGGTGATCGTCACCCGGCCGAAGCCGTAAGGGCCGCGAACCACCAGCGGGCTCGCGGTGGCCGCCGCCAGGGGAACGCCCCCTCGCGACGCCCAGTCTTCGAGCTTGATCACCGTCATCGGCGGCTGGATCGGGTGCGTCGCGTTGCTGGAAAACGACTCGACCGCGCCAAGGTCGTTCAGCCGCGCCGGACCCGACGGAACCGCCGGCAACATCGGGCCCAAAAGCTCGATCGCCTGCTGCCAGTTGGCCCCGACCGCCACCACCAGATGCCCCCCTTGCGCGACCCATTCCTTCAACACCCGGTCGCCGCCGGTCCGGAGCCGTTCCAGGACCGAGTCGCTGCTGGTCTCCAGCACGATCGTCTCGACCGCGTCCAGGTCGAGCCAGTCCGCCGGAATCGTCTGGAGCGTGCCGACCACCAGGTCGGGCGTCCCCGGTCCGTTCGACTGGAACTTCGCCAGGCTCGGAACCGCCTCGACACCGCTCGGCTGGCCGAGCGTCGCCACCACCAGCGACGACGGGTCAAGGTCGTAAAACGCCCCGACCGTCAGCGATCGGCCCACCAGCTTCCCCTCGCCGTCGAGCAGCCGGGCCGTCACCTCCGCGTTCTTCGTGCCAGGACGAACCCGCCCCTGGAACGATCGGAGCTCGTGGGCCTGAAGGAAAACCCGCTCCCGAATCGACGTCGGCGTGCCGTCCTCGTCGGGCACGAACAGCTCGACCTCGCCCTGAAACGGCGACGCGCCGGCCTTCAGGTCGACCGTGACCGGAATCCACGACCCGACCTTGTACCAGTCGTTCTGCCGGGCCTCTTCCACCTGAAGCGGACCAAACCCGAGCCGGATGTTCTCGATCGTCGGCGCCCCCGTCGTGCCCGACTGGGCCCGAACCCGCGCCGATCCCCCCCAGACGGCCAGCAACAACACCAGCGCGGCGAGACCCAACCTGCCAAGCCGACACGACTTCCATCCCATGAGCCGATCTCTCCGCGACCCAACCGGCGGCCGATCATTGCCAGCAACCATTCCGATCCGAAGGGGCGTCCCGAACCGCTCGAAACCACGCCGTGCCGGGTGGGCAACGCCCACCGATCGCTCCGCAAGGCAAGCCGTTCGGTGGCGAAGACCGTCGATCCAGGCCGTTCCGTTCCGGAACCCAAGACGACGACGCGAGGCCAACGCGAGCGAATCGAAGCGGGTGTCAGGGCTTCTCCGACGGGTCGCACGTGCAAGGAACCGTGTGGCAGCCGGGACAGGCCCGACCATATTTTTGCCAGACGGCGGCCTCCAGGTCGACCCCCCGGACATTGGCCAGCGTGACCAGCCAGGCCAGGACATCGGCCATCTCCGACGCCAGCTCCTCCTGCGTGCCCGACCGGAGGGCCGTCGCCAGCTCGCCAAACTCCTCAGTCAGCCAGAGAAAGGTCGCCGCGTCCCCACGAGCCGCATCCTTCGCCCCGTAGGTCTCGCGAATCAGGCGCTGAAGGGCCCCAAGAGTCCGTCCGCCAGCCGTTGGTTCGCTCATCGAATCCCAAGCTTAAGCCATTCGTCGCCGACTTGCCAATCCCCTTCCGCGCGACGACGTTCCGTGGTCGGTTGGACCGTCGGCGCGGCCTCAATCGCTCACGGTACGATCCCCCGCCCCATTTTGTTCGTGAAATTTCCAGGCCCGCCCACGCGCCGCAACAAGCCAGCGCGGCCCGCCCCGGGCAGATCCGCCCCCGGCGACCGGGAGAATCATGCCCAAAACCCTCCGCCCTCCCCCAAAACCGCCTCCGATTTCTCCGGGCATCACGCCCTGGTTCGCGCTGGCACGCCCTTTGCGGGAAGCCGGTCCCTCGAATCCGGAACGGCTCAGGGTTTCACCATAACGATCGAGAATCTCCAAAATCATTATTATTGTAATGAAGTAACGATTTCTGACGTTTTTATTTCTAATTCCGTATCGTTTTTCGACGATTGCCAACACCTCACGGTCGGTGCCAACCCGACCGTACGGAGCGAGAACGAGCGACTCATGGAACGGACCACGCCGCAACCGTCGCGACAAACCCTCCGGGCGCTCGATGCCCTCAACCTCTTCGTGGCCGACGTCCGCGATGGGCTTGGCCCTTACCTGGCGATCTACCTCACGGCCCGGAACTGGGGAGCCGGCCAGATCGGCATCGCGATGTCGGCCATGGGGATCGCCTCGGTGCTCGCTCAGACGCCGGTTGGCGCCTATCTCGACCAGACGCGCCGGAAGCGGCGCGCCGTCGTCGTGGCGGCGATGGCCATTGGTCTGGGCGCGATCGTGATGACCTGGTCGCCGACGTTTCCCGTGATTGTCGCGGCGCAGGTGGTCATCGGCGCCGCCTCGGCGGTGTTCGGCCCCGCCATCGCCGCGATCAGCCTGGGCCTTGTGGGCCGATCGGCCCTCGCTCGCCGAACCGGCCGCAACGAAGCGTTCAACCACGCCGGCAACGTGGCGGCCGCCTTGCTCGCCGGGGCCATCGGCGACCTCATCGCCTTCGAGGGGATCTTCTACCTCGTTGCCCTCTTGGGCGTGGCCTCCATCGCGTCGACCAGGCTCATCCGGCCCGAGGAGATCAACCACGACCTGGCCCGCGGCCGGGACCTCGACCCTCGACCGGTTCGCCTCGAGCGTGGTTCGGGATCGGAACGCCCTGGCCGCGACGGCTCCGCATCCGAGGCGGACGAGGCCCCACCCCTCGCGTCCGTCGGCGACTTGCTCCACGACCGCCGCGTCGTCGTCTTTGCCCTGGCGGTCGTGCTGTTCCACTTCGCCAACGCCGCCATGTTGCCGCTGGTGGGCCAGAAGGTCGCCGCCACCCAAAACGGCGCCGCCGCGAGTCTGATGTCCGCCTGCATCATTGTGGCCCAGTTGACCATGATTCCGGTCGCCCTCCTCGCGAGCCGACTCGCCGAATCCTGGGGCCGCCGCGCCGTCTTTCTCATCGGTTTCGCGGTGTTGCCCATTCGCGGCGTGCTCTATACCGGGACCAACAATCCGTACGCCCTCGTCGCCGTGCAGCTGCTCGACGGCATCGGCGCCGGCGTTTTCGGCGTCGTCGGTGTCCTCACCATCGCCGATCTCACGCGAGGCACCGGACGCTTCAACGTCATGCAAGGCGCGCTCGCCACGGCCACCGGCCTCGGCGCCGCGCTGAGCAACCTCACCACCGGCTTCGTCGTCAAGGCCACCAGCGTCGACGTCGGTTTCCTTTGCCTGGCAGTCATCGCCACCCTGGCGCTTCTGTTCTACACCCTCGCCATGCCCGAGACCCGCCCGTCGGACGACCCGAACCCGAACTCGAATCCCGAACCGATCCTCGAAACCGAGGCCAGGCCGCCGCTGGCGATCTCCCTCGAACCCTCCTCGTGAAGGAACCCTGCCCATGCCCAACGATCCCGTCGTCGCCGTCATCCCCGGCGACCTCCACCTCACCGAACCCGGACGGCCCAACCATCACGTGGCCCTCTGGATGGTCGACGAGGTCAACCACCGGATTCGCCCCGATTTCGTCCAGTTTCTCGGCGACAACGTCCAGGACGCCCTCGAAGCCCAGTTCCAGCTCTTCAACGCGCTTCGAAATCGCCTGAACGTCCCCCACTTCGCCCTCGTCGGCGACCACGACGTTCAGAACGACCCGCTCGCCCTCGGGTTCCAGAAACACGTGGGCGAAACCTTCGGCTCGCTCTCGATGCGTGGCCTCCGCTTCCTCCGCCTCAATACCCAGGAAGCCCGGCCCGTCGGACTCTCGCCGGGCCAGATCCAATGGCTCCGCGCCGAGATCGACGCGGCCGTCGCCGCCTCGGAAAAAATCGTCATTTTCCAGCATAATTATCCCTATCAGATCTGGGAGGACTTCGACGGTCCCGGCATCGACGACTGGCGAACGATCGTCCAGTCCCGTCCGATCACCGCCATCTTCGCCGGCCACACCCACTACGGCCAGGTGGCCAACGATGGCCGCAACGTCGCCGTCGCCACAAGGTCCATCGGCGATCCCGAAGGCGGCCCGCCCGGCTACACCCTCGCCTACTTCCACGACAACGACCTCGCCCTCACCTACCGCTCGATCACCGACCGCGGACCCATCGCCCTCATCACGCATCCTCGCGCCTTGCGGCTCGCGACCGCACCGACTCACATCGTCCGTGGCCCCGACTCGATCCGGGTTCAAACCTGGTCCGACCAGGACCTGGCATGCGTCCGCGCTCGGATCGACCATCACGATTGGTTCGAACTCTCCAGCCGACACGCCAACCGCTGGGACTGCCCGCTGCCCGGCGACCAACTTGCCAAGGGCGAGCACGCGCTCGAGGTCGTCGCGATCGACCAGACCGGTCAACAGGGCTCACACGCCATCACGTTCCTCGTCGACCCCACCGGCCGATTCACCGCCGTCCCCGGCGCCGACCCTCGCGTCACCGAAACCGCCTTCTGCTGATCCCCCCGCTCCGACGGGCGGTCCCGCCTGGAGGCCCCATGCTCCCACGACTCCCCCCCGCGATCGCTCGGCGAGCCAGAACGTGACCATCGCGATCAGGATGGCCCACGTCGCCCAGGGAAGCACCAGCGCCTGGAACAGCCATCCGCCGAATCCGCCCCACTCGATCGAACGCACCAAACCCCACTTCAGCAGCCTCCCAGGGACCAGCAGCGCCGCCAAACAGGCAAGCGCCGAAACTCGGTACCACCGACGAGGGACCGCCGGGCACCACCGCGCTTGCAACGCGGCGTGGACCATCGGCAGAATCAAAATCACCGCGTCATACGCCCGGTGATAAAGGAACAGCGTCGAGTAGAGCGCGACCAGGCCGCAGGCCCCCCCGCGGCTGCCAACCCACCCCCACGCCCCCCATCCAAAAACCCAGATCCCCCGCGCGCCGGCCACTCCCAACTG
>CAZRGV010000102.1:15579-22015 GCA_964599655.1 uncultured Isosphaeraceae bacterium | reverse complement strand
GCGCCGTGATCGATATGTTCTGCCGCTGGTGGTAACAATCCAACCTCAGCAACACCCACGCCGGCCATCGACGCACCCATTCCCGCGTCGTCCATTCCCGAGGCCACCGGCGACGCGAGTTCCTCCCGGTCCGGCAGCCTGGCTGACGCCTCGGTTCCTCCCGTGGAACCACCACCGGGCGCTCTGAGCGGTATGGAGGCAACCGCTCCTCCGTCCGAGCCCTTGGAGCCCGAGCTGCCGTTCGCGAACGAACCGCCCCCTGCGCCTCCGTTGGCGCCTCCCGAGGTTTCGATGCACTTGACCTTGCCGCCGCCGGCCTCAACCGCCGGGCCGGTGCCCGCAAATCCGCCGCAGATCAGCGATCCGAACCGGCCGGTGCGACGCGGCGTGATCGCCAACCTCTTCGGCCGGATCAAGAAGCGTTGAGCCCATTGTGACGAGCAGTCGCCTCGTGATGAGGTATTCGAGCACAGGGGCCGGTTCGAGCCGCAACGGTTCGAACCGGCCGCCCTGGTACGTTTCCTCGGGTTCATTCACCAGTTCGCCCCAATCCGACCGACTCACGAGGCTGGCCAGCGCGCGAGCCGACCGGTCCGAAAGGCCTGGTTGCTCAGGTGGCTCGTGCCGGCCGCGGCCACGCCGACCTCGACCGGGACGCGGGGGGGCTTGCCGTCCTGGATTGACCTGAGCCAGTCCTTCAGATGCTCGGCATCCTGGTCAGGTCGCGTCACGAAGACGCCGCAGGGTAGCAACCCGTCACGATGCGTGACCGCCTTACCCAGCTTGGGCGTCCATTCGTACATTTGCCGATCAATGTAGAGCGTCCCGTTCGTCCCCTTGATCTCGATTCCCGCGCCCCCTTGCCCGTTCGACTGGTTTCCCTCCCAGGTCACGACCATCGGGTTTTCCCCTTCATAGGTCCAGAGGGTGTGAATCGTGTCGGGCGTGGTACGGCCATCCTGGCTGAAGAACCGCCCGCCGGCGGATTGCGCCGTCGCGGGATGTTCGACGCCAAGGAACCAGTGCACGACGTCGATCAGGTGTGTGGCCAGGTCGGAGGTATGACCGCCGCCGTATTCCCAGAAGTTCCTCCAGCGGCGGAACCGCTCGACGTCGAAGGGCCGTTGGGGCGCCGAGCCGAGCCAGGCCGACCAGTCGACGCTCTTCGGATCGACGTCGATCTTCGACGGCCGGTTGGGATAGGCCCAGTAATTCCACCAAATCCTCGCGTGGAAGACCTTGCCGATTGTCCCCGGCTGCACGATCTCCTCGAAGCACTTCCGCATGTGGGGCATGCTGCGCTGCTGCTGCCCAACCTGCACCACGAGGTCCTTGTGCGACCGTGCGGCCTCGATGGCGACCGGGCCCTCTTCGATCGAGTGTGTCAGCGGCTTCTCGACATAAACATGCTTGCCGGCATCCAGGGCATCGACGAGCATCTTGACATGCCAGTGGTCGGGCGTGGCGATCAGGACAGCGTCGACGTCCTTGTCGTCGAGGACCTTGCGGTAATCCTTCGATGAGGTCGCGCCGGGAGTCAGCTTCAGCGTCTCGGCGGCGGCCTCGTCCCAGACATCGCAGACGTGGACGAACTTCAGCCCGGGTATCGCGATCGAGGCGCGCAACAGCTCGCGGCAACGGCCGCCCGAGCCGATCGTGCCGACCTTCAGGGTGTCATTCGCCCCGAGGGCTCGTGCTGGCGCCGTGGGCAGTCCCAGAGCGAGCCCCGCGGCCACCGAGGCGGTCAGGAAGTCGCGTCGTGAGCATTCGTCGGAACGTTTCCCGGTCGTCATCGGCGCGCGCTCCTGGTCGATGTTGGGTTGGCCGCGAACGAGCCACCATGTCGCTGGTCCCGCGCCAAGGCTAGCGACCGCCGCCGCGCCAGGTCAATCCCGCCGATTCCAAGGCCCGCGCTTCTTGATGGGCCATCTGGCATAATGAAGGTTGATCGCGAACGAACGACCTCACGAGACATCCCCGCAGGGATCGTCTTGTCACCGACACCATCCGGAAGGCTCTCGACGTTGCGCAACTCGTCCCGATTCCTGCTCGCGGCCGTGCTGTCGATCGTGGCGATGGGCATGGCGGCCTGGCTGGTAACCTCGGTCGGCGACCTTCACGACCGGATCGCCCGGCAATCGCCTGCGTTGGCCGTGGCGGTCGTGGTACTCGCCGTGGCGACGGCCTCAGCCGCGGCCATCGCGGCGGCGCGCATGTTCTGGCATCTCAGCAGGCCGGAGCCGACCCCCGCGAAGGCGCCGACCGACGTCGTCCAGGCCGCTGAGGTTCAGGCCGAGAAAGCCGAGCAAATGCTGACCCGCGTCGAGGACGAGGCCGTTCGCGAGAAGCTCGCTAGGGAGATCGCCCGCATCCGGACCGATCGCGAGTCGAAGACCTTCCACGTCGTGGTTTTCGGCACTGGCTCGGCTGGCAAGACGTCGCTGATTAACGCCCTGCTCGGCCGGGCCGTCGGGCCGACCGAGGCCACGCTGGGGACGACCCGACACGGCGAGACCTACACCCACGAGGTCGAGGGGCTCGACGGCCGGCTCGTCCTGACCGACACGCCGGGCCTCTCCGAAATCGGCGAAGGGGGGGCGCTCCGTGAAGCCGAGGCCCGCGACCTCGCCGCTCGTGCCGACCTGCTCCTGTTCGTCGTCGACCACGACCTCATTCGCTCTGAGTTTGAGCCCTTAACCGCACTCGCCCGTCAAGGCAAGCGCTCGATCGTCATCCTCAACAAGAAGGACCGCTTCCGCAAGGAGGATCGCGAGGCGATCCTGGCCAAGCTCCGCGAGCGGCTCAAAGGCATCGTGCCAGCCGACGACATCGTGGCCGTCGCCGCCTCGCCTCGGCCGGTCCAGGTTCGGGTCAAGGGAGCCGACGGGGCGACGGAGACCGTGTTCGAGGCCGAGCCGCCCGACCTCGGCGATCTCGAGGCGCGGATCGCCACCATCGTCCAACGCGAGGGAGACGCCCTCCGCGCCGCCAACCTGCTGCTTCGGGCCCACCTGGTCAGCCGCGAGGCGCAGGATCAGCTCACGAGAGAACGACGCCTCAAGGCCCGCGCCGTGGTCGAGAAGTTTCAGTGGATCACCGCGGGAACCGTCTTCGCCAACCCGATCCCCGCTCTCGACCTGATGGCCGCCGGCGCCGTGCAGTTCCAGATGATCTCGGAGCTGGCCGCCGTCTTCGGCGTCGAGATTTCAACGGCCCACGTCAAGATGATCGGCGGCCAGATGGTCCAGATGCTCTTGAAGCTCGGAATCGTCGAGGCGGCCACCTCACTGATCGCGGGCGTCTTTAAATCCAGCTTCGTCGGCTACGCGGCCGGGGGCGCCGTGCAGGCAACCTCGATGGCCTACCTGACACACATCTCGGGCCTCGCGTTCACCGAATACTTCGAGCGGGGCCAGTCGTGGGGCGACGGCGGCATGCAGGCCGCCCTGATCCGGCAATTCGACCTGCACAGCCGCGCCGAGTTCCTCAAGGAGTTCGCCCAGCAGGCCCTCGACCGCGTTGTGAAACGCTTTACCGGCCCCAAGGAAACCCCCGGCGCCCGGCGCTAATGCGAACACGCAAGTCGGCGATCGCTTTTTCGAAGAATGTCTTTGTAAGAACGTTCATCTCCATGTACCTTTTGGACTGACCTCACGAGAGGATGCCCTCGCCATGTCGGAACCCGGCTCCCTCGACGAAGTGCTGGAACCACTCGAGCGGCAGGAGGACGCCGACGACGTCGTCACCCGGGCTCGCGAGAGCCTCGAGCAGACGCTCGCCGGCCTCAAGCTCACGCCCGAGGAAGAACAGGCTCTCGCCGACGAGCTGCGACAGCTCCGCGACCTCTCCGAGAAGCTCGACTCGAACACCGTCGAGATCGTGGCCTTCGGTATGGTCAGCCGGGGCAAGTCGTCGGTGCTCAACGCCCTTTGCGGCAAGCCGGTTTTCAAGACCGGCGTCACCCATGGCACGACCACCACGCGGTCGGCGCACCCCTGGGAGACCGCCACGCTTTCCGACGCCTCCGGCTTCGAGTCGGCCCGGCTTGTCCTGGTCGACACCCCCGGCATCGATGAGGTCGGCGGCGAGGTCCGAGAGGCCATGGCCCGCGAGCTTGCCCGGCACGCCGACCTGATCCTCTTCGTTGTCTCCGGCGACATGCAGCGCGTCGAGTTCGAGGCCCTCTCGCGGCTCCGAGAGGCTCAGAAGCCGATCCTCATCGTCTTCAATCAGATCGACCGCTACCCCGACGCCGACCGCGACGCCATCTATCAAAAGATCAAGGACGAGCGGGTTCGGCACCTCGTTCGCCCCGAAGACGTGGTGATGACCGCCGCGTGCCCCGACCCCTTCCGAGTTAAAGTCCAGCGCCCCGACGGGTCCACGACCATCGAATGGGAACAGCCCGAGCCGATCATCGAGCCCCTCAAGCAGCGAATTCTCGAGGTCCTCGAGCGCGAAGGCAAGGCCCTCGTCGCCCTGAACACCTTGCTCTATGCCGGCGACCTGCATCAGGAGATCGTCGCCCGCAAGATGAAGCTCCGCGACGAGAAGGCCAACGACACCATCTGGAAGTTCGCGGTCGCCAAGGGGGCCGCCGTGGCGCTGAATCCGGTCCCCGTCGCCGACCTCGCGGGCGGGCTGGCGGTTGACGTGACGATGATCATTGCCCTGAGCCGCGTCTATGGCATCCCCTTGACCCGCAAGACGGCCACGGGCCTGGTCAAGGACATGGTCGCGGCCCTCGGCGCCGTGGGCGTTGTCAAGGTCGCCGGGCACCTCCTGGCGGGCGGCATGAAGTCGTTGCTGGCCGGCGTCACCGTGCTCAGTGGCGGATTGGCCGCCCCGCTCACCGCCATCGGCTATGGTGCCATCGGGCTGGCCCAGGCGTCGGCCGCCGCCGCCGTTTCGTATGTCCTCGGCCACGGGGCCAAGGTCTATCTCCAGCAAGGCTGCCAGTGGGGCCCTCGTGGTATCAAGACGATCGTGCAGGAAATCCTCCAGCAGGCCAAAACCGACTCCGTCCTCGACCGACTCCGCGACGACCTGCAGCGCAAGGTGAAACCTCGTTGAACCAGCACCGGAACCACCACCAGGGCCGTCTTCCCAACTCGCCCTCCGGCGAACCCACGACGCCACCGAGGGGGCTCAAACCGACTCTCTGGGGCGTTGGGATCGCCGCCCTGGTCATTGCCGCCCTGATCTTCGAATACGTTCGCACGTCGCCGGTTCGGAACGCCGTTCGCGCGTACTCAAACCTGCTCTCCGCCGCCAACCGCGGCGACCTTTCCGCCGTTCGCGACCTCTGCACGGAGCGCTACCTGAGAAATCACAAGATCCAGCTCGCCGAGGAAGGGGGGGTCATCGGGCTGCCTCGCAACATTCATAAGAACTTCCGCGCGTGGCAACACGGCGAGTTCATCTGGCTCTGCCCCACCAATCGGGTCGGACCGGTTTATCAGTTCGTCCCTGACCCTGACGGTTGGAAGTTCGACGGACCCGTCGGCCAGCTCCGACCCGGCAACCAATTTGAACCCATCCTCTCCGACCAGTCGGTACCCTCCTCCTGATCGTTCGCTGGTCGCCATGACACCGCCTCGGCTTGCTCACCCGGTCGCTCGAGCGGAACCGCGACGGCGACAAACTCGCCAAACAAAGCAGTCGTCGTTCTCTGCGTCCATCGAGACGCGACGGGTCGGGTGGGAGGGCTGCGGCGAGGACCGCCACCATGATCGGATGACATAAGTTGTCCGACGATGCGCGCCCGGCGTGACGGATCGAATCGATCCGAAGCGGTTTCACAAGGGAGGGCAACGTCAATCCGCCTTGCCGGTCGGTTGTCGGGATGGCTAGGATAAACGTCGGGTTGTTCCGTCGGTTTTGCCTTTCGGAACGGGAGCTGTCGGCGCATGGGAAGCCGGGTCGTCCTGGCAATGAGTGGTGGCGTGGATAGTTCGGTGGCGGCCCACCTGCTGAAATCGCAGGGGCACGAGGTCATCGGTCTGTTCATGCGCACCGGCGCGCACGCGGAGGACGCCGAGCGGCGGGCCAAGACCTGTTGCAGTGTCAGCGACGCACTCGATGCCCGCGCCGTGGCCGATCGGCTCGATATTCCGTTCTACGCCCTCGACTTCGAGAACGATTTCGGGCGGATCATGGAGAACTTCGCCGACGAGTATATGGCCGGCCGGACGCCAAACCCGTGCGTCATGTGCAACATCTGGCTCAAGTTCGGCAAACTCTGGACCTACGGAAAGCAGGTCGGGGCCGACTTCGTGGCCACGGGACATTACGCCCAGATTAAGCCCGGACCGGGCGGCGAGCCCCGCGTAGCCAGAGCCGTCGATCCTCGCAAAGACCAGTCGTACGTTTTATTTGGCTTGCGGCGGGAACTCCTGCCGCACGTGCTCCTGCCGGTCGGCGGATATCCGAAGTC
>CAZRGV010000102.1:13497-15569 GCA_964599655.1 uncultured Isosphaeraceae bacterium | reverse complement strand
GATTCGGGAGATTGCGCGCGCGCTCGACCTGCCGGTGCACGACAAGCCCGACAGCCAGGAAATCTGCTTCATTCCCGACGATGATTACCTGAGCTTCGTGCGATCGAGGCGATTGGGGCGTGACACCTCGGGGCCGATCGTCGATGAGGCCGGGAACCCCGTCGGCGAGCACTCGGGAATCGAGGCGTTCACGATCGGCCAGCGCAAGGGTCTGGGCATAGCCTTCGGCGAGCCTCGCTACGTGGTGGGCATCGAGGCCCTTACGAGGACCGTGACGATCGGCCCTCGCGCCTCGCTCGACAAGGCTGGGCTGGAGGCCTCGAAGTTTAACTGGCAGACGGATCCGCCCGAAGGTCCGGTCCGAGGCCTCGCGCAGATCCGGGCACAGCACCGGCCCGTTCCCGCCCTGGCCGAGCCCCTTCCCGGCAACCGTGCCCGCGTCTGGTTCAATCACCCTCAATCCGCCGTGACCCCCGGCCAGGTCGTCGCACTTTACGACGGCGATCTGCTGATCGGCGGCGGCTGGATCGACCGTGCTCTGGATGCTGACAATGGGCATGCGAATGCAGGCGGTTCGTGATTCGATCCCGTGAGACCGATCCATCCAATCGCGCGAAGCCGGTGGTTGGATGTGGTAAGACGGACCATTTCGACGACGAGGCATCGCACGAGGAGAAACGTCTTGGTCACCGTAGGCATGTATTACGACGTGATTCCGGAGAAGGCGTCGCTCTTCACGGACAAGTTCCGCGAAGTGCTTCGTCTGCTTGAAACGATGCCGGGCCACCGGTCGAGCTTTCTCTACCAGAAGGTTGACGATCCATACTCGTACGCCATCCTCAGCGAGTGGAACGACCCGCAAGCGTTTTACGACTTCATCCGGTCGGACACGTTCCGGCAGGTGACAAACTGGGGCCGGGAGCAGGTCCTTCGCAACGCCCCTCGGCACAAGATTTACCCGAAGTCGGAAGACGTGGGACGACCGAGCCCGGCCTCTTGAAGGCCGTGATGCGACGGGTCAACTCGCGTTGCACGATTCGACCGAGTGTCATAGATTACAAGGGACGTTCGGCACCCCCAGGTCGATGTCCGCCCTGGTCCACCGCCCTGTCTGGCCGCCGCCCAGTCTCCTTCGTGTGGGGCGTTGGGGGTTGTTCGCCACTGAGGGAGCCCATGAATACATGGCGAGAGTCAGCCTGATTCTACCAACACATGCCGATGGGCCCTTGCCAACCTCCCAGATCCCCGCGTATCGCGATGCGCTGGAAAGAGCCGGGCATGAGGTGGAAGTGCTGGTGGTGACTCCACCCGACGTTCCCATGATCTGCGATCGGGATCCGTCCTGGCGTCAAGTCCGCTCTCGACAGCCTGGCGTGGCAGCCGAGGCCGTGGCGGGGCTCGAACGATCCAAGGGAGACGTCCTGCTCCTGCTCGACCCGGTGATGAACTACCATCCGGCGGACCTGCCGCGCGTGGTGGAACCGCTCACGAGCGGCCAGGCCGAGCTTTCAATCGCGAGTCGTTGCGCCGTGGGCAGTGGACGGCTCCGGTCGACTGTCGGAGCCATCGCCAAACCGATGGTGGGGACCTCGGACCCCTTCACCGGGCTGATGGGTCTGACTCGCCACGCCCTCGACGAGGCGGGGCACCGATTCCATGCGGTCGGGACGAAGTTTTCCTTCGAGATCCTGGCGAAGGTCACAGGGCGCTGGGCCGAAATCCCCGTCAAGACGGGACGTCCGACGCGACGGATCTGGCCCGGCTGGGACGACGTCCGGCACATGAAGCGCCTGTCGGATCATCGCTTCGGCAACGTCTCGCGGCTGGTGCAGTTCTGTGTGGTGGGGGCTTCAGGCGCGGTGGTCGACCTGAGCTGCTACGCCCTCCTCCAGTGGCTGCTGCTCAAGACGCCCATGACCGACATGACGGCGCCGATGGTTGGCGGTCCGCTGCACCTGGCGGTCGCGGGCATCATCGCGGTTTCGGTGGCCTTGATCTGGAACTTCTCGCTCAATCGCCGGTTGACCTTCAGCGACGCCCGGCACGGGTCGATCCTTCGCCAGTTCCTCACC
>CAZRGV010000102.1:6446-13487 GCA_964599655.1 uncultured Isosphaeraceae bacterium | reverse complement strand
TACGCGTTGAGCAACGCCTTGAGCATTCCGGTCAGCCTGTATCTGCGACTGTTATTACCGCTCTCGTTCGGCTTCTTCAACCGGCACCGATTAGCCGCAGCCGTTGTAGGAATCGTGGCGGGAACGGGAATCAGCTTCTCTATGTCTCGATGGGTCGTTTTCCGGCGACGGCCGGAAGGGCCGCGTCCTCGAGTCTCGTACGACTCCGAAGAGGCGCCGCCCCATGCCTCAAGCCCCCCCAAAGGGCACTTCGGCGCGACCGGCCAAGGATCGGCCGGGGGACCCGACATCGTCGTCAGCCGGCTGAGCTGAACGGCCTTGCTTGAAGCCGCAAAGACGTCCACAGCTCGTTCGAGGGTGACGCCCGGGCCGGCTCGATGGCGTCGGGCTCGCACGAATCGGCAAGTCCTGGGAGGTTTCTCCGACTCGGAATCGCGCCGCGACGAGGGAGGCGATCGAAGTCGGGCGGAATCCACATTCCAGGACGCGCGGGTTCAATCGGCCATGGCCAGCGTACGACGCCTTGTACAGCACGTCGAGCGGAGCTCGACCCATCGATGATGTTGCAAAAAGCCAACCTAATGACGGGAGAGTCCCTCAGGCGGTACGAAGCGCCCGATCCGTCATGCTCGACGGGTTATTGCGTCTGAGGGAAGCCGCGACTGCCCGTCATTGGGGGGCTGGAGGCGCGAGCTCGGCCCTGCCATCGTTGGCTTCGGCGCGACAGGTCGACGATCTCCAGAACGGGACGTTCAGGGCCAGAAACCGCGGTTGCAGAACGATTTTCGTCCCGCGAGCGATGGTGAGATGCGCGGGCCGCCTGCCGTCGTGATCGGAGGCCGAGGCCCGACGTCGCCTTGAAACGACAGAATGACATCTCAACTCCGCATTATTAGCCTTGCGCACGTTCCCGAAGTGACACGGTTCTGCCTTGAGAATGGAATTTTTCGCGAGATCAAACAGGTATGACACTCATGGTGTCACAGGGGGGAGATACAGTGACCACAGTGACCGGTCCTGATGAACGGGGCTGGTCACCCCCAGAGCGGCCGCGAGGGGCCGGACGATGGATGTCCGGGAAGCGGCCAAACGGCTCTGGGGGAGGCTCGAACGTCACGGTTCGGGTCGTCGAGTCATCCCCTCGGGGTAAGAAAGGCGCAGGACTCATCGGCTCGGATTGTTCGGAGGCGGATCGGTGGAGAGCATCCGTCAATCTTCGCAACCCTCCGAGGCCCGTGGCACTCAGTGAGGAGAATCCCCATGAAGCGTCAACCGGCACTGGATCGCCACAAGAAGAAGCCCGCCAGCGTTTGCAAACCGGCGAAGGAACCCGCGCCGGCGCCGGCACCGATCGAGGATGAGTCGAAGTGGACGAACCGTCGGGCTACGGACCAGGCCATTCGCGCGGCCCAGGCGAGACAGTCCAGTGGTCGGCGTCGGCTGGTCGACCCGGCCACCTGTGACCGCGATTACACACCCGCCGAGCTCGAGTTCATGCAGGCCATGCAGAACTACAAGGCCAGCAGCGGGCGAATGTTCCCCACCTGGAGCGAGGTTCTCGAAGTGCTTCGAGCGCTCGGGTACGAGAAGACCAGTCCGCCGGCCGAGAGTGCCCTGGGCCGAGCCGGCAACTCCGACGACCGGCCCAGGCGCATCGCCTCGGCCGGTTGAGCCGTCTTGCTAGCCCAGCACGGCGAAGTTGGCGCGGTCTTCGCCTGCGCGGTGAGGTGGTCGGACTGGCCGGGACTGCTTCCGAATCCCCAACGCACGAAGGGGACGCTTCGAGCGGACGGAGACGAGAACCTCACAGCAAGACAGGGCGGTCGCTCCCCGTCGATGGGTCTGGTGCCGAGACGAGACGGCGCGGAGTAAACCACCGCCGACTCACGCGGACAAATCGGATCGATGATGGCTGGTGTCCCGCTTCGTGGTTGAAAACGCCGAGGAGCCATGCCACCCTAGGAGAGGAGTTCGAGCCGGAATCGTCCGCCGCACCTTCCTTGGCGAGAGTTGCCCCTCGCGTTCTGGCGAGCTCGGCCTTGCCAAGGTTTGGCTTGGCGGCCGAGCGTCGGCCGACCGCGATGACACGGCCGCCTACCTAAGGATCGAGGACCGATGACCAACGTACCGCCGCTGGCCCTGGGCGTCTGTAGCTGGAGCTTGCAGGTCAAAAGTATCGCCGAGTTGAAACGGCTGATGGACGAACTGGACGTCGAATTTACCCAGATTGCCTGCGGCGACCCGCACCACGCGAGTTGGGACGAAGGCGACGCCATGCCCGACGCCGCCCGAGACGCAGGTCTGAAGATGACTGGGGCCATGCTCGGGTTCCCCGGGGAAGACTACACCACGCCTCAGACGATCAAGGCCACTGGCGGCTTCGGCGATCCCGCCCTTCGTCCGGAACGGATCGAACGACTCAAATGGGCTCTCGACCGCACCGTGGCCCTCGGCCTCTCCGACCTGATGCTTCACGCCGGCTTCCTGCCCGAGCCGGACAGTCCCGACCGAAAGCCGTTCCTGGATACGCTGGCCCAGGCTGGTCAACTCGCCGCCGACAAGGGGATCACCCTCGCGTTTGAGACCGGCCAGGAATCGGCCGATCTGCTTCGGCGAACGCTCGACGACCTCAAGGCGCCGAACCTCAAGGTCAATTTCGATCCCGCCAACATGCTCCTCTACGACATGGGCGACCCGATCCGCGCGGTCGAGATTCTCGCCGCGGACATCCGGAGCGTCCACGTCAAGGACGCCCGACGTCCCAAAGTGAAGGGGCAATGGGGCGAGGAGGTCCCCCTCGGGCAGGGCGAGGTCGACATCCGTAAGTTCGTCCGAACGCTCCGGAACGTCGGCTACCAGGGCCCGCTCGTCGTCGAGCGCGAGGTCGGCAACCAGGAGGAGCGGATCCGGGACATTCGCCACGGCCTCGACCTGCTCCGCGCTTTCCTGGCCGAGGCGTGATCATCGGATTGAAGTCCTCCACCGTCGCTCGGTTTCGCGATGCCAGCCTCCTGGCAACCCGTGCGCCAGGAGGTATCCCGAGTCTCCGACCAGGCTCGGTGCCTGCCGAGCCGCCTCCTCTCGCAAACGGCCCCCTCGATGGAAACCTCGATCGAGATCGTCGTCCGTCCCACCGAGATTGACGTCAATGGTCACGTGAACAACGCCAAGTACGTGGAGTACCTCGAGTGGGGACGCGAAGACTGGTACGATCAGGTCGGCCTTTCCCACGATCGACTTCTCGGCCTTGGTGCGATCACCGTGACGGTGAACCTCAACCTCAACTACCGTCGGGAGTGCCGGCAAGGCGAACGGCTCCGGATCTCCACCCGCCCCGAACGGCTCGGTCGATCAAGCTTCGCTGTCCGACAGGAGATCCATACCTCAAAGGGAGAGATCGCGGCTGACGCCGTTGTGACGATCGTGACCATTGACGCCGTCACGCGAAAGAGCCGTCCCGTGCCCGACGAGCTTTCCGCCGGCTGCCAGCCGCGGTCGGACAATGTCCCGTCAGGCTGAAGACTGAGTTCGCGGGTTCCCTCGGAAGGCCCAGCCGGAACCACGAGTCCGCTCAATCCCTGGCATCGGCTTCGACGCCAAAGCGTTCCCTGCCATGGCCGTTCGAACCTTGTCGCGACGCCAAGGCCGGCCGGGAAGTCTCCATCCGACTCCCGTCACTCGTCGGCCGGCCGCTCGTTCCGGGTAGTTGGAAGAAGGAGGTCGCGGATTCGAGGAATTCGGCCTGGTAGGCGAGCGTCTCGGCCAGGGCGAGCAGTTCGGCCGAGGCGATCGAGCCGTGACGGGCGATCTCATCGAGCTGCTGGATCGCGATCTGGATCTGATGGGCGCCGGTGCTCTGCTCCTGGCTGGCCTCGCCGATCCGTCTCACGAGTTCGGCCGTCTCGCCGATGGCCGGAACAAGCCGAGAGAGCATCGTGCCCGCCCTTTCCGCGACGACTACCGAGGACTCGACCAGCTCGTTGATCTCGCCAGCGGCCTTCCGGCTCCGATCGGCCAGAACCCCCACCTCGGTCGCGACGACCGAAAACCCCTTGCCTCGCTCGCCGGAGCGGGCCGCCTCGATCGCCGAGTTCAAGGAGAGAATCCTGGTCTGCTGTGCGATCTTCTCGATGACCCGGATTTTCTGAGCCATTGTTTGCATCGCGGCCACCGTCTCCGCGACGGCCTCTCCCGACATCTTCGCATCCTCGGCGGCGACCGCCGCGATCTGGCCGGTTTGTGAGGCGTTTTCCGCAGTCATCCGGATGGCCGCCACGATCTGCTGCATGGAGCTGGACGCCTCGTGCGTTGCCGCGGCCTGCTCCTGCGAGGCTCGGGCGAGGGTCTCGGAGCTGTCATGCACCGACCGGCTCTGATGGGCGATCCGGTCGGCGGTGGTGCGAACCTGCTGGGCGACTTCCCGCAATCGGCCAGCCATGTGTCGCATGGCCCCCAGGATCCCCTCGCCGGACCATCGACCCAACGGTTCCTCCGCGGTGAGGTCCCCCTCGGCGATGCGGCGGACCTCGCACTCGACGACCGCCGGTTCGCCACCCAGTCGCCGGAAGATCGTTCGAGGAACGAAGACTCCGATGCTCATCGCAATGGCCATGAGAAAACCGACGAGAGTGAGGTTTCCCAGGAGAAGCCAGCGACCGCGACTCATATAGTGATTAACGTCCGCTTTCGTTCGCTCGTCGATCAAAGCGAAAAAGTCATCAATCGGCTTCATGATTTTCGCTTTATTCCGGGCGTAGTCCGCGTCATGCATGATGCGGATCGCTCGCTCGATGTCGGGCGGACCTTGCTTGACGAACCGTCCGGTGCCATCGTCGAATCGACCTTTCACGGCGTTCATCGCGATCAGCTCGGTCTGGACGAGGGCATCGGAGTTGGCCTGCGACTCCCGGAGCTTGGCGAATTCCTCCTCGGTGAATCCCGCTTGTTTCATGAGTTGTTGGAGGGGGACGGTCTCGCCGTCGGGTCGGGGCTTGTCTCCCGGTTCAAGTACGAAATCCCAGTAGATCCGGTGGTAATTCCAGGGCCGTCGCTTCTCTCCGTTGCGAATGGCGAGAATGTCGTGGTAGGCGGCCTCATAGAACGGATCTTGCGAGACGACGTACTGCCGGGCCATCCGGGTCAGGTCGTCCGAGCTTTGCCGAAGCTCATCCGCCAGCAGGTAGGAATAATAGCGCTGCTCGTGTTTCTCGTTCAGCCGTTGCTCGTTCTGGATCATCAAGACGCTGAGAACGCCGAGAAGAAGGACGCCGAGAATGATGGTGGCGAAGCAGATCGCGAACAGGCGCTTCAACGACATGGGAAAGACCCGGCAATTCAAAGGGGACTGAAGCCAGAAAGCTCGTGAATGGCGACCGGCAGGTACCAACGCGGATGGCCTGGACCCTCGCACCATTCCAGGATGGGTCGATCGGGCGAAATCCGCCACCGAATTTCATGAATTTGGCCGGATTCGCTTGGATCACCGACCCGCCAGCCGGCCCAGTTGAACGGAATCCACCGAACTGAACGGTCGGTCTTCTCGGAGCGATCCCAAAGGCGGTCACGCGGCCGAACCGGTCGTGGTATCGCCCCCGTTCTTCATGGCTTCCCACTCGTCCCAGGTGTAGAGCACTTCACGCGCCGAGCCGCTCTTGTATTCCCCCACGATTCCGTCCTCGGCCATGAAGTCGATCAGGCGGGCGGCGCGACCATAGCCGATACCGAGGGCCCGTTGCAACAGCGATGTCGAACCTCTCTGCTCCCGGATGATAATCTCGATGGCCGGCTCGTAGAGCTCGTCCCGCTCCTTGAGCGCGGCGGCGCGATCCTTACCGCCGAGGGCACCGCCGACCTGAAGCTGGACAAGCTCCTTGCTGAACTCGACCGGATATTGCTCCAGGTAGGCGCAGATGCGGTTGACCTCGGCATCGGAGACATAGGTCCCTTGAGCCCGGATCAGGTGGGAAGTTCCGGGAATCAGGAAGAGCATGTCGCCGTTACCGAGCAGCTTATCCGCCCCCATTTCGTCAAGTACGACGCGAGAGTCATTTCGGCTGGCAACCTGAAACGCCACTCTGGCAGGCAGGTTGCTCTTGATCAGGCCGGTGATGACATCCACCGTCGGCTTCTGGGTGGCCAGGATGAGGTGAATGCCCGCGGCCCTGGCCTTCTGGGCCAGCCGGACGATGTGCGATTCGACCTCCTTACCGACCTGCATCATCAGGTCGCTCATCTCGTCGATGACAATCACGATGTACGGCATGTAGGTGGGAATACGGCTCTGCTCCTCGGGGTCCTCGGGGCGGAACCGGGCATAGATCTCCTCGGGGGTAAGCTGGTTGTAGGCCTGGACGTTTCGGACCTCAGCGCGAGCCAGGTAGCCGTAGCGTTCATCCATCTTCTCGCAGGCCCAGGCCAGCAACGATTCGGCCTTCTTCTCGTCGGTGATGACCGGGTGCATCAGGTGCGGGATGCGCTTGAACTGCGAGAGTTCGACCTTCTTCGGATCGATCAGGATCAGCTTGACCTCGTCGGGCCGCTTGGTCATCAGAATCGACAGGATCATCGCGTTCAGGCAAACGGACTTGCCCGTTCCAGTCCGGCCGGCGATCAGTAAGTGGGGCATGTCGGCCAGGTCGAAGGCCAGTGGCATGCCCTTGACGTCCTTGCCCAGAAAGAGAGGAATGCGAAGCTGCGACATCCGAGACGTGCTTCCCGCGATGACCTCGCCGAGGCGAACCATGCCTCGTCGCTCGTTGGGCACCTCGATCCCGACGGTCGTCTTACCCGGAATCGGCGCGACGATTCGCACGCTGGGCACCGCCAGCGCGATGGCCAGATCGTTCGAGAGCCCGGCGACCTTCGAAACTCGCAAGCCCGCTTCCAGCTCGATCTCAAACTGGGTGATGACCGGACCTGTGTCGATCTGCACGACGCGCACGGAACAGCCATGCTCCAGGAGCGTCTTTTCCAGGAGCAAGGCACGAGCGTTGATCTTGGCCTCGTGCTCCTGGATCGCGACTGCCGCAGGCGGGTCGAGCA
>CAZRGV010000102.1:0-6436 GCA_964599655.1 uncultured Isosphaeraceae bacterium | reverse complement strand
GAGGTGGGCACTCGTAACCGTCGCCCGTTGGTATCGGAATGGAGGACATGATCGGCGGCTTCGTGGCGGGCATCAGCCCCGTACCGGGCGTCGCGGCCCGTGGATCGTCGGTTCCGGCTCCAGGGGCGTCGGCCCTGTGGGCAAGCGAAGCTCTCGGGATCGGCGTGGCTACCTGTCGCCGAAACGGGTCGTCGTAGCTGATGGCCGCGATTGATGCGCCAGCGACCGGCCCCCCCACCGCGTAAGGCGCGGGAACCAAGGGCGAGGAACGCCGACGAGACCGTGCCAGTCCAACGAGTTCCCGCAGCGGCCAGACCAGGAGGAAGTCGTGGCAGAATGCCAGCCCGACGAGCCCTGTCGCGGCGAGGATCAGAAACAGGCCGACCGGCCCGAACTGACCGCCCAGGAAGGACACCCCGAGGGCCCCGAGATAACCCCCGCTCCCAACCGGCGGACTCGGACTCAACCCTGGCGCGAGCATCTGGAAGAGGGCCGACGCCACGACGAGCACTAACCAGAATCCCAGGAGGCGGGACACCGGATCGGCCACTGAGCGGCGGCGGAAGAGCGCCAGGTCGAGAACCGCCAGACCCCACAAAACCAGGTACGAGCCCCAGCCAAAAACCTGGAACAACTCGTGAGCCAGCCAGGCGCCGACCGGACCGCAAGGATTGGTCGCGGGAACCGGTTCGAGGCGCCAGACCGCGGTTCCAGGCGGGTCGGCCGGATTATAGCCGACCAGGCTGAGGGCCAGGAAGGCGACCGCGAACAACAGGGCGAGACCCTGGCTGTGCTGGATCAGGCGGTGACGATCGAACATGGAGTCCCCCCAGGCATCGGCTGGGACCAACGGCCATCCCTGGGGGCGCACCTTCCTAACCCCCGCCGTTGCCGAGCCGTCCATTGAAATCGGCCGGGGGTGTTGGAGGGCTTTGACGAACCCGGCCGTCCTCGCCGGCTTCGCGATAATCCGATTTCGGTTATTCCGATTGCGTCAAGTCGACGGTTCCTCCCTCGAAGTTTTCCGGTGTCTCGTGCGTCTGCACCTGACCCGAGGTGTCGAGGAAGATCTTGTCTTGCTTGATCTCGGCGATGACGATGGCCATCTTGTCATGGGAACGCATGTCGACCAGGGGGCGAGCCCCCTGGTTCAGAGCAATCATCCGTTTCTGGATCAGGGTCGAGAGCTTGAACCGGCCTCCGACCTTGTTGACGATCTGTTCTTCCTTCAGTTCTTCGTGCATGGGCGAATCAGGCTCCGCAACCGTGTCGTTGGAGAATGGCAACCAGGTCATCGACGGCCCGGTCGAGGTCGTCATTGATCACGCGTTCGTCGTAACAGTGGGCATGGTCGCGCTCCCAGCGAGCCCGGATCAACCGGCGGTGAATCGCCAGGTCGTCCTCACTGGCACGGTTCCGAAGCCGTTCTTCGAGAACCGTGAAGCTCGGAACGTCCACAAAAACGAAGACGGCCGAGGGAGCCCGCTCCCGGACCTGCAAGGCTCCCTTGACCTCGATTTCCAGGATCACGCACTCGCCCCTCGCCATCGCCTCGAAAACGGGCCGGGCCGGCGTGCCGTAAAGGTAACTCCCGTACTCGGCCCACTCTAGAAACTCCCCGTGGGCCTGGGCCTCGATGAACGCGTCGTGCTCCATGAAGACATAGTCGACCCCGTCTTGCTCACCAGGACGGGGAGGGCGGGTCGTTGCCGAGACCGAGAGCCTGGCCGAAACGTCCGACCTCGCCAGAGCCCGGCGCAGCAGCGTGCTCTTCCCCGAGCCCGACGGCCCCGACAGGACGATCAGACGGCCTGGCAGCTCGCCCCAACCCTCGACCCACATGGTCGCTTCACCTCGCGGGTTCGCCCGCTCACTCGACGTTCTGGATCAGCTCGCGAACTTTTTCCAGGAGTCCTTTCATCTCGACCACGCCGCGGCTAATCTCCACGTCGTTGGCCTTCGATCCGATTGTGTTCGTTTCCCGCCCCATCTCCTGCACGATGAACTCAAGCTTTCGACCACCGCTTTCCGGCTCGTCGATTACGTTGCAAAACTGTTGAAAATGGGCTCGGAGCCGGATGATCTCCTCGCTGATGTCGGCCCGCTCCGCCAGGATGGCGACCTCTCGAATCAGGTCCTTCGGCTCGATCGCGACGCGTTCCTGAACCAGTGCCTTGACGCGTTCGATCAACCGTTGCTGATAGGTGGCGACCACCTCCGGACCCCGCGACGCGATTTTCTCCAGATGCTCCGACAGTTCCCGTCCCAGGCTGAGAAGCTGTTCGGCCATGGCCTTCCCTTCCAGGGAGCGGGACTCACGATGCTTGGCCAGCGCCTCGGAGACAACCCGCGAGATCAACGGCCAGTCAGCCTGAGGATCTTCGTCGGATGGTCGGCGCTCCTCGACCACGCCCGGCAAGACCAGAAGGCTCGACAGCGGTATCGGCGGCTCTCCCTCCGTTTGCAATTCCGATAACTGTGCCCGATAGCTGGAAAGGGCGACACGATTGAGTCGATAGTCTTCCTCGCGCCTGGGGCGATCAACCCGGATCGTCAGCATCACCGTGCCTCGTCGGACGAACTCGCGCACCAGTCGTACCAACCCTGCTTCCAGCGCGGTGTACGGCTCGCTGCCTCGACAGGTCAGCTTGAAGTGACGGTTGTTCACTGATCGTACTTCGGCGACCATCGAAAGGCGATCATCTTGATGCCGGGCCTCGCCGAAACCGGTCATGCTCAGCAGCACGCCCACCTCGCTGGTAAGTTCCGACGTGATTCGAAATTCGAAGCGGAGTCCGTCGCACTGCGAATCACGTTTGGCCCACAGAACGAGAATCCCTCACGATGAAGGACCCGGACCATCCGGGTCCGCCATCCAGGACACGGTGCTTCCTGGGAGCACGAATCATTTCGACTTTGGCGAGGAAGCCGGCGAAGGCGCATCGTCGATAGCCGATGGCAAACCGCTGGAGCTCGAGGGCGACGGGGTGGATGCTGGGCTTTCCTTGGTCGTCGAGGGGGCCGATCCGCTGGGGGCTGGGCTGGCTCCACCCGGCGCGGTCTCGGTCCCCTGGTCCTTCGATTTGCCCGCGCCGGTGGTCGCTCCCGGAACAGGGATCTCGCTCCCGGTACGCTCCGAGCCAAGGTCGTAGGCCGAGGTCCGCCCCCCCTGGTTGACCAGCAAGACGAGCAGCATCGCCACGGCGATCCAGATGCTCGCGGTCACGATGGTAATCTTCGTGAAGACGTCGCCCGCCTTGGTTCCAAAGGCACTCGAGCCGCCCATGCCACCGAACGCGCCAGCCAGACCCCCACCCTTACCGCGCTGGATGAGCACCAGGCAGATCAGGAACAGCGAGCAGATGACAAGCAGCACATAAAGCAAGGCGGTGAAAAACGCGGCCACGGCGGTGTCCTTTTTTCATGTTGTGTGCGGAGAAGACCATTCAAGACCCAGACAGCCTGACCGGGCGCGGGGTCGATCTGACCGGGTGGGACCGAGGACGCGACCAACTTGGTTCGGCGAGGCAATGAACCCAGTCCCCGCTCAGAGGTTCCCGTATCGCTTCGGACCGGCAGCCACATCCCGAGCCGCTTCGATGATCTTTAGGAAGTCGCTGGCTTTGAGACTCGCGCCGCCGACGAGGGCCCCGTCAATGTCCGGGCAGGCCAGCAGTTCCGTCGCGTTATCAGGCTTGACGCTTCCTCCATACTGGACAACGACGCGCCCGGCGGTCGCTTCACCGAAGCGGCCTGCGAGATAACGACGAATGAATGCATGGACGGTCTGCGCTTGTTCGGGAGTCGCCACTTTTCCGGTACCGATGGCCCAGACCGGTTCGTAGGCGAGAACCACCTTAGCCATCTGCTCGGCCGTCAGTTCGGCCAGCGAACCGGCCAGTTGCCGCTCAACAACCGACTCGGTATGGTTCGACTCCCGCTCTTCCAGGGTCTCGCCCAGGCAAACGATCGGCAAGAGGCCGGCCGACAACGCCGCGTGCAGCTTCTTGTTGACCTGTTCGTCCGTTTCACCCAGGCCATGACGCCGCTCGCTATGACCGAGGATCACGTGGGTACAACCGATCAACATCGGGCCCGAGAGCTCGCCGGTATAGGCCCCTTCAGGCTCCCAGTGCATATTCTGGGCCCCAAGACCCAGCGGCGAGTTGGCGACCACCTCGTCGATCCGCTGAAGGTAGACCGACGGCGGGCAGATCGCCACATGGATGTCGGTTGCTTGGCCTACCCCCGCTTTCACGGCTTCGGCGAGGGCGACGGCCGCGTCCTGACTCGTCGGGTTCATTTTCCAGTTGCCGGCGATGAACAACGTGCGGCGGGTCATCAGACGGTCACCCCCTCGCTGGCGTCGATCGACCGGCCCAAAAGCTCGGCCATCTGTCGAATCCGCTCCATCAACTGGGCATAAGGCGCGGGCAGCAGGGCCTGAGGGCCGTCCGACAGCGCCTTTTCCGGGCAGGAGTGCACCTCGATGTGAACGCCGTCCGCCCCCGCGGCCACGGCCGCCAGGGCCATAGCCGGGATCAGGTCGGGCCGGCCGGTCGCGTGGCTCGGGTCGACGATGATCGGCAAGTGGCTTTGCCCCTTCACGTTCGGCACGGCCGAAAGGTCGAGCATGTTCCGGGTTGAATCCTCGAACGTGCGGACTCCACGCTCGCACAGGATCACGCGACGGTTCCCTTGCGAGAGCACGTACTCGGCCGACATGAGCAGGTCCTTGACCGTCGCGCTCATCCCTCGCTTCAAGAGCACTGGGATGCGGGTCCGGCCGACTTCCTTCAGAAGGTCAAAGTTCTGCATGTTTCGGGCGCCGATTTGGAACATATCGGCGTAACGCTCGATCAGCTCGACTTGACGAGGGTCCATCACCTCGGTCACGACGGGCATGCCGAGCCGCTCACCGGTCGCCTTGAGAATCTTCAGGCCGTCTTCGCCCAGCCCTTGAAAGCTGTAAGGACTGGTTCTCGGCTTGAAGGCGCCGCCCCGGAGGATGTTTGCCCCGGCATCCTTGACCTGCTCGGCGATCTCCAGCAAGATCGCCTCACTCTCGATCGCGCAAGGCCCGGCGATCATCGCCAGATGCCCGCCGCCGATGCGAACGCCCTTGACCTCGATCACCGAATCCAGCTCGTGAAACTCCCGGCTTGCCAGCTTGAAGGGCTTCATGATCGGCAGGACGCGTTCGACCCCGTCGATGGCCTGCAACGGCTCCGCCTGGAGCTTCTCCTCATCGCCGATGACGCCGATGATCGTGCGGGCGACCCCCTGGCTCACATGAGGCATGAACCCCAGTTCCTCGATTCGCTCAACCACATGGCGAATCTGTTCCGGGGAGGGATGCGGTTTCAACACGATGATCATCGTGGCCCTCGGTGCTCCTGGCTCGACTGGCGAGGCGCGCTGCCTAGCTCGGTGGGTACGCGATCAGTAGCTCCGGGAGACAATCCGTCCGCCGGGGACTCACGCGTGAACACGAGAGTTTACCGAATCGAACCGCGTCTTGGGAAGAGGAGTCGCCGCCTGGCCCCAGGGCCAGGAGGACCGAAACTTTTTAGGCCGGCCAGGAATAGTCCTCCTGACCGCCTCGGTTCAGCGCTCGGGCCCGACCGGGGAACCCGATGCCAGAATCGAATATCCGCTTCGGGTGCCGTCCCGTGCCAAAATGGTCCCGTGGACCAATTTCCGAGATGGAACGCTCAGGTCAGAAGATAACCCGATGCCAGCTCCTGGAACTGCCGGATCTGGCTGTTTTGCCACGCGACGTCCCGGCCCAGTTCGGCGGCAAGGAGGGCGGCAACCCTGGGCGCGATCTCCCAACTCACACGGGCATCGAGGAATAGGGCCCTTGTACGACGGGCCAGAACATCCTCGATGGAACGCGCAAGCTCGAAACGGGCGGCCCAGACAACCTCGCCGGCGAGGTAGGGGAGGGATGGGTGGAGCGGCGCCGCCCACTCGGGCCGCTCCGCGATCAATCGCTGAAGCTCAGGGGCGTCCGAACCATACATTGCTAGTGGTCCCTCGACCGGCTCGGATACGTAGCCGTGAAGGTGCAGCGATTCGGTAACGCAGGGTTTTCTGGGCAGTCCGGCCAGTTCGACCGCGCGATCCAGGACGTCGGCGGCCATCCGCCGGTACGTCGTCCACTTCCCGCCCGTGATCGTCAGCAGACCTGACTCCGACACGACAATGGCATGCTCTCGTGAAAGCTTGGCCGTTGTTGTCGAGTCTCCGCGGACGTCGATCAACGGCCGGAGTCCGGCAAAGGCGCTTCGAACGTCTTCGGGCCGCGGGTCGTTGGTGAGATATCGGGCCGCGTGCTTGAGCAGGAACGCGCCTTCTCCGGCAAGGGGTCGAGGCTCGATGGGGCTCGTGTCGATCGGCGGGGACAGCCACGAATGCTCGAGCCCGGGGTGCC
>CAZRGV010000101.1:22295-22884 GCA_964599655.1 uncultured Isosphaeraceae bacterium | reverse complement strand
AGGCCCCCGCCGAGACGGCCGTCGCCCGCTTCTACAAAACGCTCAAGGATGAGCAGAAGAAGACGATCTGCTTCCCGTTCGACCATCCCAAGCGAACGATGGTCAATAACAACTGGGCCATCGTCAAGCCGACCATCAGCGACATGACCAAGGAACAGCAGGCCCTTTGCCGGGAGATCATGAAGAATCTCTGTAGCGAGGACGGCTACGAGCGGTTCATGCGCCAGATGGACGACGACTACGGCGGGTTCGACAGCTATCACGTCGCCGTCTTCGGGGAACCGGGCACCGACCAGCCGTTCGAGTGGGTCCTCACCGGCCGGCACATGACGCTCCGCTGCGACGGCGACTCGGCGGAGCACGTGGCCTTCGGCGGCCCGATCTTCTACGGCCACGCCGCCGACGGCCACTTCAACGAGGACCCCAAGCACACCAACAACGTCTGGTGGTACCAGGGCGAACAGGCCAACAAGATCTTCCAGACCCTCGACGACACGCAGAAGAAACAAGCCCTCGTGACCAAGGCCGACGACGACGCCCCGCGCTCGATTCGACTGCAAGGGTCGGGGCTCGCCAGCCGCGGCATCGC
>CAZRGV010000101.1:20580-22273 GCA_964599655.1 uncultured Isosphaeraceae bacterium | reverse complement strand
CAGAAAGAGATGGTCAAGACGCTGATCGAGGGGATGCTCTCGCCCTTCCGCGCCGTCGACGTCGAGGAGGTGCACGAGTGCCTGAAGGCGGCCGGCGGCCTCGACCCGCTCCGCCTCACCTACTTCAAGGAAGGGGACATCGGCGAGGACGGCGTCTGGGACATCTGGAAGCTGGAAGGCCCCGCCTTCTCCTGGTACTTCCACGGCTCGCCCCACGTGCATACCTGGCTGAACGTCGCCCGCAAAGGAGAAGCATGAAACATAGATAGATTCGATCATAATTTAACAGATCTGCGGCCCGATCCCCCGGGGGACCGGTCGAAGTCGCGCGAACCCAAAAACGGCGTTGCCTGTCTTGCCTTGGTCCCTACGATAGAAACATGCGGGAGCCGGGGCGGTCTTCCGCGTCGTGGGATGATTGCGGGAAGGCGGGCGAACCCCATGGGGTCGGACGGCGAGACGCGTCGGAGGGCCGGCGCGTATTTCTTTTTGTGGCTGATGGTTCTGATCGGGTCGAGCACGGCCACGGCGGCCAAGTTCGCGGTTCGGGAGCTGCCGGTGGAGCTCCTGCCGATCGCCCGGTTCGGTGTCGCCGGGCTGGCGTTGCTCCCGTTGGTCTGGGGCCGCGGGACCTTGCGAGCCCTCTTCCGCCAGGACGGCCCGCGACTGCTGGCGGCGGCCGCCCTCTGCGTACCGATCAATCAATCGTTCTTTCTCAATGGAACTCGACTGGCCCCGACAACGCATGTCGGGCTGATTTACGCAACCTGCCCGCTGGTCGTGCTGGTGCTGGCGACCCTGCTGGGCCAGGAACGGCTGGTGCGGGGACGGCTGCTGGGCATCCTTGTCTGCGTCTCCGGCGCGGGGGTGATCGCGCTGGGGAACCTCTGGCGAGGGGCCGGCTCGGGGGCGGACGGCCTGCGGGGGGACCTGCTGCTGATTGGCGCGGTAACCTCCTGGGGCGCGTACCTGACGGTCAACAAGCCGCTGGTGGCCCGGCACGGAGCCCTCGTGGTGCTGGCCGGGACGTTCCTGGTGGGCTCGGCGCTGGCCTTGCCGATCGCGCTGGTGACGGCGTCGGACTGGCCCTCGAGGCTGGCCTCGGCCTCGTTCCGGGCCTGGGGCAGCGTGGTTTACCTGGCCCTGGTGGTCTCGGTCGTCGGCCTGGCCTGCCAGAACGTGGCCCTTCGCTGGCTCGACGCCAGCCAGGTCGCCACGGTCGGCAACGCGGCCCCGCTGCTGACGGTCCTCTGGGGGGTTTCCCTCCTGGGCGAGACGATGACGCCGGCCCTGGTCGCCGGAGGGGCCTTGACCCTGGGCGGAATCGTCTGGACCGGCCGCGGCCCGTCGGCTCGCCAATCGTTGGCGGCCGTCTCCAGCCCGCCAACCGAGCCGGTTCCGATCGTCGCCTCGCCTTGCCTGGCCGAGTCGTCCTGAGGCAACACGAACCCGACCCGCCGCGTCAAGTGCTTGCCGCGCCCCCGGACGTCGGTTATCCTCGCCCACCGACAGGGAGGGGTAAGGACCTGGCCGATCCCTAGCCTGGTCCGAAGCGCGCTTGCAGGTAGGTTATAGGTTAGGTGATGGACAACCGGGGCGGTCTTGCCGTTTATGTCACGAGTCATGGCTTCGGCCACCTGAACCGCACGGTGGCGGTTCTCAACCGACTGCCGGCCGACATCCCGCTGACGAT
>CAZRGV010000101.1:0-20500 GCA_964599655.1 uncultured Isosphaeraceae bacterium | reverse complement strand
CGTCTCGGACTCCGGGGCGATCAACCCGCCCGGCGACAGCGCCTCGACCGACGGCCCGGCCACCCTGGAACTGGCCGCGCGGATCCACGCCGAGGCCATGGCCCGGCTCGACGAGGAGGTCGATCGGCTCCGCCGCGAGGGGACGGCCGCCGTGCTCTGCGACGCCCCGGCCGTGCCGCTGGTCGCCGCTCGCAAGGCCGGCGTCCCCGGCTTCCTCCTGGCCAACTTCACCTGGGCCGAGATCTACGAACCGCACGCCCGCAAGCTCGGCGACGACGCCCGCGCGTTCGTGGCCGAACTCCGACGGGCCTATCGCCACGCCACGGCGATCTTCCGCGCCGAGCCCGCCCTGCGCATGCACGAGCTCGCGCCCTTGATCGAGGTCGGCATGGTCGTTACCCCCGGGCGCGATCGGCGAACGGAACTTCGCCGCCAACTCAATCTTTCACATAATGATAAGATTGTCTATTTCTATCTAGGCCGCTATGGCCAGACGAATCTCGCCTGGGACCGGTTGGAGCGGCTCGACGGCGTGCACTTCGTCGGGTTTCACGAGGCGCCGGTGGGCCCCTTGAAAAACCTCCACGTGGTGCCGGCCGACACCTGGACCGGGGCCGACCTGGCCGCCTCGGCCGACGCGATCGTGGCCAAGGCCGGCTACGGCACCGCCTGCGAGGCGATGGTGGCGGGCACCCCCTTGATCTATCCGCCCCGGACCGGCTTCGCCGAGCACCGGGCGCTGGACCGCTCGCTTCGGGCCTGGGGCGGCGGCCTGCCGGCGTCGGCCCGGACGTTCACCGAGTTCAAGATCGAACCGTTGCTCCGACGCGCCTTCGCCATGAAGCCCGGCCCGCCGCCGTTCCCCGCCGACGGCGCGGCCCGGATCGCCGAACGCCTGGTCCAGAGCTGCCGCTCGGCCCTCGTCGGACGTCGGGCCTGAACCCGTCGAACCCCGTTCCCAGACCCTCGCACCGCCGACCCTGGTATCCAGATCCATGAAAATCGTTATCCATCCCGCCGTCGAGCCCGAACGACTGGCCGCCCTTCAGGCCGAGGCCCCCGGCGCCGACTGGGTCAACGCCGCCGATGCTCAGACCGCCCTCGACGCCATGCCGGGGGCCGACGCCTTCCTCGGCAAGATCACCCCGGAGATGCTCGCACGGGCCGACCGCCTGCGCTGGATCCAGGCGTTCACCGTCAGCCTCGAACACTACATGTTCCCCGAGCTCATCGCCCACCCCTGCACCCTGACCAACATGCGAGGGCTCTTCGGCGACGTCATCGCCGACCAAGTGATGGGTTATGTGATCTGTTTTGCTCGAAATCTTCATATCTATATTCGTAATCAAGTACACCGGAAATGGGAGCCGATCGGCGGCGAGTCGGCCCGGGTGGGCAACGCGGCGGGGCCGGGGACGGTCAACGCCATGGACCGGTCGACGATCTTCCTGCCCGGGGCGACGATGGGGATCGTCGGCCTCGGGGCGATCGGCGCCGAGATCGCGAGGCGGGCCCTGGCCTTCGGCATGACCGTGCGAGCGGTCGACCGCTACCCCGACCGGACGCGCCCGCCCGAAGGAGTCGACGCGGTCTGGGGGCTCGACCGACTGCCGGAGCTGCTGGCCTGGAGCGACTTCGCGGTGATCGCCGCCCCGCACACCCCCGAGACCGAGCGGCTCTTCGACGCGAAAGTGCTGGCCCACCTCCGCCCGACCAGCTACCTCATCAACATCGGCCGAGGGGCGATCGTCGTCCTCGACGACCTCGTGGCCGCCCTGCGAGCGGGCCACCTCGCCGGCGCGGCCCTCGACGTCTTCGAAGTGGAGCCCCTGCCCTCCGAGCACCCGCTCTGGGACTTCCCCAACGTGATCCTGACCCCGCACACCGCCGGCTACTCGACGGCCATCGCCCCCCGGCACCTCGCCACCCTCCGCGAGAACGTCGGCCGCTTCGCCCGCGGCGAACCGCTCCTCAACCAGGTGGACAAAACGCTCTGGTTTTGACGGGCGTTTTGAGACTGCCGCAGTCTGGTAGGGTCCGCCGTGCGGACCAGCCTCCTCGATCGGGCCTGAGCGGTCCGCACGGCGGACCGTACCGACTGATGGTGATGATATCCTTGCTCTAAGTGAAGTCAAAAGAAAGCATATTTCTTCCTTGCGCATGATTGGTCTCGACCGATCCCAAACTGGAGTCGGTACTTCGGCGCCCCTTCCGATGTGTTCCTGGCCTGGCTAGGGTCGGCACGACCCCAGCCACCCCACCGAGGTCGCGTCCTCGTTCTGGCATCGGGCGCTGTGTGGGGCATACGAGCCGACGCAGCGCCGGGTCGTGTGGCGGCCCCGAGGTCGCCTATACTGACGGACGGGAAGACCGGGAAAAGCACTGGGGTCGCGAGGGCGGAAACGATGCGGCGCGTCTGGATGATCCTCCTGGCAGGCGGTCTGGCAGTCTGGGGGGCGTTCGCTCCGGCTCGAAGTCTGGGCGATGAGCCTTCGTCGTCATCGCCTGCGGTCGTCGCGACGAGCCTTCACCGAAAGGTCCTCTGCGGGTACCAGGGCTGGTTCCGCTGTCCGGCGGACCCGGCGGGCGAGGGCTGGCGGCACTGGAGTCGCGACTCGGGACGGATCACGCCAAGCACCTTGACCTTCGAGATGTGGCCGGATCTGTCCGAGTTCACCGACGAGGAAAAATACCAGGCCCCCGGCTTCTCCCACCCCGACAAGAGCCAGGCGTTCCTTTTCAGTTCGGCCCATCCGAGGACGGTGAGGCGCCATTTCGAGTGGATGGCGCAGTACGGCATCGACGGAGTGTTCGTGCAGCGCTTCCTGGTGAACGTCGGCAACCCGTCGTTCGATCGGGTCCTCGGCCACGTCCGGGACTCGGTGAAGGCGACGGGCCGGGTTTACGCCGTCTGCTACGACCTGACCGGCTTCCCCGAGGATCGGATCTACGACACGCTGGTCGCCGATTGGACGCGGCTCGTCGACGACCTCAAGGTGACGCGGGATGACCGCTACCTGCATCACGACGGCAAGCCGGTCGTCTTCGTCTGGGGCTTCTATCCCGACCGCTTCGGACCGGACCTTGCCCATAAGATCATTGACTTTTTTCAGACGAACGTGTCTTATGCGTCGACGTTGATCGGTGGCGTCCCCTGGTACTGGCGGCGGGAGAAGGACCCCGAGTGGGCCAGGGCGTTCCGCCGGTTCGACGTGATCAGCCCGTGGAACGTCGGCAACTCCACGAGGGTGGGCGAGCGGCGGTACGCCTCCACCGGTTCCTGGAAGGACGACCTGGCCGAGGCGAAGAGGGCGGGCGTGGCGTACTTGCCGGTCCTCTATCCGGGTTTCGGGTGGACGAACCTCAAGGGCGAGGCGGCCGCCGATCAGACGATCCCCCGCCTGGGAGGCGAGTTCCTCTGGCGACAGTTCGTCACGGCGGCGGACCTGGGGGTCGAGATGGCGTATGTTGCCATGTTCGACGAGGTGGATGAGGGAACGGCGATCTTCAAGGTCAGCAACACCCCGCCCGTGCAGGCCAGGTTCCAGACCTTTGAGGGGCTTCCCTCGGACTGGTATCTGCGGCTCACCGCCGAAGGCACGAGGCTAATCCGCGAGGGTCGAAAGGGTCCGCGAGAGATCCCGATCCGGCCGTGAGGCGGCGGTTGGCTGGGGCCTTGACGACCCCAGCCCCCCTCGATCTGGCTCCGGACCGGCTGGGGTCCAAACACCACACACAACCCCAGCCCGCCGGCCGCCTCAGGTCAGGGCCGCCAACCCGTCAGCTCGCGGATCGCCTGCCACTTGGGGGTCTTCAAGTCCGCGATGTCCTCGCTCAGCCCCCAGCAGCCGAAGCGGCTGTAGGCGGAGCAATGGGAAAAGTAGATATAGATGTCGCCGCCGCGATCGAACCAGTTGTCGCGGACGTCGCGGAGGATGAGGTCTTTCATCCGCGGATGGCGATTGGCCCGGATGCGGTTGGCGATGTTCTCGACCTTGCCGCCGCCGTTGTCGGGGCCTGCCTCGTATTGCAGGTCCTTCAGGCCGTATTGCTGGGCGATCGCCCGGATTTCGCCTCGAAGTTTGAGATTCTGGTCGCTGGAGGCGCGCATCGCGTCGAGGATCTGGTCGACGTTGGCGTTGGCGGCCGCCTTCTCGGCGTTGAAGTAACCGCCGCTGGCCAGTCCATAGAAGTGATCGGCCGGTGCTCCATACGTCCGTCGCACCCAATCGAGGACCTCGGCGTAATAGGGTTGGGGGAAGATCAACCAGGAGGCGTAGACGGGTCGGATGCGGCCCTTGGAGCCGGACTCGCCAAAGACCTCGCGGAAAATCTTGCCGATCTGCACCAGGCGTTGCGCGTGGCGTCGCCTGGCCCAGACCTCCTCGTCCTTGGCACCGTCGTTGTTCAGAGGCGATCCGCCGCGTTTCACCTCGTCGATCGCCGCCAGCTTGTTGTAGATGTACTGCGGAAAGCCGAAATTCCAGACCTCGTTGCTGTGCTCGATGTAGATCTTGAGCCCTGGCTTGAGATCGCGCCGGAGCATGTGAGCGAGCTGCCGGACATAATCCTCAGTCGCCGCGATTGGGATATTGATCCACAGATCTTTTTCTGTTTGATTGGCGAGCGCGACAATGTGTTCCCAGGCCACGCCATACGTCTCGGCGGAAGACTCCTGCGTGGCGTCGTCGGGCAGGCGGCGCCCGGACCACTCCAGGGCGTGATGCCCGGCATCGCCGTAATAGCCAGGCTGGTGGTTGGTATCCAGCCAGTCCATGTAACGGAAGACGGAAAATGGCTCCAACGAATGCAGAAACTCATTTGTGAACAGTTGCTTAGTATCGGGCGGATACCCGGGGCGAATCAAACGCAGCCCCGTGATCCCCGAGCCGACCGGGCTGGTCGGCTCACGCCGGGTCTCGGTAAAGGACAGCACGAGCAGGCCGACTCCCTTCGGGACCACGAGTTGGCCTTTTGTCGTATTGCTGGGCTTGTCGTAGGTCAGGCCCTCGATTTGGCATCGGCGATCCTCCGTGACCAGAACCTTGGCCTGTCCACGGAAGCTCAACGCATAAGTCCCGCTCCAATCGGGCTGAAAGGCGTCGGGATCGTCGATCGGAGGGGCCCACGCGAAGACGGGTCGGATATCGAAGACGACCGTCGAGGCGTCCGACTTTGGCCAGCCGCGCTCATCGAGCGGCACCGGCTTGTTCCCGCTCGAGGGCATCCAGGCGCGGATCGTCCGTGCGGCATCCACGAACGGCTTTTCTCGAGACCCGCCGCCAATGCCGTCGAGCTCGATTCCGATCCGCCGGTCGGCGCCGGGATCAACCGCCGCGGCAGCCCCGGCGCGAATGGCCAAGACGCCGCCGAAATTCGCCGGCAACAGGACAACAACAATCGCCGCCAATCGACCCAACCGCAGCCTCTGGAACATATTCGGCTCTCCTTACCAGCCCGGGATCGCGTTCCACGAATTCCATGATTGAATAGTCTCAAGCAACTGTGATCGCAATACGCGATCGCGTCAATCGCTTCGTGAATCGCGTCAACGGCAGACTTTCCAAACTGAGCCGTATCCGCGCGTCGGTCACGCCGTGCGTGGGGGCTTCTCCCGTCCGGCTTTGCAAGCTCTGTCACATAATAACATCCATTGCATCCCCTTCGGTACTAACGTCCACCGTATCCGCCTCAGCCATGCCCATTTCGACGAGTTTCCGATCGATCCGTCCGACGTGGCGGGTCTGGCAGCCGCAGTCTCGGGCGCTGCCCCCGTCGATTACGGGCAAGACCGATTCCGTCAGCCCCAAAGGGAGCGACGGCAACAGCGGCCTGAGCCGGGTCTTCGTCTTTGCCACCCCGCGGAAAGCCGCCAACATCGCCCAGGCTGGAGACACAGTGCGGTTTGCCGCAGGACTTTTCCGCGGCCCCTTGTTCGTGCATGACAGCGGAACAGCGGATTCAAGACGGCGGTGTGGCTGGGGTCGTGTCGACCCCAGTCCCCTCCGATGTGTCTCTGGCCCGGCTGGGATCAAGACGACCCCGGCCACCCCGCCGCCCCGCGTGTCCTCCAAAAGGGGCTCCAGGGCCCGGACCACATCCGACCGCCTGGCCTCGATCGGCTCCGCGTCGATCAGGCGGTGCGCCGCGTCCTGCCGCGCGCCCGGGTCCTCCTGCCGGAGCTTGACCAGCAGGTCGTTGAGCTGCACCTCGGCGATCGGGATCCGCGGCCTCGGCGGCCAGACCGGGAAGATTATCGCCTCCTGCGCCTCCCGGCCTTCGAGCAGGCGGCACGTCAACTGGAAGGGCACACGGCGCACAACGAGCAACCGGGGCCACCCGCGAGACCACGGCCACCCGACGCATCCCTGACCGGGGCCCGCCTTCGGCTTTGGCCCCGGCCAACCCGCCGCCCGCCCGATGTCCCAACGGTGTTGATATACGAGTAGGAATCGGCGGTTCGAGCCGATAGTATGATGGTGAAGATTTCACCGAATCGTCCCCAGGGACGCGAGGACTTCAGATCTGTTCCATCCCGCGTTCAAGGGAGGGGATGGGCAACGGGCGATCGACAGTCATAATTACAATACAATATATAATAGTTATTATACTATTAGGTTGAGAAAAAAGGAGGGAGCATGTACCGACCACGATTTACGGTCGCCGCCGTGATGGCCATTGTCTTGGTCGCCGCGATCGTCTTCGCCGCTCTGCATAATCCGACGAGGTTGTGGGCCAGCGTGTTCTTTAGCCTGGTCCTGTCCGTCCTCTCAACGGCAGCGGTCCTCGGCCTTGCCGATCGCGGCCACGCTCGCACGGCGTGGCTCGGCATGGCTGTTTGGGGGTTCACCTATGTCCATTTCGCTTTCGATGGAGAGCCTGGGTATCCTCCCCTCATCACCAGGCCGTTGCTCGATTGGTTGGCCGACATGACACCGGGGTCCACGAATAGGGTACTCTATTTGCACAACGCATCCGGACGGAGTGCGAGAGCTGTGGTGGAGAAAGTCGAATGGGCTGCGCACCTCACCCCACCGCCGTGGTGTTGCGACCTGCGAGCCTACCACCAGATTGGTCATTCATGTCTCGCACTCATGTTTGGCCTGATCGGTGCGATCCTAGGGTTCGCCATCTCGAACAGAAGGGTGACCGAGAGCTCCTGAGGTGCATTGCTCAGAAGGCAACTTCTGGGTCTGCTGGGCATCGAATGTACCCATCAAGGAAAGGCAAATAGCTCGCTTTCCTTGATGGACATAGAATTCCGGATTTGCATATTTTGGAAGTCCTTAGGAGCTACGTAGTTAGTCATCGTTTGTTCGGACGAGGCTGTCAGACCGCGGAGGATGAGGGCAAATCGGCACCCAGTTGGTCTCGCCCTGTACCTTTCAGAGCCCGCAGGTCTTCGGTTGTGAGCCTCGGCTTCCGGCCAACTGCGCGACTCATAATCTTTTTAAGGATCTTGGGCTTGAACGAGATATGTCGCTGAAGCGAGGTTCGTAGTGCCTCTGTTAAGTTTGGCAACAATCATATAAAAAGATTGGTTAGTAAGTCCTCCTCCGGGTAAAGTGAGAGTCATGTCCCATCTTGTATTCGTCGCGGGGTTCGACACGGTCATGGAGCCGTTGGTCAGAGAATTGCCTGTCGGTGTACCGTTTTGGACAAGGAAAAGATCGACGACGATATGATCACCTTGGCCGGAAGGAGTCTGTAGTATCCCCCGGTCCCGAACGAGCCACTGGTCGGGATTGTCGGTGTTGCTGGTGGAGTCGCAGACGGGGTGTCAATGGTGATTGCGTTTCCTCCCTGTGCATATGTGCTGCTCGAAGAGCAATTGACCAGCACGAAAGCCAGGGTCGCGACAACGATCGGAGTTCCGAGGCGCACGTTCACGGCAAGCTCCTTTCATAGGAAACGGACCTGAGCGTGGAAAACCGACATCAGAACTTCAAGAATCAGAAATATCTGAGTCTTAAAATATTAATCAGTAACTGTCCGAGATAATTTCTTTGCCATTCATCGTGCCGATGGCTCTCCAGGCCGGCAGCGATATCGTATCCTTCAGGAAGCTGACGTGGCCATCCACGAAAAGGATATTCAATCCCCCGGAATGTTGGCTGCCGGCGGTCCAGGCTCCCTCAGCGAGTCCCCCGCCGTTCGAGCAGGAATGGTCGTTCATGAGGAGAGCGTGGTTGTAGGCCGTGGAACCGAATCCGCCCTGGAGCCAGTTACTGCCCTTAATCACTCCGCTGAGCGGTGCGTTTCGGACATCGATGTCATGGCATCCCTTGTAGAAGCGTTCAAAAGCCCCTGGTCCGGATACTACCTGAGGTTGGAACGTGGTGCGGCGAGAGTCCCGAGTGCCATAGGGTGCACCTAAGAGCCACTCCGCCATCGCGGCGGTTGTGCTCGCCCCATCAGTCACATGTCGAGGGCTGATAGCCGACGATGAGGGACTGCAGAAGGGTCCGTTCAAGTAGACGCCGGTTTGGTCGAATCCAACGCCGTTGTTTCCAGCGTAGTTGGTGCCGCCCTTCAGGTCCGGCGGGCCGAAGTCCGTTGGGCAGAGGAACGTCGAAATGACCGTTTCCTGAGCGGTCAAGTTCTCGAATGTGGCCAGAGCCTCATGGATCTGGAAGTTGAGTGCATTGTAGAGAGGTGCTCGATCCAGATGGGGGAGAAGGGCCGCGTGAGGGGAGTAGCCGTTCCAGCCCGCTGGGAATACCTTCATGGATTCCAGGTAAGCATTCACAGCGATCCCAAGTTGGTGGAGGTTGTTGGAACACTGGGAACGCCGCGCTGCCTCGCGGGACATCTGGACCGCCGGCAGGAGCAGGGCCATCAAGAGCCCAATCACTGCCAGGGATACTAATAATTCGACGAGAGTGAAACCGTGCGGTTTCCCTTTTGATAGTCTAGATTTCTTATCTTTTAATGACATGGAATTTAACCCTCGGGGACCAAGTCCAATGCGCCTTGAACTGACTCTTTTCCACGGAGGACTGAGGCTGGATGACAATCGTTTCGAGGGCTGCGGCCGCGATCTCGTAATCGCCGGGTTTTTTTGGCGCCTTCAGTTTGATCTTCAGGAGGCATGACCTTTCCGCGCGCTCGACAGGCGTCGCTGGATAGTCACCTGACACGAGGGCATCGCCCCGTCTGATACTGACATTTACGACCTCTGGCATCCTGGCACCACCGTGAAGCTCGACCTTGATGGTGCAGTCGATCGAGTCTCCCGCCTCGTAACTCGAGCCTTGCTTCGGCTCAACGATAACGATAACCGGTGGCTGGCTCAGTCCGGATTCCGATTCTCCAGCCTGAATCACTCGAGGCGAATTCATTTGGTAAGAGGGTAAATCGTTTCGCGGTCCACACCCTACGGCTATAATAAAAATAAAAATGATAATACGATAATTGCTATTCATTTAACCTTGGCTTCCTAGAAGGCTTCTGACAGGTCGTGTTCATCACGCCGCTCAGTTGATCTTGGTGGTGATTGTGGTACTCCATCCAGACTGAGTCAAGTAAATTCCGACAGGGTTATTTAAGCACAAAAGGCCCGGTCATGCCGGTGGGCCAGGGCTCGATGTGCTGGCCTTCGGACCAGAAAGCCGGCTTGTCCGATGGTTCCGACCGTGACTTCTCTTCTGGAGGCTCCAGGACGGTCTTTTGGATCGATCGTCGGACAATCGCGATCCGATCCGTAGAAGAAGGAGGGAGAAGGGGCTGGGCTCGTGGGATGGACGCGTGGGGTTCCGGCGACCGTTCGATCCTCGGATCGGGGGGTTTTGAGAAAAAGGGGGTGGACCGGCGATGTCGCAATTCCTGATGGTGCCGATCTCGGGTCAGGGGACGATCACGGATGCCAACATCAAGACCGCCCTGCCCGGCGCGATGGTGCCTCCGTTCGCGTATTCGGACTTGTTTCTGTACTCGCACGGTTGGTGGACCACGGCCGAAGGGGCGATGATCGACTACAACCGTTACCTGCTGGGGCTCACTCGCATCATGCTGCTGGCCGGCGGCGTTCCGGGGCCGACCGATGCGCTGGGAATTGGCATTCACTGGCCCTCGGTGCTGACCGAGGATGAGAATAGCCCGCTTCGGATCTTCCAGCCGCTGACGTACTTCAATCGGGCGAGCATGGCCAACACGGTTGGGGAGCATGGGGGCTACTCGATCGTTCGCCTGGTTCTCGAAGCCCGCAAGAACGCCGGTCTCGCGCCGCCGAGGATTCACCTGATCGGCCACAGCTTCGGCTGCAAGGTGCTTTGCGCGGCGCTGGAGGCGCTGGTGACGTCGTCGACCCGGCCGCTGCTCGATCACCTGATCGTCAACGTCGTTCTGATCCAGGCCGCCTTTGACTGGGACGCGTTCGAGCCTGGCCAAGAGTACGGCGACCTGCTGACCGGCGTCCCGAAGCTCCGGATGCTGGTCACCAAGTCGTCGCTCGACGAGGCGGTCGGCCTGCAATATGACCTGGTGCAGAAGGCCGTTCGGCTGTTCAGCGCGCCGGTTCCCGGCCTGGGAGCGAAGGGGCCGAGTCCGTCGACCCTGCAAGCGGCCGGGGCGGTGAATCTCTCGATCGGGCCGGGTTTCACGCCCCCGGGCGGTCCCGACTCGCCCCTGTGCAAGTCGTTCGTCGTGGCCGACCTGGAGCCGTTGCACCAGGCCCACCCCGAGGAGAACGTCCCGCTCGCGGGCCACCACACCGACATCTTCCACGACGAGATCTACCGGATGATCGCCGGCTTCCTCTTCGCCTCCAGGGCCTGAATGGTCGAGCGTGTTTCCACCGACCGTTCGTGTCTCCCAAGTCGTTCGTGGAAAACCGTTCCCAGGGGCGAGCGGTCCGGTTACGATGAGCGCGAGCGAGGCATTCGCGCTCTGTCTGGCGTGTCACGATCGGCCAACTGGGCCCTCCCCTCCAGCCACGGCAAGGAGACTCAACGATGATCCAACGCGGGCAAAAGCGTCGAGGGATGAGCATGGTTGAGGTGCTGTTGGTCCTCGGGGTGATGGTCGTGGGGCTGAGCCTGGCTCTGCCTGCGATTCGTGCCGCGCAGGTCCGTTCGAGGCGGGCCAGTTGCATCAACAACCTGAAGATGATCGGCCTGGCCCTGCACAATTATCACGCCGCCATGAACTGTTTCCCGATGAGCGCGGTCGCCGGCGCCGGACACGGCAACGGCCATAGCGGCTTCACGCTGCTCTTGCCCTACATGGAGCACGTGCCGGTTTACAATGCCTACAACTTCCAACTGGAGAACTGGCACGCCGCCAACGGCACGGTGACGCGCACGAGAATTCAAGCCTTTCTCTGCCCCGACAACCAGGAGGTCGACTCGTCCAAGGCCAGCGAAGTCAAGACGCTCGACGGCAAGTCGTATCCTGGCATGAACGAGTTCGCAAAGGTTCACTACGGCTTCAACTGGGGCGGCGGCCATGAGGCCACGGGGGACGACTTCCGCAAGACCAAGGGGCAATATCTCGGCCTGTTGATGACCGTGATCACGCCTGAGGGGAAAGAGAAGGCCAAGGTCGTGGGAATCGCCGACGTGCCCGACGGCACGGCCTTCACGCTGGCGGCCGTCGAGAAACGCGACGGCTTCGGCTGGGCGGTGGGCGGCTGGGGCGGCAGCGAGTTCGACGTGAACACGACACCGAACGACGCCGGTGCCGACGCCACCGCGCGGAAGGTCCTCACCGGGTCGACTCATGCCACCGGCCCCAATCGCCTGATGGCGGATGGCTCGGTTCGGTTCGTCCGGCCGACGATCAAGAAAGAAATCTGGTACGCCCTGATGACCCGCGCGGAGGGCGAACAGATTCCCTTCGAAGCGATTGAATGAGAGCGGGGACGAACCACGGATCGCGGCCCGCCGTCCTCCGCGCAAGGGTCGCGCCTCGACAACCGAGCGTCAAGGTCCACGGACGCCCCGCCGTCTCGCCGGTATCACCCCCGCGAAGGGACGCAACGGGGCGTTTTGGGGTGGCCGGGATCTCGCGCCGAAATCCATGCCACACAGGATTTCATATCTCAATTCATAAATCTTGTTCATCTTGTATTGATTCCGCGGAGACTTCTTATCGGAGACCTATCTGATGAAGATCATAAAACGTGAAGATCCCATTCCCATGGGTCTGGCGCTGGTGGAAGTGGTGGTGATTTTGGGGGTGGCTTTTGTCGGCCTGGTCCTGGCGTTGCCGGCGGTCCAGGCGGCGCGGGGGAGGGCCCGAGAGGCCGACTGCGTTCGAAACCTGAAGATCCTGGGGCTGGCCTTGCACAACTACCACGCGGTCTGGAACGTGCTGCCGATGAGCGCGGTCGCTGGTTCGGGGCACGGCAACGGGCACACTGGCTTCGCGGCCATCTTGCCGTACGTCGAGGAGCAGGCGGTTTACAACGCCTACAACTTCGACCTGGAGAACTGGCATGCCGCCAACGCGACGGCCGTCTCGAGCGCCATCGAGGTTTTCCTCTGCCCGGCCAACCGGAACGTCGACCCGGTGCCGGCGAAGACGATCCGATCCGTCGACGGCCAGCCGATCCCCGGTCGGTCGGCGTTCGGGCGGGTCCACTATGGAGCCAACTGGGGCGGCGGTCACAAGGGCTGGGGGGACGATTTCGTCAAGGAAAAGGGGCTCTATCGCGGCCTGATGATGACCGTCGTCACGCCCGAAGGCAAGGACAAGGCCCGTTCGATCCGATTGGGAGACGTGACCGACGGTCCGGGCAACACGGTGATGCTGGTCGAGAAGCGGGACAGCTTCGGCTGGGCGGTGGGCGGCTGGGGCGGCAGCGAGTTCGACGTGAACACGATTCCCGGCTACGAGGGGAACGACCCGTCGAGCCTGCGGGTCTACAGCGGCTCGTATCACCCCGATGGCCCGTTCGCCGTGATGGGAGACGGCTCGGTGCGCATCCTGCCGGCGATGGAAGATCGCGCCCTCTGGTACGCGTTGATCACTCGTGACGGCGGTGAGAGGATCGACCCCGAAGACCTCCCTCGCATGCCCTGAAACGGGCTCCGTCCGAGGAGACGCGCCCCGGCCCCGAGTTTTCCGCACCGCGACTCGATTTCGAAATCGCCGCCGCCACGGTCACAAAACGCCGATCCGCGCGATCTGGAAGCCGACGGGTTTCCGGATCTCGCCGGCGCGAGTGGCGCCGCGCTCGTCGTCGAGCGGGAGGTGCGGCGGCGACACGGTCCTCCACCCAACGTGATCCGAAAACGGACGCATTCTGGTCACGACGTTTCGATTTTTTCTCGAGCGGCGCGGGGAGCGGATCGACGGTACTCTTTACCACGAAAGAGGTTTCGGCCGATTCCCGAAGCGGCGGCCGGAACGAGATTTCACGGTCGTTTGTTTTTGTTCTCAACGCGTTGAAATCGGTTCGGCCACGTCCGATAATCATTGCTGCTCGAGAACCAATCGTGCGTGCAAGGCGAATGGGAGCGGCTGCGGTCGGGGAGATCGCATGGGGGAGAACGGGTCATTTTATGGACTGATGTCGCGACTCCGCGGCGGTGATGATGACGCCGCGGCGGAGTTGCACCAGCGTTACGTCGGGCGGCTGGCGATGCTGGCCCGCCGCCGATTTGACTGCCTGACGCGTGATGTCGGCGATCCCGAGGACGTGGTTCAGTCGGTCTTCAAGAGCTTCTTCCTGCGCTACGGGCGGGGGGAGTTCGATCTGAGCGACTGGGACGCGGTCTGGCGACTCCTGGCGCGGATCACGGTGAACAAGTGCCGTCACCGGATCGAGTATCTCCGGGCCGATCGTCGTGACATCGCCCGCGAGCGGCCTCTGGACCGGCAGTCGGAGTTTGTGGACCGGGAACCGTCGCCGGCCGAGACGGCCCTGCTGATGGAGCTGCTCGGCGCCTGGCTCCGGGAGTTGGAGCCGATCGAGCGCGAGATTGTTCAGCTCGGTCTTCAGGGCTTCGAGGATGCCCTGATCGCCTCGCGGCTCCGGCGGTCGGAACGCACGGTGAGACGGGTCCGGCGACGGGTCGAAGACCGGTTGCAGGAACTCTGCGAGCGGAACGAAAACGTGGCCTGAGCCGCGTTCGGCTCGGGTCGAGAACGACCAGAACGGGGGATCGTGCCATGGTCCCATCGGATCGACTGGAGGAGATCGTCGCCCAGTTCGAGGAGGCGTGCTGGAGCGGGCGATGGCCGGCCATTGACGACTTCTTGCCGCCCGAGGGACCAGGCCGGCGGACCGTGCTCATCGAGCTGGTCCACTCCGACCTGGAGCTCCGCCTCAAGGAAGGGCGGCCCGCGAGCGCGGAATTCTACCTCGCTCGATACCCGGAACTGTCTGAAGACCCGGAAACCGTGCGGGCCCTCGTCGAGGCCGAGCAGACGATTCGCCAGCGTCCGAGCCACGCCCGCAAGGGTCAGGAAACCCCGCGCGTCGAGCCGATTTCGCTGGGCAAGTTCACGCTGCTGGAACCGATCGGCCGGGGCGCGTTCGGCATTGTCTACAAGGCGATCGACAACGAGCTGAACCGGGTCGTCGCCGTGAAGTTGCCTCGCGAGGAGGTCCTCGGCTCGCAGGCCGATCGGTTCGTCCGCGAGGCGCGAAACGCCGCGAAGGTCCAGCATCCGGGCATCGTCTCGGTGTACGAGGCCGGCCGCATCGACGGACGCCCTTACCTCGTCAGCCAGTACATCGAAGGGTCAACCCTGGACCGCCGGTTGTCGAACGGCCCCCTGTCCCCGCGCGAGGCCGCGGCCTTGCTCGCCGAGGTGGCCGAGGCGCTCGACAAGGCGCATCGGGAAGGGGTCGTTCACCGCGACCTGAAACCCTCGAACATCCTGCTCGACCCCCAGGGCCATCCGCATCTGACCGACTTCGGCCTGGCCAAACAAGTGGCCGTCGATTCGACCCTGACTCTCGAAGGGGAAATCCTCGGCACGCCCGCCTACATGAGCCCCGAACAGGCCCGGGGCGACACGCGCCAGATCGACGCCCGAAGCGACGTGTACGCCCTCGGGGTCTTGCTCTACCAGGCCATCACCGGCGAACCACCGTTCCGAGGAAGTCCGCGCGCCGTCCTGAACCAGATTCTGGACGGGGAGCCGACCCCGCCCCGTCGGCTCGTCGAGGCCATTCCCCGTGACCTGGAAACCATCTGCCTCAAGGCGATGGCGCGCGAGCCCGGCGACCGCTACTCGAGCGCGTCCGCCCTGGCCGACGACCTGAGACGGTTCCTCCGCGATGAACCGGTTCTGGGCCGCCCCATCAGCCGGCTCGGCCGTTGGCGCCGCCGGGCACGCCGGAATCCGATGGTCGCCGGCCTGCTGACCGCGCTGGCCGCGACCCTCGTCCTGGGCTTCGCCGGCGTGTTCTGGCAGTGGCGGCGTGCCGAGTCGCTGCTGACCCGCGAACGAACGCAGCACCTCCGGACCACCATGACGCTGAACCAGGCCAACCTGATCATGGAATACCTGGCGCGAATCGCGGGAGAGATCGCCGACCCCTCGAACAACTCCAGAGAGTTTCCAAAAGATTTAATGATTTCGTTAAATCACATTTATGATGAATATTTTGATCTTATCCGCGATGATCCGTCCGACTCGCTCAAGCTGGGCGAGGCCCAGCTCAACTTCGCCCGGCTCCTGGAAAGTGCCGGGAACCTGGCGGAGGCGGAGCGGCTGCTCGACGCCGCGGAGCGAACGTACGAGGCCCGGCTGCGCGCTCATCCCGACGATCGATGGACCCAGGCCGCGCTGGGGCAAGCCCTTCGTGTGCGAGCCCGGGTCCGGGGCACGTTGGACCGCTGGGACGACGCGGTGAGCGACCTCGAGCGGGCCAGAAACCTGATGGGACGCAACCCGGATCAGCTCCGGGAGCTTCTGAGCGACACCGCGCGCGATCCGATCCGTCGCGAACAACTCGCGATGGACAAGATGTATCTCGAACACGCACGGTTCGAGGTTGAGGCGGGCAACCCAGAGGAGGCGCTCCGCGAGTTCTCCCAGCGCGTGGCCACACTCGAAGAACTCGCCGCGGATGAGCCCACGCTCTTCATCTGGCCTCGCCTTCGCGGCTACGTCGAGATGGGCCGGATTCTCGACTACCAGGAAAAACCGGCGCCGGCCCTCGACGCCTTCCGACGGGCCAACCAACTGGCCGAGATGATGGCGCGGATCCAGCCGGAGGTTGTCCGACACCGGCAAGCGCGGGCCATGTGCCTTCACAAGATTGGCAGCGTGCTCTACGACCTGAAGCGGCTTCCCGAGGCCGTCGCGGCGTTCCAGCAGGCCCTGGTCCTCCGCGAGGAACTCGTTCGCGAGGAGCCCACCGACCGCGCCATGCGGTCCGATTGCGCCGGGACCTGCCATCGATTGGGGGAAACCCTCGAAGAACTCGGCCGCCTGGACGAGGCCTGCACGCGCTACGAACAGTCGGTCGCCCACCAGCGAATCCTCGCGGCCGATCCGGATGATGACGCGGCGCAAAAATCGCTCGATGATCGGCTCAAGGACCTCAACCGTGTTCGATCGTTGCGGGCCCTGCGGGCCCAGCCGGACCACGGTCCCTCGCCTCCGGACAGCGAGGGTTCGCCTCCACGGGAAACGACGGAACGATCGAACGAGGCCCCGAAACCCGGTTCTCAAGGGTTCGCCGAGATCGCGGCGCCGGCCCGAGCGACCTGAATCGTCTCGCGCCGGTACGGCGAACGCGTTGCAATGCGATCGTCCAGGCCGTACGCTCGGTCGTGCGATGGCCGGGGGAGGGCCTTGCCGTTTCGAATCAACGGGTCGAACCTTGGAGCGGGGATCGAACGATCATGCGTGGAATCCAACAGATTTTTCTCGTTGGCCTGTTGCCGCTCGTTCTTGGGGCGAACGACGCGTCGAACGACGGAGCCAAGACCGAGCCGAGCCGGCCGAACATTGTCTACATCCTGGCCGACGACCTGGGCTATGGCGACGTGCGCTGCCTGAACCCGGAGTCCAAGATTGCCACGCCGAATATTGACCGCCTGGCGTCGCAGGGGATGAGCTTCACGGACGCGCATTCCGGTTCATCGGTCTGCACGCCGACGCGCTACGGAATCCTGACCGGGCGTTACGCCTGGCGATCTCGGCTCAAGAGCGGCGTGCTGGGCGGATACTCGCCCCACCTGATCGAGCCCGGCCGGTTGACGGTCGCCTCGCTGTTGAAACGGAACGGCTACCACACGGCCGGCATCGGCAAGTGGCACCTCGGCCTCGACTGGTCGACCCGGCAACCGTCGGCCTTCGGCGACGGGATCGAGCCGAAGGGGCCGATCAGCGCGGTCGATTACACCCGGCCGATCCGAAACGGGCCCACGGCCCTGGGGTTCGACTATTATTATGGCATTAGCGCTTCGCTCGATATGCCGCCGTATCTCTACATTCACAATGATCAGACTGTTGGCGTGCCCACGACGGAGAAGACGTACCTTCGCAAGGGGCCGGCGCACGCCGATTTCGAGGCGGTCGGCGTGCTGCCGACGATCACCACCAAGGCGGTCGAGTACATCGACTCCAGGAGCAAGGACCCCGAACACCGGCCGTTCTTCCTCTATTTCCCGTTGACCGCGCCGCACACGCCGATTGTTCCCGACGAGACGTTCGCTGGACGGAGCGGGATCGGAGCTTATGGTGATTTCGTGATGCAGATTGACGCGACGGTTGGCCGGGTCCTCGATGCGATTGAGCGGAACGGGCTGTCGGGGAACACGCTGGTGATCTTCACGAGCGACAACGGCTGTTCGCCGTCGGCCGACTTCCCGGCGCTGGCGTCGTTCGGGCATCATCCGAGCGCTCAATGGCGCGGCTACAAGGCCGACATCTTCGAGGGGGGGCACCGCATTCCGTTCGTGGTTCGCTGGCCAGGCCGGGTCCAGCCGGGCTCGATCTGCGACGACACGATCTGCCTGACGGACCTGATGGCCACCTGCGCGGCGATCGTCGGAGCGGCCTTACCCGACGATGCGGGGGAGGACAGCGTGAACCTGCTGCCCGACCTGCTGGGCACGGCGAAGGGACCGCTTCGAGAGGCCACGGTGCATCACTCGATCAATGGCTCGTTCGCGATTCGACAGGGCCGATGGAAGCTGGCGCTCTGTCCCGACTCGGGCGGCTGGAGCGCGCCTCGGCCGGGTCGCTCGGAGGTGTCGGACCTGCCGCCGATCCAGCTCTTCGACCTGTCGCGCGACGTCGGCGAGCGTCACAACGTCCAGGCCGAGCATCCCGAAGTGGTTTCGCGGCTCACGAAGCTGCTGGAGAAATACGTCTCCGAGGGCCGGAGCACGCCGGGCTCGCCGCGGGCCAACGACACCCCGGTGGCGATTCGGCCCAAGGCCAGGGGCGGTTCTTGACCCCGCGCCGATCCGGCGGGTCGACGCAACGACGACGCCCCGCTGGCTCCGAACGGATCGGGCCAGCGAGGCGTCGGGAATTCTTCCGTTTTTCAGCGGTTCGATCCGGCCAAGTGCGGGTTCCTCGACGCCATCGATCGGGGAGCGAGAGCGAAAACAGGGCCGGTAGAACGGTGCGGTGGGGCCTCCGGTTCGAAACGCCGTTGGGGGGCGGACGACAGGGCCTGGCCCGGCCGCTCAGCTCTGGCTTCGGCCGTGAGTGAACTCGTGCTCCAGCAAACTCCCGCGTCCCTCGCCCGCGTCGGGGGCTTCCACCTTTTGGACAACCCGTGACTCGGGGGCCTCTCGGGCCGTTTGACCCCGGTCAGGGGCTTCGACCCTGGGACGCCTTGGCGGCACGGCCTTCGATTTCGCCGTGTCGGACTTGCGATTCGGAATCGACGCGCGACGGCTTCGCTCGTCGCGGATGACAACGCCCATGGAACACCTTCCCCGCGCGACGCGGGCAAAGCCTGGGAAGGAAGCCGATCCCTGGGGGGCGGGGCCCCTTCCCGCGACCGACCGTTTCCCCTCGGCCGGTCGCGCCCCGGCCCGAACAACGGGCCGGTGTCGAGTGTCCCAGGCCGAGCCTCCGCGACGGTCTTCATGTCCGGAATTCCGACCACGAACGACCAGAACGCGGAACACAAACCTGAGATCTCAACGTAAAGTTTACCGCCCAATCCGAATCGCGGCTAGCTGGACGACGAAGAAACTGGTAGGGTTTCCATGCACCCATCCCGCCGAGGGGAGTCCGTGCGATGCGCATCGGGATTGTTTCGGACAGCCACGACCACTTGAAACGGACGGCCAGGGCCGTCTCGTTGCTCATCGCCGAAGGCGCCGAGGTGCTCATCCACTGCGGCGATTTGATCGGCCCCGAGGTGGTCCGGCTCTGCGGCCAGTTGCCGAGTTATTACGTCTTCGGCAACAACGATTTCGACGAGGAAACGTTGCGTTCGGCCATCCGCGATGTCGGCGGAACCTGCCTGGAATGGGGCGGTGAGGTGACGCTCGGCGGCAAGCGGATCGCGGTCAGTCACGGCGACCTGCTCAAGGAGTTGAGGCGGCTGGCGGCCGCCGGCCCGGATTACCTGCTGTACGGCCATTCGCACGTGGCCGACGACCGTCGGGACGGTCCGACGCGATGGATCAACCCAGGGGCGCTGCACCGCGCCGTCGAGCACACGGTGGGATTGCTCGACCTCGACGCCGACGAACTGCGATTCCTCAAGGTTGGCTGAATCGCGTCAACGCGGATTCCCGCGATTTTGCCGGACCGCTATAATCCCAAGAGCCGTTGCCTCCGGCTTCATGTCGCATTGGCACCTCCGCGTGGCTCCCTGACGGTGATTTACCACATCACCTTGTCCCGAGGCGGCGGGTGTTTCCCGTAGGAACGATCGCCTGGACACCCACGGCTGCCGCGGGAACGGCGGCGAACACGGGCCGCGATCCTTGAGCTGAGGAGAAGCGAACGATGCGACTCTGCCTGGTCGAAGACAACGCGGTCGCTGGCCTCGAACCGTTGACTCTCACTCGCCCCGCGTTTGACCTGCTGCTGGGTCAAAGCACGCTGGGCACCAAGCTCGCTCGGGCGTTCGGGGTCGGTCCTGGCCCGGCGCGCCGAGGCGTGGTCATCCGCCCGTTTCTGGCGGCCATGCAACGCCTGCGCCACCCCCATACGGCGGTGAACGATCGAGACTGGCTGGCCCGAGGCCCCGTCCTGGTGGCCAACGCCCGATGGGTCCCGCCAGCCGACTTCACGGTCCCGGACGACGGCCCCCCCTGGGTCGGCTTCCACGACAACCAACCCGCCTGCGCCCTCGTGGGGCCTGAACTGGCCGTCGGCCTCGAGCCCAACGGCGTCGACGGCTGGTTCGAGGACGTGGCACGGAGAGCCGACCGGCTCGACCTGGGCGGCGAATGGATTCAACGCCCCTGGGACCTGGTCGCCCGGAACAACGACCATCTCCAGCGCGACTTCCTCCTGGAGGGCAAGGTCGGTATCACCAACCGGCACCTGGCGAACTCGGCCCTCGTCGGTCCCGCGGACCGGCTGTTCGTGCACGAGACGGCCCGGCTCGATCCGT
>CAZRGV010000100.1:0-23147 GCA_964599655.1 uncultured Isosphaeraceae bacterium | reverse complement strand
GGGCGGTCATCACCTTGACGAAGAGCCTGGCCAAGGCGTTCGCCCCCGAGGTCCGCGTCAACGCGGTCGCCCCCGGGCCGGTGCAAACCCGTTGGCTGGCCAACCATCAAGACATGGTCGAGCAAGCCATGACCGTGACTCCGTTGAAACGTCCCGCCACACCCGAGGACATCGCCGAGGTGGTCGTCTTTCTGTCGGACGTGGCGACGCTGATCACGGGCCAGACGCTCGTCATCGACGGTGGTCGGACGATCTGAGCGAACTCTTCGACTGGCCTTGCGTCGACCGGCATGGTCGGCTACTCTGCCGGCCACCACATCGTCGATGCCACCGAGGTCCGCGCTGCGACCGGACCCTGCGACAACATCCCCTTGTAATCTCCGAGCCGACCGCGGACGCCAGGGAATGGCGATCGCGTCGCGTTGCCGATCAACAGGGCGATCGGGCTCGCCCGTACCCGACCCAATGACAGGTCGCGAATCGGCGCCGGGGTGGAGTCAAGATGACCCTCGAAAAGGAGTGACATCCGATGCGGAGCAGGTCATGGATGGCCGCTTTGGCAATCACCGCGGGACTGGTCGGAGCCATGACGAGCCGGGGCGACGAGGAGGTTCCCGTGGAAAACACGGTCTACCTTTCGCTCCAGATCAGCGGTCTCGGGCCCGAAGGGGGCACGATCGAGATCAAGCCCGGCCACAAGAGCTGCCGGTTCGAACCGGTGGAGAAAACCATCGAGCGGGCTCCGCTCAACACGGTCATCCGACTCGACCCGATCAAGATCGCCGCCCAGAGCACCGGGGCCGACCGCGACTGCTCGTTCGAGATCACGATCAAGGAGCCTGGCCAGCCGCCGAAGTCGTTCCGCCGCGGGTTGCGGCTCTCACCCAGTAAACCCGACCGTCCGACGCCGACCCAGTCCTTGAAGTGCTACCTGATCTCCCCCTCTCTCGCCTCCAAGAACACCGACAAGACGCCGAAGCGCTGAGGAAACACAAGCGGTTCTCACCAGCCGGTCGTTGACCAACAAAACGAGGCCCGGAACTCGCGGCGGAGTTCCGGGCCTCGTGGCTTTGATCAGACCGGCAACGGTCGCCGATCGATACCCAACGGTTCCAGGTCGGCTTTACTGGTAATCGCTGGCCGAAACGACCTCGCCGCCGCTCAAGGTGACGAGCTTGCGGAGCACGATCACGTTGACCGAGTCCTTGAGGAAATGGACCGAGCCGTCACCGAAAAGGGCGTTGGCCCCGCCGGGGTGGTACGAGAAGATCTCGTCATTGGCACCGGCGTTGTTGCCGGCAACCGGATAGCCGTTCGGATCATTGCAAGGGGTGTATGGAGCCGGGCAGTACATCGGGCGATACTTGTTGTTGATCTGGCCGGAAACACCGAACGAGCTGTCGGCCTCGCCCCACCGCCAGTAGCGACGATAGCCCTGCGGGTAGCCGTTCGGGTCGAACGTTGGCCGGGTCGCGATCACACCGTCGTAGAAGCTTTCCGTGTACGGGCTGAGGTAGCGGGCATCGCGGCCGGCGTCCTCGGCGATGGCGATGGTATTCGAAGTGCCGTCGGTGTTCTCCGAAATGCGGGTCATGCCTTGCTTGAGCAGACCGTTGGCGCGCATGGCCTTGTTGCGGTACGGGGTCATCGGGCTCGAGCCGGGCATGCCGCTACGGCCGAGCGGATCGATATCCGTGTAGCAGGTCGGGCCGTAGTCCTGAACGCCGTAGCCGCCGAAGGCCTTCTCCAGGGCCGTGGCATTCGGATCACCCGCGACCGAGTCCTTGCCGCCGCTGGGCTCGCGCACGGCACTCGGGCAGAGGAAGACAGCAACCGAGCTGGTGTAGGCGGTCAGGTTGCCGCCGCCGAGGCTGTTGTACTCGAGACTGAAGTTGATCGCGTTGAAGACCGTATTACCCTCGATGTACTGAAGCAACCGCGGGAAAACGCCAACTCCGTCGACGAACTGAGTTGAGGCGTAGCCACCGGTATTGAAGTTGGTGGACTCACCCGATGGGGGAAAGGCGCCGTTCGAGTTCTCATAGTTATGCAGCGCGATGCCCATCTGCTTGAGGTTATTGGTGCACTGGGCACGCCGAGCCGCCTCGCGGGCCGACTGCACGGCCGGCAGCAACAGGGCGATCAAGACGCCGATGATCGCGATGACCACCAGCAGCTCGATCAGGGTAAAACCCGACGGACCACCTTGGCGACGCGAGGTCGCCCGATCAAAAGACACTGGCATGGACGGAGATCCTTTCTCGCCGGATGGCGGAACCTGGAGGCAAACCACGATAATGGCGCGGGGAAAGCGGCCGGTCTCAACCGGCCAAGAGATCGGCTACCTTAGGCGAATGGGCTCCAGGTCGTTGCCGCCGGACTTGACGTTGATGATCAAGCCCGAGGAGTCTTCGTCCTGGTATCTGGGTGGGACAGCGACGAGCGAGATTCCTTTCTTCCCGGTCGGCTTCGAGAGAGTCGTCGAGATTTTGACCTTGTACTCTCCCTCGGCCGCCCCCTCACCCGACCCTTCGGTCGTCAGGGCAAAGCTACCGTCGGACTGAATGGTTCCGGTCGCAACCCGTCCGGTTTCGCTCTTGGGCATGAACGAGATGGTTCCCTCGGTCAACGGCTTACCATCGCTCAATAACACCTTCCCCTTGACCGGATGCGTCGTCACGGGGGGCAGTGCCTTGGGCAGGTTGGCGTCGGAGCAGCCAGGCTGGAACGCGAGCGTCACGAGGAACGACAGCCAACCGAGTCGGCTCAGCAGGCGGTTCGGGTGGTTGAACTTCATCTCACTTGGTCTGGTAGAGGGAGCGGGATCGGCAAGACAAGCGGATCGTCGGGTTTCCAGAGTCACGGGTTGGTTTCCGATCGAGCCAGGGAGGGCCGAAATTCGGTGCGACTTGGACGAGACCACCAGGGTCGTGAACGTCAATGCTCGAGGTTTCGGTCGGATCGCTCCGAAGCACGACACTCACAACGCCAAGCTCGACCACGACGACCCAGTCACGAAGGCGGGCTCGAGGGCAACAAGTTGACCTCAGGGGGGTAACTTAGCATGACACCCCACTGTGAGTTTTGTATGAAGCCCACACGGATGTTTGATGAATTCACAATCGAGACGTGCAGGTGAGGGACGACGGGCCCGCCCCAGAAGCGCGAAAACCGATCCCGACGACACAATCCACGTGACGCGAATCGATTAACTCGAGGTGTTTCCATTCGCCCCGGCCGAGGACGGGCGTTCGATTCGCGCTCGAACATCGTGCGACCGTCCACGGATCCGACCGGCATCCGTCTTGGCCGGGACTCAAAATCGGCGACCAGCCAATGATAGGCATCCCGTCCTGAAGAATCGGGGAAGAAAAGGCGAAATCGGGATTCGGATCGCAGGGTGAGCGCTCGACGAGCGCATCACGGCGTCAATCGTCGTCGAGTTCGTCGTCGAGGGATGGGTCGTCGAAGGCGGCGGTCGTGATTGGGCGAGGGGGGACGGACTCGATGCGGGCTGTGGCTCCGCCATGGCCCAGGAGGCGAACGTTGCCGGCGCCGACGGCCGCTTCCAGGTCGGCCAGGAGGCGATCGTCGTGACGCACCTTCAACGACGCTCCGGCCTTGTAAATCGCGCGCCGGACGTTCGCCAGGCCCATGATCTCGAGGTACAGCTCGAGATTCCCGGGCCGAACCCGGACCACGCGGTGCAGCCGTTCGACCTGTTCGGTCTGGTGAACGCCCTTGCGAAGGGTCACGACAACGCCCTTGGCGAGCTCGGCTCCCGCGCGTTCGATGGGGATGATCCGGTTGACGACCAGCTCGGCCGGCTCTCGGGTGCGATTCATCGAACCCTTGAGGAAGACGATCGCGTCGTCCTTGACCAGGGCCTCGTTCTTGGCGAATTCCTCGGGCCAAAGCATCGCCGGAGAGCTTCCGGTCAGATCCTCAAAGCTGAACTTCGCCATGCGAGTCAGGCCGGAGCGGCTCTTGGAGACGTTGCGGAGCGTGACACCTGTGATCATACCGCCGACGACGACCTCGGTCCGCTCGGGCAGTTCGGCAAGCTGATCGACCCGGTGCGTGCTGAACGCCTGGAGCATCGCCTCGTGGCGGGCCAGGGGGTGGCTCGACATATAAAATCCAAGGGCCTTCTTCTCCTCAGCCAGCCGCTCGGCGTCGGGCAATTCGGGAAGGTCCGGCAGGCTGAAAGTCGCGACCTCGGGCTCGGCCAGCGCCGTGGAGGCAAAGGCGTCGAAGAGGCTTCGTTGGCCCCGCTTGCGGTCTTCCTGTCGGGCCTGTCCGCCCTGCATGGCTTTTGGAAGAACGGCCAGGAGCTGGCTCCTCCGGGCACCCAGGGTATCGAACGCCCCGGCGTAGATCAGCGTTTCGGTACATCCCTGGCCGCAGATCTTGGACGAGACACGCTCGTAGAAGTCGTCGAGACTTCGGAACGGACCACCTTCGCCTCGAGCGCGGAGGATCTCGTCGATGGCGGCCTCGCCCACACCTCGAATCGCAAGCAAGCCGAAGTGGATCTTTCCATCGCCGGCCGGAACGAACTCCTTGACCCCCTCGTTGATGTTCGGCGGCAGAACCTGAATGCCCATGCGCTGGCAATCGTCGATATGCTCGACAAAGTACTTGTCGCGTTCGGCGCCTCCCATCTCCGAGGAGAGCAGGGCGGCCATGAACTCGGTCGGGTAGTGGGTCTTGAGGTAGGCCGTCTGGTAGGCGACCAGGGCGTACGCCGTCGTGTGCGACTTGTTGAAGCCGTAACCTCCGAAGAACTCGATGAGTTCAAAGATGCGGGTTGCTTTCTCGCGTTCGAGACCGCGTTCGACGGCACCGGCGACGAAGTCCTTCTTGCCTTGCGCGATGATGTCGGACTTCTTTTTGGAGATGGCCTTGATCGTCGCGTAGGCCTTGGAGAGCTCGATACCGCCAAGGCGGTTGAGAATTCGCATGACCTGTTCTTGGTAGACCATGACCCCGTAGGTCTCTTCGAGGACCTCTTTCATAACGGGGTGCTCGTAGGTCGGCTGCTCTCGGCCGTGCTTGCGGTTGACGTAGGCGTCGACCATGCCGCCGTTCAGAGGGCCCGGCCGGTAGAGGGCAAGGATGGCGATGAGGTCGTGGAAGCGGTCGGGCTTCATCTTGACCAGCAGGTCGCGGATGCCCGCGCCGTCGAGTTGGAACACCCCCTTGGCGTCTCCCCGCTGCAAGAGCTCATAAGTCGGCTTGTCGTCGAGCGGCAGGGCCAGCAGGTCGAACGGTTGACCGAGCTTCGCCTCGATGAGTTGGACGGCCATCGAGAGGCTCGTCAGGTTCCGAAGGCCCAGGAAGTCCATCTTCAGGAGCCCGGCCTTCTCAACGTCACCCATTTCCCACTGGGTGCTGACGATATCTTCGTTCTTTTCCTTGTTGGTCAGTTTCTGGAGGGGGACGAGCGATTCGAGCGGCTTGTCGGCGATGACGACGCCGGCGGCGTGGGTGCTGACGTTGCGGACCGTGCCTTCGAGCCGCATGGCGAAGTCGAACAGCCGCTTGATTTCCGGGTCGTCCTCGATGAGCCGTCGCAGTTGCGCTTCTTCCTTCAGAGCGGCTTCGAGCGTGATATTGAGCTTCTGCGGAACGAGCTTGGTGACTTGATCGACCCGTGCCAGTGGGATGTTCAGGGCGCGGCCGACGTCCTTCAAGGCCGCCTTCGCCCCCATCGTGCCAAACGTGCCGATCTGCGCGACGTTGGTGGCGCCGTACTTCCTCTTGACGTACTCGATGACCTCGTAGCGACGCTCCTTGCAGAGGTCGATGTCGATATCGGGCGCCTCGGAGCGGTTCGGATCCAGGAACCGCTCGAACAGGAGGTCATACTTGAGTGGATCGACATGACTCAGATAGAGCAAGTAGCTGACCAAAGCGCCACAGGCCGAGCCTCGGGCCGAGTTGGGGATGCCTTGCTCTCGTGCGAATCGGACGAAGTCCCAGACGATGAGAAAGTAGGAGGCGAAACCCATCCGGCAGATGATGCCCAGCTCGTGTTCGAGGCGCTCGCGGGCCTCGGGCGGAGGGTTCTCGCCGTAGCGGTCGAGGAGCCCTTGCTCGCAGAGATCTCGAAGATAGTCCTCGGGCGACTTGCCTTGGGGGGGCTGAAACGACGGGAACTGCCGCTTGCCCAGTTCCAGGCTCTTGTAGTGATCCTCGACCAGTTCGGCGATTCGCATCGAGGTGGCGAGGGCCTCGTCGTGGCCCGGCATCGCCTGGTACATCTCGTCGGGGCTTCGGACGTGGAACTGGTCGGTCTCGAACCGCATCCGGTTGGCGTCGTCGATGGTGCGCTTGGTGTTGATGCAGAGCAGGATGTCGTGGGCCTGGGAGTCTTCCTGCGTGAGGTAATGCGCGTCGCTGGTGGCCACGACCGGCAGACCCATACGGCGGGCGATGTCGAGGGCCCCGACCGCGCAATCGTGCTGAATCTGAACGCCGTTGTCCTGGATCTCGACGTAGAAGTTCTCTTCACCGAAGACCTTCTGATACCAGGCGCAGAGCCGCTCGGCCTCCTGGGTCTTGTCGTGGAGTATGAAGTCGGAGAACTCGGCCGAAGCGCAACCGGAAAGACAGATGAGGCCCTCGGAATGCCGCTCGAGGATCTCCTTGTCGATACGGGGCTTGTAGTAATACCCCTCAAGGAAGGATTTCGAGGAGAGCCGCATGAGGTTGCGGACGCCCTCGCCGTTGCGAGCCAGGAGCGTGAGGTGGAAGGCGTACTCCTGGCCCGAGCTTCCGCCGGTCGAGCGGTCGGTCCGCTTGCCGGGCGCGACGTAGGCTTCCAAGCCGATGATCGGCTTGAGATCCTGGGCCTTTGCCTCTCGAAGGAACTCAACGGCTCCGTAGAGGTTGCCGTGATCGGTCACCGCCAGGGCGGGCATGCCCAGCGACTTGACGCGCTGGACCAACGCCGGGATCTTGCTGGCTCCGTCAAGCAAGCTGTAGTGCGTGTGGCAGTGAAGGTGGACAAACGGCCGGTTGCTCATCATTCACCTCGGTCGGAACGGATCCAGGCGGAGGGAGCGGACGGAACATCCGGTCCAAGGAGGGTTGTTATTCGCGCGATGGACTGAACTTACGAATACCAACCCTAGTTTACCTGACAGAGCGACCGGAGGCCAGCGACCGCTGCCTTGCCTCTGGGGTAATCGGACGAGCCGAGGCCGGACTCGCGTCGAAATCGCGGGGATCACGGGACAAAGGCGCGGTTGTCGTGGGTTTTCGAAGGCTGATCACACGGCGGGTGGCTCGGAGCATGCGAACGAGGCGCGGAGAAGGCAAAGGCTTGACGCTCGAATCGCGAGCAAGGTCCGCGCGAACCTCCCACGACTCGTGGCGAACGCGGAACCGCCCGAGGAACAGACCATTCGGGAAGGAGAGATCCGCAACCGGCCCCACTAGCGTGCTGGAGCCGGTTCCGAGATCGTCAAGGCGCCGAAGTTCGAGGAACCGTAGCGAGAAGAAATTCCCGCCGGGGGGCAAGATGGGATCGTTTCCGGTCTGGAAAAACCGGGAATTCAGACACCGACCGCGACGAGTTCGTCTTGCTCGATCGACTCCTGCTCGCGCGACTCTTCCGTCGGGCTGGACGCTTCGAGGCCCTGAACCAGGGCTCCGAGTTGAAGCGCCAGAAGACGGTCTGCCGGGGTATGCCCACGCAGCAAGGCCAGGAAGGCGTCGGTCCCCAGAATGACCGCCTTCGGCTTACTGTGGATTGTCAGAACATACCGAGCCGAGGGGTCTTCGAGGTTGTCCAGGACCTTCGGCAGGTCGCGGTGCAGTTCACGGCTGCCGATGAAACGGACGCGGGGCTGAGGCATGACCACCCTCTAAACCGGAACGGGCCGGAAGCATAGGACTCGGAAAAACGAGGCAATCAAGAATGGGAATTGCCCCGGAAGCGAAATGCCATCATTAGAGTAACTGACCGGAACGCAGCCGTCAATCCTCTGAGCGGAAAACAACCCGAGCGACCCAGACCGACCCGAGCGACCGTCAGGGATCGGGCTTCGTGGAGGGTGTGGCGTCCGGGTGGGACGCCTCCACCGGGGTCACGTTGGAGGAGGAAGATTCGGGTGGTTCGGTGTTCGAGCGTGACGTTTTGGGAGGCTCGGCGACGGGTGGACTCGTCTGGGACGGCGCGGCGTCGGGCGATTCGGAGTTCGGTTCGGGTTCCGAGGGAGGAAGCCCCGCCGAGGCGACGCGAAGGATGTCCGAGAGATAGGGATACTTCCCGTACTGGGCGATAATCCGTCGTCGCAAGCCAAGGGAGAGCTCGGCCTGCCCGCTGATGGCGGCGGCCTGGGCTTCGGCCAGCAGGTCGCTGGCTTCCCGACGACGGCGTTCCATAACCCGGCGCACTTCCTGGGCCCGCTGGTTCGCCAGCAGATACCAGCCGTGTTCCTCCGGCATCTTCGAAAGGGCGCTGGCCAGATCGGTCCAGGCGCGAAGGGCCACGGGTTCGAGGCCGTTCTTGGTCGCCTCGCTGGCGGTGGTCGACGCGCCGACGAAGAGGGACTCCGCCTCGGTCTTGGGCTCTCGAAACGCGGGCACGCCGGAGGTTTCGAGCACCACGGCGCGCCGCTTCGACTTCTCCAGCGCGATCTTGTCGCGGAGAGCCTCAACCTCGTTCTTGTACGGGTGATCGTGGTAGCGGCGTTCCAGCTCCGTGATGTAACGTCGCTCGGCCTCGGTCCAGTCGGCGAACTTGTCCGAGGCGATCAGGGGCCGGGCGCGGTTCATCAGGCTCTCGGCGCTCGGTGGCCAGAGCAGATAGGTCAAGACTCCGAGCAGACCGACCAGCGCCAGGGCCAGCAGAACGGTTTCGATCGAAGGGGCGGACCATTGCCGCTTCTTCTTGCCCCTGGACGCTTTACGACTCTTGGTTGCCAACCTGGACGCGACGTCGATGGTGGCGCCGGTTTCGGAAACGGGGATCCCGCTCCGCGTCGGGTTGGATGGGGTTGCGAAGACCATCTTGACCGGTTCGCCTCGGACGACCTTGTCTTTGAGGTCGGCAAGGACCGTCGCAACGGCCTGGGCGTCCCAGGGGCGATCGGATGGTGCCTTGGCCATCAGGTTGAGCACCAGGTCGTCGAGAACGCGGGGAATCTCAGGATTCCGGGCGCTGGGACGAGGCGGGGGCTCGTTCAGGTGGCAGTTCATCAGGACGGCGATGGCCGAGCCCTTGAACGGCGTTTGCCCGGTGAGCATCTGGTAAAAAAGGCAACCGAGGGCGTAGAGATCGGTCTTGTGGCTGACCTCGGGCGTTCCTCGAATCTGTTCCGGCGACATGTAGGCGGCCGTGCCGAGGGTTCGCCCGGTGGCGGTCAGAGCAGTGGCGTCCAGGTCCTTGGCGATCCCGAAGTCCGCCAGCTTGAGCTGTCCGGTCTCGGTGATCATCAGGTTCGAAGGCTTCAGATCGCGATGGACGACGCCCCGTTCGTGAGCGTATTGCAAGGCCTCGCAGACCTGAAGACCCAGGTCGACAACCTCTTGCCAGGGAAGGAATTCCTTCCTTTCGAGAAGATGTTCCAGGGTTGTACCCTGGATGTATTCCATGGCGAAGTAGGAGGTGCCTCGGTAGCGCCCGACGGCCAGAAAGCGGACGATGTTTGGGTGGCGGAACTGCTGGAGGATCTCAGCCTCACGCTCGAACCGTTCCTGGGCCTTGCTCCGGTTTCCCGCCTCGGCCGTGATGACCTTCACGGCGGCCGGTTTGCCAGTTTTCAGGTTCTTGGCGAGGAAGACCACGCCCATCGCGCCGGAGCCGAGCTTCGACTCGATCAGGAACGACCCGAGCTGCTGACCGATCATGGGGGAGGTTACCACGGGGTCGGATGCAATCAACGGAGAGCCAACTCTAGTAAAGAGTTTCGTCCCGAGGGATTCAACACCCTAGCGGTGGACGGAAGCACCGTCGACCGGGCATACCCCGGTCGGCGGCGACCTTCGAGAGGAATCTCGGGTACGGGTTGGACGTCAGTCTCTGGGCATGGCGCACGAAAGACCACCGGCGGCCGGGAGGTAACTCCGTTCGACGTAGTCGACCACCATGCGATCGGCGTTGAACCGCCAGCCGAGGCTTCGCATCGCCGCCTTCTGGCGGGCGATCCATTGCCGGGGCATACCGGTCGCGTCCCGATCGTAGTACAAGGGAATGACCTGCTCAACCAGGGTGTCGATCAGTGAGCGATGGTCGCGTTCATCCTGGATCGACGGGGCCGAGTGAGTCCGGCCAATCCCGATGGCGAAGCCGTTGCTGCCGTCGTAGGCCTCGGCCCACCAGCCGTCGAGGATTGAGAAGTTCAAACCGCCGTTGAGCAAGACTTTCTGGCCAGAGGTCCCGCTGGCCTCTTGAGGACGGCGGGGATTATTGAGCCAGACGTCGACGCCTTGCACGAGATGGCGGGCGACGTTCATGTCGTAGTCTTCGACAAACACGATCTTGCCGGCGAAGCGAGGCTCCCGGCTCATCCGGACGATGTTCTGGATGAGCTCCTTGCCGAACTGGTCTTCGGGGTGGGCCTTGCCGGCAAAGACGAACTGGATCGGACGGTCGGTCGCGTTGAGGATCTCGGCCAGGCGTTCGGCATCTCGGAGCACGAGGTTGGCCCGCTTGTACGTGGCGAACCGGCGGGCGAACCCGATCGTCAAGGCGTTGAGGTCGAGCACCTGCAAGGCGCGCTGGATGGCGGCATCGCCCTCGTCGCGACGACGGGCCTGGTGGGCCATTCGTCGGCGGACGAAGTCGATGAGCCGGGCCTTGAGCACCTGCTGCGTTTCCCAGAGCTCGGCGTCCTCGATGTTGTCGATTCCCTTCCAGGTCTCGGGGTGCCGCTGGCGGTCGGCCCAGTCGGGTCCGAGCCGCCGGTCGTAGATCTCTCGCATCTGAGGAGCGAGCCAGGTCAGCACGTGGACGCCGTTGGTGATGTGGCCGATCGGAACCTCTTCCTCGCTCTTGTTCGGATAGAGGGGATGCCACATCCGTCGCGAGACGGCTCCATGAAGGGCGCTGACGCCGTTGGCGTGCCTTGAGAGCTTCAGGGCGAGCACGGTCATACAAAACGGCTCGTTGGGGTCGGTCGGGTAGACGCGACCGAGTCCCATGAAGTCGTCGAAGGAGAGGTGAAGCGCTTCCCGAATCTTGCCCAGATGCTCCTCGACCAGCTCGGCCGAGAACCGGTCGTGCCCGGCGGCGACCGGCGTGTGGGTGGTGAAGACGGTCATCGCCGCAACGTCTCGCACCGCCTCGCCGAAGGCAATCGCCTCCGCCTCCATCTCGGAGCGGATCATCTCGAGGCTGGCGAAGGCGCTATGGCCTTCGTTCATGTGGATCACCGACGGGTGGATCTCCATGGCGTGCAAAGCCCGGACACCGCCGACGCCCAGCAGGAGTTCCTGGCGAATCCGGACCCGGGCGTCGCCCCCGTAGAGTCTGGCCGTGAGGGCCCGATCCGACTCGGAGTTTTCCGGGACGTTGGAGTCGAGCAAGAGGAGCGTGGTGCGGCCGACCTCGACGCGCCAGACCTTCGCGTGCAAGGTGCCGGCATTTGTATCGATCGCGACCTTCACGGGCTGACCGAGCGGGGTCAGGGCCGGTTCGATCGGTAGGATTTCCTGGTTGGCATGGGGATAGATTTCCTGCTGCCAGCCATCGGCGTTGAGCGACTGGCGGAAGTAGCCCTGGTCATAAAGGATTCCCACGCCGATCAGGGGGATGCCCAGGTCGCTGGCACTTTTGAGGTGGTCTCCGGCCAGGACGCCCAGACCGCCCGAATAGATCGGCAAGCTCTCGTGCAGGCCGAACTCCATCGAGAAATAGGCGACCGGCCGCGACCGCAGGCAAGTGGCGTGCACCGCGCCCCAGGAATCGTTGTTCTTGAGATAGTCGTGAAGGCGCCGGAAGGCGTAGTCGATGCGCGAGTGGAGCGCCATTTCCGCCGCGCGGCGTTCGAGTTGCTCGGTCGAGATTTTCTTGAGGAACTCAATCGGGTTGTGATCGGTGGTTCGCCAGAGGATCGGGTCGAGATCGCGGAAGAGGTTGATGACGTTGGGCTGCCACGTCCACCAGAGGTTCCGCGCCAGCTCCCGGAGCCGCTCGACGAGATGTGCCTGACCCACCATGGTCATCCCTTTCAAATCAATCATTTGGGTGCCAAGCCCGCTTGGCGTCGGGCCAGCGCGGACGGATTGGGTGGATAGTATGTCGGATTCCCTCCCGCACGCCAACCCCGTCCGGCCCCTCCCGTCGGACAGGGATCTTTCGCCGAGTCTACGGCGCGAATCTCTTCGCGACCACCTATCTGCAAGCAATTCTAGAACGATTCCTGGCCAGGGCCCGACCAGAAACGGAAGGAGCCTCCGTTCTGAACCTGGGACAATGGGCCTGTTGCGGCTCGATCGCGTGTTGGGGAATGTCGTCCGGCATCGAGAGGGGCGCCTCGAGGGCTGGTCGCGAGGCTGGGAAAGCCAGGTCTATCCAGGTCTGAGCCGTTGACGTATCCTGAGGCAGCCCTCCGGGGTTCCCGCCCCATCAGCCGAGGCTCTTCCATCCCGTTTTTCGCTCCGGAGCAAACGCAAGGTGTGGACACAGGTCTATGACCCCCTGGGAGACTGGCGGATGTCGACGCTCGTCGCGGCGTCGCCGGTCCTGATCTTGCTGGGACTTCTGGCCTCGGGAAAGGCGTCGGCGTGGCAGGCGGCCCTGGCGGGGCTTTTGACCGCCGCAGCCGCGGCGATCGGCGTGTTCGGCATCCCGGCCGACCTGGCGGCGATGGCCGCGCTGCAAGGCGTGGGCTTCGCCCTGTTCCGGATCATCTGGCTGATTGTCGCCGCGGTCTTCCTGTATGACATCGCGGTCGTGACTGGCCAGTTCGAGATCATGAAAGCCTCGGTGGCGCGGCTCTCGGGCGACCGCCGCGTTCAGGCCGTGCTGGTAGCCTTCGCGTTCGGAGCGTTCATCGAAGGGGCCGCTGGCTTCGGTGCTCCGGTGGCGATCTCCGCGGCGTTTCTCGTCGGACTGGGGTTCGAGCCGTTTCAGGCGGCCTTGCTGTGCCTGATCGCCAACACCGCGCCGGTGGCCTGGGGTGCGATCGGCACGCCGATCAAGACCCTGGCCGGCGTGACGAGCCTGAACGTCGAGGCGTTGAGCGCGACGGCGGGCCGAATTTTACCGCCGCTCTCGTTCCTGATCCCGTTCTGGCTGGTCTGCACGATGTCGGGCTGGCGGGCGACGCTGGCGGTCTGGCCCGCCTTGGTGGTGGTGGGAGGCGCGTTCGCGGGCTCCCAGTTCGTCTGGTCGAACTTTGTCGGCGTGGATCTCGTCGACATCCTCTCGGCCGTTTCGAGCCTTCTCGCGGGCGTGGTGCTGTTGAAGTTCTGGAAGCCTCGCGAGGAATGGCGGTTCTCGCATGACGCGGAGGGCGATCTCGCCCGCGCCGGTGGCGGCGCCGCGCTCGATTTGCCGAGGCTGTCGGCCGGGCAGGTGGCCCGCGCCTGGATGCCCTTCGCCTTGCTGACCGTCACTGTCCTGATCTGGGGCCTGCCGTCGGTCAAGACCTGGATGGACGCCAAGACGCCGCACCGCCTTCCGTTCGGCATCGGGCCGGAGTTCCACCTCTCGTGGAAACTGCCCGTGCCCCGGCTGAATCAGGCGATCTCCAAGGGGGCGGAGGTCAGTGGCCACGGGCTGCCCGTGGCTGGATCGGAGGAATTCGAAGCGTTGATGGAAAGCAACACGCTGGCGGCCCAGGGGGAGCGGTTCGCCTTGATGGCCGTGGCCGGCGGCGTTCCCGAGAACTGGGAGAAGGCCGAGATCGACATCGTGCCGCTTGCCTCGACCGGAACGGCTGTCTTCCTGGCGGCGATCGTCAGCGGCCTGCTGCTCGGCGTGCGCCCGTTCCGCCTGACCCAAATGCTCTGGCGAACCATCGTCCGCCTCACGCCCGCGATCGCGGCGATCAGCTTCATGCTGGCGCTGGGGTTCGTCACGAAGGCCTCGGGCATGGATGCCGTGCTCGGCCTAGCCTTCACACGGACCGGCCGCTGGCTCTATCCGATCTTCGGGACCTTACTCGGCTGGCTCGGCGTGGCCTTGACGGGCTCCGACACGTCGAGCAACGTGCTGTTTGGCAACCTGCAACGGATCACGGCCGAGAAGCTGGGGCTGAACCCGATCCTGATGGCCTCGGCCAACTCGACCGGCGGCGTGATGGGCAAGATGATCGACGCGCAGTCGATCGTGGTCGCCGCCGCGGCGACCGGTGAAGGCGGCAAGGAGGGCGACCTGCTCCGCGCCGTCTTCTGGCACAGCATCGCGCTGGCGATGCTCGTCGGCGTGATCGTCTGGCTCTATGCACATGTCGTTCCCTGGGTTGTTCCGCCGATGCCCTCGCCTTGAGGAGGCGCGTTCAGAATGAACCAGCCATCCTGCGATCCTCTTGACGAGCGCCAACGCGCGGGTCTAAGGAGTTTTTCCGTGAGCTCTGGGGCGAGGTCCAGGAGTCGATGTCAACCGGGAACGCGATCGCGGGAAACCGCCGTCACTCCAGTCGATCACGGGCGAGTATCGTGAAAACGGTGGGGCTCGGCCTTCTCCTGCTGGTGACGTCCGGCCCGGCCGCCGAGTCAGGACCGGGCGAAGCAATGCCACGAACCACGATCGCCTTTCGCGACATCGGCGACGAGGCGGGTCTTCATTTCCGGTTCGACAATGGCTCACGGGGCAAGCACGACCTGCCGGAGATCATGGGCGGTGGTGTCGCCCTGATCGACGCCGACGGCGACAGCCGGCTCGATGTTTACCTCTGCAACGGCGGCCCGATCGTGCCGGAAGCCGGCGTGCTCGACCCGCCTTGCCAGCTCTTCCTGAACGCGGGAAACGGACAATTCCGTGATTGCACCGAGCTGTCCGGCGCCCCTGGACCACGCTACGCGATGGGAGCCGCCGTCGGCGACGTTGACAACGACGGCCGCGACGACCTGTTTGTCACCGGCTGGCGGGACCAGCGGCTCTACCGCAACCTCGGCGGCGGCCGGTTCGAGGACGTGACCGAACGCTCGGGCGTCGTCTCGAACCTCTGGAGCACGTCGGCCGCGTTCGCTGACCTCGACAACGACGGCGACCTCGACCTTTATGTGTGCAACTACCTCGATTACGACGCTTCGCTCGCGCCGTTCTGCTCGGCTCCCGACGGCCGTCGCGACTACTGCGGCCCCGAGCTTTTTCCCGCCCAGACCGACCGGTTGTACCGCAACAACGGCGACGGTACCTTCACCGACATCGCCCGAGAGGCCGGTGTCGCGCTTCCCGACGGTCGGGGACTGGGCGTTCTGATCGCCGACATGACGGGCGACGGCCGGCTCGACCTCTTCATCGCCAACGACGGCACCGCCTGCCGGCTGTTCGAGAATCGGGGAAACCTGCGGTTCCAGGATGTCGCCCTGAAGGCCGGGGTGGCCTTCGACGGCAAGGGGGAGCCGTTGGCGGCCATGGGCATCGCGCGGGGGGACTTCGACGACGACGGTCGGCCCGACCTGCTTGTGGCCAACTTTTTCGGCCGTTCGACGGTCGGCTTCCGCAGCCTCGGTGGGGGCGCGTACGCCGACGTCTCGGCCGCGATCGGCCTGACATCGGCCACCCGCAACGTGCTCGGTTTCGGCCTGTCGCTGACCGACCGCGCCGGCGACGGCGGCCTCGCTCTGTTGCACGCGAACGGCCATGTTCTCGACCGCGCCCGTCTCGGCGTTCCCTTCGCCATGCCGCCGCTTTTACTTCAAAATGAGAACGGCCGCTTCCGAGACGTTTCCCGCACCGCCGGTCCCTGGTTCACGAAACCGATCCTGGGACGAGGCGTGGCGATCGGCGACCTCGACGGCGATGGCCGTCCCGACGCCATCGTCAATGCGATCGACGCTCCGGCCGCCCTGCTTCGCAACGTCTCGACAGGCGGTCCGATCCTGGCCCTCGAACTCGTCGGCCGCCCTCCCGCGTCACGCGAGGCAATTGGCGCAAAGATTCGTGCAACCGTTGGCGGAAGGGTCCAGACGCGCGAGGTGTTTGGGGGCGGCAGTTACCTCTCGGCGTCGTCTCGGACCCTCTTTCTCGGCCTCGGTGGTGCGAAACAGGTGGACCGACTGGAGGTCTCGTGGCCGTCGGGACGGATCGAGCAATGGAAGGGCCTCGAACCCGGCAAGGTCATTCAACTGGAAGAAGGGACCGGATCGTCCCCTGGCTTCAGAGAATGACATCGACCTTCGAGGTTGCTCGGGCGGAGAATCGCTTTTCTCCTCCTGCGCCTGGGTCGACCCGGATGTCGGCGACAAGTCAGCCCAATCCGAGCACCAGGCCGAGACCGAGCAAGGCCAGCACGATCAGGGCCACCGCCGCAAAGCGGTAATCTCCCTCGCGAGCCCAGCCGATGCCGAGCACCACCACGCGAAGCATCGGCGTGCCGATCAAGGTTAGCAAGCCAAGGTTGATCAAGGCCACGCCATCGCCTTGAAGGGCCTCGCGAACGAGCGAGGGAACCGGAGACGGTGGGCCTTCTTGCGGCCGTGGTCCCGAGGCCAGCCGCAAGCCGAGGCCCACGGTCAGCAAGCAACCGCTCACGACGAGACCCGCCAGCAGGCTCCAGTGGACCCAGTGGCCCATGTCCTGGTCTTGCGCCTCGATCCGGGCCATCGTCAAACCCCCGTTCCCGTTCCGTGCGTCAAGATCAACGAACGCAGCAACATCCAGAGCGCCACACCGATCAGGAGCATCGCGAAGAGTTTCTGAACCGCCTTGCCCCGGATATTTCGGTTCAGGTACGACCCGAGCGCCGAACCGACGAGGACCCCGAGCACAGTCGCGGCCGTCACGCCAGGGCGGACCTCGCCTCGACCGTAGTAGAGAAACGCGCTGGCGGCCGCCGTCACCCCGATCATGAAGTTCGAGGTGGCCGCGGCCGCCTTGATCGGCACGCCGCAGAGCAGGTGCAGGGCCGGAACCTTGAACACGCCGCCGCCGATGCCGAGCAATCCCGAGAGGTTGCCCGCGAGAAACGAGATGCCAAGCCCGGCTGGAAGCCGGCGAACCCCGTAGGTCACTTCGCGCCCTTCGGCCTCGTCGTAGTAGCGATCTCCAAGGGCCCCCAGACTCACGTCGGATCTCGCGGGCCGCCCCGCGTCCGGCACGGGTCCCATCGCGGACGACGTCGTGTCGGCCGACTCGGGTTTCGACTCGAACCCCTCCTCGGTCCGACCACGCCACATCAGCACGGCCGTCGGCAGCAAAACGATGGCAAACAGCCCCTCCAGCACCCGGGCCGGAAGCCAGGCCGCGGTCAGGCCGCCCGCGATCGCCCCCAGCGCGGTGGCAATCTCCAGGGTCATCCCGAGCCGCATGTTGGCCGTGCCGCGCTCGACATTGACGCTCGCCACCGCGCTCGACGTGGCGACCACCGATAGGATGCTTGTGGCCACCGCGTGGTGCATCGGCAAGCCGAGCCAGAGCACCAGAATCGGCACGAGAAAGACACCGCCGCCCGTCCCCAGAATCGCCCCGAGGATCCCGGTCCCCACGCCAGCCAGGACGATTCCCACGATCTGCGTCGCCGAAAAATCCATCACCGCCCCCCCCTCGAGGTCGGGCTCAATGTACCCGACTCGCGTCCTCGGGAGAACGGGCCTATCCTCGAATCGACCCTCGGGGAGCCAGCAAGCCGTGACAGCTACCCGACATAGAGCCGCCTCACGATCTCGTGGTTCACAAGCATCACCGCCAGCCCGAGGGTCGGAAGCGCGCTTAACGTCAGGACGGCCAGCGCCAACCAGAGCGACAGGAATCGGCCGGTGGCGTGTTGATCGCTCCAGACCGCATCAAACACGGCCGGCTGCTCCCGGATTCGACCCAAAACGAACTGGCCAAGGCCGATCAACAGCCAGACCAGCAACAGCCATCGCTGGAGCGGAAAGAGCATGGCGATCACGTCCGCCGGCGACTTCGGCGCTCGGGACGGATCGAACGGCACCAGCCCCACCAGAACGGCGAATTCGGGTCGAACCAGGACTCCCAGCTCGCCGCGTCTGGAAAAAACCGCGACAGGATCGACGCGCCCACCACGCCGATCACGAAGAGCGACGAGACGCCGAGGAGGAACACGAACAACAGTCGAGCCACCCTCGCGCGCGTCGTCTCGCGGTCCGCTGGAGGCAAGCCCGGAACCGACGCCCGGGCGGCCAGTCCCGCCGCGAGCGACACGACGCCCACCACGACCGCCAGGGTGTCTCGCCAACCGACATGCATCCGCAGCCCTTCGGCCAGCTCCGGGCTGACTGCCGGCAGTGTCTCGCGAACGAGCCAGCAGGCCGAACCGGCCGTGAGACCCACGCTGAGCCACCTTGCCGACCATGCCAAAAAACCCGCCGGACGCGGTTCCGGCGTGTCGCTGGCCTCTCGAAGTTCGCGAGCGATCCATCCGCCCGCAAGCACGCACGACAGGGCCGAGGTCCCCACCGCCGCCTGATGCATCACGCCGCCCTCAAGCTGCGAACCCCCCAAACGACAATCGCCCGAAATCCAACGACAACTGGAACACACAGTCCCGAGTTCGGAAAGAACCCATGCGTCTACGGCTTGTTCCAGGCGACAGGTTGGCTCTGAAGGATCTAGCGAGATCGGTGGCTGGAACCCGATAATGGTCGGTCCGGTCGACTTGCCTCGAATTCCGAACCGATGCCTTGCGTGCCGCGCCTGGAAACCGTTCGGAGCATCGGAACGATGACTCGCGAGATCGCACCCGACCGGCCACCGGAACACGATCGCCGTCGGCTTCGCATGTTCTTCGAATTGGACCTTGACGGGATTCGCTTGCTTGAATCAATACCAGTCGACGCCACAATCGCCTCACGACGAATACCAACGACGTCTTCAAACGGCCCGTGACGCCCTTGCGACACTCAACGCTCGCGAGCGAAACCTGGCCAATGCACGGCTCGGCGTCTTCACCGTGGGGGCCATCCTGGGCTGGGTGGCCTTCGGCCTGGAGCGACTTTCGGCCTGGTGGCTGGTCTTGCCAGCGCTTGGCTTCGCGACTCTGGTGGTGGCGTTCGACCGTGCCACCCGTGAGGGTCGCCGCGCCGCTCGTCGCGTTGCCTATTACGAGCGAGGGCTCGATCGCCTCGAAGACCGATGGGCCGGCAAGGGAGAGACCGGCTCGCGATTCCGGAACCCGGAGCATCCCTACGCCGAGGACCTCGACCTCTTCGGCCCCGGCTCGCTGTTCGAGCGGATCTCGACGGCCCGGACCCGTGCCGGAGAGGAGACCCTGGCGGCCTGGCTGCTGGCCGGAGCCTCGCCGGAGGTCATCCTCGACCGCCAGGCGGCCGTTGCCGAGCTTCGCCCGAAACTCGACCTTCGCGAGGATGTCGCCTTGCTCGGCGGCGAGGTCGGCACCGGCACCGCCTTCGAAGGATTGGCCGAGTGGGGCGCCGAGCCACGTCGACTCGACTCGACCGCCGCTCGCGTCGCCGCGGCCGTGCTCTCGGTCCTGGCCTTACCGGCCCTATTCGGCTGGCTCGTCTTCCAGATCGGCATGATCCCGCTGCTGATCGTCGCCGCCCTCGAAGGGGCCCTGGCGCTGTTCTATCTCAAGCGAGTTCGGTCCGTGCTGGCCACTGTCGAGCGGCGATCCGGCGAGCTCGAGCATCTTTCCGACCTGCTCGCGCGGCTCGAACGCGAACCGTTCCACAGCCCGGAACTGGCGCGGCTCCGGACCGCGATCGAAACCGACGGCCGGCCCGCGTCGCGACGAATCGATGACTTGCGACGGCTTGTCGCCACCCTCGACGCCCGGCGCAACATGTTGCTCGCCCCGTTCTCGCCCCTCTTGCTCTGGGGGACACAGATCGCCTTCGCGATCGAGGCGTGGCGGGCCTCGTCCGGACCGGCGATTGCCGGCTGGCTGGCGGCCATCGGCGAGATCGAGGCCCTGGACTCCCTGGCGGCCTTCGCGTTCGAAAACCCCGACGACGTCGTACCCGAGATCGTCACCGAGGGCGGTCCGCTCTTCGAAGCCGAGGCGATCGGACACCCGCTCTTGCCCGTGACGCGCGTGGTGCGCAACGACGTCCAGCTCGGCGGCGAGCTTCGCGTGCTGGTCGTCAGCGGTTCGAACATGTCGGGCAAGAGCACCCTGTTACGGGCGATCGGCACGAACGTCGTGCTGGCGATGGCCGGCGCCACCGTCCGGGCGAGTCGCCTGCGGCTGTCGCCGCTGACGCTCGGCGCGACCCTGCGCGTGCAGGACTCGCTCCAGGCGGGCCGTTCGCGGTTCTACGCCGAAATCCTTCGGCTCCGGCAATTGCTCGACCTGGCCCGGGGACCGGTGCCGCTCCTGTTCCTGCTCGATGAGATCCTCCACGGAACGAACTCACACGATCGTTGCCTGGGGGCCGAGGCGGTGGTCGTTGGTCTCATCGACCGGGGGGCGATTGGCCTGGTGACGACGCACGACCTCGCCCTGGCCGACATCGCCGGGCGACTCGCTCCGCGAGCCCGAAACGTGCATTTCGCCGACCACTTCGAAAACGGCAAGATGATCTTCGACTACCAGATGCGGCCCGGCATCGTGCAGCACAGCAACGCCCTGGCCCTGATGCGCTCGGTCGGCCTCGACGTCTGATTACGCTGGACGCCTCCGCGTCCGGGCCTACAACGACCCCAGAGTGGTTATCGATTGCGGTTCACGGGTCAGGACCTGAGAAATGAGTGACTGGCTCCGTCCGCAGCGTCTGCCCCCTTTCGCGAAGAGTCGAGCCGTGGAGCGACCCTGAAGGATCGAGCCTGGACCCGGCCAGGAACCGGTCTGGGCGGCTCCCCGTCCCCCGCGAATCGAGGAGTGCTCGAAGCGCATCCGGTTCGAGTTCCAGGGCGAGCCATCCGCCGATGGACGACATCCCGCCGGAGAACGTGCGCCAGGAATTCCTGACCCGAGAATCCCACTCGTCCTATTGTGAGTTCCAAGGACGTGCTTCGTGCGTCGGTCTCGCCGTCGGCGATGGACGCTCGAAGAACGCTGCACGGTTCGATCCGGCCCGTGGAGCGAACACTCTTGCAAAGTCACGAAACGTATTCCCGTATTCCCTGTGCGGCCGCTTCGGCTTGACGCGATTCGCGCATCCGACGATTCTCAAGAGTAGCGAAGGATCCGGAGCCGCCGAACCGCCAGCGTGGAGGCAAGCCCGATGAGCCAGACCATCGACGAAAGAACGGGTGAGGCATTCGGCCACGCCGTTCCCGGGTTGGAGGGGCTGGCCGGGCCGGGAACCGTTCACATCAACCTACCCCAGGCCACCCTGGTCGAACAGGCCTTGCAACGCAACGAGGGCATGCTCTCGCACCAGGGAGCGGTCGTCTTCCGCACGGGAAAGTACACGGGACGTTCTCCTCGGGACAAGTTCATCGTGCGAGACCCGTCCTGTGAGTCGGACGTCGACTGGGGATCGGTCAACCAGCCGTTTGACCCCGACAAGTTCGACGCGCTCGACGAGCAGATGATGCGGCACCTCTCAGGGCGCGACGTCTTTGTGGTCGATGCCTTCGGAGGAACCGACCCAACCCATCGGTTGCCCATCCGCGTTCTCTGCGAGCGGGCCTATCACGCCCTGTTCGCACACCAGCTTTTCGTCAAGCCGTCGCCCGAGGAACTGAAGCGCCACCGGCCGGAATTCACCATCGTCGCCGCCCCGGACTTCAAGGCCGATCCCGAACGGCACGGCACCCGGAGCGAGGTCTTCATCCTCATTAGCTTTTCCCGTCGCAAGATCCTCATCGGCGGCACGCTTTACGCCGGCGAGATCAAGAAGTCGGTTTTCAGCGTCTTGAACTACCTGCTGCCGCACGAGGGCGTCTTGCCGATGCACTGCTCGGCGAACGTCGGAGAGCGCGGCGAAGTGGCCCTCTTCTTTGGCCTTTCCGGCACGGGCAAAACCACCCTTTCCACCGATCCCCAGCGCCACCTGATCGGCGACGACGAGCACGGCTGGTCCGACGACGGCGTGTTCAACTTCGAAGGGGGCTGTTACGCCAAGTGCATCCGCCTGAACCGACTGAACGAACCCGAGATCTTCCAGGCCATTCGCTTCGGCACCGTCCTCGAAAACGTGGTGCTTGACCCCATCACCCGAGTTCCCGACTTCGCCGATGCCTCGCTGACCGAAAACACAAGGGCCGCCTACCCAATCGACTTCATTCCGAACTACGTCCCCGGCAGTCGCGGTGGGCATCCCGAGCAGATCGTCTTCCTCACCTGCGATGCCTTCGGCGTCTTGCCGCCGGTGGCCCGACTTTCGCCCGAACAGGCCATGTACCACTTTCTCTCGGGCTATACCGCCAAGGTGGCGGGCACCGAACGAGGCCTGGGCAGCAGTCCCGAGGCGGTCTTCAGCGCCTGCTTTGGAGCCCCGTTTCTGACCCTCCCACCTCGACGCTACGCCGACTTGCTCGGCGAGAAAATGCGACGGCACCACTCGACCGCCTGGCTACTCAACACCGGCTGGATCGGAGGACCTCCCGGCAAGGGGCACCGCATCAACCTGCATTACACCCGCAACATGGTCGAGGCCATCATGTCGGGCCTGCTCCGCGACGTCCGGTTCGCCACCGATCCGTTCTTCGGCCTCCAGTACCCGACAACCTGCCCACACGTCCCGGCCGAAATCCTCGACCCGCGCGCTTCCTGGTCCGATGCCGACGCCTACGACGCCCAGGCTCGCGACCTCGTGCATCGCTTTCGCGAAAACTTCGAGCGATTCCCACTGGCCGACCGCGCGATCCGCGAGGCTGGCCCGAGAGCCTGAGCGCCTCGACGAAAGACGGCGGGCCGAGGAGAACAAGGATTCTCCTCAGCCCGCGTCGTCACTCTTTTCTTTCCCGGCGAGCGGCTTCAGCCCACGCGCTGTGGGAACCCGTTGCGGCGCTTTCTTGCCTGGTGTCCGAGCGGAGCGCCCCGTCGCGGCGGCCTGGGACGGTTCCCCCGGGCGGGAGCAAAGCCGCGATAGCCCCGGCCCGGCCCGCGACGAGACGGCGCGACCGGCCTCGGCGGCGAGTCAATGCCGTC
>CAZRGV010000099.1:23003-23315 GCA_964599655.1 uncultured Isosphaeraceae bacterium | reverse complement strand
CGGTTGGTAGTCACTGGCAGTTGGGTGGCCCTGCTGGCTCGCCCACCCGTGCTCCGAGTGGTCCGAGGAAGACACTGGTGGACAAGCCACCAGTGGCACCCGGTCGGAGGATGGCCCAGGTGGCTTGAGCACCAGGGCTCCGGTCCCCAATCGGGTGGCACGGGTGGCTTGCCCACCACGGCTCCGCTCCGAACACACTGACGGTCGGGTGGCACTGGTGGCTTGCCCACCAGTGCTCCGCTCCCGAACCGAGCATCCGTCGGGTGGCACTGGTGGCTTGCCCACCAGTGCTCCGCTCCGAAGACACTGGCA
>CAZRGV010000099.1:1346-22985 GCA_964599655.1 uncultured Isosphaeraceae bacterium | reverse complement strand
GCACGGGTGGCTTGCCCACCAGGGCTCTGGTCCCGCGGCGCTCGATGGTCGCTCGTAAGATTTCTCTTGGCGGGCCGGTCCGCCGAGCTTGGTCGATATCCGTCAAAGTTAGCACGATTGGGATGTCACCGAGAAGGCGTTCGGGTTGTGCCTTCGCGGCGAGTTCCGCTGGGAATCAGACCAGAGGGCTGTTCCCGGCGTGAGAATTCTGTTGTGCTGAATCCGAATTCTACGAACTGGAATCCGTTCAACAATCGGCTTGATGAGAAAGGCAGAACATCGATGTCGGGCTTAGAATCGAAGTTGAGCTTGCTGGAGCGCCGGGAAATCGAGGCGAAGATTGTCGGGCCGTTGATCCGCGCGGTCCGGGAAGAGCTGGGCGAGGAGAAAACGCTGGCCCTGGTGCGAGGCGTGGTGGCCGAGCTGGCGAGGGAGTCGGGGGCCGACCTCGCCCGACGGTTCGGCGAGGCGACGTTAACGGCCTTCGCCGGTTGCCTGGATCTCTGGAGCGAGGGAGGCGCGCTCGAGATCGAGTTGCTGGAGCAGTCGGACGAGCGGCTTGACTTCAACGTCACGCGATGCCGGTTCGCCGAGATGTACCGGGCGCTCGGCCTGGCCGACCTCGGTTCGAGCCTCTCCTGCATGCGAGACTTCGCCCTGGTGCAGGGATTCAACGCCGAGATCACCTTGACCCGGACGCAGACGATCATGGAAGGGGCCCCTTACTGCGACTTCCGGTTCCGCGCTCCGAGCAAGACCGAAGGCGAAGAGCCGCCGACCGCCTGACGGAATCGTCAACCGAGGCCGACGTCGAGCCCCATCATGAAGGCGAAGCCGGCCAGCGCACCCAAGGTGGCGAAGTCGGTGTGTCCGTGCCGCTGGGCTTCAGGAATCAGCTCCTCGACGACGACGAAGATCATCGCGCCGGCGGCGAACGCCAGAGCGTAGGGAAGCAACGGGCGCATCAGGAGCGTCAGGCCCGCGCCCAGCACGCCCGCGACCGGCTCGACCAGGGCCGAGGCCTGACCGTAGAGAAAGGCTCGCCACCGGCTCATCCCCTCGCGACGCAACGGCATGGCCACGGCCAGCCCTTCGGGAAAGTTCTGCACTCCGATGCCGATCGCCAGGGCGACCGCGCTGGTCAGAGTGGCCCCTTCGAGTCCGCTCGCCGCGGCCCCAAAGGCGACCCCCACGGCCAGGCCCTCGGGAATGTTGTGCAGGGTGATCGCCGAGACGAGCAGGACGCTCCGCTCCCAGGTGGTCTTGAGTCCCTCCGACTCCAACATTTCGCCACCGGGGTGCAGGTGGGGCAATACCTTGTCGAGTCCATAGATGAACAGACCTCCCGCGAGGAAGCCCACGAGACTCGGCTTCCAGTCGCCACCCGAAAGCGCGATGGCCGGTTCCAGGAGCGACCAGAAGCTCGCGGCGATCATCACGCCGGCCGCCACGCCGAGCATGCCGTCCATCAGCGTCTGGTAAAACCGGCGCGTGAAGAATACCGGCGTGGCCCCGAGCGCCGTGACGAGCCAGGTGAAGATCGTCGCCAGCAAGGCCTGAACAACGGGGTGGAGCGAGCCAATGGCGTCGATCATGAGATTGGGACGACCTGGAGTGTTGCCGCGTCCGGCGCGCGCCGAGACTCTTTCGGAACCGTTCCGAACCATCGATTATGCCAGGAAGCCTCCGGCAATCCGCGCAAAACCCGTGGCTGACCCGCCTTACCGGAGATGAGGGCGGGAAGGATCAAGTTGCTCTTCCGTGTTTGCCGATTATGAGGATGATGCCACGAGGGCCGGTGTCGGCCCGTCGACTTCACCCAGGGAAGGGGGCTCCACGCATGTCTGCCGCCGCCCATCGCGTTTCGGGTCTGGCCTATGCCGCCACGCTGGCGATGCTCGCGCTGGCGTTGGCCTTTCCGATCGCGCTGATGGTCTTCGACCCAACGCTCATGTTCGAGCGGGGTTGGGAGCAGTACGTCGGCACGGGAATCTACGTCTGGGCGATCGTCACGCTCGCCCGAGAACTACGATTCCTCTGGCGCAATGAAGGGGCCTTCGAGGAGGTCACGTCCTGGCACCACGCCCCGAGGTCGATCGCCGACTCCGACCGGCGATTTCTGCCCAGCCGGTTGCGGCAGCTCGTGGCGCACGCGGGATCGGCCGACCGGGTGCCGGCCGTCTCGCTGATGGAGATCAACCGCGAAGGTTCGGCGCTCGACCAGGAGCACGCCGCCGCGCGGTTCACCCTGACCCGTTACATCCTTTACCTCCTGCCGGTCATCGGATTCATCGGCACGGTGGAAGGGATCAGCAAGGCGCTGATGAACATCAGTAAAGTTTTGCCGATGGTGAAGGATCTCGACGGGTTCATGAGCAACCTGACGGGGGTGACCTCGGCCTTGCAGATCGCCTTCGACAGCACGTTGCTGGCCCTGTTCCTGAGCGCCTCGCTGATGCTGGTGCAGACCCTGGTTCAGCGTCGGTCGGAAGACCTGCTGGCGCGGGTCGATCGCTGGGTGGTCGAGAACGTGTTGCCTCGTACACTCTTCCCCTCCCCGAGCCGTTCCGAGAGCGCTTCAAGGGCCTTCGAGATCGCGTCGCAATCGGAGCGAACCTCGAAGGCCCTTGAAGCGCTCTCGGAACGGCTCGGGGAGGGGCTTGGCGGGCACGTCGACCGGTTCGCATCCGCCATCGATCGCCTGCCTCCGAGCCTAGCCAGCCTGGAACGGGGCGTGCAGGCGATCGGCCAGCTTGGCGACGAATTGTCGGACGTCGGCGCCACGAGTGAAACGCTCCGCAAGGGGGTCGCCTCGCTGACGAGGATCGAGGCCGCGCTGGCCGCGACGTCCGGTCCTGACGAACAGCTCGAACAGATCCGACGCGGGGTTGACCGCTCCTGCGCGGCCATCGAGTCACTGGCCGAACAATGGGCCGCCGCGTTCGAGCGATCGAGCCGCACGACACAGGACCAGCTCGCCCGCACGCTCGGCAACCTCAAGGACGCGCTCGACCTGCTCAACGTCAGCATCGAGCAGGGGAACGCCCTCTATCGCAGCATTGTCAAGAAGATGCTGCCGGTCTACAACCCGTCGTCCACCGACGACCTGGCCGCTTGAGGCTCGAAAACGGCGCGATCGGGCCTGTGCCGACAGGCCCGATCGCGCCGTTTCGACGGGTCGGGTCCAACACCGCGCGGATCGCCGGCTTTAGCGGATCACCTTGCGGCTGAAGGCGACGATGAACAGGCCCCAGAGCAGGGTGCCCAGCAAGGACTCCACGATCAAGGGGATGTTCATCCAGCTTTGCGCGGCATCCCGGATGTTGGTCAAGCCGGCCGTGAAGGCCGAAACGCTCGTCAGCAAGCCGATCAACAAACGGTTCCCCAGGCTGGTGACCGGCTGGTCGGGGAAGGGGGGTTGTTCGACCCGAAGGTACGTGACCCCCGCCATGAAGATCAGGCCGAAGACCAGCATGATGAGCGCGGCGGCGACCACGGCGCGTAACGGGTTGGTGCCGTAGCCGCACCCGAGGTCGAGGAAGAGCCAGTCGCAGAACTGGGCCAGCTTGGTCCAGGGTCGCGCCCACGAGCGGGTCGCGGCCTTTCGCCGGTTCACCTTGAACCGGTAGAAGGCCCAGTCCTCGTGCTCGAACGCGTGGAGTCCACCGTAGACGCGCTTCAGGAACGCGTACTCGTGGGCCGCGCGAACGTAATTGCCCGACTCCTCGGCCTCGAGCCGCCCCTCGACCTGCGACGGGCGCACCAGGATGCGCTCGGCCACCGCGTTGTCGAAGGCGAACCGCATTCCCTCGCCCTGCTTGATCTGCTCGAGGTAGACGTAGTCGTTGAGCTTCGACTTCGACAGGTCGAGCAGGCCGTCGAACTGGGTGCCGATCGGCTCGAACTTCTTCTCAACCGACGCGCCTCGGAACAACGCTGGTCCGGCGAAGTGGCAATCGTGGAAGACGAGGCCCTCCTCGACGTGGACCGAACGGAAGTCGGCCTCGGCCGCGAACTCGCAACGATCCCACTGCGACCAGCCGTGGAACCTGGCGTCGAAGAGCCGAACCTTCCCCTCGAACCGCGAGTCGACCGCCTGCAACCCGCCCTGGAACCGGTTCCGACGGGCCTGGAACAGGCCGATGACGGTCACCTTGCGGAAGTTGGGCCGGAACAGCTCGCAGGCCTTGAAGTCCAGCCCCTTCGCGAAGGTCGTCCCGGCGTTGAACCGCGGCTGGTCGAGCACGCAATGCTCGAAGACCACCGGCTCGGCGAAGTTGGCCTTCTCGAACTTCGGGCGGATGAGAGTGACGTTGTCGAAGCGGACCGGCGAGGGAAAATTCCCCTTCAAGCAAAGGCGGCTGATCTTCACCCCGGCCACGACCTCGCCGCGCTGGAGCTTCTCGATCGCCTCCCTGGCCGACATGCCGGGACGTTCCCTCGAACCCGAGGCGCTCGTGGGCATCGACTCCGCAACATCCTGGCTCTCGTCGATCTTGCGGTCCAGGTCGTCCAGGTCCGTCGGTTCCATCGCTCGGGCTCGCACGGGGATGAGGGAATACTCGAAGCAACAAACGTCGTTCCAGCAAGCAGACACCTGCGCCCCGACTCCGGTTCGAACCCTCGCTCGTCGCCGTCAGTCGAACACGGCCGTGGCGTTCGGAAAGATCGTACGTGCTTCGTCGAGCAGCGCGAGATATTGACCGCGATAGCGCTGGGCGAAGTGAATCAGGATCAACTCCTCCACCTGGGCCTCCCTGGCGAATTCGGCCGCCTGGAGAGCCGTCAAGTGGCGGTGCCTGGCGGCCGACTCGGCCTGCGCGGCGGCGTAGAAACAATCGCAGTAAAGCCGCTGTGCCTGGCCGGCCAGGACCAGCAAGCGACACCGCACCTCCTCGGTCCACGCCGTATCGACGACGAACGCCAGCCGGCTCCCCCCGGTTTTGAGGAAGTAATCGTCGGCGAGCCGGCCGAGGGAAAACCGCCCGCCATCAATGTCGACCTCGGTTTCCGGCGGCGCCTCGTCACGAAGCAGGTCGAGCACGCGACCGACCCAGGGACCGCGCCGCAGCGGACCGGCCTTCAAGCGATCCGGATTGGGATGATACCCGGCGCGCTCGACCAAGGCATAGGACAGGCAGGGAACCGTGTGATCGACGGCCGCCGCCTCGACCCGGATCTCACCCGCGTCGAACAGCACGGGCCCCGACCAGTCCGCCTCGATCACCTCCGGAACCGGAAACCGCTTCTCGCACTCCAGATCGGCCCGCCGGAGCCGCCCCGCTTCGGGATCGACCTCGTGCGCCGCGATCACCAGCTTCTGAAAGGGAAAGAACGGATGCTCGTAACTGGTGATGCGCCGGTAAAGCTTGTCGATCGTGCCTATCGGCCCGTAGACCGATAGCACCTTGTCACGGTCCAGGTTGGCGCGGAGGATTCGATCGAAGCCAACAAAATGATCGATATGATGATGCGTCAGAAAGACGGCCTTCAGGTCGCTCAGGGACTTCGAGCCCAGCGCGTGGTTTTCCCCCGCGTCGAAGAGAATCGCGTCGTCGCGACCGGGATAATCCACAAAAAGCACTGGGTCGCCGGTCGAGCCGTTGAGCAGGCGAACCTGGGAAGCCGGGTTTGAGTTGCCCATGAAACATCGATTCCCGATCACGAACCAAACGGATGTGATCTTAATCTCGCCGATCCTTGAGGTCGCGTCAAATGAGGACGTGCCGGATCGTCGGTTCGCGAGGGTCCACCAGAACATCTTTCCCTGCGAAGCCGCCTGGCCTACCATCTGAGGAAACCGAACCCGACCCGTTGGGTAGAAGAGGAGACGTCGATGGGGGGCTTGCTCGATCGCCTGGAGCCACGAGACGGAGAAACGGTCGTGACGTCCAGCGGTGTGACCGTTGGCGAGGTCGAGCGCGCGCTCGAGGCGGGGCAGTCGCTCGATCAGGTCGGAGCGTCGCTCTCGATCGGCGCGGCCGACCTGATCGCCGCGGTCGGGGCCATCGGACTCGGACCCGACGGTTCGGAAGGCCCCAGTTTGATCCAGACGCGCCCGTCGCGCCCGTACCTGTCGGACGCGGTCTCCGAACCGGCCCTGGCGAAGCTACTGCCGGGCTCAACACGCGCGCAAAGGCTCGCGCTGGCGGCCGGTTTGCTCCAGATTCACGACGTCTGGGACGCCAGCCATCAGGCCGCCCAGCAGGCCGACGATCAGGGCGAATCGCACGTCTCGGCCTACTGGCACGGAATCGCCCATCGTCGAGAGCCGGACCCGGGCAATGCGTCGTACTGGTTCCGCCGGGTGGGCCGGCATGGGCTGTTTCGACCGCTGGCCGAGGCGGCCCGGCCCTGGATTGAGGCTCAGGGCGGATCCTCCCCAGCCGATCGAATCCTCGCGAGCGGGTCATGGGATCCGTTCGCGTTCATCGCCTTTTGCGGCTCGGCCCGGCCTGGTTCGGCCGAGGACGTCCTGGCGAGACGCCTGCAAAGGCTCGAAATGGCCTTGCTGCTCGACGCGACAGCCCGCGCGGTTGGAATCTGACGGCTTCCGGGCGAGCCGATCAATCGTCGCGACCGAACGGGCCATACGGAACGGGCACGAGGGGGCCGTATCCGCCGAGGCCGAGCGCCTGGTCGATCTGGCCGACAATCGCGCCGATCCTCTGCACTTGCTGGATGTTCGGTCCGGTGCGGCCCTGGGCGATCCGATCGACCCGGCGGGCCAACCGCTGGTAGTGTTCATCCACCTCGCGGAACCGGCGAGCCAGGCGAGCGGGGTCGGTTCCTCGCGCCACGTCGCGTTGGAAGTCGGTCGCGCGATCGAGCAGGCGGCGGGCGTCGACCAGCATGAGATTCCCCTGGGGCACCCGGCCTGCGTTTGGGGCGAACACCTGCACAAAGGCGGCGACATTCTCGACGAGGGCGTTGCTCAGATCCACGAGGGGTGAGGGTCGGCCAGGTGGCGGGACGATCTGGATCGGCGGGGGCGGCGGCGGCGCGGGCAAGCCGAGCGCCTGGTGCGTCAACGCCTGCGCCTGGAGGAACGATTGCCACGCGACGTTCACGGCGGGCGGTGGCGGATTGCGGCCGAAGTCGCCTTGCAGACACTCCGAAACGCGACGGATCGGGCGATAGGCGGCGGCAAGCCGATCGGGGCTGGCCAGCGGCGGTCGTCCCAGCAAGTCGTAGAAACCGTCGGTCGATTGAACCAGTTGCGAGGCGTCGTTGAGGACGTGGAAGGCGTTGGGATTCCCCCCCAGGTTGCCTTGCATGGCGGCCGAGAGCGCCTCGGCGCGCTGGTGCATCGCGAGGGCCAGCCGCTGGGCCTCGGCGATGTTGCCCGGTTGGCTGGGATCCACGATCACCGGCGGATTGTTCAACCCGAGCGCCTGACGAACCTCGACGACGGCCTGCTCGACCCGACGGGCCGAGCGATCGACGGCCGGCGTCGAGCCCAGCCGCCGCAACTCGGTCGTCACATGGTTCCAGGCGCTCTCGATCGCGGCGAAGGCCCGGTTGAGCTCGAACGATGGCGCCTCGCGCTGGACGAGCGTGGTGAAGTCGAGCACCGACTGGGCCACTTCCTGCGTGTCCTGAATCAGGTGCCCCCCTTGCGTGGTCTGGCCCAGATCAAGCTGCATGTCTTCCGAGAGGTGCAAAACTTGCCGGGCCAGGTTGTGGGCCAGGTCGAGCAGGTTGGAGGGAGTCGAGAGGCCGAGGGCCTGTCGGACCTGGGCCTCGATCTGGTCGACGCGCTGAACGCCGCGATCAATGGTTGGCGGCGTTCCCATCCGGGCCAACGAAATCTTCAGATGGTTCCAGGCGCCATCGATCGGCAGGAAGTTCCGCTGAAGCGTCGGTAAGTCCGGCCGTCGATCGATCAGCGCGCGGAATTGCCCGACCGCGTTGGAGAGCTCCCCCGCCTCCTGTGCGAGGTGCGGACCTTCGCGCGTGCCCGCGAGCTGGGTCTGGATGTCCTGACTCAGGTAACGAACCTGATCGGCCAGTTCGGTGGCGAGCGCCGAAAGGTCGACCGGAGAGGGCCTTGGAACCGGCTGTCCCTGGCCGGTTCCGGACATCAACAGCGCCAGGGCCAGCCCAAGATGGGCGATGCGCAGGGTGTCGCGTCTCATCGATGCCTCCGGGTCGGGGGGGAAACGGGCGGCCGAACCAGACCGTGGGACGGTCGCTCCCCCGGGCTCAGGACAGGTTCTTCCTCTTGCAACGGTGATGCCAGTCCTTCGCGCCACGCCGATATTATGGGCCCCTCGGCCGCCTTCGGCCACGCGAGAGGCCAATCCGTCCGGAATTTCCCTCCGAGTCTCCGCATGCTCGCCAATCGGAGCGCATGATACCTGACGTGGGGACCAGGACGCTCGCCTTCCCTCGGCGATCGGAACCGGGTCCTGGACGCGACTGCTTGCGGCCCCGCGGTGAATCGTCTTCGATGCCAGACCCTCCAAACGTCATCCACGGCCTGAGCCGCGATCCGAGGACCGCCTGGGTCCTGCTCGCGCTGTTCGTCCCGCTGGGCGCCTGGTTGACCTGGGAAATTCATCGGACGATCGGGCTCGATTCGCCGAGACTCTGGGAGCTGCTTCGCACCGACCGCGTGTTCGACCTGGCGATGCTCGACTTCACCCTGACCGCCGCCTGGGCGTTGCTGGCGCTCGTCGAGCGATCGAGACGCCGCGGCTGGCGATTCTGGATTCCGCTGGCCGTTTTCTGCGCCATCCCGACGGTCGGCATCGCCCTATTTCTCTTGCTGGACCGAACCGAACCGCCCTCGCGAACCGATGGCGACAAGATATAACGTTTTCAACCGTTTCACTCGTTTCGACAGCGTCCTGAACGCGTGCTAGAGTCCTCGTAAATCGAGTCTTCACCCTTCGATCGTGGCGGACCGCCGTCGCACAGGGTGGTTTTGAACTTATTTATATAGAAGCGTGTTCCGACCACAGGGAGGTGTTCGCCAGACCCGTCGCCCCAGGGATGCCGCGCGACCGACTTCGAGACTGGGCGCCTTCTCATGACGACTTCGCGCAAGCGATCGGCGGATTTCTCGGTTCAACCCCTGGAGGAACGACGCCTGTTGAGCGGGCCATCCGCCTTGTGGGTTGGTCAGGATGGACACGACTTGGTCGGCCCCTATCCGGTCGCGGCGCCCGACGGCGTTCAGGACATCCACATCGCCCTGAGCGGCCTGCCCGCGGACCATCCCATCACGTTCGCCGACGTGGAGGGCCTGGGGGGCGGTCAGTGGCAGTACAACGGCCCCTGGGGCCCGTGGAAGGCCGCCGTGGTGCAGGCTCCGGGCGCCACGACGGCCGACCTCTACATCGAGCCCGATCGGGTCGAGACGGGCCGACCGTTCAATGTCGTGCTCCCCCCCGACCACGGCCCCACGGCCCACCCCCGCTCGAAGGCCGATCTCTGGCTCCAGGGCGGCACGGCCGATCCGAACCTTCGGATGCCGGTTGCGTCGCTGAAGGCCGCCTGGGTCGGGCAGGACGGCCACGACCTGACCGGCCCGGACGCGAGCGTCGGGCCCGACGGAATTCAGGACGTCCATCTGGCCCTCTCCGGCCTGGCCGGCGGCAATGACATCACCTCGGTCACTGTCAACGGCCCGCCCGGCATCTCCTGGGCGTATGGGCTCAATCACCAGGGGCTCGATAACGCCGAGTTGATCCGAAATTCCAGCGACCCGACCCTCGCCGACCTGTACTTCAACCCGGAGCGCGACCTCAACGGCCAGACGCTTACCATCGAGATCAACTACGCCAGCGGCGCGACCGACTCGGCAACGGTCGTGGCGGGTCACACCGACCCGAATCTCGCGGTCGCGCCGGCCCCCCCGCTTCCGGTCGCTCGGACCGGGGTTTCGGCGAGCTGGCTCGGACAGGATGGCACCGACCTCGCGGGCCTGGGTTCGGTTCGAGTCGCGCTGAACGGCCTGCCGGCGGGCCGGTCGATCGTCGCCGCCACGCTCAGCGGGCCGAACCACGACTCGTGGGTTTACCGAGGCAGCGGCCAGTCTTCCTATTATGCGGATCCGTATGCCGATCCCCTCGTGGTGCGCGCATCGGCCAATCCGGGACAGGCCGACGTCTTCTTTCTGCCCGACCGCGACGAGACGGGCGCCACGATGACCCTGCGTCTGGTCTTTGATGACGGCTCGATGGCCGTCGTTTCGTTCGCCGGAGGCGCGGCGGATCTGGGCTTGCTCGCCCCGGGACCGGCCAGCACCTCGGTGGTGGCCCGGCCCGGCGACGACCTCAACGCGCTGGCCAACACCTACGGTAACGTTCACTTGTCGGCGGGCGTGTACAACCTCGATCAGCCGTTGATCCTGAGCCATCCGGTCGCCATCACCGCCGATCCCGGCGCGACGCTGCTGTTCTCGCAGCCCGACTCGGCTCCCCCGTGGACGGCCGCCATCAAGATCCACGCCAGCCACACCACGCTCGACGGTTTCGCCGTTCGGTTCGCCGGGCCGATCCGTTGGCAAACCAGCGTCGACTACGGCCCCGCCGTCATCGGCACCACCGACAACCTCGACCAGGGCTACACCGACCCGATGGTCGATCTTCAGCTCACGCGCCTCGACCTCCAGTCGCCCCCGCCAGCCACACAGAACGAGGAGGCCCCTCGTCTGATCCGCGTCACCAGTGCCACCAACGGCCTGATCGCCAACAATACCCTCAAGGGAGGCACGACCGAGTTCCTCCACGGCCCCTGGCGAATCATTGGTAACAACTATCAAGGCACGGTTCCCGGCACCTGGGCCTGGGACGCCTTCGCCGGCCATTTCACGCACGACCTCGTGTTGCAGGACAACACGGTTCAGCCCGTCGGGCCGTCGGGCCGGACCTGGCGGTTCCTCGTGCTGACCGGCACCGGCGACAACGACCTCGTGGCGGGAAACACGGTCGTGGGCATCGGGCCCAAGGACACCGACACCACCAGCGTCAACGCCGCCGAGATCGTCCTCAACGAGTCGTACAGCCTGCACTTCGAGGGCAAGCCTCTGGCCATCTCGCCCGACGGCCGGATCGTTCAGATCCCCACACCGCAGGGGGACCCGGCCGGCACGGGCGACGTCGTCGCGATTCTCAATGGCCCCAACGCCGGCCAGTGGCGGCGGATCGCCCAGGCCATCGGGCCCAACACGTACTTGCTCGACCAACCGTTGCCGCAAGGCAGCTACGACATCTCGATCGCCAGCGGTTTCGTCAACGAATCGTACCGTGGCAATACGATCGATGCGAGAGGAAGCTCGGTCGCCGTCAACATCGACTTGCTCGGCAACTCGTTCGGAACCCAGATTGTCGGCAACCACCTGCTCGGAGGCGGCGAGGCCCTTCGCGTTGTCGCCTACCCAACCGAACATCCCTCGATCTGGGGCTGGTCGCATACCCCGATCCTCGGCGCGGTCATCTCCGGCAACACGATTGAAGACGCTCTCAAGGGTGTGACCATCGATGTTCAGCACGGCTCGGCCGTCAAGTCGAACGAGAACCGGGTCTACCTCTCGGCCAGCCTGACGAACAACACGATCCGATGGACAAATGCGTTCGTCTCGACCCGAAGTCCCTCGAGCGCGCCGCCGGGCATCACCGTGGGCGGCCTCGGCTCGATCGATCCCGACGAGCTTCGGCTCACCATGCAGGGCAACGTCAGTGACGTGCCCTCGGGGACCTCGCTACCCAGCCTGGTCGTCAACGCCGGACAGATCAACGGCCTGACCCTGGTCGACCAGAGCTTGCCGGTTCCGCCTCCGCCGCCCTCGTCGCCGTCAAGTCTCTCGCTCGTTCACGACTCGGGCTCCAGCGCCTCGGACGGCCTGACCAACGACCCGACACTGCGCGTGGGATCGGCCGATCGCGCCGTGTCTTACGAGTATCGCGTGGGCAACTCGGGCCCGTTCTTGCCCGTTCCCAACTCGTCCGCGTTTGTCCCGGCCGGCTTGTCGCAAGGGGCAAACACGGTGCAGGTTCGAGGGATCGACAGCCTCGGTCAACGAGGGCCGATGGCTCAGATCAACTTCCGACTCGATACGACCCCGCCGTCGACGTCCCCTCCGGCGTTGCTGCCGAGCAGCGACACGGGCCGGTCCTCGTCGGACGGCATCACCCGGAACACCACGCTCTCGTTCTCGGTCTCAGGCGATCCCGGCGATGTCGTGCAACTGATCCGTGATTCGGTCGTCGTCGCCCGGGGAGGCCCGGGAATCCTGACGGACCCGGGCCCGCTTTCCGACGGTTCCCACAGTTATTCGATCCGCCGGATCGACGCGGCGGGCAACATGTCGATGAGCCCTTCGATCACGATCGTCGTCGACACGAAGGCCCCTTCAGCCGTGGTTGGTCTGACGACCTCGGGGCTGCGGGTGTCGTTCCAGCCGACGGCCCCGAGCGACGTGTACGCGTATCGTGTCGGTAACGGCGCGTTCCAGCCTCTGGGAGGTGCCACCTCGTTCACGCCGCAAGGACTGGCTAGCGGAACGAACACGGTGCAGGTCGTGGCCATCGACCTGGCAGGTAATGTCGGACCGGCCGTCTCGGTCGTCGTGGAGAATGTCCCGGTTCCGGTCACGGGCCAGTGGCTCGGCCAGGACGGCCACGACCTCGTTGGCCCTTATCCGGTCGCCGTGCCTGACGGAATTCAGGACATTCACATTCGGCTTTCGGGCCTACCCGCCGACCGCGCCATCACGTTCATCGACATTCAAGGGCTCGGTGGAAGTGAGTGGCAGTACAACGGCCCCTGGGGCCCCTGGAAAGCCGCGCTGGTCCGGTCGCCGGGGGCGACCACCGCCGACGTCTATCTCCAGCCCGACCGCGTCGAAACCGGCCGGCCGTTCCAGTTCCTGATTCGCTTCGACGACGGCTCGCAGGCCCAGTTCTGGGTCAACGGCGGTTCCGCCAACCCCAACCTGCGCATGCCGGGCGTGGCGGCGTCGCAAGGCGACTCGCAACCGGCAACCACACCCCTACCGACGGCCCCAGGACGACGCGCCCGGCCGACTCCGATCGTTCGCGTGCCTCGCGGCCCTCGACGCGCCCTGGCGACACGGCCGAGGACGACCGTGACTCGACCAACCTCGCCGCAACAACAGGTGCAAGGCCGTCCACGCGCGCTGGCCAAGGCCGCGTTCGAACAACTCGCTCAGCAACGAGCGGCGATGCTCGCGTTCCGAAGCGCCCGGCTCGCCAGTCTCGGATCGCCACACTGACCGAGACCAGGGCGGACGAACGCGGCGGGTGCCTTGGGGAGAAACCGATCCGTCGAGAGAGGTCTGTTCGTCGTATCCGATCCGGACATCGGACCGGCCCCAGGAGATTTTGAGGGAGTGCTCAGGGCGAATGCGTTGTGTCGACAGCGCCCAACGGCCAAGGACACGGTGCACTTGAAGCGACGAAGGCATTCCTATTCGCGTCATCAAAATGGGGGGGAATGATGACGTCGTTGTGGCAATCCGGGCTCGGAGCGGTTGCGCGGGAGAGGGAGGTGTCGCGCCCGGACGCGAGAAGGTCGGCTGACGCGGAGCGTCGATCTTGCGAGGCTATTCCTCGTTCAAGATGCGCTGGGTGATTTCTCGCTCGCAGATCTTGCACCACTTCCAGCGGTTCGCCCCCACCGTCTCGTCGAGGTGGCGCTTGGCAACGCGGATCGATCGGAACCAGATCTTCGACTCGGTTTCGTTGACCTTGTCGAGCTTGGGACAACGGGCGAAGTGCAGCATGTTGGAGCCCGCCCGGACCCGACCGTTGGCCGGTTTTTTGGCTTCGGGATCGGGCACGACACCGTGAAAGATGAAACCGATGGCTTCCAGGCGTGACTCCGCAAACTCGTCGGGGTCGTCGATGGGGCGGACGGAGAGGATCTGATCCTTAATGAGCATAGAAACATCCCAAAAAAGGACCTCGGATCGGACGCGCAACGCTTTGTGAGCCCGATGATTATGGTCGGCTATTGTACGCAATGTGACGACATCCCGCAAGACGATCGCCCCAGGACGGACGGAGAACGTCGTCACCGCGTCGCGCGGAACCCTCGCGTCGGACAATGCTTGAAGCGTCTCGCTTGGACTCTCGAATTACTTGTCACTCATCTCCAGATACGCGTTACGCAGGAAAATCCGGTTGCCGGGCGCGACCGAGATCGGCCCGTTGATTCCGAAGATCGCGATCTGATAGGTTTTGCCGGCCTTGGCGTCGGGCAGTTCGACCCGGTTGGGCGCGTTGAATCCCGCGGCGATCGCGCCACCGGTCTGGCCGACCTTGTACGGAAGTTTGCCGTCGACCCAAACTTCACCGTAGTCGTCCACGGTGGTCACGAAGTGGACAATCTTCCCCTCGGCTTCCTTGGGGAGCGTCACCTTGATCCGATACCAACAGAAGCAGATCTGCCCGCCCGATCGAGGCTGCTTCAGGGTCGTGGGGTCGATCACCTCCCAGCCGCTGTCGTCGAAGTCGGGGTTTTGGGCCTTGGGCTCGTAGTTGTAGGTCGTGCCGGGCACTCCCTTGGCCTCGACCTCGACGATCCGGACGTCGTGCCAACGCCACTGGCCCTGAACGGCCTTGACCCCTTCCGCCGTTGCCAGGTCGATCTTCTGGCTCTGGGCGCGGGCGGTTCCCGAGAGAACCGCCAGACTTACGGCCGCGGCCAGTCCCACGATTCGCTTGAGCTTCATCGGATCCTCGCTCTGGTGGTTGCGCTCTCAGCGCTCGGGTGTGAACCGCGCCGGCGTGCGTCGCATCGCCTGGCCCTCGTAATGTAATAAGGATCGTCGGGACGCCACAAGTCCCGAGTTCGACCTCACGAGACGAGGGAGTTGTCTTTCCGTTGAGGACGAAACGAACCCGAGCGGGGTCAGCCGTCTTGCCCGAATTCCAGGCTTGAAGGGCCTTTCGGTAGATCGAAGCAGGCGAGGACCGCCTGCTTCGAGCGCGTCCAGGTGCCCGGTTCGAGCTGAAGCGCGCGCCGGACCTCGCGCAGCGGGGTCGTCTGGCCCTGGACGACGAGCCGAGGGGCACCCGACGGCGCGGCGTCGACCTGAACGGTGAACCCAGGGCAGGCGAACGGGGCGTTCAAGGCGATCCGCGACCGGTCGGCCGCGGGTTCGATTCGCGTCAGCTCGCGAGCCGCCCAGTACCGGGCGATTTCCGCCAGCTTCATCCACACAAGGTTGTCGAAACCCGCCTCGAGCCGGGCGACGATCGCTTGCAGGATCTTGAAGCCGACCTCCTTGCCATTGAAGTAGAACCCCGGCCAGTGGCCGACCATCAACGCCGGCTCGCCCCGGGCGATCACCTCGGGCATCCGGCCGCCCTTCAGGTCCTCGGTAATGAATTGATCGACCGAGCCGGGGGTCAGTCCATCCCAGCCGCCGAACCAGTCGCCGGTGCAGCCGATGATCGAGACGACGCACTTCGGGTCGGGTCCGTCGAGATCCGAGGCGTACTCCACCCTGGGCGCGACGCTCCGATCGTCGGTGAACAGGTGGCGGAAGTAGTGCGGAATCTCGGCCTGGTACACGTCGCGGCATGATTGCAAGGTCGCTTGCGAAAGCTCGGGCAAAACACGGTTGCCGAACCCGCCGGGCGTGGTGATCCCCTCGCAGGGCAGTCCGGCGTTCTTGAGAATGCGGAGCGCGAAGGCGAGGTAGTCGGTCAACTCGTCGGCCGACTTGCCAACGCTGAACCCCCAGTTCTCCATGAACCGTTCCGAACGTTCGGGATAGGGCCGGCCGGTTCTTGTGTTGATGGCCCAGGTGTGACTGACCATCTCGGGATGGATGTCCCAGTTCGGGACCATCAGGGTTCGGACCAGCTCGAGGCTCGCCTCCAGTTCCTTGCGCGACCAGCCGGGCAGCTCACGGTCAAGCCAGCCCACGCAGGCGGGATACGGCACGATGCTGTACTTTCCCTTCACGCCGTGCTCGGCGCACCACTCGCCGAACTTGCGGACGAAGCCGTCGGGGATCTCTCGGGGTAGGCTTCGCCAGGGTTGGAGGTAGCGGTCGGGGAAGACCTCTGCGAACTGGGGGATCGCGAAGTAGGCGAGGTTGACCAGGCAGGTCGAGTCGTCGATGATCAGGCCGACCGGCACCCGGCCCCTGGGGTTGATGACCGAAACCCGGTCCGCCGGTCGAGGGCGCTGGCCCGGCTCCTGGGCTCGGATGTTCGACGCGGAAAACGTCGAGACCAGCCCCGATCCGAGCAGTCCCAGGGTACTGGCCTTGAGAAACTCGCGCCGGTTTGCGTCACTCATGGAGAGTCGTCCCGCTCAGGTTGTGCCAGGAAGTCTGATTCCGCGGTCGGTGATGGTCGAATATAACAGAGACGGTTGGGTTCCCCCACGGGCCAACTCCACGAGGCGATGGAACCGGGGAGCGCTCCGGTTCCGCCCGCGAGGGAGGCCCGTTCTCCGCCTGTTCCCCCGGGATCATGAGGGGTCTCGCGACACAACGCACGGCACGGAGGCCGACGACCGATGCGACGATCGAGACGGGGTGGTCATTCAGGCCCCGAGTTCGGCGGCTCGGGGGAAGATTCGTTCGTGGCGGTGGTCGTCACGAAGCTGACCGGCGCCTTGCTGTTCATCTTGCTGTTAACGATGGTCATCATGGCCCTGCTGCCCAAGGCCATCGACCTGCCCCGACCCGGCAACGGCGAGGAGACGAGCGCTCCCTTGACGATCACCACGCCCGACACCCTTCCCGAGGCGATCGCGGGGCATCCGTATCAGGTGGCCCTCGCCGCCAGCGGCGGACACGGCCCGCTCCGATGGTCGATCGACGGCGAGCTCCCCGAGGGACTGCGCTTCGACGCCGACACCGGCCAGATCCAGGGCACACCCCGGAAAGGCACGCCGAAGCCAGTCGAGTTGCTGCTGCGCGTCAGCGACGGCTCCGACCGGACGGCCCGCGCCACCAGACTTGTGATCTACCAGCCCGACGGCCCACTGTCGACCCCCTCGGCCTGGAAGCCGGCCCTGCCGCCGATCCCCTGGCGATCGTGGCTCGAGCAAGGATTCGGCTTCCTGGTCCTGTTTCTGGTCTATCTGGTCGGCATGAACAGTGTTTCGGCCTTGCAGCGTTGGTCGGCCTCCTCGCTGCCGGCCGACGCCACGGCGGAGGGGGCCCTTCGATCACTCCGTTGGCGGTTTCTCGTCTATCGGGCCACGGTCAGCCTGGGGGCGGTCGCGGCGGCGACAGCGCTGGCGCTGTGGCTCTGGCGACCGCACGGATGAGTCCCGACAACGGGCCGTCCGCGAATTTCAAGTTTTGCATGGGACTTCCGCGCGGCCCGCGTTAGGATGACGGCCAGAAAAGATGTTGGGACGAAACGGCCCGGCATGCCGCTACAGATAGAAGGTATGGCCACGGTCCGGTTCGGCCCGATGGCATTCCCTCGTTCTCGGCCGAATCCCCTCTGTTGCATCCGTGGAGGTGCCCGACGATGCGCAGGCCTCGCCCTCTCCCCCTGACCGTCGCGGCGACGGTCGTCCTGTCGATGGCAAACCTCGCTCCGGCGCAAACCAGCCGCGCCGTGCCGCCGCCTCAAAACCCCGCTCAGGGGCAAGCCGGCGCGGACAATCAAAGCAACCAGCCGCAGAACCAGCCTCGCGCGCCCTGGGACGATCCGGCCATGCGGCTTCGGCGGCTCCGGTCGGAAGTCTCGAAGCTCAACAACTCGTCCGGTCGAGGCGGTGGCCGTGGCGGCTTCTTCGGTGGCGGCGGCGGTGGCGGTGGAATGATTCCTCTCCTGTTGCGAACCCCCGCCTTGCAGGATGAGCTGAAGCTCTCCAACGAGCAGAAACAGGCGCTGGCCAAGGTCTCCGACAGCTCGAGCGAGGAACGGCGCGCCGCCTTCGAGCAGATGCGAAATCAAATGCAAAACAGCCGCAACAACAACGCCAACCAGGGCGGCGGTCGCGGTGGTCGTGGAGGCCGGGGCGGATTCGATCCCGCCATGATGCAACAGATGCAACAGGCCATGACCGCGCTCAACGACAAGACCGAGCAACAGATCAACTCGATTCTCAGCACGGCCCAGCGGAATCGCCTCGAGCAGATCCGCCTGCGAATCATCGGCCCGACAGCCGTTGCCGAGCCCGAGGTCGCCCAGAAGCTGCTCATCAACGACGTCCAGTACCAGCAGATCCAGGCGATCATCGAACAGATGAACACCCAGCAGCGCGAGCTGATGACCCAGCAGTTCCAGAACATGCGGGGGAATTTCCCGCGTCCGGGTGGTCAGGGTGGTCCAGGGCAGGGGGGCGCGGCTCCCGGTCAAGGGCGGCAACCGGCCAACGGCGGCATTGCCGGGAACAACAATCCCCAGCAAGGTGGGCCCCAGCAAGGCGGGCCCCAGCAAGGCGGGCCACGCGGCGGGGGTCGGCCCGACTTCAACAGCCCCGAGTTCCAGGCCATGCGTGATCGGATGGCCGAGATGGGAGTCCAGCAAGACAAGCTGCTCAAGGCCGCGGAGTCGGCCATCGCTCGCGTCCTTCTGCCCAAGCAGAAGTCCAGCTTCAACAAGATGCTGGGCGCGAGCTTCGACCTCTCGGTGCTTCTCGAACCGACCAACAACCCGCGCTTTGGCGGCCCGCAAAATCGCGGCCCTCGAGGCCAGGGGGGCGGCGCGGCGCCGGTCTCGACCAACGGCCGAAACGCGGTCAGCAGCCGTCCGGCGACCGGCGTCAATCGCTGATCGCCCACGCGACTCCGTGATCACACGTCGAATCGACACGATCGGCCGGGAACCCACTTGGGCTTCCCGGACCGGTCGTTTCGTCGTATAACCATCGGCCAAGCCCTGTCTCGGACTCGGCGGGGTTCGAAGGTTCCGAGTCGTTCCACCACGGCGACCGCCGGAGGGATCGAACTATGCGTCATGGATTGACGCCCGTCGCGCTCCGTGCGCTGGTCCTGGTTGCTGGTCTGGAGATCGTGCCGGCGGGCGCGACCCTGGCTCAAGGCGAGGACTGGGTCTTGCCCGACGACCGCCTTGGGGTTCGCACCGCGCCCATCCTTCTGCTGACCCGGCCCGACGTCCAGGCCGATCTTGGAATGACCGCCAGCCAGGTCACGGCCGCCCGGGGCATCGTCGCCGAGTTGTACGCCCGTGCCGCGGCCCTTCGAGGCATGCCCGATTCGCAGGCGTTGCCGGCGCGCCGGGCCATCGACGAGGCCCAGCAGAGCTGGCTCGAAACGCAGCTCTCCGATGAGCAGCGGGCCCGCTTGCTTCAGGTGGATCTCCAGTGGGAGGGGCCTTCGGCCGTCGTGAGCCGGTCGTGGGTCGCGGAGCTGCTCGGACTGACCGGCGATCAGCGGGCGAGGCTCTCCGAGGCCGTCGCGCGCCGGCACGCCGAGCGTTCGCAGGGCAAGCAGAGCCCGAAGGACGAAGTTCCGCTGGCTCAGCAGGTCCTCAGCGTGCTGAACCCCGATCAGCAACAGCGATGGAGGGCCCTTCTGGGCCGGCCGTTCACGGTCCGCGTCGCGGAGGCACGATCGTCGGAGGCGCGGGCGACCCGCTGAGCCCGCGGCATCGCCCCGTCGCCGGTGTCTTCCGAACCGCTCTGACCGCCGGCCAAGTCATGCCTGCGGCGTCTTGCCCGAGGCGATGCGTTCGAACTCGGGATGCCCGCGAAGGCCGTCGAAGTCCGGCTCCTCGACAATCCGCTCCCGGAGGTCGGGGTCGAGCGTCAGGGCGGCGCTCAGTTCCTCGAGGCTCTTCGCCGGATTTCCGGCGAGGCTCCAGTAGCAGGCGAGGTTGTAGTGGAGCAGGGGCTCTTCGGGATGCTCCCGGCTGGCGCGTTCGAGCGCGTCGATCGCCTGGGCGAGACGGTGCGTCCGCTTGTAGCACCAGCCGAGGCTGATGGCGACCGCCACGTCGTCGGGCCGGAGCGCCGCGGCTCGCTCCAGGGGCCGCAGCGCCTCGCGAATCCGTCCCAGGGATCGGAGCGCCTCGCCGGTCAGGAAGCTCGACTCGAACGTCATGCCGGGCCATTCCGTACGCGATTCGAGGATCTCCAGCGCGCGTTGTGGAAGGCCGAGCATGAGGTATCCCTCGGCCTCGTCGAGCTGTCGTACGATCCGATCGCGGATGATTCGGGCCATCGACCGACGCTCCCTGAGCCGTGGCGGAACCGGGCCAGGCCGCGTGCGCGTATGCCCTCCCTCTCTTAGCTTAGCCGAAGGCCGGGGGGTCGAAAAGAGACGCGAAACGAACGAATCGCGCGAAACGATCGTCGAATTCGAGGAAGTCGAGCGGCCAAAAGGAGTTCCGAAGTGTGAGCGATTCCTCGACCCGGGGACCGTCTCGGGTCGAGGAGTGTGTCGGCCCGTTCCACTCGGCGGGACGCCCTCATGGCCCTCGGGCACATGGAGGAGGGACCCGGAAGGAATCGTCAGATCCGACGGTTCGCTCCGAGATCCCCCCCATTCTGCCGCTGCGCCACTTGCCCGTCGCGCGTCGCCGATTCGCGCTCGGTCAAGAGCCGTTCGGTCTCGATGAGATCGGGAATCGCCAGCCCCGAGGGATCGCGTCGGACGAGAGCCTCAGCCCGGAGGGCAATGCCATCCTGGTTCTGGAGCCGGTCGAGCCAGCGGTTGGGAATGGCCCGGTCGCCGTAGTAGGCCCCCGCCATCGCCCCGAGGATCGCGCCGGTCGTGTCGGCGTCTCCGCCGAGGTTCACCACGTCGATCAGCGCATCGTCAAACGTGTCGGTGGTGTAGAGAAGATAGAGACACGTGGGAATACAGGCTGGCGGGAAACCCATCGTCGCTCGACGGCAGATCGGATCGGCGCCGTGCCGGTTGGCCTCCTCGACCAGCGACGCCATGGCTCGTTCTCGGGGAATTTCCAGCAGGGCCTCGGTGTTGGCGATCGCCACGGACACGGCGTGGAGGTGATCCCGGGTCGAGACGACCGAGCCCGCGTACTGTTGGGCGATTTGCTCCTCGGCGCGGGCGACGTCGGCGGCCAGCTTGAAGATCAGGCTGGGGGTCCGGGGCTCGCCCATGGCCAGTCTCCGAACGGCGCAGGCGACGGCCATGGCCCCGGCGAGGCTGCGGATATCCCGGTGCGTCATGAGGCTGGCGTTCATGACCGCGGACAGCAGCGCCTCGGGTTCGTCGAGCAAGTAGAGGGCCACGGGAGCGATCCGCATGGCCGCGCCGATCCCGGCCGAGGTCTGACCCGTGTCGTGCGGCGAGACCCCTCGCTCCAGCTCGGAGAGGACCAGGCGGAAGCTTCGACCGATACCCCGGTGCGCTCCGTGATACGTGCCTTTGGGAGTCGCGAGGGCCAGATAGGTCCTGGCAACCCACGTGGGATCGATCCGGCCCTGCTCCAGCAGGCAGTCGGCCAGCACGAGCGCTTGCTGGGTATCGTCCCCGGAAGACGCCAGCGGTAGGGCTTGCGCTTCCAGGCCCGAACCCCATCGACAAAATCAACCACCTGGCCGTAATGCGATCGAATCTGCTGGGCGCTGAGCCCTTCCAGGGGAGCCCCGAGGGCATCCCCCGCGGCCAGCCCGAGCAGGCAGCCCCGGGCGCGGTCGATGCGGGTCGATTGAGGCATCGTGGCAAGGCTCCTTAAGACACAAGAACCAGAGGGC
>CAZRGV010000099.1:0-1326 GCA_964599655.1 uncultured Isosphaeraceae bacterium | reverse complement strand
CGAATGGAACGAGGTTAACGCTGTCGCAAAACCTCGCCAATGGTTTTCTCGCTTCGGCCGCGTTCTTGGCCCTGTTGCGACGCCGGCATGGCAACACCGGCGCCCGACCGGAACATCACTTAGGGCGCTCCGCGCGCCTTCGAAGTTTTTTCGTTCGAGCCCCCATTTTTGACCTCGCGACCCGCGTTTCCAAGACGCCGGTCGCTCGATTTCAATCCCCCTTTGACGCACGGCTGAACAGCCCGTTCGAAGGACCGGGCCTTCGCGCCGGCGTTCGTTACTATCGGCCAGCCAACCCCGCGCGCAGCGACCCCAAACCGTCGGTTTTTCCGGCTCCGGGGCACCGCGCGACGGCTTTGCGAGGGTTGCCGGATCTAGGACGGGCGCCGGGGTGTTGACCCCCGAGCACCGCCCCGCCACCATGGGGCTCGGCGGGGCCTCCGAGCCTCGCCCTTGGACGGTCAGGCTCAGTAACACTCCAGGGAGTCGTGCACCATGCGAATGTCGTCTTGTGGTTGGTTGGGTTTGCTGGCCCTGATTCTCGGCTCCGGATCGGTCCGGGCCCAGTACGGCGACCTTGGCGACCTGAAGATCGCCAAGGCCGAAGACAAGCTCGACGTTCCTCGGACGCCGGCTCCCGACGGAGCCCTCGTCCTCTTCGACGGCACCAGCCTGGACCAGTGGGTCAAGACCGACGGCTCGGCGGCCCCCTGGAAACTCGTCGAGGGAGGTGCCATGCAAGTTCAGAATGGTGGTCTCAAGACGAAGCAGACGTTCGACGGCCACTTCAAACTCCACGTCGAGTTTCGCGTTCCTTACATGCCGGACGCGAAAGGACAGGCCCGAGGCAACAGCGGCGTCTACCTCCAGGGCCGGTATGAGGTACAGATTCTGGACAGTTATGGCCTAAAAAGCAAGGACAATGATTGCGGCGCCATTTACGAGGTTTCCGCCCCGCGGGTCAACGCGTGCAAGGCTCCCACCGTGTGGCAGAGCTATGATATCGAATTCTGGGCTCCAGTGTGCAAAAATGGCAAAAAAATTAAGCCGGCCAAACTCACGGTTTATCAAAACGGCGTTTTGATCCACGAAGACCTCTCCATCCCCGTCGACAACACCCGCGCCGGACTGGGCGGCGACCCCTGCTCCCCCGGCCCGATCCACTTGCAGGATCACGGGAACCCAGTTCAATATCGAAATATCTGGCTTCTTCCACTGAATTGAGGAGTCACCCATGAGCGACCGCAGCGATCGGGCCATCAGCCGACGCCGCTTTCTGAGCCGCGCCCAGCGGGCCGCCGCCGGCGGGGCGCTCGCCGCCGCCTT
>CAZRGV010000098.1:5005-24279 GCA_964599655.1 uncultured Isosphaeraceae bacterium | reverse complement strand
GGTCGGCGACGCCGGAGCGGGTTTCGGCCGCGATCCGCCTCGCCGACCGTCGGCGTCGGGCCTCGGCCAAGTTCTCGCGAGCCGACCGGATGTGGCTCGACCCGACCGGCCTGGAGCAGGCGACCGCCGAGCCCGTCGCCCGGCACAAGGCGGCGCGGTTCGAGGGGGCGCCGGTCGTCGACCTCTGCGCGGGAATCGGCGGCGACGCCCTGGCGCTGGGGGCCGTCTCGCCCGTCCTGGCGGTGGACCTCGACCCGGGAATGTGCCGTCGAATCCAGTGGAATGCCGCTGTTTATGAAGTGGCCGACCGAGTTCTCCCGGTGTTGGCCCGCGCCGAGCGCCTGCCGATTCCCGCCGGGGCGAGGGTCCACATCGACCCCGACCGTCGCGCCCGTTCCGGCCCGCGGGCGAGGCGGATCGAGGACTACGTTCCGGGCCCGGGGTTTCTCCGGTCGCTCGTTCGATCGGTTCGAGGAGGGGCGATCAAGCTGGGCCCTGCGAGCGACTTCGAGGGCTCGGCCTTCGATGCCCCTGGATTCGAGATCGAGCTGGTCAGCCTCGGTGGCGAGTGCAAGGAGGCGACCGTCTGGTTCGGCGATCGGGCCTCCTGCCGTCGACGAGCCACCTGCTTGCCCGCCGGAGCGACCTGGACCGATCGCGACGGCCAGGGCCTCCCAACCGCCACGAGCGAGCCAGCCTCCTGGGTGTTCGACGCCGACCCGTCGCTCGCGCGAGCCGGGCTGCTCGACGGATTCGCCGCCTCTCACGGGCTGGAGCGGCTCGCGCCCACCGTCGACTTGCTGACCGGACCGAGCCGGGTCGACTCGCCGTTCCTGTCCGCCTTCGAGGTCCAGGAGATCTGGCCGTTGGATTGGAAGCGGCTGCGGCGGCTGGTGGCCGAGCGTCGGCTCGGACCGCTGGAGATCAAGACGCGAGGGCTGGACCTTCGACCGGAGGAGATCCGTCGCCGGCTGGACCCGGAGGGACCGAACCCGGCAACGCTGCTGCTTTCGGGCGGTCGAGGCCGGTTCGCCGGCCAGGCGATCCTCGCGCGTCGCGTGCTTGGATGTTGAACGGACCATCCGGGAACGCGCGGCGCGTTTCTCTCGAAAACACGGGTCAATCCGTCATCGATCTGTTGCGACCCGGCCGCGAATTCGCGGATAATGCGCCCGGTGTCAACTCCCAGGGGATGCCGAAATCGCCGCTTCACGAAGGAAAGGCTGGTCATGATGGATCTGTTCCGCGCGCGTCGTTCGAGCCTGGCTATCCAAGGGACGACGCTGGTCCTGCTCGCGTTGGCGAGCGCCTCGACCGTTCAGGCGCAAACCGACCTGAAATGGGTGTTCAAGCCGGGCGAAACGTTGCGTTACGAGTTCAGCCAGAACACCACCAGCAAATTCGTGGTTCAAGGTCAGGAAATCAGCAACATCAACGATCTCAAGATTGTCATGACCTGGAAGGTGGACAGCGTGGCTCCGGACGGAACGGCGTCGATCGCCCAGACGATCGATCACGTTCGGGCCGAGATCCAGGTCGGTCCCGGCAAGATCATCTACGACTCGAAGGAAGAGAAGGTGGAAGGCCAGGGGGCCGAGTCGTTGAGCGAGCTCTACGGCAACGTCATCGGTGAGCCCTACTCGTTGAAGATCAGCGCGAAGGGGAAGATTCTGGAAGCCACCGTTCCTCAGAAGGTCAGCGACGCGCTGAAGGGCTCGCCCTTCCAGGTCATGGCCGATGGCGGGAGCGTGCTCTCGCCCGAGGGAGTGAAGAACATGCTGGCCCAGGTGATTCCCGCCCTGCCGGAGAAGCCGGTGAACCCCAACGACACCTGGGAGAGCCAGCTCGACCTGCCGGCCGGACAGCTCCAGATGTCGCTGGCAACCAAGTACAACCTGGCCGGCGCCGAGGGAGGCAAGGCCACGATCCATTCCACCATCGACTCGAAGATCCAGCCTCGCCAGGGCGCGCCGCTGAAGCTCGAGGTCAAGTCGCAGAGCGGCAAGGGGGACTTCCACTTCAGCACGGCCGACGGCCGCCTGAACGACTCAACCGTCAACCAGAAGTTCGAGCTGGTCCTCAACCCGGCCGATCGCAAGATCGAGCAGTCGATCGACCTGACCGCCCGGATGAAATACCTTGCCGAGCCGGCCAAGTAAGCGGACGTCGGATTGAAGGATCGGCGGATTTTCACCGAGGTCCCGCCCGAGGCACGGAACGCGGCGCTGGCCAGTCAGCGCCGCGTCGGCCCGGGGTTTCCTTACAGGGTCCGGTCGATCGCCTCGGCGATGCGGCGGCACTGGGCCATCATCTGGGCGAAGGCGACCGGTGTGATGGTCTGGGCGCCGTCGCTCATGGCGTGTTCGGGGTCGTCGTGGACCTCGATGATCAGGGCGTCCGCGCCGGCGGCGACAGCGGCCTTGGCCATCGGAAGGACCAGCTTCGACTTGCCCGTGCCGTGCGAGGGGTCGACCACCACGGGCAGGTGGCTCTTGTCGTGAAGATAGGGAACCGCCGCGAGGGGCAAGGTGAATCGCGTGTGGTCCTCGAACGTGCGGATGCCGCGCTCGCAGAGCATGACGTTCGGGTTGCCGCGGTCGAGGATGTACTCGGCGGCCAGCAGGAACTCGTCCATCGTGGCCGACATGCCCCGCTTCAGAAGCGCCGGCTTGCCGCTGTCTCCGACCGCTTGAAGAAGCTGGTAATTCTGCATGTTCCGGGCGCCGATCTGGAGGACGTCGGCGTACTCGGCGACCAGGGGCACATGCTCGGGAGCCATGACCTCGGTGACGATTGCCAGTCCGGTGGCGTCTCGGGCGGCGGCCAGCATCTTGAGGCCGTCCTCCTTGTGTCCCTGGAAGCTGTACGGGCTGGTCCTCGGCTTGAACGCGCCGCCTCGAAGTCCCGAGGCCCCCTTGTCCCTGAGCGTTTTGGCCAGCGAGACGATCTGCTCTTCGCTCTCCACCGAGCAAGGGCCGGCAATCACCGCGACCTTGTTGCCGCCCACCTCGAGGCTCCGGGTCTTGACCACGGTCCGCTCGGCCTTGAGTTCCGAGGACGCCCGCTTGTAGGGCGCCATGATCGGCAAGACCTTCTCGACCCCGGGAGCCGGTTCGAGGGCCTCGACCAGTCCCACGCGCTCCTCGCCAATGGCGGCGACGACGGTCTGGTGCGTGCCGCGAATGACCTGCGGCGACAGGCCGAGCGAGCGGATATGCTCGACCATGTGGTCAATCTCCGCGGATGTCGCGTCCGACTTCATCACGACGATCACGGTGTCCCGTCCTCCGAGAGTAGGGCCGCCTTTCGAGCGGCGGAAGGGGTCGGCTCTCCGGCGTTGGGGCCCGGCCGCGTCGCGGCGTCTTCCCGTTCACCGATGCCGGAGTCCAGAATCCAGGGCCAATCCGATCCAAACCCAAAAAAACAAAGGCCCCGGGACCAGTGTTGAGGTCCCGGGGCCTTTTGTGGCTCATTGCGGGGGCTGTGGCTTCAGACGTCGCCCCCGTCCCGGCGACCCGCGTCAAGGAACCCCGTAAACGACCAATACCACCACCCTCGATGGGTTTCCACGATCTCGGGATGGGCGGAAGGTCGGTCCAGGTTCATCGCGGGTCGTCTCAGAGCGAGACACGTCCTCTGATTGTAGGCTTCCGAATGTATGTCAGGTCCGGCCGGAGGCCAGATTTCCCGGCACGGCCGGACCATCAAATCTAGCGGACAAGAAGGATGCGGCTGCCCGACGGGCAACCCGTCGGCTGCCGTTAGGCGAGCCGCCTCTGGTTCTCACTACACACGCGATCACCTCCCTTCGGATAAGACACCCCGTTCCCGCGGGAGTCCAGCCTCGAGCGGTCGCGGGCCCTAGTCCTGCCGCACCACGTTGCGTGCGACCCGAGCCGGCGCCGGGTGTGTATCCGTGCCGACATCATTACTATAGCGATCCGTCCCGAGGGATCAACGGGGCACCCGGCCGTTCGGGCCGATTTCTCGACCTCACGGGGCGTTCTGGCCACACGCAGAGGCCGCCTCACGGGCGCAATCCGCGCTCTTGATCCCCGCGCAAGAGGCGGGTTCTTCAAGGGTTGCGAGCCCGACGACCCGCGGGCGGGGCGCAAAAGGGCCCGAGCCCCGTCCCGCCGAAGCGAGAGGAGCTCGGTGGATTGGCCGGTCGGGCAAGAGAGGCGCGGGTTCTCAGCCCCGGCACGGCCGATCGTGCGTAAGGTGGTGCGTCGGTTCCTCGGACCAGGCGGCCTGGGCCATCTGCTCTTCGAGGTCGAGATGCAACTCGTGACGCAACACCGCGATATGCTCGGGCGCTTCGATTCCGAGACGCACCTGATTGCGATCGATCCGAACGACTGTAATTCGAATCTCATCGCCGATCACGATGGCGTCTCGTAACTTACGGCTCAGGACCAGCATGACACCCTCCCTGGAGTTGAATCCGGTTTCAACCGGTGACGCCGGCCGTTCCTCGGCCTTTCCAAGCAATTAGTCGAGAACGCCACGGTTGGGCCGACAGTGATTTCGTTCCAGGCGACGGAATCTTTCTGGTTTTCTCGGGGGCACCTCCCGACTCAACGGTCTGGCCGCTTGAGCCGGAAGGGGATCATCCAGTTGAACAGCGGCCGGTTGAGGTTGCCGGTATCCAGCAGTTCGCAGATTCCGGGCGACGGGTCGGCGGGCTCGTGATGGTTGTCCGTTTCGACCTCGAAGCCGGCGATCCAACGGCGGTAGAACGGGCCGTCGTCGACGCATTGGCGGTTCCGTCGCCGCAATCGCTCGGAACCGTCGTCGATCTGAAGCCGATCGTTGAAGCGGAGCCCGAACGCGTTACGGCGACGGGAGTTTTCGAAGACCGTGACACGCTCCCGAACCTGTTCGGGACATCCCTCTCGGCAGGTGATCCAGAGCGATTTCGAGGCGCCCGACCGGGGCTCGGCGTGGTAGTAAATCTGGGTCGTTGGCCCGGCATGAACGCGGCCCCATTGCCAGCGCCTCATGGCCATCGAGATCTCCTCGGCTCCGGCGTTGTGGTCGTGGTAGCCTCGGCCCCGAAAGGCCAGGGCGGCCGATCTCCGACCATCCCTGGCGACGTGTCCCTCGACCCGGCAATCCGCCGCCGCGACGATCCAGAGGTGGGGGGACTCCGGATCGCCCAGGTTGCATTCCAGAGGAGCGGTCGCCGGGGAGGGCTCGAACGTCAGATCGGCGGAGATCCGCTGCCGTCCATTCGAGGCGGGCGTCTCAACCCGAAGCCGGTAGCCGCCCGGCCCTCGCTCCAGCCGGTTGCCCGCCACATCGACCAGGAACGGATCGGTGCGATGCGCGAAGTCGCCTCGGCGGAAGCCATTCAGCGCGTAGGCGACGGTCTTTCCGTCTCGATACCAGCTCAGGCCGAACGCGCAGTGGTCGAGTGCGTGAGGCGCGGGATGTCGGGCCGGGTCCTTCCGATGCCGGATCGCCGCGACTCCATAGTCGGGATCGAACGGCAAGGCCGCGTACCAGACGACGACCAGGGCATCGCGACCGTCGTCGCTGATCGCGTCGAAGTACCACCACTCCTGGGCCCCAGGAGTTGAGAAGTTCAGGAATCGGTCGGGATCGAGCGATGGCAAGGGGGTTTCCAGAGGGACAAGGGGCCGGCGATGGCCGGCCAGGTGAGGTTCAGACCCAGAAACCCCGGACGGCCTCGGTCCAGGTTTGAAGCTGGCAGGCCGCAAGCAATCGGAGCTTCCGGGCGTTGGGAACGTGAGCACGAGCGCGGAACACATCGTAGTCGAGTCGCTCGATCTCGCCCAGGATGCCGCCGTAGAGCCGGCCCATCACGCGGACGGTCAGGCGGCTCGACCGGCCCAGCAGGTCGGGAATTCCCGCCTCGGCGTCGTCGTAGTAGGCTCGGGCCCGTTCGATCTGGAATCGCATCAAGGCCCGGAAGTTGTCGTCGACTCGACCTTCTCGGAGTTGCGCCTCCGTGACGCCAAATCGGGCCAACTCGTCTTGGGGCAGATAGACGCGACCGCGCTGCAGGTCTTCGGCCACGTCGCGAAGGATGTTCGTGAGCTGCATCGCCGTGCCGAGCGCCAGGGCTCGAGGCAGACAGCGGGGGTGTCGGTAGCCGAAAACGTGGGTCATCATCAGGCCGACGACCGACGCCACGCGATAGCAGTAGAGCTCGAGCGCCTCGAAGTTGGCATAGCGGTTGGTGGTCAGATCCATCGCCATGCCATCGAGCAGGTCGTCGAAGAGGCGGCGGGGAATGGCTCGTTCCCGGACCGTGCGGCGGAATGCGAGCAGGCCGGGGGGCGCGGGGGTGTCGTCATAGGCCAGGGCCAGAACCTCACGGGCGTGTTCGAGCCGCCTCGAGGCGTCCTCCACGCTCGGGGCGTCGTCGACGCCGTTGTCGGCCCATCGGCAGAATCCGTAGACGGCGTAGGCATGAGAGCGCGTTCCGCGGGGCAGGCAATGGGAGGCGAGGTAGAACGTCCTGGCGTATTCGCGGGTGATCCGTCGACAGGCCCGAGCGCCTCGGGCGTGGGAAACCCGTCCGGGTTCTGGGAGCCAAGTCGTTGGGGAACGCATCGGTCGGCCTTGATCTTCGATCCGCTCGATTGCCTGGTTCATTCAAACGAACTTGTCGAGCACCTTGGCGCTGCTGACAACGCCCGGAAGGCCCGCGCCGGGGTGCGTGCCGGCACCGACGAAGAACAGGTTTTCCACGTCCTCGCTCTTGTTGTGCGGCCGGAACCAGGCGCTCTGGGTCAGAACGGGCTCGAACTGGAACGCGGAACCGAGATAGGCGTCCAGCGTGGTTTCGAAATCCTTGGGCGTGAAGATCCGTTTGGTGACAAGGTGTTTTCTCAGGTCGGGCACGAGGTGCTCTTTCTCGAGCGAGGCGAGAATGCGGTCGGCGTAGGCGTCCTTGATTTCGTCCCAGTTCTGCCCGCCTCCCAGATGCGGAACGGGGCTGAGCACATAAAAGCACTCACTTCCGGGTGGAGCCAGGCTCGGGTCGGTGCGGGTGGGCGTGTGGAGGTAAAGGGAGAAGTCGTCGGCGACGACCTTGCGGTCGAAGATATCGCCCAGAAGCCCCTCGTAGCGCGGGCCGAGGACGATCGCGTGGTGCGGCAAATGGGGATAGGTCCGATCCGTGCCGAAGTAAATGACGAACAGGGACATGGCATACCGCATTCGTTCCAGCCGTTGGTCGGTCCACTTGCGGCGATGCTCGGGGCGAATCAGCTTGCGGTAGGTGTTGGCCACGTCGCCATTGGAAACGACCACATCGGCCGGGAAGAACGCGCCCGATTCGAGCCGGCAGCCGCGGACCTTGCCGTGCTCGACCTCGATCTCCTGGACCCGCGCGTTGAGCTCGATCCGGCCCCCGATGTCCTCGAACAGACGGACCAGGCCACGGACCAGGGCTCCGGTGCCTCCCATCGCGAAGTGGACGCCCCAGGTCTTTTCCAGGTGGTGAATCATCGCGTAGATGGCCGACGAGCGAAGCGGATTGCCGCCGATCAGCAGCGGCTCGAACGACAGGGCCACCCGGAGCGCGGGATCCTTGATGAACGTGCTCACCCGGTGGTAGACCGACTGCTCGGCCCGGAGCCGGAGCAGGTCGGGGGCGACCTTGATCATTTCCCAGAAGGAGTCGAACGAATGGGCCGCCAGGTCGGTGAAGGCCCGGTCGAACACCTTGGACGTGTAGGCCGCGAAGCGGCGATAGCCGTCCAGATCGTCTGGGTTGAACCGGGCGATCTCGGCCTCGAACCGGGCGGGGTCTCCCACGTAGTCGAACGTGCGGCCATCGTCGAAGTAGATGCGGTAATACGGGTCGCAGGGAACGATCGAGACGTAGTCGTCGAGCCGCTTGCCGGCCACCTCGGCCAGCTCGTGAAAGAGGAAGGGGACCGTGATGATCGTGGGCCCGGCGTCGAAGACGAATCCTTGATCCTCGAAGACGTACGCCCGGCCGCCGGGTTTGTCGCGCATCTCGAGAATCGTGGTCTCGTACCCCTTGGCCTGAAGCCGGATGGCCGCGGCGAGCCCTCCGAATCCGCTGCCCACGACCAAGGCGCGACGGCCAAGGCGGGGCGATGGTCGAGGCGTCGGCCGTTCCGAGCGTGGTTCGAGAGCCATCGACGAGGACGAAGACATGCCTCAAGACTCAATCGGTTTTCGAGTTCGGATCTTCAAGGAAAAGGACAATCGGAACGTGTTCAGGCCGACGCCTTTCCGGCCAGTTCGCTGGCGCAAGGGGTGACGAACAGTTCGCCGTCGACGGGGGACGAGCCCGCGAGTGGTGGAGGCGACGTCCGGGACTTGCCGGGTAGCAACTCAATGAGGGACAGGTAAGAACGTCTCTGCCAGGCGGAGAACGGCGCCTCGCGAAGGGTCTCGACGGCTTCCCGACGAAGCGACGCCAGGCGAGACCGGCATTCGTCGAGGGCGCCGCTGGCCTGGATCAAGGTCCAGAGCCGTTCCCGTCGCCTCGGGCCGACCGGAGCGGCCAGGGCCTCGGCCAGGGCCAGGCGGCCCGAGTCTCGGAGCCGCTGATGGGCCATCCAGAGAATCCAGGTCCGCTTGCCTCCGTCGAGATCGGGATGCTCAGACCCCGTGGGAGGCCCTTCGAGAGCGTCGAGATCGTTCTGAAGCTGGTAGCCGAATCCGAGCAGGTCGCCGAACCGTCTCAAGGCCCGGAGCAACGCCGAGGGGGCTCCGGCCAGGGTCGCCCCGAGAACGAGCGGGCCCGAGATGCTGTAGCGGGCGGTCTTCCGCACATAGGCATCGACCAGGTGCGGCTCGCTGAGATGTTCCAGGGGGCAGCCGCCGTAGAGGACGTCGAGCGCCTCCCCCAGGCCGGTCTCCAGGAGGATGTCCGCGACGAGTCGTTGCGCCTTCGCCATCCGGGCGTCGTCCAGTCCGGATCGACTGAGCATTCGCATTCCAAGGGCGCAGAGAAGGTCACCCGAAAGCAGGCCGAGGTCGGCGGCCGTTTTTCGGCCGGCCGGCGTGTCGGGCTGTCCGGCGTCGAGTCGGATCGCCTCGTGCAGGGCCAGGTGGTCGCGCCGGGTGAGGCTTCCATCGATCAGGTCGTCATGCACAAGCATGAAGGCGTGGAACAACTCCAGGCTTGCCGATGCCAGCCAGACCGGTCTCGGGGGGGAGTCGAGACGGCCCGCGACGATCCGGTAACTGGCCAGGCTGAGCCGGGGCCGGATGCGCTTGCCCCCGCGAAGGGCGAATTCCGCGGTGCGATCGTAAAGCAAGTGTATGTGAGGGTTTCCGGCGTGCCGCCGCCGTGATTCCGCGAGAAACGCCGCCAGATAGAGATCCAGTCGTTCTCGATCGTTCTTCGGGGAGAGTTGCTCGCCGGTCGGTGGGGTCAGAATGACCTCGTGCACGTCGGGCCTCTTGAAGCGTGGATGCGTCGACGGTCGGGAGGACCGCCTTGGGCAAGATAAGGTTTAACAATCGGCGGGAATCGACGCAAAAACTGCCTCAAGTCCTGCCTGGAGGCGATTGTAGGCGCTCGGCCAGAGGACCCGGCGGAAATCACGGCTTGCGAAAAAATGGCGGCTTCGTGCTCAAGCGCTCAAGTCGTGTTCTATATTCCCGACGGCCTGTCCCGCCGTCGAGGAACGACCGATGACGTCCGCTCGCGACCGATCGACACCCGAGATCCTCGTGGTCGATGACGAGGCGCGTGTTCGTTCGGTCTTGAAGGTCGGCCTGCGGCGGTATGGCTATTTGGTTTTGACGGCCGCCAGCGCCCGAGAGGCCCTGCAACAGAGCCAGCACCCACCCGAAATGGTTCTGCTGGACGTCGTGCTGCCCGACCTGGATGGCCCGGCCACCCTCAAGGCGCTTCGTCGGCTCCACCCTTCGATCCGCGTTTGCTTTCTCGGCATCGGCCCGGATCGTTCCACGTTCGAGCCGTTCAGTCACCGGCACTTGATGAACCTGGGCGCTGAGGCGGTCCTCAACAAGCGGTTCCTCGAGGAGATTCCACGAGTGCTGGCCGAGTACCTGCTCGATCCCAACGGCCCGGCGGAGGACCCGCCGATCCGCGCGGACTGAACGCTCCCTCGTCCGGAACCGCCCCATCCTCGCGCGCGTCACGGCCGCGCAAAAAATGTTAAACAAACGCTTGCCGCGCGGGTCAAAACGGGATAGAGTCATCCAGAGACGCTCCTGCTTGCGAAGAACGGGGAGCTTGAGGGAAGGTCCCGAGAACAACACGTCGAAGAACGGGCTACCAGGGAGGTTGCGATGATCGAGCTGGTGGGAGAGCCGTTCCGGAGCTGCGACGGAACGACCCGGCGGAGCTTGCTCAAGGTTGGCGTTCTGGGTCTGCTCGGGCTGGGACTTCCCGACCTTCTCCGAGCGAAGGCCGCGGCGGGCTCACGGTCGAACGACGACATGTCGGTCATCCTGGTCTGGCTCGATGGTGGGCCACCACAGCATGAGACGTACGATCCGAAGCCGGAGGCCCCCTCGGAGTTCCGGGGGCCTCTGGGCGCGATCTCGACGAAGGTCCCGGGCATTCAGGTCTCGGAGCTGCTGCCGTATCACGCCCGATTGATGGACAAGATGGCGATCATCCGGTCGATGCACCACGACAACGGCGATCATTTCGCCGCCGCGCACTGGATGCTGACCGGTTACCACGGCTCGAACGCCATCAATCAGGCCCCTCAGTATCCCTCCATCGCGTCGATCGTGACCCGGCTCAAGGGGCCGAGACGCAAGGGCGTTCCTCCCTATGTCGGGTTGCCGACGACGCATTCGGTCGGGATCGCTCCGGGCTATCACGGCGCGGCGTACCTCGGCGCCGCGTACGACCCGTTCACCGCCGACGGCGATCCGAACCGTGACGGGTACACGGTCCCCAACCTCAGCCTTCCCTCGGGCGTCAACGTCGACCGACTGGAGCATCGTCGCGACCTGCTCGGCCTGTTTGACCAGGTTCGCCGCGAGGCCGACCCACAGATGGAGACGCTCGACCGCTTCACGCAGCAGGCGTTCGACATGGTGAGCGGCCCGGCCGCCCGAGCCGCGTTCGACCTGTCGCGGGAAGATCCGAGGCTGCGCGACCGTTACGGGCGTCACCAGTGGGGCCAGAGCGCCCTGCTCGCGCGTCGCCTGATCGAGGCGGGGGCCCGGTTCGTCACCCTGACCTTCGGCGGCTGGGACTACCATTCCAGCCTGGAAGCCGGGATGCACCGGGTGTTGCCGATCATCGACAACGCCATCGGCAGCCTCGTCGACGACCTCGACCAGCGAGGGATGCTCGATCGGACGATCGTGCTGGTCATGGGCGAGTTTGGCCGCACGCCGCGCCTGAACAATGGGCTTCCCAACGACAAGGTGCCCGGTCGCGATCACTGGGGACAGGTGATGAGCGTGCTCGTGGCTGGCGGCGGGTTCAACGTGGGCCGGGTCATCGGCGCGTCCAACGCTCGGGGCGAGCGGCCGAGTGACTATCCGGTCACGCCCCAGGATCTGGCCGTCACGCTCTATCAGCGCCTCGGGATCGACCCCCTGACGACCTTCGCCGACCGCGTGGGCCGGCCGATCACGGTGGGCTCGAACGGTCAGGTGATCGAAGGACTGATCTGAGACGCAAGGCGGTCCGACGCCTCGAAACGGGCCGGTCGAATGGCTGTCCCTCGTTGACAGAGGCCCGGCCCTTTCCAAATAATCGCACCAGGCGCGATCCGCTCGAACCGGGCGGAGACGTGGCCACGAAGCGCCCTTCCCCGCGTGGTTCGCGGCGGAAGGGTTTTTTGTTCCCAAGACGGCTCGAGTGGCCCAACAATGGGCTCCAGGGCCATCCAGGTGACATCGGATCTTCGGCGGGGACCAAGGCATGAGCCGGAACACGATCGTGTTCGCCGCGTTCCTGGTGATCCTGCTCGCATTGACATTAATGTATTCGTTTGTATGGAACCGTTCGAGCGCGTCCCGCGACCGGATCGAGGTGTCGGGCAACATTGAGGTGACCGACGCGGACGTGGGCTTCAAGATTGATGGTCGAGTCGCCAGGCGCCTGGTGGACGAGGGGGAGCAGGTCACGATCGGCCAGACGATCGCCCTGCTCGATCCGTCAGACCTGCTGGCCGAGGTCGCGATCCGGAAGGCCGAGGTCGCCGAGGCCGAGGCCGAGCTTTCGGAGCTGGAGGCGGGATCGAGGCCCCAGGAGATCGCCGCCGCGAAGGCGGTCTTCGAAAAGGCCAGGGCGACGCTCGACGAGTTGGAGGCGGGATCAAGGCCCCAGGAAATCGCCGCCGCGAAGGCCACGCTCGACTCGGCCCTGGCCGACCGGGAGTTCCTCGAGGGGGATTACCAGCGGCTCAAAGCGCTCTACGAGCGGAAGTCGTTGACCAAGGAGGAGTACGAACGGGCGCGGAGCGCCTTCCAGATGGCGGCCGCGAAGGCCGAAGCGGCCGCCAGGCAGTACGATCTGGTCAAGGAAGGGCCGAGGCAGGAGCAGATCGCTCAGGCCAGGGCGGCCCTGGCCGAGGCCAGGGCCCAGTACGAGCTGGTCCGGGAGGGCCCCCGAAAGGAAAAAATCCGCCAGAGTCAGGCCAAGCTCGAACGGGCCAAGTCGTCGCTCGGGCTCGCGGAAATCCGGCTGGACGATGCCACGCTCCGATCGCCGCTCAGCGGCATTGTCCTGTCCAAGAACATCGAGCCGGGGGAGTACGTCGCCCAGGGCACGCCGATCGTCACGGTCGGCGACCTGGCGAACGTCTGGCTTCGGGCCTACATCGACGAGACCGACCTCGGGCGCGTCAAGGTCGGCCAGAAGGTCCGGATCACGACCGACACCTATCCGGGGAAGGTCTACGAGGGACGGATCTCGTTCCTCGCGTCGCAGGCCGAGTTCACGCCCAAGAACGTCCAGACCCCCAAGGAGCGCGTGAAGCTGGTCTACCGGATCAAGGTCGAGATCGCGAACCCGAAAATGGAGCTGAAACCCGGCATGCCGGCCGACGCGGAGATTCTCCTGGACTCCCCTCGTTGAGTTGAGGATCGTTCGCGATGTCGATCATCCGCGCGGAGGCGTTGACCCGCGTTTTCGGGAACCTGACCGCCGTCGACGCCTTGACGCTCGACGTGGCTCGAGGCGAGATCTTCGGCCTGGTCGGACCCGACGGCGCCGGCAAGACCACCACGATGCGACTGCTGACCGCGATCCTGGAACCGACCTCGGGCGAGGCGTGGGTCGCCGGTCATCACGTCCAACGCGAGGCCGAGGCGGTCAAGGAACGGATCGCCTACGTGAGCCAGCGGTTTGGGCTCTATCCGGATCTCTCGGTTCAAGAGAACATCGACTTCTATGCCGACATCTACAGTATCCCCAGGAAACAACGCGCCGAGCGCGTGCAATGGCTGCTGTCCTTCAGCAACCTGGCGCCGTTCCGCAAGCGGCTCGCGGGGAATCTTTCGGGGGGGATGAAGCAGAAGCTGAGCCTGGTCTGCGCCCTGATCCACACGCCCGAAGTGCTCTTTCTCGATGAACCGACCAACGGCGTCGACCCGGTCTCGCGCCGCGAGTTCTGGGTCATCCTCGACCAGTTGTTGCGCGAGGAGGTGACCATCGTCCTCTCGACGGCCTACCTGGACGAGGCCGAGCGTTGTCATCGAATCGCGCTGATGCATTCGGGCAAGGTCTTCGCCGTGGGAACGCCGGCCGAGGTCAAGGCTCTGATGAAGGGGACCATCCTGGAACTGCGAGCCGACACCCCGCGACGAGCGACGGCTCTGCTTCGGCGGGCGTTCGGGTCGCGCGCGGTCGGCCTGTTCGGCGATCGGATCCATGTCGTGACCGAAGACCCCGAGCAAACGGCCGCCCGGACGAAGGCGATCTTCACCGAGGCCGGCCTGGCGCTTCTCGAGCTGCGAACCGTCGAACCGACGCTGGAAGATGTCTTCGTCGCGGTCCTCGCCGGGAATTCCGCATGAGCGACCGCGCCAGGACCACCGAAACCGGCAAGGCCGTCGTCGTTCGCAACCTGGAGCGGCGGTTCGGCGACTTCATCGCCGTCAACCGGATCAGCTTCGAGGTCGCGACGGGGGAAATCCACGGCTTTCTCGGCTCGAATGGCGCGGGCAAGAGCACAACCATTCGCATGCTCTGCGGACTGCTGGCCCCCACTGGCGGCGAGGGGACCGTGGCGGGCTTCGACCTCCGCACGCAGGCCGAGGCAATCAAGTCCAGAATTGGTTATATGAGTCAAAAGTTTTCCTTGTACGAGGACCTGACCGTCGAGGAGAACATCGACTTTTTCAGTGGAATCTACCGGATTCCCGCCTCGAAGAAACGGCGGCGCAAGGACTGGGTGCTCGCGATGGCCGGCCTGGAATCGCACCGGAGGACACGGACGGGGGTGCTCTCGGGCGGTTGGAAGCAGCGGCTGGCGTTGGGCTGCGCGGTCCTGCACGAGCCGCCGATCCTTTTCCTTGACGAGCCGACCTCGGGCGTCGACCCGATCAGCCGCCGGCGGTTCTGGGACCTGATCTACGAGATGTCCGAGCGCGGGGTCACGGTGTTCCTGACAACCCACTACATCGATGAAGCGGAGAACTGCGATCGGCTCGGCCTGCTCTCCCGTGGGGAGTTGATCGCCAGCGGGACCCCGGCGGAACTGAAAACCCAATCCATGCGCGAAGAGGTGCTGGACGTCGTCTGCGAGCGGCCGCACGAGGCGATGGAGGTCCTCGGACGAATCCCCGTCCTGAGCGAGGTGGCCCTGTTCGGTCGTGGCCTTCACGTGCTCTCGGCCGACCGCGAGGCGGCCGAGGCCGAGATCCGTCGCGTGTTGCGGGAGAGCGGATTCGTGATCGAGCGCGTCGCGCCGATCGCCCCTTCGCTCGAAGACGTCTTCGTTTCGCTGATCCGAGCGCGAGACCGCGAGGCGTCGCAGGCGGAGGTTCACCGATGAGGTTCCATCGGGTCTGGGCCGTGGCTCGCAAGGAGTTTTTCCATGTGATCCGAGACGCGAGGAGTCTGGGCATGGGGATCGCCATCCCCTTGCTGCTGATGTTGCTTTTCGGCTTCGCCTTGACGCTCGACGTGGACAACGTCCCGATGGTTGTTTGGGACCAGAGCCAGACGCGAAACAGCCGCGATTTCCTCAGTCGGTTCGATGGCTCGCGCTACTTTTCGATTCGAGCGTACGTCCGAAACTACCGAGAGCTGGAACGCGCGATCGCGTCGGGCCAGGCGATGACGGCCCTCGTGATCCCTCGCGACTTCGCCGGCCGGATCGAGGCGGGCCGGACCGCCTCGGTGCAGCTCCTCGTCGACGGCAGCGATGCCAATACCGCGACGATCGCATCGGGTTACGCCGACGCGGTGGGCCAGACGTACTCGCAGGAGGTCGCCATCGAGACGGTCCGGAAACGCGGCGGCCGCGGCCTCCAGCCGCCGATCGACCTCCGGCCTCGGGTCTGGTTCAACGCCGAGTTGGAGTCGCGCAACTTCATCGTGCCGGGACTCATCGCCGTGATCATGATGGTGATTACCGCCTTGTTGAGCTCGCTGACCATCGCCCGAGAGTGGGAGCGAGGCACGATGGAGCAGCTCATCGCGACGCCGATCAAGGTTCCCGAGTTGTTGATCGGCAAGCTGTTGCCTTACTTTGCGATCGGCCTGTTCGACGTGGCCCTGGCGGTCGGGTTGAGCCAGTGGCTGTTCCACGTCCCGCTTCGAGGAAGCGGGGTCTTGCTCTTCGGTGTCGCCTCGCTGTTCCTGATCGGCGTGCTGTCGATGGGCCTGGTGATCAGCATCGTGGCGAAGAACCAGTTCCTTGCCAGCCAGATCGCCATGCTGTCGGCCCTGCTGCCCTCGTTCCTGCTGTCGGGCTTCGTTTTTCCGATCGCCAGCATGCCGGTCGTGATTCGCCTGGCGACGCATTTCGTTCCAGCGCGTTACCTTGTCGCGGTGCTCAAGGGGATTTATCTCAAAGGGGTCGGTCTCCGCGAACTGGCGCTCGACGTCGCCTTGCTGACTCTGTTCAGCATCCTGATGGTGACACTGGCCCATCTCCTGATGAAAAAGAAACTCAACTGACATGAACGAGCGTATCTGGCGAATGCTCGTGAAGGAGTTCATCCAGGTCCTGCGCGATCCCAAGACGCGGTTCGTTCTGTTCATCACGCCCACGCTCCAGGTCTTGCTCTTCGGTTACGCGGCGACGACGGACGTCGAGCACATCGCGACGGCCATTTACGACCTGGACCACAGCGTGACCAGCCGCGATCTGATCGCCCGGTTCCAGGAGTCGGGATACTTCGACCTCGTGCAGGTCATTGATCGGGAGTCGCGGATCGCGGAACTGCTTAATGGCGATGAGATCCGCGCGGTGATCCGGATCAACAAGGGGTTTGACGAGGACCTTCGAGCCGGACGGACGGCCGCGTTGCAGGTGATCGTCGACGGAACCGACTCGAACACGGCGGGCGTGGTGCTCGATTACGCCGGGAAAATCGCCGGTGAATTCTCCTGGGAAATCTTGACGGATCGCTTCGCGAAGCGTCAGCGCAACGCGCGGATTCCGGGATGGATCGAATTCCAGAGACGCGCCTGGTACAACGAAAACCTCGAGAGCCGGGTGTACTACGTGCCGGGCGTCATCGCCATGGTCGTGACCATGATCACGATCATCCTGACCAGCATGGCCGTGGTGCGAGAGAAGGAAGTCGGCACGATCGAGCAGATCATGGTTTCGCCGATCCGGCCCCACGAGTTCATTCTGGGGAAGTCGCTGCCGTTCGCGCTGATTGGACTCGGCGACATGTGCCTGGTCACCTTCATCGCCGTCTGGTGGTTCGAGGTCCCATTTCGAGGCAACCTGGGCTTTCTCGCGTTCGCGACGGCCGTCTACTTGATGACGACCCTGGGGTTGGGGCTGTTGATCTCGACAATCAGCCAGACGCAGCAGCAAGCCCTCATGAGCATGATGTTCTTTTACTTTCCGCTCTCGCTGCTTTCGGGCTTCGCGTATCCGATCGCGAACATGCCGACATGGGTGCAGTGGCTGACGTACCTCAACCCGTTGCGCTACTTCATGACGGTCCTCCGAGGCGTCTTCCTCAAGGGAGTCGGCCCCAGCGTGCTCTGGCCCGAGGTCCTCGCCATGTTCCTTCTGGGAGCGTCCACCTTGTGGCTGGCGGTCCGGAGGTTCCACAAAACCATCGCCTGAGCGGCCCGGCAAGGCGTCCTTGAAGAGAACGGTGCGTTGGGTGTCCGCATCTGCTAAGCTAAGATTGATGCATGCGCGTCGGCCCCCCCTCCACTCAACGCGAACCCTCGGAGGAAGACAGTGATGAAACGACTCGTCACGCTGGCCGGCTTCACGGCCCTGATCCTCGGCGTGGGAGCCACGATGGCCAACGCCGCCGACCGCGACCGCGAGATCCCGGCCCCCTTCGCCCCGTTCGAGCATCTCGTGGGCGGTTGGAAGGGGGTGGGCATTCCCGCGGCCAACCGGGTCAAGGGGTGGCCTGAGAAGCATATGTGGGCCTGGCGGTTCGTCAAGGGAACGCCCGTCGGCATGAGCCTCGAGTTCCAGAGCGACAAGGTCCTGAGCCAGGCGAGGCTCGACTTCGACGCCGCCAAGAAACTCTACCGCCTGGAGGGGACCGATCCCGACGGCAAGCCGGTCGCCTTCGTCGGGCCGATCGACGAGAGCGGCCAGACCCTGGCCCTCGACCGTGTTGGTGACCTGCCGTCGGGAGCCAAGCAGCGCCTCACGTTGCGGCTCAACAGCAACATGATCCGCTACGTGATGTGGATCGACGAGCAAGAACGAGGCGCCCCGCAGTTCTCCCGTGTGCTCGACGTCAACATGGGCAAGGAAGGCGAGTCGTTCGCGGCTGGCGGCTCGGCCTCGAATCTTCCCAAGTGCGTGCTGACCGGCGGCTCGGCCACGATGACCGTCACGTTCGGGGGCAAGTCGTATCCGGTCTGCTGCACCGGCTGCCGCGACGAGTTCCTGGCCGACCCGGAGAAATACGTCAAGAAGGCCGAGCTTCGCGCCCAGGCCGAGGCGAAGAACCCGTCGAAGCCGGCCGCCTCGCGCGTCATCCGCGACGACGGCTCGTTTGATGCCCTGCTGACGGACTCCAAGAAGAGCCGTTCCCGTCCCATGCCGAAGGACGCGCCCAAGGGCGAAGCCCCCGAGTCGAAGCCCAGCGCGAACACCACCGCCTCGCCCAAGGAGGCGCCCAAGGACCAGCCCACCGAGAAACCGGCTCCAGCGCCCGCCACGGACGACAAGGCGGCCTCGCTGCTCGAACGCGCCCAGGAGCTCGAGAAGAAGGGAAACACCCAGGCCGCGGTGATCTACTACCGCATGATCGCCAAGGACTACCCCAAATCGCCGCAAGCGAAGTCGGCCGCCGTCCGCCTCAAGGCCCTTGGCGCCAAGTAGCTCCGGCCCTCCGAGGCGGCTCCCACCGAATCGCCAGGAAGACGCGGCGCTTACAGGGTGGGGGCCGTCCGCCGATCCCCCGATACGGCAAGGGTTTCGGTAGACGGTGTCCACCCCGCGAAACGCGAGGGGTCCGCGGCGATTCCGTCTCAGGCGTTTTGGCGTGGGGAGATCCGGATATTAAGACCGATCCCGGTCGTCCGGATCTCCCAGTCGTCGCGGTCCCAGCCGACGATGATGCCCGAGGCTTCGAGCCGGTCGAACATCTGCTCGACATAAGCCGGGACGCGATCCTCGTACTCGGCCACGAGATCGAGCTTGCGCCCGAACAGGTTGAGCAGCCCTCGAATGGTCGAGGGGCCGTTCTCGGCGATCCGCCTTTGCCCCTCGGGTGATGCCGGGTCGGGGCCTTGCAAGGTCAGGCCAATCGAGCGAAAGAGCCTGCCGAGCTGGCCGAACCAGTTGTCCTTGAAGCCGAAGTATTCCTTGTGGACAACCTGGATCTCGCCGCGACGGACGATCGCGGCCTGATAGACGGCCTCGAGGTAGTTCTCGCCGTAGTCGGTCTGGAAGGCGATGTTGATCGCCTTGGCCAGGTTCTGGAGGGCCGCCTTGATTCCGGCGGTTTTCGGATCGACCTCCAGGCTCATGTCTCGCAGACCGCCGGCGCGTCGAGCCGTGACCACGCCGCCGCCTTCGGCGGAGACCGCCACCCCGAGGCCCAGGTCGCTGGCCGGCGCCGGGGAGGCGAGCGGTACGGGCACGGCCGCCGTGACCGGTCGAGCCGGCGGTTGCGGAGTCGAGGGCCGGACGGACGACGGCTTCGAG
>CAZRGV010000098.1:0-4988 GCA_964599655.1 uncultured Isosphaeraceae bacterium | reverse complement strand
TCGGCCCCGGCTCAACGCGCGGGCCGTTCTCGGTTGGGTCTGGGGTGATGGCTCACTTCGCGACTACCCAGCGAATCAACTGGGCGAAGCTCGGGGCCTTGCCTTGTATCAAGAGCCCGACGCGGAAGATTTTACCGGCCGACCAGACGCAGGCCAGCACCGTCAGCAAGGTCAGGACCACCGAAAGCGACACCTGCCAGAACGGAGGCGCCGGCTGGAGCGACAATCGCAGGAGCATCAGGTACGGAGTCGCCGGCGGAAAGAGCGACATCCCGACCGAAAGCGGGCTGTTCGGCGACTGGAGCACGGCCGTCCAGACGAAGATGGGCATCATCGACAGCAGCATGACCGGCATCATCAGCGACTGAGCATCCTTGAGCTCGCTGCACGCCGAGCCCACCGCCAGGTAGAGCGAGCCGAACAGGACGATGGCCATGACCAGGAAGAACCCGGTGGCCGCCAGGAGCGACGCCGGGACCGCGTCGGCGTAGCCGTAGTGGTTTGCCACGGCATAACCGCCGCCAACATACAACGAGGCCAGCACGAGGGCGATTCCGACGTTGCCCAGCAGCTTGCCCATCATCAACTCGAACGGCGTGACCGAGCCGAGCAGTACCTCGCTGATCCGGCTCATCTTTTCCTCGATCACGCTCTGCAAGAGCTGGGGCGTGGTGGTCATCACGACCATGAAGACGACGAACATGAGCACCGCGGGAACCAGGGCCGACCGGACGCGGTCGACCTTCTCGGCCTGGCGGATCGTCGCCGGCGCGCCGGCCTTCGTTGTCTCGCCGGGCTTCACGGGTGCGGCCGCGACACGGCTCAAAAGGCCGAGGTTCTCGGTGGGCACCGGACGGCTGAGGCGGTCGGCAAGCCTCGGGTCGATGCCGGCCGATCGGAGCCGTCGGCCTCGAACCTCGGCGTTGACGGTCATCTCGAGCCAGTCGGCCAGCGACTCATCATTCGGGTTCTCGGAGTAGTAGCGGAGCGCCTCGTGCTCGGCCGACCGTGGTTCCACAACCTCCTCGGGAATCTCGACAAAGGCGAACAGGTCTCCCTTGCGGACCCGGTCCGAAAGGGCCAGCAACGCCTCGTCCCGCGATCGGTCGCCGAGTTCGACACGCTCGGGCTCGAACTTCGGGGCATACGGTTTGCCGTCCTTGCCGACAACGGCCGTGTTCCTCGCCCGAGCGGCGTTCTCGATCACCGGATAGAACGTTCCCTCGCGGTCGAGGACGGCGAATCGCCTTGGCGACGTGTCGACCCGACGGGCCACCACCGTCTGAATCAGGATCGAGCCGACCATGATCAGCGGCAAGAGCAGCAGGCTGATCAGGAACGCCTTGGTTCGCACCGCCGAGCTGAACTCGGTCGAGGCGACCACCCCCACTTTACGCGGTTGCATGAATCGTGACCTCCCGCTCGGGCGCCGCGATGCGGACGAAAATGTCGTGCAACGAGGGACGCGCGATCTCGAAGTGATAGATGGCCGTCCGCTCGCTCAGGGCGTGGAGCAGTTCCTGTGGATCCCCGTTCCATTGCACCTCCTGGAGGTTGCCGTGATCGCGGACCTCCTCAACGCCGTCGAGGCCGTCAAGCGCCGATACACCGTCGGCGGTGCGAACCCGGACCGTGTCGTGTCCGTAGGAGGACTGGATCTCGTCGAGCGTGCCGTCCAGGACCTTGCGCCCCTTGAAGATCATGAAGATCCGGTCGCAGAGCCGCTCGGCGACCGCCATGTCGTGGGTCGAAAAGACGACCGTTGTGCCGGCCCGTTTCAGGTCGAGCACGGCGTCCTTGAGCACCTCGGCGTTGACCGGATCAAGTCCGGAGAACGGCTCGTCCAGGATCACCAGGTCGGGCCGCGCGATGACCGTGGCGATGAACTGGACCTTCTGCGACATCCCTTTCGAGAGGGTCTCGACCTTGCGGTCGATCCAGTCGGCCAGGTCCATCCGCCGCAGCCAGTGGCCGATCCGCTCGTCCAGATCGCGAAGCGCCGCCCCTTTGAGCCGGCCGTAGTAGTGCAGCAAACGGCGAACCGTCATCTTCTTGTAGAGCCCGCGCTCCTCGGGCAAGTAACCGACCCGATCCCTCGCGGCCCTGGTGTCGGACGATCCCAGCACCTCGATCGCGCCCGAGTCGGGCAGGAGAATGTGCAGGATCATCCGCAAGGTGGTCGTCTTGCCCGAGCCGTTGGGCCCGATGAATCCGTAAAGCGAGCCGGCGGGCACGTTCAACGAAAGCCCGTCAACCGCCACGTGCTGGCCAAACGTTTTCGTCACGTTGTCAAGGGCGATGGCGTTGGTCATCAGGCCATTCCCGACTGGTTCACGAAAGGGCCGACCGAACGGTTCAGCCCGAAGTTGGTTCAGAAAAGGTTCGTTTGTCGCCGCCCATTATTGGGGCCTGGCTTTTCGCAATTGATTTTGCGAAAATTGGGGTAATCGATGTAGACCCTCTCCAGACGGGTGAATAGAATAGCCTGGCATGAGAGGGGAGACGTCGAACGATGTTCAAAGGTCTTGAGCCCGACACCTCGGACCGCCCGCTGCTCGACCTGATCCGGCGCCGAGGCCCGTTGACCGTGGCCGAGATGGCGCGCGAGATCGGGGTGACGCAGACGGCGATTCGTAACCGGCTGAACCGATTGCTCGGTTCGGGGATGGTCGAGCGGAAGTCGGAGCACAAGGGTCGTGGCCGCCCCCACCATACGTACCAGGCGAGCGTTGAGGCGCACAAGCGACTGGGTCAAAACTACGCGGATCTGGCGGTGGTGCTTTGGGAAGAGATGATGCGGACGGTCGAGGACACCCGGCTTCGCCGGCTCCTGTTCGGCCGGATCACCGAGCGGCTGGCGGAGCTTTATCGCTCGCAACTGACCGGTGAGGCGTGGGAGGGCCGCCTGGTGCAGCTCGGCACGATCCTCCACGACCGTGGCATCGAGGCGGAGATCGTCTTGCGGGAGGGAGACCGCTCACCGGTCCTCAAGCAGCACTCGTGCCCCTACTTCGAGCTGGCCGAGGTCGATCACACGGTCTGTGCCATGGAACGGAAGATGTTCGAGAAGGTCCTCGGCCGCGGTTTGCGGCTCTCGCAATGCCGGCTCGACGGGCACAAGTCGTGCGACTTCGAGGCCAAGCCGTCCCTCGACCCGAGACCCGCGCAGGCGGGCTGATCGACCGCCCGGCCGGTCGTCGCCTCGCGACCTCCTGATCCACAACACAACACTGGCTTGCATCCCGAAACGGGCCGCCCGAGCGGCCCCGACGTATTTGGTCCAGCAATTCCGGCGGCCGTCGTCCCGAAGGCGATGGACGCTTTTCTTCCAGGGAGCCCGAACCCGAAGCGGGGTGAGACGACGGATGAGCAGCAAGGTGCTTCAAATCGAAAACCTGCACGTGGCCATCGAGGGGAAGGAGATCCTCAAGGGGGTCGACCTGACCGTCAAGCAGGGAGAAGTCCACGCGCTGATGGGTCCCAACGGCTCCGGCAAGAGCACGCTCAGCTACGCGCTGATGGGTCATCCCAATTACGAGGTCACCGAGGGAACGGTCACCATTGACGGCGAGAACATCGTGGGGCTCGAGGCCGACGAGCGGGCCAAGAAGGGCCTGTTCCTGGCCTTTCAGTATCCCACGTCCATTCCGGGCGTCACGGTCGCCAACTTCCTCCGCCACGCGGTGACGAACATTCGTTACCCGGAGCGCAAGGAGGGAGAGGACCTGATGCCGATGCGAGAGTTCCGCAAGGAGCTCAAGCAGCAAATGGACGAGCTGGGCATGGACCCCGAGTTCGCCCACCGCTACCTCAATGAAGGGTTCTCCGGCGGTGAGAAGAAGCGGGCCGAGGTCTTGCAACTGGCCATGCTCAAGCCGGCCTTCGCCATCCTGGACGAGACCGACAGCGGCCTCGACATCGACGCCGTCCGGGTCGTCAGCGAAGGGGTCAACCGGGTTGCCGCGAAGGAAGGCACCGGCGTCCTCGTCATCACGCACTACCAGCGCATCCTGAACTACATCAAGCCCCAGTTCGTCCACATCCTGCTGGGCGGCCGGATTGTCGAGAACGGGGGCCCTGAGTTGGTCGAGAAGCTCGAAAACGAGGGTTACGACTGGCTTCGCGAGAAGTATCCCGAGGCCGCTCGCGACGAGGACGAGATCGAGGCGGGCGCCGCCGCCGATCAGGTGGCCTTCTGACGACGCACTCCCGACGATTGGAACTCCCGCACCGAGCCGTAGGGTGGGCATCCCCCGTGTCCGCCAGCCCGGGGGAACGCGAGCGACCCCAAGGCCCGGCTCACCCGACCGCACGTTGAGGATACATGACCATGTCCACTGATCTGAACGCCCAGGTCCAGGGCATCAAAGACGAATACAAGTACGGCTTCCGTGACTCGGATGCCGGCTATACGTTCAAGAGCCAGAAGGGTCTGACCCGGCGGGTCGTCGAGCAGATCTCCGAGATGAAGAACGAGCCGGCCTGGATGCGAGACATCCGGCTCAAGGCGCTCGACGTCTTCTGGCAGAAGCCGACCCCAACCTGGGGCGGCAACCTCTCGGAGCTGAACTACGACGAGATTCACTACTTCATGCGGGCCGCCGACCGCCAGGGCAAGACCTGGGACGACATCCCCGCCGACATCAAGAAGACCTACGACCGACTGGGCATCCCCGAGGCCGAGAAACGTGGCCTGATCGCCGGCGTCGGCGCTCAGTACGAGTCGGAGGTCGTCTACCACAGCCTTCGCGAGGACCTCCAGAAGAAGGGGGTCATCTTCGTCGACACCGACACGGCCCTCCGCGAGCACCCCGAGCTGGTGAAGGAGTACTTCGGCACGGTCATCCCGATCCAGGACAACAAGTTCGCCGCGCTCAACTCGGCGGTCTGGTCGGGCGGGTCGTTCGTCTACATCCCGCCGGGCGTCAAGGTCGACATCCCGCTCCAGGCCTACTTCCGGATCAACGCCGAGAACATGGGCCAGTTCG
>CAZRGV010000097.1:17864-24293 GCA_964599655.1 uncultured Isosphaeraceae bacterium | reverse complement strand
GACCCGAGCCCAGGCCCCCCGCCCCCCCGACCCCCAACGAGTCGGCGACCCAGCTCGTTGGCTCCCTCATCACGCCGCCCCTTGGCTCGACCATGGTTCCGTTGTCGATGACCGAATCCGTAACGCCCCCCGCGCCGAAGGGCTCCAAAGCCCAGTGGCAGCCGCTCCCGAGCTTCGTCTCGGCCCTCAAAGCCGCGAGCGGCGGCAACCGTCGAAACCGTCGAGCCAGGAAATCCAGGGCACGCCGGGCCTCCTGAACTTCCACCAAACCGCCTCCGACGCGTCCCATCACGCGTTGATCCACGCGCCGCGCCGTTCCCCTCGATCGAGACACCTCGCTCGGATGGAATCATCACTTCAGTCGTAAGCCGAATCAAAGAAACGACTTCTGAACGGCGTCCGCCGCCGGCGGCTCGCCCGCCAGGGCTCCGGCAGGGTGCGCCTCGAAGAAACGGGCCACGAGCCGACCGTGGCACCGATTCCACAGAACCAATCGGCGATCGAGGTCCGGCCGAGAAACACGTCCCCTCGGGCGTCTTTTGCGGCCGCGCGACTCCGGTTGGAGAGCGATCGGGGCGACCCGCCCCGCGTCCGGCGTTGACCCCTCGCGTCGTCGCGCCAAACGAAGCCAATGGGAATTTGGGTAAAATGTATCGATTATATCGCGTGTTTCAGCGAGCAGGAGAAGCAGCGGAACCCGCGATTTCACACTCACTTACGTGATTCCGCCCTCAAGCCGGGATGGCCCAGCAATTCCGACGGAACCAGGCGGCGGCCAGGAATTGCCATTTGCGAAAGGCCAGGGTGTCCCAGTCGAACGTGCCTGGCAGCCTCCGACGATCTTCGACCGCCTCGGCGATCGCGGCTCGACCTCGAGCCAGGGCTCGATCGACCTCGTCGGCCGTGGTATCGGGGTCGTCGCCCGGACAGAAGTGGGCCCCTCGGAACGTTCCGAAGAGGCTTTCGATGGTCGCGTGCCGGTGCAGGAAGACCGGCGTTCCGCAGGCCAGGGCCTCGAGAATCGGGATGCCGAACGCCTCGAAGTCGGACAGCAGCACCAGGCCAAGGCTCTCGGCGTAGGTCCGCCTCAGCTCGGTTTCGTCGACATATCCTCGAAGGTCGATCGCATGTCGCAAGTCGCGAGGGACGTGTTCGAGGGCCTGGTCGCTCTTGTTGCCGATGACGACCAGGCGCAGCTCGGGCCGACGCCGGATCAACCGTGCAAAGAGCGCCAGAACGCGGTCGAACCGTTTTCTCGGCTCGGCCAGGTCGCCGACGAAAACGAGCTGGTTCCGCCTGGTCACCCCCCCCGCGCGGAAGGTCCGGAAGTCGCAGCCCAGGGGCAGATACAGGCAATGGTTCCGCCCTGGAACTCTGGCCTGAAGCGTGGCCTGCTCGTGGGGTGAGTCGCAGAGCACCAGGTCCGATCGCTCAAGCACACGTTGATGAACAGTCTCGGTTTGCCGGGCCTGCTCGGGTGACATGGGGACGGTCCAGAGCGGCTGATCGTGCGGCGTGTACACGAGCGTGGTCTCGCCCAGCGCGTCGAGCATCGCGGCGTTGGTCGCCGCGTTGGCGAAACAAACACATTCCACGGCGTCGAAGCGTTCGCGACGGAGCAGATCCGGCAGGTCGTCGTTGAGGCTGTCAAGAGCCTCGGGCACCTGGCGGCCCCGGCCGACGTGAACCGGAACGCCGAGCTCCTTGCCGAACGCGACGACGAGGTCCCGGTTGCGAGGATACAGGTCGTCGATGACGAACGAGAACTCGACCCGTCCGGTCATGCGTCGGGCCAGCTCGAAGACGTTCCGGCCGATCCCCGAGTACATCTGGTTCGAGGAGGAGAGCACGACGAGGACGCGCATTCGGGGAGCGACGGCTCTCGGCGAGACGAGGGCGGGCATGGAGTGGTTCCTCGGTCGATCTCGGATTGGGTCGTTTCAGCAGGCTTCGGCCTTGGCGTCGGGGAACGGCACCGAGGACGGCCGTGCATCGTCGGCGTTTGCGGTTGGGCCGCTCGTCTGGATCAAGGTCTCGACCCGGTCTTCCAGGACCGAGAGGCGACGGACCATCGCCACGTAATCCCAGCCGAAGGCCATCGCCGTCTGCATCTGGGCGTTGAGGTTGTCGTGCCGTTTTGCCAGGGCGTTCAGGTCGTCGCGCAGCGAGGCGTCGGCTCGCTCGGCGGCGTCGAGTCGGTCGCAAAGGGCCTGGAACAGCTCCACCTGGCGCTGAAAGATCGGGCGGAGAATCCGCCGGAGCCCCCTTCGGGCGAAGACCAGGACGCGACGAAGCCCTCGGGGCTCCTGACAGCCGGCATTGTAGAAGGCGAGGTCGGTCATGACGGAAACGATCCCCCGAGTTCGCAAGGTCGGCGAGCCGTCGATCGGCCCGCGCGTCCGAATTCGCTCACGCGCAAAGCGATTCCTGGATGAGCACCTTCGAAAGCCGTTCCGCCAGCAAGGCCAGGCCGTAGGCTTCTTCGGCCGAGCCCGCGCCGTCGCGAGATCGTCGAGCCGCTTCGGCCAGCGTCCGCTCGATCCGGGGCAGGAGCACGTCGAGGTGGAAGTCTCGTTGGATCGTCTGGACCAGTCGCCGGCCGATCGGCCTCGGGTCGATCGAGCCGTCGAGCACCGAGGCGAAGATCCTGGCGAACGACTCGGCCGTGCGAGGCGCCTTCAAGACGTGAATCCCGTGGACGAACCACTCGACGTTACCGCAAACCTCCGAAACGACCGGCACGCAGCCTCGAGCTCCGGCCTCGAGCACCACGAACCCGAACGGTTCCCTGGCCCTCGTCGGGTAGGCGAACAGGTCGTACGAGGAGAACAACTCACCCAGCTCGGCCTGGGACCGGTGCCCCTTGAGCCGGACCTGGCCGGAAAGGTTTCGGGCATGGATCAGGTCGGCGAAGTAGTGGTCGACGACCTGGCCGTAGATGTCGACCTCAAAGCGGTCGTGCCCCATGTCGCGGAGCAAGCCGGCCGCCTCGATCACGAGGTCGACCCCCTTGTCCATCCGGCGGTCGATCAGCCCCGCGGCCGTGACGATCCGCAGCACGCCCCCTTCAAGATAGGAGTCGCGCGGCGGGCGTGGAGGTACCGCCGACCAGTTGGGTAGGACCTCGACGTGCTTGCCCAGCGACACGCCCCCCAGCTCGATCTCGTCGACGAGCTGCTGGCTGCAGGCGATGTATCGGCCGTTCTGGAACTGCCGCTCGAACTCGCGGGCGAAGGCCGGCACCAGCCGGCCCGCCGCCTCGCAGAGCACGTTCGGGACGTTGTCCATCAGGTGCCAGACCCAGGGAACCTTGAGATGTTCCAGACAGGCCATCAAGCCCAGTCCGCCCAGCCCGGCGAGCATCCAGACATAGACCACGTCCGGCTGGAACTCCTCCAGCTCCGAGAGCAGGACGTGGCAGTTGGCCGCGTTGATCCGATGCGCCTCGGATTGCGCCAGGTGGGCCGTGACCGGCGCGCTCTTGGCGAAGACATAATGGCTCCAGATCTCCGTGAGCCGCAAGAGGCGTCGGACGTGAGGAGGCGTCGACGTCACGGGCCTTCGAGGAGCCGCGGTCAGGACGCGAACCTCATGCCCCTGTTCGATCAAGGCATCAACGACCTGGCGGCATCCCAGCTCGTAGCCGCCCAGCATGTCGGGAGGGTAAAGGTTGCTGAGAACCAGGACCTTCACGCGGCCACCTCCCGGACATCGGCAATCAACGCGTCATACAAGTGAACCAGCTTCTTTCCCGCGACACCGAGGTCGTAGTGCGTCTCGACGTCCTGGCGGGCCTCGCGGCCCATCCGTTCGACGAGTTCGGGATCGGTCGCGAGCCGCCGGAGCTGTTCGGTCAGTTGCTCCGGCCGGTCGTAGACGAAGCCGGTCTCGCCATCGCGAATGAACTCGGGCATGGCCCCGACCCTCGACGCAATCGCCGGGGTCCCGCAGGCCATGGCTTCCAGCAACGTGAAGCCCATCAGCTCGGGAGCCCTGTGGATGTTCCCTTCGCAGTCGCGATAGACCGAGGGCAGGACATTGGCCCAGGCCCTGGCGTAAAGATTGCGGATCGTGTCGTCCTCGGCATTGGTGACGAACTCGACCTGCTTGCCGGCGGCCAGCATTTGCAGGCGCCGGAAGTAGCCGTCGTGATAAGGCCGGCCGCAGACGGTCAAGGGCAGGTCCGCCGGCAGCGCCTGGATCAGGACGTCGATTCCCTTATGCGGCAGGAGCCGGCCAACGTAAACGATCCGGTCGCGGGCCGGCCGTTGCGCGGGAGGGGAAAAGAGCGACGCATCCACACCTCCTTTGATGACGACGATCGGCGTGCGGGTTGGTCCGTAGAGGGAGGCCCCGAAGTCGGAATAGGCCACGATCCGGTCGGCGAGGTCCATGCTGCCGACCTCGGCGCCAAGGGGGCTGGTAAAGCCGCCGTGGTCGGTGACGCAGACTGGCTTGCGCTGGAGCTTGGCCACGAGCAGGCCCATCTCGCTGCAACGGGTGTAGGCCTGGTGGATGTGAACAAGATCGGCCCTGGCGAGGGCCTCTGGCAGCTCCCAGGACACGACGTCCAGCGGGTTCTCGGGCTTGCGGGCCACGGTCAGCACCCGCAAGGAAACGCCGGGCGCGAGCGGTAGGCAACGTGGCGAGTCGCCGAAGGAGATCAGCTCGACGCGATAGGCTCCGCCAGAGCCCTCGACGACCCCCTTGGCCAGATTCAAGGGGTAGCGTTCGCCGCCGCCCACGTAAGAGCGCTCGTCGAAATAAAGCGGGGTCAAATAGGCAACGGTCCGTGTCGCCATGGCCGAGGTCCTTCTCGTCCGAGGGCGGGAGCAGTCCCAGACCCCTCCCGCTCCTGGGTTGGGGGAAATCGCGGGGACCTGGATTGCTCTCTATAGCAGAGGCCGCCGGTTGGGTCAACACGGATCGACAGGCGCTCTGTCCGCCGTTCCGTCGGCCTCTCATCCGCCGCGCTAGGAGACCTCGGAGCTGACGCCGTTGAGCGGCGACGGCGCCTCTTGCTCGAAGGCCCCGATCCGTCGGAACTTCTGATATCGCCGCTCGAGCAACTGGTCGCGAGGCTGCTCGGCGATCTCTCGCAAGGCCCGGATCAGGTACGACTTCAGGTTCGCGGCGGCCTCGCGATGGTCGCGGTGGGCGCCTCCCAGCGGTTCGGGAATGACCTCATCGATAATACCGAAGCGGAGCAGGTCTTTCCCGGTGAACTTGAGGGCCTCGGCGGCCCTGGGGGCGTGTTCGGCCCCCTTCCACAAGATGGTCGCGCAACCTTCCGGGCTGATCACCGAGTAGTAGGAATGCTCCAGCATGGCGACGCGGTCACCGATGCCGATGCCGAGCGCTCCGCCGGAGCCGCCCTCGCCGATGACGACGCACACGATCGGCGTGTCAATCTGGCTCATCGCCATCAGGTTCTCGGCGATCACGGCCGCCTGGCCTCGCTCCTCGGCTCCGATGCCGGGATAGGCTCCCGGCGTGTCGATCAGGCAGATGATTGGCAGGTCGAACTTCTCGGCCAACCGCATTTTGTGGAGGGCCTTCCGGTAACCTTCCGGGTGCGCGCAGCCAAAGTTGCAGGCTTGTCGCTCGGCCAGCGTTTTCCCCTTCTGATGCCCCACGAAGACGACCTTTTGGTCGCCGAGGTGAGCCAGTCCCGTGACGATGGCCTTGTCGTCGCCGACCGCGCGATCACCGTGAAGTTCGATGAACTGGTCGAAAATCAGGGCAAGATAGTCACGAGACTGGGGCCTGGAGTCGCAACGGGAGACCAGGACGGTTTCCCAGGGACTCAGGTTGGCATAGATGGTCCGGGTCAGACCGACCAGCTCGCGGCGGAGGCGTCGTACTTGCTCGGCGATATCGGCGAGGCCGGCCTCATTGCCGGCTCTGGCGGTGGCGTTTCGGGCTTCGAGATCCGCCAGGCGCGCTTCCATCTCCAGGATCGGCGCCTCGAACGGCAGGCGGAACTTATTGGGGGTGGACATCGTCGGGCACGTCCTTGGCCACGGGTCGGGCCTCGGTGGGGCAATACGCAACCCGCCGCGGCAACACGGCGAGCCAGACGTCGCAAATCATAAGGCGTCCCGATTTTAATCCTGGAGCCGCATCCCTGTCCATCGCGATCCTCTGGCCTCAACGAGGCTGGCGCACGATCGCGCACGGCGAATGGACCTTGCCTCACAGGCCTCGGCCGGCCATGGGGTCGGGATCGTCCTTGAACATTCGGATGCGGTTGAAGAGGCTGATGAACTCGTGCATGGTGGCCGGTCGATCGGACGGCTTCTTCTTGATCATCCGCAAGACCAGGTCGGAGTACTCGGGTGTGATCTCTCGGTTGTAGACCGTCGGCGGGCTGGGAACCTCTCGGATGTGCTTGTTCAGAAGCTCCTGCGCGGAGTTGGCCCGGAACGG
>CAZRGV010000097.1:10220-17845 GCA_964599655.1 uncultured Isosphaeraceae bacterium | reverse complement strand
AGCGAACTCGTAGCAGGTGATGCCGAAGCTGTACATGTCGGCCGCAATCGTGGGGGATTCGCGACGGATCTGCTCGGGTGACATGTAACTGTGGGTTCCCTGACACGGCGGCTTGCCGCCGAAGAGCTTGCCAAGCCCCGACTTGATCTTCATGGCCAGGGCATAGTCGATCACCCGGACCTCGCCGGTCTTGTTGACGATGATGTTTTCCGGCTTGATATCGCGATGGACCCAGCCCTTATCATGCATGTACCCCAGCGCGGAAGCAGTTTGCTCAAGGATGCGGTGGAGCCTCGGCTTGTATTCCTCGTACAGCGCGGTTTTGGCCATGACCAGCCGCATGTGGATCGAGGGAAAGTAATCCATCACGAAGTACGGCTGTCGCTTATCCTTGACGTATTCGTAGACGCGGATCAGGTTCGGGTGCTGCAGCGTCATTCCGAGCTTGGCCTCGAATTCGAAGGCTTTCCGCTCGGCCGCGTCCATCGCGCGTGTGGGGAGCAACTGCTTCATGGCGAAGCGTCGGCCGCTCCCTTCCTCGACAACCTCCATGACCGTGGAGTTCTGGCCCTGGAGCAGCGTCCGGACGTACCGGTAATTGCCGATCCGGTCCTCGCCGAGAACGTTGACATCCATCGACACGGCACGACCTCCCAGACGATCACCGAAGACAGGAGTGGCCGCCGGCTCGGCGCGAAACGACCACGGAGAAGGACCGGTGCGGCGTCAGGCGACCCTTCGCCGACCGGCCTCACCCAGTTTACTAAAGTTCAAGCCAGCGTGCAATTTCCGAGCCGAACGATCGGGTTTCGAACGGTTAGATCACCGTCCCATCCTGGAGGATCGTGAACTTCGGAATCACCACGATTCCGTCCCGGATGACATAGTGGGGCGATTCCTCCGAATCGACGATACCCATCTCGTTCGAAATCCTTACGTTCCGTCCGATCCGGGGGTTCTTGTCGATGATGGCGTTCTCGATGTGACACCCCTCGCCAATGCCGATGTTCGGCCGTCCGGCCCGGGCATTGGTCTCGCGCATCCTGGCCGGCTCGAAGCCGTCGGCTCCCATGACGTAACTGTTGCGGATGACAACGTTTTCGGCGATCTGCGACCGAACCCCAATGACCGAGTTCTCGATGATTGACCCCTTGCCGATCACGCAGCCGTCGGCGATCAGGCTGTTCTTGACCGTGACCCCCGCCAGTCGCGAACAAGGCAGGTAGCGGGGCCTGGTGAAGATCGGTCGGTCGCGAGACATGAAGTCGAACGGGGGGTTCTCGGCGGTGAGCTCGATGTTGGCTCGGTGGAACGCCCCCACCGTGCCGATGTCCTCCCAGTAGCCGTCGAAGAGATGGGCCTGAACGCGGTGGTGCGGGATGGCCTGGGGAAACAGCTCTTTCCCGAAGTCGGTGGCGTTGCCCGAAGCGAGCAACTCGACCAGCGTGCTTCGGTTGAAGAGGTAGATCCCCATGCTGGCCAGGAAATGGCGGTCGTCGGTGCTAGCGAGGCCGAGCCTGGCGAGCGATTCGGGCGCGGTGCGGGCGCGGGCCAGGGCCTCGGGCGTCTTCGGCTTCTCCTCGAAGTCGGTGACCCGACCGGACGCGTCGACCTTCATGATACCGCAAGCGGTGGCTTCCTTCTCAACCACCGGCAGCATGGCGATGGTGATCTCCGCCTTGGCTTCCCGGTGGGTCCGGATCATGTCCTGGAAGTCCATCCGGTAGAGCTGGTCGCCGGAGAGGATCAGCACGAGGTCGTAATCGCCGTCGGCGAAGTAGGGAATGTTGCGACGGACGGCATCCGCAGTCCCCTGATACCAGGTTTCGTGGAGCATCGTCTGTTGAGCGGCCAGGATCTCGACGAACCCGCCGCCGAAGGGATCAAATTTATAAGTATTCGTGATATGTCGATGAAGGCTGACCGAATTGAACTGGGTCAGGACGAAGATCCGATTCAACTCCGAGTGGATGCAGTTGGAGATCGGGATGTCGATCAGGCGGTATTTTCCGGCGATCGGTACGGCGGGCTTGCTGCGGGACTTGGTCAACGGGTAGAGGCGCGACCCTCGACCACCGCCCAGAATCAAGCAAATGACCTTCAGCATGACGACTCCCGGTCGGGGGGAACGGCGTTCTCCCCCGTACCGGTCGGGGGAACCCTGCCGGTGTCCCTGGTTGGGGAAACGATGGTTTCGTCCCGTCCTCAAAACTGCGAAACGGCGACAGCACGTCGGTTCAGGAATCCGGATCTCGGAACATCGAGCCGGCACGGGTAGCGGGCGGGAGGACATCGCGCGATCCGGCCCGATGACCCGAGAGTCGACGAGCGCCCGGGACGAGCCGAGGTGGGATGGCCCCGCCCCGGGCGATGGGGCTTACCAACCCATGGCCATATTCGATTCGATGACCTTGCGGGCCCCTTCCAGGTCCGATCCGGTCTGTTGCATGTAGAGCCGGACCGCGTGAAGTTTGTCTCCCTGGGCTCGCGAAAGACACTCCCGCGCCGTGGAACAGGGATCGATCTTGCCGCTGATTCCCAGAAGGTTCTTCGAGATGACCCAAGCGTCCCTCGGACGATGGCTGACCCTCAGGATCTCTTCTTGAGGGTAGTTCGTCTCGGCGAACTGACGCGCGGTCGCCTCATCCTCGGCGCAGGCGATCATGATATGCGACGTGGTTTCCACCTCGAACAAGGGCATGGTTAAACCCCTTTCTGGAAGTGATGGGCGAGGGGTCGGGGGCTCCCCGATGGGAGAATCGGCCCTATCGGGGATCGTACATCCGTGATTGGCGCGGGTCAAACCCCCAGTGGCCTCGACGGGTAAGAGAACCAGACGGATTCCCAAAAACGACAGAACCCGAAACAACCGTCCCGAACCAATCGGGAGGATTGAACTGGTCTTGAGGAGGTTTCGACCCGACATCGGGTCGCGGACCCCGCGAGTGGCGGACCTTAGAACGGCGCGTCAGGCTCGGTGTTGACGGAGTCCTCGTACATCTGGGACAGAATGAGGCTGCCTCGGGTCGCGATCCGTTCGCCAGGTTGCAGCCCTTCCGAGACGATGACCTGATCGTGATCTTCCTGGGCGACCCGGATCGTTCGCCGCTCGAATCTCAGGTGCGGGTCGACCTTGAGCGACGAGGCGAGACAACCGCCGGTCGCGATCGTCGCGGCGTCCTTCGACGGCTGGGGTATGGGGTCGCGAACGACGTAGACGAAGTCGGCGCCGTCGGTTGAGACCAGAGCCAACCGGGGGATCACCGTGCGGCCAGGCGCGGGAGGGATCTCCACGTAGCCTCCCACGAGCATGTCGGCCTTGAGCCGGCCGCCGATGTTGGCGATCTGGGTTCGGATTCGCACCGTTTTGGTGTCCTGCGCGATTTCCGAGGTGATCCACTCGATCTTGCTGGGGATATCGCGATCAATCAAGGGGCAGCGGACCACCCATTCCTGGCCGATCGCCACGCGGGTTGCGTCGGACGGGTAGACGTTCCCCCAGACCCAGAAGTGGTCGAGCGGGGCGATGACCAGCAGGACGTCGTTCTCGGTGTAGCGGTTGCCTTGAACCACCTCGCGCTTGATGACGACGCCGCTTCCGGGCGATCGGATCGTCATCTTGGCCTTCTGCGTTCCATGCTCGTTGGGAACGTTGTCGATCTCCTTCTCGGTTAGGCCGTAGACCAGGAGCTCGTCGGCCGCGAGCTTGGCCTCGGTCCGGCTGAGCTTCTCGTCGTTGACCCATGAGAGATACTCCTTGTCCGAGATGGCCGGGGGTTTCATCTCGAACAGTTTCCGGGCGCGTTCAAGCTCTTTCTGGTCATGCTCCCACTGAGCCATCATTTTCTCATACTTGCTCTTGGCCGCCGCCAACTCGGCGCTGAAGAGGTCGACCACGGGATCGCCCGCCTCCACGGTCTGGCCGAGTCCGACGTACACGCGGTCGATCAGGCTGGCGAACTTGGGACGGATCTGGATCTGGGTGTTCGGATCATACGCGGTGATACCGTTAATCTCGAGCTTGATGGGCTCGGTCTGGGGTCGGACAGAGGCGAGTTCCAGGCCGATATTATGAAGCTGCTCCGAGGTGAGCTCCACGAGACCGTTCCAGCGTGCCGCCGCGTGCATGGGGGCGAGATCGCGGCCTGACTCGACCTCGGGGGTCGATTCCTCGGATCCGCGCACCAGTTGGCTGAACAGCTCTTGCCCCTTGGAGGAAAGCTCCCACAAGCGAGAGCGGGACCTCGGATTGACGAGCAGGTAGCCCACGAGCCCGATGGCAGCCAGGGCCAGCAGCCCACCGATCCATGGGATGGAACGGCGACGACAAGTCGGCGGCTCCGCTCTCTCCGGGGCGAACGCGGTCTGGGTGGTGACGGAGATTGTGGACACGTCGTGGTTCTTGTGGCCATCCTCCAGATGGGCAGGCCGCGTCGAGACCTCGTTCATTGTTCCACCTCGCGGGCGCCTCGCCCCGGGAAGAAGCTGTAAAGAACCGGCATCAGGTACTGGGTGAGAAACAGGGAAACCAACATGCCGCCGACGACCACGATGGCCAGGGGCCGTTGCGCCTGGGAGCCGATCGAGGTCGCGACGGCCGCCGGCAGAAGACCGAGGATGGCGGTCAGCGAGGTCATGAGGACGGGCCGCAACCGAAGCATGGCGCCCCGCTCCACGGCGTCCCGGACCGACGCCCCCTCGCCCCGCATCTGGTTGAAGTAGGAGATCAGGAGCACGCCGTTCTGAACGGCGACGCCGAAAATCGAGACGAAGCCGACGGCGGCCGAGATGCTGAAGTGGGTCTGGGTCAGTCGCAAGGCCCAGATCCCTCCCATGGTCGCGGTGACCACGTTGGCCATCACGAGCAGCGCGTCCTTGACGGAGTTGAACGCGGTATAGAGCAAAAGCATGATCATGCCAATCGAAAGCGGGACCATCCAGAGCAGGCGGGCGTTGGCCTCCTGCATCTGGGCGAACTCGCCCGACCACTCGATTCGGTATCCCTCGGGAAGTCGGACACCGAACTTTGGATCATCGACCTTCTGTTGCGCCTCGGCGATCGCCGAGGCCAGGTCGCGGCCGCGAACGCCGAACTTGATCGGGATATAGCGGCGGTTATTCTCGCGGTAGATGTACGACGCGCCGGGCTTGTGCGGAATGACCTCGGCGAGCTGGCTCAAGGGGAGCCGAGCACCCGAATGACCGTCGACGCCCGGAATGTCGATCGGAATGCGGCCGATCACCGTTGGATCTTGCCGGAGGGCCGCGGGCAAGCGCAAGACGATGTCGTACAGCTTCTCTCCCTCGACCATCTGCGAGAACGCCCAGCCGCCGATGGCGACCTGGATGACGGACTCCACGTCCGCCACATTGACACCATAACGCGCACAGGCGCGACGATCGATCCGGATCTCCAGGTTGGGCTGTCCCAGGATATGAAAAACGCCGACGTTTTCGATGCCACGGACGCTCCGCAGAACGTCGGCGACGCGATTGCCCACCGTCTCCAGCTCGTGCAGGTCGTTGCCGAAGAGTTTGACCGAGTTGGCCCCCTTGACGCCCGAGAGGGCTTCCTCGACGTTGTCGCGGATGAGCTGGGAGAAGCTGAAGTCGATCCCAGGGAAGTCGCGGAACTTTTCCATCAACTCATCCTGGATCTCCTCGCGGGTGATGTAACGCGTGCCGGCCTGGAACGCCCAGGGACCCAGCCGAAGGATATTGGGCCGCGTTCGCCATTGTTCCATCGGCTTGAGCGGGACGTTGAACTCGAGGTTGAAGAAGCTGGTGACGTCGGTTCCGTCGTCGGGCCGGCCGACGTGGGACATCACGCCTCGAACCTCCGGGATCGTCGAGATCACCTCTCGAAGCCGAGGCGCCATGCGGGATGCCTCTTCGAGGCTGACCGTTCGTGGCAAGAGGGATCGGATCCAGAGGTTCCCTTCCTCCAGTTCCGGCATGAATTCGCCGCCCAGGCCGGGCACCAGGGTGATCGTGAAGACCAGCAAGAGCCCGACCCACCCCAGGAACATCAACCGGTGGTTCAGGACCAATCGAAGCGCTCGGAGGTAGAACCACTTGATGACACGATCAATGATCGTGTCTTTCTCTTCCATCTGGTTGTGGAAGAGGAACGAGCACATCACCGGCGCGAAGGTGAGGGCCAGGCAGAGGGCCCCGAAGATGGCGAAGGCGTAGGTGTTGGCCATCGGCCCGAAGAGGGCCCCTTCCGGGCCGGTCATCGCGAACAAGGGCAAGAACGCACAGACGATGATGGTCGTCGAGAAGAAGAGCGGCCGCTCCACTTCGTGCGACGCTCCCTCGATCCGGTCGATCAGCGGCCGGTACCGGTCGGCGCCATGGGAAACGTGGCGGAAGATATTCTCAACGATGATCACCGAGCTATCGACGATGATCCCGAAGTCGACCGCGCCGATCGAGAGAAGATTGGCCGACTTCCCTTGAATGTAAAGCACCGTGACCGAGAACAGCAGGGCCAGCGGAATCACCGCCGCCACGATGCCCGCGCTGGCCAGGTTGCCCAGGAACAGGACCAGGATCAGAACCACCAGACCCATTCCAACGACCAGGTTGTGAACCACGTTGTGCGTGGTGACGTGGACCAGGTCGGTCCGGCGGTTGAACGGAACAATGCGCATTCCCTTGGGAAGTAGCCCGCTCTTGTTGATCTGCTCGATCCGTGCCTGGACGGCCTCGGAAGTGGGGAGGCTCTTCTCATACTTTCGCATGAGAACGATCCCCTCCACAACGTCGTTCTCCACCCCCCGGCCGACAATTCCGAGCCGTGGCCGATGGCCGACGATCACCTTGGCGATCTGACCGACATAGATCGGAACGCCGTTGTGCGAGGTGACGACGACGTTGCTGATGTCGTCGAGCTTCTGGGACTCGATCAGATTGGATCGGTCAACAACGGCCGGGTCCAGAGGATCGATCCCTCCGCCAAGAAGACCGATGGCCCGGACGTTGTGGGCCTGGCTTCCGAGAGTCAGGTTGTTGGCCCCGACGTTGGCGTTGGAGCGGTCGATCGCGTCCTCCACCTGCTGCAAGGTGACGTTGTACTGGCGCATCCGCTGCGTATCGAGCAGGACCTGGTATTGCTTGACGGTCCCGCCGAAACCGGTCACGTCGATGACGCCCGGAACCTGCTTCAAGGCGCGGTTGAGCACCCAGTCCTGCACGGCCTTGATCTGGTTCGTGGTGTAGCCTGGACCTTCGAGAACGTAGCGGACGATCTCGCCGGTCGGGCTCCAGGGAGAAAGCCCCGGCTTGACGCCGGCCGGCAGGTTGTCGACCGCCGAGATGCGGTTGATCACCTCCTGACGCGCCGCCCAGAAGTCGGTGCCGTAGGCAAACTGGCACTTGATATCATTCAGACCCGCGATGGAGGTGCTCCGCAGGTCTTCCAAGTTCGGCAGCCCGTTGAGAACCGTCTCGAGCGGAATGCCGACCAGACGCTCCATTTCCTCCGGGCTGGCTCCCGGCCATTGCGTGATGACCTCGACGAGCGGAGGCGTCGGGTCAGGATATGCTTCAACGTTCAAGTGACGCGCGGAGTAGGCACCAATGCCGATCAATCCCAGAACTCCCAGGATCACGATCAGACG
>CAZRGV010000097.1:0-10175 GCA_964599655.1 uncultured Isosphaeraceae bacterium | reverse complement strand
ATGCGATGATCGCGCGGACCATAGGGCATACCACCAGAAGTGAGAAAGGTGGTCGAACGCATGGGAAGGGGGCGCCGCGACGTTGTAGAAAAACTCGTGCCGCACCCGTGCCGATCGACGGTGATGGGCCGCAAGAAAACCGAGCGGACCCGAAGGCGCAGATGGGAAAGGCGCGAGCGTTGGTTAACAGCGTCGGCGACAGAGGCGGGCGAGCGAGCGGGTGTTCTCGAAGGGATCGACCGACGATTCAGAGTCGGAAATCGAAATCGCCAGCCGAGTGCGGTCGGATTCGGGCGCGATGAAGGCGTCGAACGGTCCCCGGTGAGCGATCCTGTCGAAGGCATCGGAGTCGACCAGGAGATCGGAGCAGGTTTCGACCCGTGGGGAATTGATGGATCGTCGGTTCGCCTTGCGTCGGACGCTTGGTATGGACTCCGGCCGAGACACGGCCTCGGTCAAGCTGGGGGTGGGATCGTGCTCAACCGGTGGGGCTACGGCCAGATCGGTGGGAACGCCCAGGCCGATCATCAGCAGAAATACAAAGCTTGGGGCCGGCCTGCGGTTCATGGAACGGCACGACGCTCGGAGGGATGCGGATTGAATGGACGTCCGATGTCTTCAACCTCACTCGCGGATTATATCGGAGGCGAAACGTTGTTGGAAGTGGGTTCCCAAATGAATGTTGGATTTAGCGATCCGGGGCATTCCGTTCGCGTGTCGGCGGGAAGGCCCCGAACGAGCGATCGGTTCGGTTTCTCAGTTGCTTCGATCGGTCATGGTTCGCAACGATTTGCGAAGGAAGCCGAGAACGGCCCATCCCGTCGCCATGCCGAGCAAATAGGTTCCCAGGCTGACCAGGGCGAGGGGAGCGGTCAGGCTCCACTTGAAGAACCAGATCGTCACCGCCTGTCCGTTCTGAAACACGAACAGGAGAATCGCGGCGAGGAACAGAATCAGGAGAATCCCTTGTAAGATCTTCAATGGGGCTACGCTCCGATTCCAACGCGGGAACCCATCCGCCTTCAGCGCCGACGTTGGCGCTGTTGTCCGATGTCGACGCTAACCGTCGAACGGGCCAAAGGCAAGAATTTCAGCCGTTGGCGTCCCTGGTTGACCCCCTCTATTCGGGCACTGTACGATGACAAACTGGTGAAACCCGCCCCAGCCCAGGACTCTGGCCTACCTGAACCGAGGTCCTTCCCATGATCCGTCTCGATGCGCGCAAGCCCGTACGCTTCTGCGACGGCCTGACCCGCCGCGACTTTCTCCACGCCGGTTCGCTGGCGATGATGGGACTGGGGATGACCTCGCTGGAAGCCTTGAAGGCTCGAGGCGCGGTCAATCGCGACCGGGACATGAACTGCATCCTCCTGTTCCTCGTCGGCGGTCCGTCGCAACTCGACACCTGGGACCCGAAGCCCGACGCGCCGGCGGAAATCCGTGGACCGTTCCAGCCGATCGCGACCAAGGTTCCGGGCATTCAGATCAGCGAGATCTTTCCCCGGACCGCGGGCCTGATGGACAAGGTCTCGCTCGTCCGGACGGTCTATCACCAGGCGACGGCGGTGCACGACACCGGCCACCAGATGATGCAGACCGGGCGGCTCTTCACCGGCGGGATCGAGCACCCGCACTACGGGAGCGTTCTGGCTTATCTCAAGGGGCCTCGCGGCGATGCCCCGCCGCACGTGCTGGCGCCTCGGCCGATCGGGCCGACGGGCGGCAACATGCCGCACGGTCAGAACGCCGGCTACCTGGGCAAAACCTATGACCCATTCGTCCTGAACGCCGATCCGAACGAGAAGGATTTCAAGGTTCCCGACCTGTTGCCGCCGGACTACATCACGTCGGTTCGAGAAGCCAGGCGCCGGAAACTGCGAGAGGCGATCGACGGCTCGGTCAAGGCGTTCGAGGCCTCGCCCGACGCCCGATTGCTCGACGCCAACTTCCGGCAGGCGTACGCCCTGATGTCGAGCCCGTCGACGCGCGAGGCGTTCGACCTGAGCCAGGAGCCGACGGAAGTCCGCGACCGCTACGGGCGGACGCGGTTCGGCCAATGCTGCCTGATGGGCCGCCGCTTGATCGAGCGCGGCGTGCGGTTCGTGACGATCAACCAGTTCGAAACGGTCTTCAACGAGCTGACCTGGGACAGTCACGGATCGTCGCCGTTCACCTCGGTGGCCGATTACCCAACGGTGATCGCGCCCAACTTCGACAACGGGTATGCCTCGTTGATTGAAGACCTTCATCAGCGGGGCTTGCTGGAGAACACGATGGTCCTGGCCTTCGGCGAGTTCGGCCGGACGCCGAAGATCAACCCAGCGGGTGGTCGCGACCACCATCCCAACTGCTGGACAGTCCTCTTCGCGGGCGGTCCGATCCAGGGCGGGCGGGTCGTCGGGGCCTCGGACGAGATCGGGTACGCGCCCAAGGATCGGCCGGTCACGACCGCTGAGATCGCCGCGACGGTCTACCACGGGCTCGGGATCGACCTGGAGACCTTGCTGCCTGGTCCGCAAAACCGGCCCATCCGGGTTGTCGATCACGGCGTCGAGCCGATCCTGGAGCTCTTCTAATTGAATCCGATCCTGGAACTCTTCGAATGGGACCCGTCGGGCCCGCCAGTTCGAGGAGGTCTCCCGGCGGCTGACTCCTCCCGAGGCTTTGGTCCATGTCGACGCCCACTTCGACCGAACACGACCGCAAGCTGGCCTCGGCCTTTGATGGTCAGGCCGCTCGGTTCGAGCGGGCACCGGTGCAGATCGACCCAGAGGCGTTGTCGCGCCTGGTACGTTGGGCCGATCTGCCCGCGGACTCGACGATCCTCGACGCGGGTTGCGGTCCGGGGCTGGTCGCGTCGGCCTTCCTGGCGGAGGGGCACCGGGTCTTTGGCGTGGATCTGTCGGCCGAGATGATCGCCAGGGCCCGCAATCGCTGCGCGTCGTACGGTGATCGCGCTCGCTTCGAGCAAGCCTCGGTCATGGCGGCGGCGCTTCCCGGCGACTTCGACGCGGCGGTCTCGCGATACGTGGTTCACCACGTGCCCGATCCGCTGGCGTTCGTTCGACGGCAGGTTCAATTCTTGAAGCCGGGCGGGGTCCTCGTCGTTTCGGATCACACGACGGACCCCGATCCGAAACGCGCGGACTGGCATCAATCGATCGAGCGTCTGCGCGACCGCTCGCACACGGCCAACCTTTCGCCCGGCGCCCTTGTGAATCTGCTGGCGAGCGCCGGGCTCGTCGAGATTCGACACGTCGAAGAATCGTTCTCGCTCGATTTCGACGAGTGGTTCGACCGAGGCACGCCGAGCGAGGCCAAGGACGTGGTTCGTCGCCTCTTGCTAACGGGCCCACAGGCGAGAGGCTTCCGGGCGACCGAACAGGCCAACGGGTCGGTACGGATCGACTGCTGGCGGACGCTTGTCCGGGGGGTCAAGCCCCGAACCGATTCCAGCACTGGGAGTCCGACATGACCTTGCACGCAACCGAACCTCAACGATGGTAGCTGTCAACGCAGTCCCACCGAACGACTCCTTCCGTTGCACCCACCGAACCCTCATGGCCCTCTCTCCACGATCGCGAGGCCCCCGCACCATGAGACGACTCGTTCCTGGAATGCTTCTTGGACTTCTGGCGTTTTGGTCGTTGCCGTCGGCTCGGGCCTCGGACCTGGTTCTCTTGCCGGGGACGACGACCCTCGACGGGCCCAAGGCCACCCAGCGATTCGTGGTCGAGTCGCGGGATGACGGGATCTTCCGGGCCGATGAGACGCTGAAGGCCGTCTTCTCGATCGACCCTCCGGAGGTCGCGAGCGTCTCGGCCGACGGGACCGTGACCCCGAAGCGCGATGGGACGGCGACCCTGCGGGCGAGGGTGGGTGATCGGACGGCGACCGCGACCATCACCGTCAAAAACTTCGGAAGGGAGACGCCCTGGAGCTTCAAGAACCACGTGCTCGCGGTGCTGACGAAGGCGGGCTGCAACTCGGGAGCCTGCCATGGCGCGGCGGCGGGGAAGAATGGCTTTCGCCTGACCCTTCGAGGCTACGGGCCGGAGGTTGATTACGACGTGCTGACCCGGCAAGCGCTCGGGCGGCGGATCGTCAAGACCGCGCCGGCGGAGAGCTTGTTGCTGCTCAAGCCAACCGGCGCGGTCGAGCACGGCGGCGGCGTGCGGTTCGCGACCGACTCGCTGGAATACCGGATCCTCTCGGAATGGATCGGCGCGGGGATGCCGAGGCCAAGGGCCGACGAGCCTCGAGTCACGGAGATTCACGCCCTGCCCCGCGAGGTCACCTTCCAGCCGGGACAGTCGCAGCAGATCCTGGTTCAGGCCACGTACTCGGACGGCCGGGTCGCCGACGTAACGCGGTGGGCCAAGTTCGCGTCGACCGACGAGACCGTGGCGAAGGTCGACGAGGATTCGGGCGTTCTGACGGTTCAAGGACACGGCGAGGCGGCGATCACGGTCTGGTTCTCGAGTCTCGTCGACCTGGCGACGGTCACGGTCCCGTACCCGACGAAGGTCGATCCGAAGGTCTTCGCGGAGGCCCCCAGGAACAACCCGATCGACGAAAAGAACCTCGAAAAGCTCCAGTCGCTGGGCATCCCCCCCTCCCCGCCCGCGGACGACGCCACGTTCCTCCGTCGCGCCTATCTCGACGCGACGGGCACCTTGCCGACGGTCGAGGCGGTCAACGCCTTCCTTGCCAGCCAGGATCCAAAGCGTCGAGAAAAACTGGTCGACCAGCTTCTCTCCAGCCCCGAGTTCGTCGATTACTGGGCGTACAAGTGGTCGGACCTGTTGCTCGTTTCGTCCAAGTCTCTGCCGGGGCCGGCGATGTGGTCGTTCTACCGCTTCGTTCGAGAGGCCGTCGCGGACAACATGCCCTGGGACGAGTTCGCGCGCCGAGTCGTCACGGCCAAAGGCTCGACGCTCGCCAACGGCGCGGCCAATTACTTCGTCCTGCATCGTGATCCGATCGACCTGACCGAGAGCACGAGCATGGCGTTTCTCGGACTGTCGCTGACCTGCGCCCGCTGCCACAATCATCCCATGGAGAAATGGACGCAGGATCAATATTATGGTATGGCGAACCTTTTCTCACGGGTGGCGCTCAAGGACGGCACCAAGGGGTCGGGGGACGTGGTCGTCGCGGTCGCGGCCGACGGAGATATCCGCCACCCGAGGAAAGGGATCGTCATGGCTCCTCAGCCCCTGGACGCCAGGCCGCTGCCGATCGAGGCGCGGGGCGACCGCCGCGAGGCGTTCGCCGACTGGCTGGAAGATCCCGAGAATCCCTACTTCGACAAGGCGATCATCAACCGCGTCTGGGCCAACTTCCTCGGCCGGGGCCTGATCGATCCGGAGGATGACCTCCGAGCCACCAACCCGCCCAGCGACTCCGCCTTGATGGAATGGCTCGTCAACGATTTCCGCGCCCACAAGCGAGACCTGAAACACCTGATTCGGACGATCATGACCTCCGCCGCCTACGGGCGATCCAGCGATCCCGTTCCCGGCAACGAATCGGATAACCGCTTCCTGAGCCACTACCGCGTCAAGCGACTCCCGGCCGAAGTCTTGCTCGACGCCCTTTCCCGAGTCACCGAGGTTCCGACGCCGTTCGGCGGCTACCCCTCGGGCTGGCGCAGCCTCCAGCTTCCCGACGTGAAACTCGAAAACGCGTTCCTCGACTCGTTCGGCCGTCCAGCCCGAGAAAGCGTTTGCTCCTGCGAACGATCGGCCGAGCCATCCGTCTCGCAGGCGCTTCACCTGGCGAACGGCGGCACCCTGAACAACAAGCTCCGTGACGACAAGGGGATCGTGTCGCGGCTCGCCACGTCCTCAAAGTCGGACGCCGAAATCCTCGACACGCTGACCAGGGCGGCCTTCTCCAGGCCCCCAACCGAATCCGAGAAAGCCACGATCTTGCCCGTCCTGGCGGAAGCGGCCGCAGGTCTGTCGGACCCGAAGGAGGTCGAGATGGCGCGTCGGCAGGCCATCGAAGACCTCTACTGGGCAACCCTGACCAGCAAGGAATTCCTCTTCAACCACTAAGAATCCTCCGCTCAGATCAAGGATCGGGCGTTTCGCTCCATTCGGCCCGTTGTTTGCGTGCGATCTGTCCGGCCTCCGGGAATGACCGATGATGAGCACACCACCCGATCGTCAAGGAGTCTCGCGAACCGTCTGCCTCCTGGTCGTGGCGTTGCCCGTTTTTGTGTTCGTGAACCTCCTGGCCGCCTGGTTGACCTACCTCGAGGAGAACGGACGCGGTCCACTTGAGCCACGTCGACCAACCGCCTTCGTCGCCTCCCCGGAGATCGTCTTGCCAAGACCCTCGCCGCTGCGTGACTGGCTCCGACGCTCGATGGCTTCCATTTGCCTCAATTCGGTGGCCGCCGCCGCACTGGTTTACGCTCTGGCGGCGATTCAGATGGAAAGGCGACGGCGGCGACGGCTCGGATTTCCTGGTCCACTCGACGAGCGGATGATCCGCTGGATGCCGGGCTCCCGGAAGCGGGTCATCGGCGGAGGACAACCCTCCAACGCCGCCTGCTGGATCGACCGAAAACATCGCTTTGATCTCAACTGATCGCCTGGTTTTCCGACGTTGTGACGAGGCCCCCATGAAGCGAGCCGGTTCCGCCCTCCCGTTCCTGGTTCTGGTCCCCTGGCTTCTCGCGGCCGACGACCCCTCCCCGAAGCCCGTTCGCTTTCGCGAACACGTCGCGCCCATTCTGGTCCGTTCCTGCCTGGGATGTCACAACGATCAGAAAGCCGAAAGCGGTCTGAACATGAAAACGATGGCCCTCCTGCGCAAGGGGGGCAAGACGCTTGGCGAGGGCATCCTCGAACCGGGCGATCCGGACTCCAGCCACCTGATTGAACTGATCCGCCCCGGCGCTTCGCCACGGATGCCCTACAAGCAGAAACCCCTGAGCGACGCGGAAATCCAGACGCTGGAACGTTGGGTCGCGGACGGGGCGAAGCTCGACGGACCCTCGGAGTGGGAGACGCCGATCGCCTCGCTGGTCGACCCCTTGAAGCACCTGCCGAGAGTCGAGGTCAAGGTCGCCACGTCGGACCCGATCACATCCGTCGTCTATTCGCCCGACGGCTCCTGGCTGGCGGCATCCCATGGTAAAAATGTGCAACTGTTCGAAACGAACACGGGAAGGCTCACCGCGACGCTCGCCGGCCATCCCGGCCCGTTGACGGCCCTGCGAATCACGCCCGACGGCAAGACGTTGGTCGCCGCGGGCGGTCGGGCGGGAATGTTCGGCGCGGTGACCGTCTGGGACATTCCTTCGCGATCGAAACGCGCCGAGTTTCGAGGCCACGCCGACGGCATTCTCACGGCCGACCTTTCGCCCGACGGCAAAACCCTCGCTACCGGAAGCTATGACCGCTTGATCATGCTCTGGGATATCGTCGAAGGGAAGCCGATCAGGACTCTGAAAGAGCACACCGACGCCGTTTATGGTGTGGCCTATTCGCCCGACGGCACGAGCCTGGCGAGCGTCTCGGGCGACCGGACGGTCAAGGTCTGGGACGTGGCCACCGGTCGGAAGCGCGTGACCATGTCGGACGCGACGGCCGAGCTTTACGCCGTCGCCTTCACGGCCGACAGCAAGACCGTGCTGGCCAGCGGGGTCGACCGATCGATTCGGGCCTGGATTCTGGAGGGGGACTCGGCCACGCTGTCCCGATCGGTCTTCGCCCACGACGCCGCGGTCTTGCGGCTGGTCGTTTCGCCCGACGGCAAGACTCTGCTCTCCAGTGGGGAGGACACGATGGTCAAGCTCTGGGACCTGCCGAGCCTGGCTCCTCGCTCCACGCTGGGACGCCAGCCCGACTGGCCCTTGGCACTTGCCATGAGTCCGGACGGGTCCCGAATCGCGTTGGGACGATATGACGGCTCGTTGGCTCTGTTCGATGCCGCGACGAGCCAGCCGGCGGTCGCGCTTCAGGACGCCCCGAAGCCCGAACCAAAGACGCCGGAGCTTGTGCGAAACGCAACACTCAACCCGCCAAACCCGCGAGGGGCCCTGCGAGGAACCACCGTCCGGGTCACCTTGAGTGGCAACGGCGTCGGCGAGGCGCATGAGATCGTCTTTCCCGAGCCGGGAATCACCGTCAAGCGGCTCCCTCGGGAGAAGCCGAACCCGAACGCCCTCGACGTCGAGTTGACGATCGCGCCCGACGCCCGGCCCGGCTTGCACGCGTTCGGCGTTCGGACCCCGCTCGGCACGCCCGGCTTTCAGAACTTCGCTGTCTCGTCCGAACCGGAGACCGCCGAGGTCGAGCCGAACAACGAACCGGGTCAGGTGAAACCCGTTGCGCTTCCGGCCACGTTGCTCGGAACGATCAATGCGCCCGGAGATCTCGATTACTTCCGCTTCGTGGCCAAGAAGGGGCAGACGCTGGTCTTTGAGACCCTCGCTCGACCCATGGGATCGAGCCTCAACGGACTGCTGTCACTGCTCGATGAATCGGGGCGGTCGCTGGCGGAATCGAGCCAATCGGTCGGCGCGCTCGATCCGACACTGACCTTTGCGGTTCCCCGCGACATGGTCCTGACGCTCCGGGTCGCCGACGCCGATTTCGGGGGTTCGGGCAATCACTTCTACCGGATCCGGGCCGGTGAGCTTTCACGCGTCGAGTCGATTTTCCCGCTCGGCTTCCGCGCGGGCGTTCGCGAAGATCGAACCGTGTCGGTGGAGGGCGCGAACCTCGACGGGGTCTCGTTCCCGAAGCCCTGGGAGCGCGACGACCTGACGCCGGGCTCGATCGTGTCGGCCTCGACCGATGGGCGGCTCAAGGTCGTCGCGGCCGACGGTTTGCAGACGATCGAGTCGGAAGGGAACGACGATCCCTCAAGCGCCAATCCGATCGCCTCGCCCGGAGGGGTTTCTGGTCGAATCCATCGGCCAGGAGATCGTGATCTCTTCAAGTTCGAAGCCAGAAAGGGAGAACGGCTGATCGTCGAGGTGTTTGGCCAGCGGCTCGGAACGCCGATCGACCCGGTGATCGAGATTCTCGACACCAGCGGGTCGCCGGTTCCTCGCGCCGTGCTCCGACCGGTGGAGGAAACGGAAGTCGCCTTCCGCGACCACGCGTCGACCGGTCGGAACATCCGCCTGACGCAGTGGAACGGCTTCGCGATGGGAGATTACGTGCTCGTGGGCCGCGAGCTGATGCGGCTCAGCGAACTCCCGCGGAACCCCGATGATGACGCCGTGTTCTGGGGCCTTGGGCTTTCGAGAATCAGCCCGGGCGAGCGGATCGGCTTCCTCGAGACGACGCCCGAACATCACCCGCAAGGCCAGCCGATCTACAAGGTCGAGATCCACCCGCCAGGCACGAGTTTTCCGCCCGGCGGCGTGGCCCCCGTCACGCTCAACTACCGCAACGACGATGGCGGCCCCGGCTTCGGCGAGGATGCCCGGCTGACGTTCGACCCGCCGGCCGACGGCTCGTATCTTGTCCGGGTCGAGGATGTCCGAGGCATGGGCGGCGACCAATTCGGCTACCACCTTGTCGTGAGGCGCCCAAAACCGGATTTCCGGGTGTCGCTGAGCACCGACCATCCGAACATTCCCCGAGGTGGCGGAACCGTGGTCGTCGTCAACCTCAGTCGGATCGACGGCTTCGACGGCCCCGTGGACGTGACCCTCGAAAACTTGCCGGCGGGCGTCACGGCCACCTCAACCACCGTCGAGCGCGACCAGTACGCAGCCGACCTTGTGCTGTTGGCCGATCCCGACGCTCCCCCGTTTCCCGAGGGAAACTGGACCGTCTCGGCAAGGGCCGCCGTGGCCGGTTCGGAAGGGAACGAGATCCGACATGCCTACGACCCAGGCGGGCCGAGCGGCGGCTGGATCACGGTGACGCCGGAGCCGAACCTCAAGATCGGCTTCCGCCCCGAACGGATTGAAATCCATCCTGGTGAACGCGTGGAGATGACCTTGACCGTTGATCGCCGAAACGGATTCTCCGGACGTGTCCCGATCGACGTCCACAACTTGCCGTTTGGTGTTCGGGTGCTGAACATCGGGCTCAACGGCGTGCTGGTCACGGAACAACAGACCGAGCGAAGCATCTTCCTCTACGCCGAGCCCTGGGTGGAGCCGACCGAACGCACATTTTTCGCGGTCGGACGTTGCG
>CAZRGV010000096.1:14796-24582 GCA_964599655.1 uncultured Isosphaeraceae bacterium | reverse complement strand
CCTTCGACCAACGACGCGCCAGAACCGTCACCCGAGGAGGTTGTCGAGCGGATCGTCTCGATGTTCGAACTGGACCGCGAGTCCCTGCTCGAATCCTCGAACGAGCCGTCGCCGACGTCCGAGGAGGCGCCGAAGCCCAACGTCCTGTCCACGACGAAGGTCCTGGCCGCCCTCAAGGCCCGCGGCGGCCCCGAACTCGCTCGGATCTTCGAGCGGTTCCTCCCCCCGCCGGGCCATGACCCCTCCGCCTGGTTCAAGGCTTGCCGCCAGCGGTCTGAGGCGGAGGCCGATCGGACCTCATGAGACGGACCCATCCTCTGGAGGAGACCGCCGCCAAGGTCATCCCCGAACGACGACCGAACCTCGTGCTCGGACCGGGCGGCTCGTGCGCCGATCCGATCTGGCTCGACGGACGGGAAGGCCGGGCCGGCCGGCCACTCCCGAGAGAGGAGGAGGACCGGACGGCCCGGCGATTGGGACTCGCTCGGGGATCAATGGGAGCAGAAGACGGGGAGAGTCGTCTCCTTGAGCACCGAGCGAGTCACCGACCCGAGGAAGAATTCGTGAATCGTGCTATGACCATAGGCCCCCATCACGAGCAGACCGGCACCGAGCCGTTCGGCCTCCGCGAGGATCGTCTCGGCGGGCTTGGCGCTGGTCGCCACGGGCAAGGGGATGGCCTCCCGCTCGTGGAACCGAAGGAAGTCGACCGCGCGGTCGGCCAGGCGCGCCGCGAGTTCCCGATCCCGATCGACGCTCAGCACATGCACGGATCGTGTTGGCAGAAGGCCGGTCGCCTCGAAGGCGGCGAGGGCCCTCGAGGCCTGCGTGCTGCCGTCGAAGGCGAGCAAGACAGGTCCGTCGTCTCGGGGGGTGGGCGGAACGGCCACCACCGGTCTCGAACCTTCCTGCGCGACGCGTTGCAGCGTGGCGTCGCTGCTGCTTCGCCAGCCGAACTCGAAGTGGGTTTGCCGGCCAAGCAAGATCAAATCGTAGCGCTGGGCTTCGTTGAGGAGTTCGAGGTAGGGAGTGCCGAAGTCCTCGAGCGTGCGGTAGCGGATGCCCGCCTCCTCGCAGCGCGAGGCGAACTGGCTCAGCGCCTGCTCGACGATCCGCTGGACGTCGGTGAGCATGGTCGCCTCGCTCGGCCCAGAGCGTCGATTCGGCGACCTGGATGCCCGGCGTATCGACAACACCGCAGCCAATCAACAACGCATCATACAATTTCGCCCAGCGGAGTCCCAGCTCGAGGGCCGACTCGCAATCTTTGGTGCCGTCGAGCCCGATCAGAATCGTCTTCAACATGGGGAGGTGCTCCGCCGGAAACGCTGGGCCGCGAGCCGCCCTCGATGGACGTTCGGCTCGCGGCGAAATCCGAAGTTCGAATCAAGATACGATGCGGCGTTTCTCCGGGCGCCGGCGGCGACGTTTCTCGCCTCCGGCGGCGGCGGGCAGGCCCTCGCGGAAGGCGGCGACATCGGCGATCGCCTGTTCAACGGCGTCGCGCTGCCACTGGGACCTCGCGGCCTCGGCGGCGAGCCAGAGCTGATGGGCCAGGTGTTCGGCGGCTTCGGCCGGCGTGTTCCCCTCCGACCAGATTTCCGGAAAATCGCGGTGGAAGACGTGGAGGTTCTGGATGGAGTGGCAAACGCACTCGCCCTGGCACACGGTCACCCGGTTTGGATCGCCTCTCAACATGATGGCACCTATTTCTGGTTATGGGAGCGTCTTGGAGACGGATGGGTTGACCCTCGAGGTCGGAACGTTGGACGCGGAGGCATCCGGGTCCGATCGGCAGGACCGCCGTCGTGTCGTCCGAGTCCGGCGGGAGGTTCCTCCGCTGGGACCGGGCGACCCGCCAGCGGCGGGCGAGGCTCCCGAGTCGGGGGGAAGCGTGGGAGACGGCTTGGTTCCGAACGGCCGGGCCGCGGCGCAATGGGTCCTTGCCCGAGCGCGGGCCACGAGGTCCTCGGGACGTTGGCGGAGCCAGGCGGGGCTCGGGTCGAGCCTGGTGTCCGGGACGGATTCCAGGGCCTGCTGACGGATGGCCTGGTGGAGGTTCCTGGTGAATTCGGGACGCAACGCGACGGCTCGACGCGCCAGGACCTGGCCGGTCCGGGCCTCGACCAGGGTGATCCAGAGGGTCGACCAGAGCCGGGACGAGCCCTCGGACGTCGGAGCGAGTTCTCCCGGCAGGGCGCGATCGCTCGGCGGCAGGAGCTGCCAGTGGAACGGCGCGGTCACCGCCCAGGGCCCATCCGGACCAAACCGAAAGGCCAGAGCGATCGCCGGGCCCTCGACCAGCAAGGCGAGATCGACCTCTCCGGTCACGACGTCTTCCAGGGTCTTCGGACGGACGCGGCGGAGGAAGAGGTCCAGTTCATGGCCACCGAGCCGGTAGCGATAACGGGCCCCTTCCGGCCAGCGCGACCGACCCTCGAACGGCGTTGGGGAGGAAGCGGCGTTCATCGGTCCTGGTTCCGATCGACGCGGCGGCTCCGGACGGCCCCGCGACCGCGTTGCGGTCCACGAGACGGTCCGACGCCCGCCGATCCATCAACGCGGAGCGATCTCGGAAACAACCGGATGAGGCTCGAGCGTCGTCTCGTTCACAGTCGCGTAGTTGTGGGGGGCCATCGCGGTGTTGGGACGATCGGCGCGCGTCAGCTCCTCGCGGATCACTCGGATGTGGCCCGGGGCCTCGATCCCGATCCGCACCTGGTTGCCGCGAATGCTCAGCACCGTGACGCGAATCTGGTTGTCGATGAGGATGCCTTCGTTGATCTTGCGGCTAAGAACCAGCATGTCTCAGACTCCCTTCAAGGCAACGCAAGTGGTGAACGATGGGCCGGATTGGGACGAAACGCACAGTCAGTTGTTGGTTGTCTTGGCGGAATCCACCGGCCGGACCGAGGACTCGGCCTCGGCCGACGGACGGCTCGGCGAGCCGACCACCTCAATCCGGTTGACGATTTCGCCAACTCCTTCGACCTCCGCGACGATCGCTTGCGCCATCTGCTTCAAGAAGTACGAGGGCAAGCAACCGCGGAGGTAGAGCACCTCCCCGTGCTGCTCGCACGAGACGTCGTGAAGCGCGAGGTAACCGCCGCGACGCAGACGGGCTTCCGCGTCCCGTTGCGGAGCGATCACGGGGATGGCTCGCCGGGAATCGGATGCCTTGGTCGAGGGGAGATCCGCAGTCATGTTTGCCGACTCCAGGGACCTTGTGATGGGAAACCCATCGCCAGTGCCTTGAGCGCGGCAGCCATTACCGCATCATGGAATGCGCCGGGAGGGAGAGAAATCCCGGTTGTCCGGCCATCGGACAAGGGAGTGTGTGGCGCGAAGAAAAAGCCCCGTCCATGCGAAGAGCCGCACGAAGGGGCCATCTTAGCCACGTCGATTACCCGTCGTGAGCATCGACAACTGGATCTTATCGGCCGTCGGCGGTTGCCGCAAGAGTTTTTTCGTGTTTTTCGGTCCTCCATCCATCCTCGAACGGGCCCGGCGGCCGCACCGCCGATCGAAGGACAATCCTCAAATGTTCAAGCGATTTTATCTCGTGGGTTTGTGGACCGCCGGAGCGGTGCTCGTGGTCGGTCCGGGCGTGCCGAGGCTTCGAGCCTCGGATCTCGATCGATCTCCGGGGCCGATCGTTCGCAAGGTCGAGCCGCCCTCCTGGTGGGCCGGTCACACGCTCAACCCGGTGCGATTGCTGATTCGAGGGACGAACCTGCAAGGGGCTCGGGTGACCTCGACGCGCGACGGGACCGTACCGGGTGAGCCGGTCGTCAATGCCCGGGGAACCGCGCTGTTCGTGGACGTGGCGATCGCGCCGGCCGCCTCGCCCGGCGCGTACCCGCTTCGACTGGAAACCGAGCGTGGCACCGCCACCGTTCCGTTTCGGATCGAGGCGCCGCTCGATCGGTCGAGTCACTTCCAGGGCATCAACAACGACGACATCCTCTATTTGATCATGCCTGACCGATTTCGAGACGGAGACCCCTCCAACAACGTTCCCGAAGGCGCGCCGCCGGAGGCCAGCGACCGCCGCAACCCTCGAGCGTTTCATGGCGGCGACCTGCGAGGGATCATCGAGGCGCTTCCGTATCTCAAGGAGCTTGGCGTCACCGCGCTCTGGCTCAATCCCTGGTACGACAACGCGAACGACCTGACGGCCTGCGCGCAACCGTGGTGTCCCTACACGGCCTATCACGGCTATCACGCGATCGACTTCTACGGCGTCGACGATCATCTCGGCGACCTGGCGACCTTGCGGGAGCTGGTCGAGACGGCCCACGCGTTGGGCCTGAAGATCATCCAGGATCAGGTCGCCAATCACGTGGGCCACGAACACCCCTGGGTCGACGACCCGCCCCTGGACAGTTGGTTTCATGGGACATCGGCGGCGCACCTTCGAAACCCGTTCCGGATTGATCGGCTGGTCTCGCCGCACGCCTCCGAGGCCGAGCGTCGAGCCACGCTCGACGGTTGGTTCACGGACGAATTGCCCGACCTCAACCAGGACGAGCCGGAGGTGGCGCGCTACCTGATTCAGAACGCCCTCTGGTGGGTCGACGTCACGGGTCTGGACGGCCTTCGACTCGACACGGCCGTTTACGTGCCGAGGCGGTTCCTGCGCGACCTCTGCCAGGCGGTCCACCGCCAGCACCCACGGCTCTGGATCGTGGGGGAGGTGCTCGACCTGGACCCGATCGACACGAGCTATTACCTCGGCGGCCGCAAGGGGTGGGATGGCCTCGACACGGGTCTCGACTCGGTCTTTGATTTCCCGCTCTGGGCGGCCTCGGCCAACGTCTTTCGAGGTGAGGGCCCGGCCTCGTCGCTGCGTTCGATCCTTCGGAGCGACGCCCTCTATGCGGACCCGATGCGGCTGACGACCCTCACGGGCAACCACGACCTTCGGCGGTTTCTCTCGATGCCGGGCGCGACGACCGACGGCGCGCGGCTTCATCTGGCGCTGACCCTCTCGACGCGAGGCACGCCTCAGCTGCTCTACGGCGACGAGATCGCGATGGCTGGCGGCGACGATCCGGACAACCGCCGCGACTTCCCCGGCGGCTTTGCGGGCGACTCGCGGAACGCGTTCGAAGCCAGCGGCCGAACGCCCGAGGAACAGTCGATGTACCTCTGGACCCGCGCGTGGATCGAGCTTCGTCGCCAGCACCCCGCGCTTCGATCCGGCCGCCTGATCGATCTGTTCGCCGACGACGAGTCGTATGTTTTCGCCCGTCGGAGCGAGGCCGAGACGCTCGTCGTCGCGTTCCACCGAGCGCCGGTGTCGCGAACCTTGACCCTTCCGGTCGAACCGCTCGGAGGAGGCGTCTCGAGGCTGGTTCCCCTGGGAAGCGCAGGGCCTGCGATCACGGTCGACAGGCGCGACGCAACCCTCAAACTCGACCTGCCCGCGCGGTCGGCGATGGTCTTCCAGGGGGTCGATGGAGCGCCTCGGAGAAAAAAATCGAAAAAACGCGCAATCCACACCTAACGTCGTCTTGACAAATGGGATATATCCGTCTAATAACTTTTCGGAGGCACCGACCGTCTGGTGTCGGTCTCTGAGCATTTCCTCTTCGAGGGGCCCTGAAACGATGGCAACGACCAAGAAGGGTGGCACCAGCAAGAAGGCCGCGGCCGCGGCCTCGACGAAGAAGGCGAGCGCACGGACGCGCGCGGCGAAGAGCAGCAGGACGTCACCGAAGGCGCCGGCCAACGGCACCGCGCCGGCCAAGAAGAAGGTGGCGGCGGTCAAGATCAACGAGCGTCAGACCGAGTTCCTCAAGAAGATCAAGGACGCGGGCGAGACCGGCTTCGAGACCGCGAACAAGAACGACCTGCGGACCATCGAGGCCCTGCTGGAACGGAAGCTCGTGAAGAAGGGGAGCAAGAACAAGGCGACCGGCCAGTACCGTTACCTGATCACCAAGGCCGGCGAGAAGCACCTTCCGGCCGCTCCCGCGCCTGAGCCGGCCCCGGCTCCCTCGGCCTGAATTGCTCACGGCGACCGAAGGCGAGACGACCCGCAACGCCCTGATTCCGGCGGGAACCAGGGCGTTTTCGTTCGGCGAGTGCCGAACCGCGACGGCACGCGATCGGCCATCGAAGGCGGCTCAGGACGCGCGTCCGGTCAGTTGCTCGCTGACCTCCCAGAGCCGTCGCGCGGCCTCGTCGTCGCGCCCGGCGGACGTCGGCTCGGCCGGCTTGCACTGAACGAAGTAGCGTCCGCTGACGCCCTCGACGTCGGGTGACGTGGCCAGGTAGGTCGAGGTCTCGGCCCCTTTCTCGGGGCTCAGGGCCAAGACCCGGGCGAGCCCGCGCATCGCCATGTTGGCCAGCCCTTCGCCGGCCATGAAGTTGGTGGCCACGAAGCCCGGATGAAGCGCGTTGGCCGTGACGCCGGTCCCCTCGAGCCGTCGGGCGAGCTCGCGCGTGAAGAGGATGTTGGCCAGTTTCGACTGGCCGTAGAGGCGGAAGCCCCGGTAGCTCCGACGGGCCTGGAGATCGTCGAAGTCGATCCCGCGGACCATGCGATGGGCGTCGGAGGCCACGTTGACGACCCTCGACGGCGCGCTGGCCTTGAGCCGTTCCAGGAGCTCGAGCGTAAGCAGGAAGTAACCCAGGTGGTTCAGGGCGAGCGTCATCTCGATGCCGTCGGCGCTCTCGCGCCGCTTGGGGAACATGGCCCCCGCGTTGTTGAGCAAGACGTCGAGGCGGTCGAATCGTTCCTGGATGTCTTGCGCGAGCCGTCGGATGTCGGCCTGGACGGAGAGATCGGCGACCAGGCTTTCCACGGCCTCGTTGCCGGTCTCTCGTCGGAGCCGGTCGACGGTCGTCGCGCACTTCTCCGCGTTGCGGCCCACGATGACGACCGTCGCGCCTCGGCGGGCCAGCTCCAGGGCCGCGACCTCGCCGATCCCCGACGTGGCGCCGGTGACCACACAGGTCTTGCCGCTCATCGTTCGATTCCGGTCGGACATTCTCGCCACCTTACGTGAGTGTTTGCACGGACAAGCGATTCCGCGAGTGGATTCCAGGCAACGGCGAAGGAGGCTTAGTCGACGTCGCGATGGGCGGTCTCAAGCGAAAAGGCGGGCGAGCAGACGGCGATGTACTCCGCCCCTTCGGCGTCCGGGGTGCTGTAGCGGACCCATTCGCCGGCACGGACGATGACCGCCTGGCCGGCCCGGACGTCGAGCGCCCCCTCGCGATGCTCGACGCGCAAGAGACCTCGGAGGACCACGGTGTATTCATCGAACGCCGGCGTCTGTCCCGGCTCGACCCAGCCTTCGGGGCTTCGCATGTGGGCGATGCTCAGGGTCTCGGTTCGGGAGTTGACGCGCCCGACGTACTCGTCGATGCGCTTCGGCTTGTTGCCCGCCGCCTCGATCCGAGCGGGCTGGGAAATCAGCTCGGGCATGGGGAACGCACACTCCTCGGTCTCGACACCGGGCGGAAGGAGCGTCCTGGACGCCCCGTTGGCTCTGATGGTACACCAGGACGCGGTGGTTGACGACGTGGAACGCACACCGTCGTGGCTCGGCCCTCGCGAGCCGTCGCCGTCTTTGGAGGGCCAGTCGGTCGGTGTCTCGAACCCTCCAGGCGGAATCGGCCCTTTTTCGTATAAGTCGGATCTTGCCTGGCGCCGTCGCGCCGGTTAGAGTCAAGGTGTGACGCGTTTGCTTACGACAGGCGGCGCGACGTCGGCTATGACGGCCCCTCCGTGCATCGGTTTGCACGTGAGGGGTTTTTTGTTGGTCGGGTGTTCCGGGTCGCGATCGGCCCGGTCGGGGTTGTAAGTTCCTCCTTTTCCAGAAAAAAAGGGGCAGCACCGATGGCGATCGAACGATGGGACCCATTGCGTGACATGGTCAGCTTGCGCGACGCGATGAACTCTCTGTTGCAGGAGAGCTTTGTGCGTCCGCCAGGCGCTCCGGCGGCCCGAGGGCCCGCCGTGTTGCCGCTGGATGTCGTCGAGACGGAGAACGAATTCGTGGTCAAGGCCTCGCTTCCAGGCGTCAAGCCCGAGGACGTTCAGATCACCGTGCACGGCGATGTCCTGACGATCCGCGGTGAAAGCAAGTTCGAGGAGGAGAAGAAGGGGGAGACCTGGCACATCCGAGAACGCCGCGCCGGCTCCTTCCAGCGCGCGGTGACACTGCCCACGCCGGTCGACTCCGACAAGGCCAGCGCCGACTTTGAAAACGGCGTATTGACCCTCACCTTGCCCAAGGTCCACGAGGTCCGGCCGAAACAGATCAAGATCGGAACGGGCAAGTAGCCACGACGATTCGCGCCCCTCGGCGAATCACCTGGCCTCCTGGTTCACCCCCCCGACCACGAGCCAGGCGCGCCGAGGGGCTCTCCAACAATGCCGCCAAGGAACCGGACGACGTCGCGCCAACACCCCATGACCCGCGGGTCCGGCCCGCCAAGGAGAACGCCATGAAGGACAAGGAAAAGAAAGCGCCGAAGGACAAGGCCCCCAAGGCCGCGCCGACCGCCAGTGCTCCGAAGACCGGCCAGCCGAAGCCGACCCACGACCTCGTGGCCGAGCAGGCGCGCGAGGCGGCCGAAAGCCAGAAGGCCCGCGACGCCGAGGCGTCCATCCGCGACCATATGGTCGACATCGGTCGCGGTCACCAGCAGTCGGGACGCCAGGGATCTTGACCTGATCCTTGATGCTTGATCGCGACGCGGGACAACCCGATTCGCTCCGAAAGCCGGCCGGGGTCGCGAGACTCCGGCCTCTTTCTTCTCCGCGAACGGCGCGCGATCATGAGGCCCGATTGGAAAACGGTCCTCGCCAACCTGCCACGCGCATCCTGATCGATGGAGGTCCTCGCATGTCGCACGCCCTGAACTTCGGTGCCGCGGGAGACGGACAGACGGACGATACGGAGGCGCTCCAGCACGCCATCGACGACGGCGACGGCGTTCTCGAACTGGCGAAAGGGACCTATCGGATCACGCGACCGCTGACCCTCGACCTGACTCGCAAAGGGCCTCTTGGCATCCGGGGCGACAGTGGAACCCCTCGGTTGATCATGGCCGGCGCGGGCCCTGCGATCCTCCTGGTCGGCTCCCATCAGGGAACGGCCGATCCGGAGTCGGTCAAGGAACCGGTTTGGTCTCGCGAGCGGTTTCCGACGGTTCAGGGGCTCGAGATCGTCGGCGAGCATCCCGAGGCCGACGGCATCCGGCTCGACCATACGATGATGGCCACCGTCTCGGGCGTGCTGATCCGTCGATGCCGGCACGGCGTCCACCTTGTGAACCGGAACCGGAACTTTTTGCTGGCCAACTCGCAGGTTTACGACAATTCGCGGCACGGCGTCTTTCTCGACCGCGTGAACCTGCACCAGATCAACCTCGTCGGCAACCACATCAGCTACAACAAGAAGGCCGGCGTTCGCAGCCTCGACGGCGACGTCCACAACCTCCAGATCAGCGGCAACGACATCGAGTACAACTTCGATCCGATGATCGAGGACTCCGCCGAGATTCTGTTTGAGGCCCGCGACGGGATCATCAGCGAGGTCGCCATCACCGGCAACACGATCCAGGCCAAGCCGTCGCCGAAGGGGGCGAACATCCGGGTCGTCGGCGCGCCGGGGGAAACGCTCACGAATGCTCGCATTCTCGTCATCTCGGGGAACGTGATCGGCAGCCAGACGATCAACCTGCACCTCGAACACGCCCAGCGCGTCGTTGTCACCGGCAACTCGATCTACGACGGCCACGAGCTGAGCGTGCTGGCCAAGTCGT
>CAZRGV010000096.1:0-14781 GCA_964599655.1 uncultured Isosphaeraceae bacterium | reverse complement strand
GGACTGACCCTCTCGGGCAACACGTACGGATGGGCCTATCGCCCCGAGCGTGGAGTCATCGACGGCATTCGTCTCGAAGACTGCGAGGTCGGCTCGATCTCGGGCCAGACCTTCCGCAACTGCCTGGCGGGCGGCGAGAACGAAGGGGGAACCATCAGCCTGGTTCGCTGCCGCGATCTCGCCGTGACCGACTGTCAGATCCGAGACCCGGCGCACCGAGGCGTCTGGCTGCTGGACTGCCGACGCTGCCGGGTCTGCGGCAACACCGTCAGTGAGGAGCGATCGGAACGGCGGATGCGCCTGGCGATCGAGCTGGCGGGAGACTGCCGGGACAATCTGGTTCAAGGCAACATCGTCACGAAGGGGCTGCACGGCGACATCCAGGGCAACGACCGCTCGGGCAGGATTGAAGGCAATCTGACCGCCGCATCCTGAGCGGTGATCGGTCAAGGGCGAGAGCTCACCCCGGTCGGTTCGATCGCGTCTTCCGGGTTCGACCCGGCTGCGTCGCGTCTCGCGTTTTCCCGGTCGATGCGGATGGCCAGCCAGGAGAGAAGGACATCCGCCAGGCCGGGAAACAGCCGCAACAGTGCGCCCAGCCCTCGCCAGGGCCAGATCATCCGTCGAGGGAACGAGAGCCGGCGCCGGGGGCGATCCAGCAGTTGGACGATCCGTCGCGCGGCCTCGTCGATGCGGGCGGTCATGATCCTCGGGGGTCGGTCGCGCATGGGGTTGTAGAGCCCATCCGGCGCGGGGTTCACACCGATCGGCGGCAACGCGTCGCTGACCCGGACGTTCACGGCGTCGAAGAACTCGGTGTCGACCGGACCGGGCTCGACCAGGCAGACGCGCACCCCTTTGTGCCGGAGCTCTCGTCGCAAGGCGTCGTTCCAGTACGCGAGCCCGGCCTTGGTGGTTCCGTAGACGCCAAAGACCGGATTGGCCACAACCGTGATCGCCGAGCCGACGTTGATGACCAGGCCCTTCGACGCGATCAGGTGGGGGATGGCATGTCGAACCAGCAAGATGGGCGCGGTCAGGTTGACGGCGATCTGCTCCCGGAGGTCGTCGGGCTCGGACTCGCCAAAGAACCTCGGCAGGCCGAAGCCCGCGTTGTTGATCAGGACGTCGAGTCCGCCAAACCGTGCCACAACCGACGAGACGATGCCCTCCGCCGCCTCGCTCGACGAAAGATCGGCGGGAACGATCAGGACGTCCGAGCCGAGGTTTCGCAACTCCTCGGCCAGGGCTTCCAGGCGGTCCGCGCGCCGGGCGGTCAGGGCCAGTCGATGCCCCTGTCGGGCCAGCTCGCGAGCCACCGCTCGACCCAGACCGGCCGAGGCTCCCGTGACCAGCACCGTCCTGGTCCTCGAACGTTCACGATCGCTCATATCGTCCCTGATTCCGCATAGGCATCCGTCGCGAAGACTCTCAAGCCCCTTCGGATTCGCGGCCCCAGCGACGGATCAGGTCGTTCCCCACGCCGAGCTGGTCGCAGATCCGGCCGACGACGAAATTCACGAGGTCATCCAGGGCCTTCGGTTGATGATACCATCCCGGCATCGCGGGGAGAACGATCGCACCGGCGCGGGTGACGGCCGTCATGTTCTCCAGATGCACCAGGCTCAACGGGGTTTCTCGGGGGACGAGGATCAACCGGCGGCGTTCCTTCAGGTGCACATCGGCGGCCCGGGTAATCAGGTTCGTCGTGATGCCGTGCGCGATCGAGGCCAGGGTGCTCATGCTGCAAGGCACCACGACCATGCCGGCCGTCGCGGACGAGCCGCGGCAGGAGAATCTCGATGTCGCCCGCCGTGAAGCCGTCCGGGTGAGAGGTCGCCGAACGCCGACAGATCGGGCCGGTTCAGCGAGAGGCGAATGTCGAGCTCCTCGCGAAGCACCTGAGAGGCGCTCTCGCTGATGGTCAAATGAACGGTCCGGCCCGAGCGACAAAGAACCTGGAGCAACCGCCAGGCGTAAGGCGCTCCGCTGGCGCCGGTCCATGCCACGACCAGCGGCAACGCGGCGTCTCGATCGTTCGAGTCGGTCCGGGACATCGGAGGTTCCGTGCGGAGCAGGGCCGGGCAGGAGCAGGGCCGGGCAGGGCGGTTCGGCCGCTCAGCGATCCGGCTTGGTGCCGACGTAGAGCGTTGCGATGCCGAACGTCAAGGGATAACGCGCCAGGTCGGTCAGGCCCCGAGAGGTCAACAGGTCGAGCATCGCCTGGCCGTCGGGAAACTGGAGGACGCTCGTCGGCAAGTAGTGATAGGCGTTGTCGTCATTGGGGGCGATCGCCTGGCCGACGCGAGGCAAAATCCGCTTGAAGAAGGCCAGGTAGAGGCCGCCCAGAATGGCCCCGCGCGGCTTCGAGAATTCGAGGATCGCCACCTTGCCGCCCGGCCGGGCGACGCGGATCATCTCGTCGATGCCCCCGGCCGTGTCCGAGACGTTGCGCAGGCCGAAGGCGACCGTCACGACCCCGAAATGGTCGTCGGGGAAGGGGAGCCTGAGCGTGTCGCCTTCCACGAGCGAAACCCGCGTTTCAACGCCGGCCTTGCGGACCTTCTGGTGGCCGATGAGCAGCATCTCGCGGCAGAAGTCCGATCCGACGACAGGCGAACGGCCCTGCGCGGCCCGGTCGTAGGCCAGGGCGAGGTCGGCCGTGCCGGTGCAGCAGTCGAGCACCGGAACGCCGGGCTGAGGGGGAACCTTCGCCGTCGTGAACCGCCGCCATTGACGGTCGATGTTCAGGCTCAACAGGTGGTTGAGAAAGTCGTACCGCCGCGCGATGGACGCGAACATCCGGCGGACGCGCCGCCCGGACTTATCGACGGGTTTCGATTCGATTTCGGCGTGCGTGTCGGTCGCCACGTTGGACCTTTCTGGGTTTCGGGCAGACACTGATGGTATACACCAGGCGCGGAAAAAGTCCACGAGTCCGCGTTGCCCGAACCGAGGCTCGACCCGTATTCTTGGCTGGCTCGCCCCTGGCGTTGGCCCGTTCTTCGGGGTCGACGATGGCCGGCGGGTTCCTATGCTAGAACGTGGAGAGGCTCACTCTCCCCAACCGTCGACCGCCCGCCGAGAATCGACCCGCTCCATGGGCTACCGAAACCTTGCCGCCTGCCTCGACGACCTCCGACGACACGCCATGCTCGTCGAGATCGAGCAGGAGATCGACCCCCACCTCGAAGCCGCCGCCATCCAGCGCCGGGTTTACGAGGCCCAGGGCCCGGCCATCCTCTTCAGGAATGTCAAAGGCTGCGCCTTTCCGATGGTCGGCAACCTGTTCGGGACGCTCGATCGCACGCGGTTCCTCTTCCGAGACACGCTGGAGGCCGTCCGCCATCTGGTCGAGCTGAAGGTCCAGCCGCCCGCGGCGTTGCGGCGTCCCTGGCGCTACCGCGACGTGCCCTTCACGGCGTTGCACCTGCTGCCGAAGCGCGTCCGCCACGGCCCGATCCTCCAGCACCAGACGACCATCGACCAGCTTCCGAAGCTGCAATCGTGGCCGAAGGACGGCGGGCCGTTCATCACGTTGCCACAGGTTTACACCGAGGATCCCGACCGCCCCGGCCTCTCGAAGTCGAACCTCGGCATGTATCGCGTGCAGCTCTCGGGGAACCAGTACGAGCCCAACCGGGAGGTCGGTCTTCATTACCAGATCCATCGCGGCATTGGCGCGCACCACGCGGCGGCCATCCGACGGGGCGAGCCCTTGAGGGTGAACGTCTTCGTCGGCGGCCCGCCCGCATTGACCGTGGCGGCCGTCATGCCGTTGCCCGAGGGCTTGCCCGAGCTGAGCTTCGCCGGCGCGCTCGGCGGACAACGTGTCCGGATGGTGGTCGCTCCCGAAGGCGGCCTGCCCATGCCCGCCGAGGCCGATTTCGTGATCCAGGGCACGGTGGATCCCAGCGTCACCAAGCCCGAAGGGCCGTTTGGCGACCACCTGGGCTACTACGCGCTCGTTCACGACTTTCCCGTGCTCCGGGTCGATCGCGTCTACCACCGCGAAGGGGCCATCTGGCCGTTCACAACGGTCGGCCGCCCTCCGCAGGAGGATACCTCCTTCGGCGCCTTGATTCACGAGCTAACCGGACCACTCGTGCCGACCGTTTTGCCGGGCGTCCACGCGGTTCATGCCGTCGACGCCGCGGGCGTCCACCCGCTGCTGCTGGCGATCGGCAGCGAGCGCTACGTCCCTTACGCGAAGGTGCGACGGCCGCAGGAGCTTTTGACCCAGGCCAACGCGATCCTCGGCCAGGGCCAGATGTCGCTGGCGAAGTACCTCGTGATCCTCGCGAAGGACGACGCGCCCGACCTGGACATTCACGACGTTCCGGGCGTGTTCCGCCATGTGCTCGAACGGGCCGACTGGGCCAACGACCTGCATTTCCAAACCCGCACGACGATCGACACGCTCGACTATTCGGGCCACGGCCTGAACCAGGGGTCGAAGGTCGTCATCGCCTCGGCCGGGCCGAAGCGTCGCGAGCTACCGAGCACGATCCCCGACGGCCTTCGACTCCCCGACGGCTTCCACGAGCCTCGGCTGGCGATGCCCGGCGTGCTGGTCGTGCAGGCGCCTCGCTACCAGGCCGACGCCTCCGGGTTCGATCCCTCGACGCGACGGTTCTGCGAGGCCCTCCGTCCGGACGACCCGATCGCCGCGTTTCCCTGGATCGTGCTGGTTGATGACAGCGCGTTCACCGCGCGATCGGTCCGGAACTGGCTCTGGGTGACGTTCACCCGCTCGAACCCGGCCGCCGACATCGACGGCATCGGCGCGTTCACGCACCAGAAGCACTGGGGCTGCAACGGCCCGCTGGTCGTCGACGCTCGCATCAAGCCGCACCACGCGCCGCCCCTTGAGGACGATCCCGAAATCGAGCGCCGCGTCGACGCCCTGGCTGCGCCTGGCGGACCGCTGCACGGGGTCTTTTGATCTTGTTGGCTTCGTGATCCGCACAAGAACGCCTCCAGGAAAATCTCGTTTCAGGAACGCTCACGGCGTGCTTGCCTCCGAGACGCGCCGGTCCTCCGGGGGAGGAACGGCCCCGGGCAGGTGGTCGGCGATGGCTCGACGGGTCGCGGAGCGAGGGAGACCGGCAGGCGATCCGACCCGAGCTCAGGACCTCGTTCGATCCTGGTCCGGCGATTCGTCGCTCGTCCGATGGGGTGGGAACCCCAGGGCGTTCGGCTCGATCGGCTCGCCAAGGCGTGGGCGAAACCGCCTCAACGGCCCGAAACGGCGTCTCACGGATTCCCGTGCACGAACCGGCCGCCGACCATCGTCCAGAGCACCTGGGTGGATTTCAGGTCGTCCTCGGGACAGGTCAAGGGGTCGCGGTCGACGAGGATCAGGTCGGCCAGTTTGCCCGGCTCGATCGAGCCTTTCTGAAGCTCTTCGAAGTGGAGCTTCGCGTTGTTGATCGTGTAGAAGCGGATCGCTTCCTCACGGGTCATTTTCTGGTCGGGGTTCAGCACGCCGGCCCCTTCGGTCTGTCGGGTCACGGCGACCCAGAGGCCCAGCCAGGGGTCCCACGGATTGGTCGCCTCGATCGGGTCGAGCCGGATCATGTGATCACTTCCGCCGCCGATCAGGAGCCCCGCGTCGAGCCACTTGCGGTACGGGTGGAACCAACGCATCCGGTCGGGTCCGAGCACCTTGAGGAGCGTCCTGGAGTCCTTGAACAGCCAGGCCGGCTGGAGGTCGGCCCCGACGCCCAACCGGGCGCATCGCTCGAGGTTCTCGGCCGAGGTGAAGTTGGCGTGCGTGATCAGCCAGCGCCGTCCTTGGATTCCGATGGCGCGATCGGCCTTGCCGTACGCCTTGAGAAGTTCGTCCATCGACGCCTCGCCGGCCACGTGCGCGGTCATCTGCCAGCCGCGTCGAGCGACTTCCTCGGCGATCGTTCCGAGCGTCTCGGGCTCGACAAAGAGCAGGCCGCGATAGTCGGGCTCGGTAATCTGGTAGGTCGGCCCGACGCCCCAGGGTTCTCGCATGTAGGCGGTTCCGTTGAGCATGCCGCCATCGAGGAAGAGTTTCAGGGGGCCGATGCGGACCCAGTGGTCGCCCACGCCGGTCGGGCCGTTCGGCTCGCCGGTCGTGTCATAACCGGCCAGGGCGTTGAGCTTGCGGGCGATCTCCGCGCGGTCGCCGAACGGCGGAGAAAGCACGCGGGTCGCGTTGACGCGCAGGTTCAGCTCGCCACGGTCTCGAAGCGCTCGATAAACCCGGAGCGCCTGGTCGCTGGCCGAGCGATCGGCGACACTCGTCAGGCCCCTGGAGTTGTAGAGTTTGAAGAGCGTCTTGATCCGCTCGGTGTCGGGCACGCCATCGTCGGCGTAGGCGTTGCCGGGAAGCCCCTTGAGGACCGAGTAGGCGTTGCGGATCATCCCGGTCGGCTCGCCCGTCTTCGGGTCCTTGACGACCTGGCCGACGGGCGGGTTGGGCGTGTCCTTCGTGATCCCCGAGATTTCGAGGGCCTTCGAGTTCACCATGCCCGCCGGTCCCGCCTGGTGGAGCACGGGATGGTCGGGCGCGATCGCGTCGAGCTCGGCGCGGGTCGGAAAGCGGCTTTCGTCGAGCCGGGTCGGGAAGGCGTAGCGCGCGACGATCCAGGTGCCCTTGGGCTGGGTCTTCGCTCGCTCTTGAAAGTAGACTTTGATGTCTTCGAGCGACCGGAACGAGGGGATCGGATGATCGGCCTCGCTGGTCGCGGCGCCCAGCGGGTGAACGTGGCTGTCGTAGAGGCCGGGCATCACCGTCTTGCCGCCGGCATCGAGGGTTCGGGTCGACGGACCGGCCAGGCGGGTGATCTCGGCGTCGGAGCCCACGGCCAGGATGCGATCGCCTCGGATCGCGACCGCTTGCGCGATCCGGAAGCCTGGATCGACCGTGATGACCTTGGCGTTCCGCACGATCAGGCCGGGTGAGGCGTCCGGCTCTCCGGCTTGGGCGTTCGGGTTGGACTGGGGCGTTACCAAGGCCGCCAGGAGCAGGCCAAGGGCCCGGTTCTCGTCGTCCCGGCCGTCGATCCGGGTGTCGTTCCAGCTCACGATCAGGTCGAGGCCGGGGAAGACGACCAAGGCCCGCTTGCCGTTGTGGCCGAACGCGCCCCACGTGTTGACCGGGGCGTTCGGCCAGTGCCGTTTCCCTTCGCGATCCACGCCGTTGGTCCACCAGGCGAAGCTGTAGCTTCCCAGGTGGTCGGTCTGGTTCTTGCCGCCGCCAATCGACCGCTGACCCTGGATCATCTCGGCATCCTTGCCCTGGGTCCGCGGAATCGTGTTGGGCAACGGCGATTGGGTGACCGTCCGCACCAGGTCGGCGGGCACGAGTTGCCGGTCGCCCCATCGCCCGTTTCTCAGGTAGAGCAAGCCGAACCGGGCGAAGTCTCGAGGCGAGATCGCCAGGCGGCCCGGACGATCCTCCGGGCCGAAGGCGAGAAACGTCGGGCGGTCCTCGAACTGAAGCGGATCGGCCAGACCGGGCCGGAGCACGTCGCGATCGACCGTATCGTACGACGCGCCCAGGAGCTTGAGGAAGAGCGTGTCGAAGAGCAGGGCCAAGTTGAAGTCGTTGTAGTCGAACGCCTCACCGGGCCGCTCGGTCACGCCGTAGCACGAGGTTTGGTTGATCAGGTGCCGCCATTGGATCTCGCGGTCCTTGTTGCCGAGGTCGGCGTTCAGGGGCTTGAGCCTCGGCTCGAAGGCGACGACCGGCTCGTCGTACGATTTGAGTTTTCCCGTGGCGACGGCTTCGAGCAGGAAATGGCCGTAGACCGGCTTCGCCGCCGAGGCGACGTCGCCGGCGCGGGTCGGGTCGCCCCAGGTGTAGACCATCGTTCCGCCTCGAACCACGCAGCCTCGACCGCCGACGAACTTCGCGAACGCATCGAGCCGGGCCGGGTCGAGCCCGGCCTCGGCCGGAGTGCGAAGGGACCACGACTTGCCGGGAACCGGCGCATCGGCTCCGATCGAAAGCGAGCCGGAGACCAGCAAGAACCCGACGGCGATCGCCAGTCGGGGGGCGAAATCCGAAACGTTGAGGCGCATGGGCGGCTTCGTCCCTGTTCGAAGGCGGATTCGATGATCGGGAACCATCGCGCGAAAGTCCGAACGGTCCCCGGACTTCTCGGTACTGAGCCCACGTCAGGCGGTGGGCGCGGGGGCGGCCGGTTTGGCTCGCGTCATCCGGAGGTGCAGGATCGACCAGACGGCTCCGGCCCCGATGAGAATCGCGACCGAGAGATGGGCGAACAGGCGGGCCGGCAGCTCGATCGGGACCGGATGAGGCGTCTCGGCCAGCGGGAAGAGGATCGCGCCGAGGACCTCGTAGAGGATGGTCGCGCCCACCGCGCCGAGAACGCCGCCAAGAACCGACAGCCCGATCGTTCGAAGGTGGCCCAACGCCAGACCGAGCGCCAGACCCGCCGACAGGCCGATGCTCACCCAGATGGCGCCATGGGTCAGAAACGGCCACTTCAGGTCGATGAACTGCGAACCTTGACCGGCGAGGTCTTCGAACTTGGCGCCTTCCAGGGTCGCCACCCCGGACGTTCCCATGTGCGATCGATAGATCGGAACCATCAACCGGCTGATTCCGGCGCCGGCCAACCCGCCCAGGGCGAGCCCGACCAGCGGCGCCGCCAGGGTCTTCACCGAAAACCCTCGCAGCAAGGCTCCGGCCAGTCCCAGACCCAGCCCGAGGGCCGCGCCCAGCCCGGCGTAGCCCACCACCGCCCGGTTGATCATCGACCGGGCCTCGCGCGCCCTGTGAATCTTGGCGAATTCCTCGAGCGAGAGCATCCGTTGCGGGTTGAACTCCAGGGCCCGGGTCGCATCAGAGCCGGAACCCTTCGGCGTGCTGGGCAGGTCCTCGTTCGTCAGGCCGGAAACCTCCGGGCTGAACTCGTAGGCCTTGAAGGCGGCCTCGCCCCCGGCGAACGAGATGAGGCCGGCCACCAGCGCGGTCGACAACACAACCGCCCAGATCCGACCGCTTTTCGGCAATGGCTCGGTCGAGGTGGTCTGGGCGGCTTCCCCGACGTCCTGGGTCGCCGGCGCAACCTCCGGCGACGGCGTTGAAACCGGCGGGGAGGATTCGGCGTGGCTGACGACCTCGGCGGGTTCGGGACCGGGAACGGACGTCGGCTCGGGTTCGGTCATGACGGATCTCCTGGCATTGAGCCCCACGGAGGGATGAGCCGCGATCGCGGCTCGAAAGAGACGAAGACGCGACGGTCGTCCATCAATCCTCCGCCGACTCGGCCAGGATCTTTCTGTACGCCTCGCGGGCCACGTCGAACGCCTTGCGGGCGTCTTCGCGCTCGGCCTTTCGGATCTTGGGCGCTTTCTGCGACCAGCACTGGTCGACCCCCTTGAGGCACCACTCGGCCGACTTCTTCGAGGCCCGGATCGGCGTATCGCCCACCAGGACGAAGACGGGATTCGTGTGCGACGAAGGGTAGACCCGAACCGCCACCCAGCTCGACTTGTCGATCGGCACGTCGAAGGTCAGGTCGCGGAACGCGCCGTCCGCCTCGACCTCCTGCTTGGCCACCGGCTTGCCGTTGACGACCACCTCGACGGGGACCTTGCGGGTCTCGCCGATCCGGGCGCGCTCGATGTCCCAGTAAGGCTTCTGGTCGAGCGGACGGTCGCGGATGGCCCTGGCCTCCTCGCTGGGTGTCGGATCAAGATACGCGCCGGCCTTGACCTTGACCGTCACCTTGCCGGGCTGATCGAGCTTCAGCTCGCTGCCATCGACGCCCACCTCGCGATCGTTCACCTGGAAGTCGACTAGGTGGCTCCGGCCGTCGCCGACGTAGGAGCGCCCTTGCTTGACCCCTTCGGCCCAACGGTCGTAGTCGAGCTTCCCGTCGTCGAGCTTGACGTAGATCCGGCCCAGGCCGACCCGCTCGCCGTAAATGCAAGGGAAGTCGGTCTCGCCGCTGATCCGCGCCCGGTAGCCGCAGTTGAGCGTGTGGTACCAGATGTTGAGCTCGTAGGGGGCCGGCGTGTCGACGGTCGAGATGAAGTCGACCGCGCCATGAACCACGTCGACGATGTACTCGTTCGCCCCGATGCCGTCGTACGGCGGAATCTCGTCATTCGGCAGCGACTTCTCCTTCGTCTGCAAGCCCCAGCCCGAGTGGGAGAACCCGACGACGCCCCCTTGCGACTTGCCCCACTGAAGCACGGGCAAGTCCCAGCTCGGCCACTCCTCGATCCGGGTCGTGCCGGGGTAGTCGTCTTCCTTGAGCCGGATCAGGCAAAGGTGGCCGCTGTGCGACGACGGGAAGCCCGAAACCTCGACGTCGTACCGCATCAAATGTTCGGGCGTCGACAGCTCGTGCAGCTTGCCGTCGAAGTACTCCTTCTGCGCGTACCAGCAAGGCCCCCAGCTCAGGACGCACCCGACGTCGAGGTCCTCTCCCAGGATGTGCCGCATCATGTCGGCCGGCCCGACCCCTTCGGTCGGGCTCTCGTAATGGGCGCAACCGGCGGCATGAACGTGGTGGTCGCCCGAGTACCAGTGCATCTTGGCCAGGTCGGCCCATCGCTTCAGCCGGAACGACTCCTTGTGCGTCTTGGCGTCGGGGATGCGGACCGTTCGCCGCTCGACGAGGTATTCGGGCCCTCGCGTGGACTCGATCTGGTACGTCCCCGGAGGCAGAAAAACCGTCTCGCCGTGGCTCCGGTAGATTTGCGGGTGGAAGAAGAAGTCGGGCGCCAGTCGCCGGCTCTGCGAGGGATAAACCCGCCCTTGCGGGTCGCGGATCAGGAACGAGGCGGTCGTCGGCGAGCCGTCGACGTCCTCGACTTCGAGCGTCACCTCGACGGCCGGGTCGCACGTGAAGAGAATGTCGACGTCGCTGCGGAAGCCAAGGTCCTGGGTGCCCTGGCCGACGTCGAAGGTCAGCTTGGCCTCGCGACGGCCGGCGTCCCGGCTGAAGATCTGGATCAGGCGGTACTCCAGCGGCAGGCCCGAGAGGGTCTTGTTCATGGGGCGGTCGTCGTACATCCGAACGTCGGTCCATCGCTGCGGGATCTCGGACAGCGGAATCGCCGGCTCCGGCTTCGGGCTGCTCGTCGACCGCTTGTAGATCGGCGCGGCGTTCGGGCTATCGACCTTCAGCGCGGCCGTCACGCCCGCCTCGTTGTTGACCTTGACCAGAAAGACCCGCCAGCCCTGCTGGATGAGCTTCGGCGACGCGGGGCCCGGCTTCGCCTTGACCCGGCTCTCGGGATTGATGTCGACGCCGATCAGGCAATACGGATCCAGCACCCGCTGAATGGTCCGAACCGCCTCGCGGTGGTCGGCCAACTTGGAGGCCGCCTCGAGCCGGTCCTTGTCCTTCTGGGGCAAGGGCTGACCGAGAATGTCGAGCGACTCGACCACCCGTCGCGCTTGCGCCACCAAGGGTTGAAACTCGACATCGCCGATCAGCGCGAGGTCCTCGCCCCGAACCGGCTCGCCGAGCGAGCCAAGCGACAGAACCGTGACGGCAAGCCAGGCCAGGGTCGTGCGGCCGGACGTTGGGCGACGCATGGAGGGGCCTCCTTGGTGTCGAGAGCGGCAAGCCAGGCGTGTCGGCGTGGAGATCGCGATTCGAGTTCGAATCCGAAGGCGAGGCTACTCCCCCCGAATGGCCGACGCAAGAGGCTAAAGCCGCCGCGACGCTTGATCATGCCACACGCCGGCGGCGTCGGGCCCCCGATCGACCCCCATCCGGCGCCGAGCGCCGCAACTCGTTGCGCTGGGCCCGAGTGCGCCCGATCGTGGGTGGATCCGTGCCGATTCGCCTCCCCGAGAACGTCGACCCTCGAATTGCGGTTGCCGGTTTGGCCGTTCCGCGGTAAGGTCCGCCCGCCAATGGTCCCCGCCGCGCCCCCCTGCGCCTGGCCCGAGGCCGCCGCCGGCTCGACGACCGGCTCGCGACGTTAGGGGAAAAGCCGTCCGGGTCTTGGCCATGCCCGGATTTGTGGGTTGACTCACAAACGAAGGACCGCCCATGAAACGTCCTGGCAAACACTGGCGCCGACTCGTCCTGGCCCTGCTGGTCCTGCCGCCGGCCCTCTGGGCCCTCGTGCTGGCGATCGCCCCCACCGAATGGGCGCGCCGGACCGTCGCCGGCGCGCTCAGCCAGGCGGTCCATCAACCCGTTCAGATCGGCGGCGTCCGGCTGGGCGTCCTCGGTGGCATTCAGGTCCTCGACCTCCAAATCGGCCCGCCCGTCCCCGAACTCGGTCCCTGGCTCCGCGCCTCGGAAATCCAGCTCGACCTCAGCCCGCTTCAAGTTCTGGCCGGCCGCGTCGAGCCGACCGCCTGCCGCGCCTCGGGACTGAGCCTCCGCGTCCGGCGACTCGCCGACGGCTCCCTCGAATTCGCCGACCTCTTCCAGAGCCAGGGCGACGCTCCCGCATCGAACGCCGACCAGGCCCGTGATCCGAATCCCCCCGTCATGGCCATCGAGCTCTCCGAGACCCGCGTCCTCTTCCTCGACGAGATGTCCGGCACAAAGCTCGACCTCGCCAACGTCGCCGGCCGGGGCCACTGGAGAACCGGCCAGCTCCAGGTCGAACAGCTCGACGGAACCCTCAATGGCGGCCGATTCGCGATGGCCGCCCGGCTCGATTGGGGCGACTCCCTGCCGTCCTACGAGGGGGAAGTCCGCATCGAGCACGCCCAGCTCGATGCCGGCATGCGAGCCATCACGTACCTCGTCCCCATCCTGGCCGGAAGCCCCGAATCGGTCGCCTTGCAAGGTCGGCTCGACCTCGACCTCTTCGTGCAAACCAAGGGAAACTCCGGCGCCGAGATCGCTCGGAACCTCGCCGGACAGGGCAACGTCGCCCTCGACGAAATCGACGTGGACGGCTCCCGGGTCCTCTCGCAGATCGCCAGCGCGTTGCGAATGCCCGACCAGGGCCGCATCGGCTCGATCCGAGGCGACTTCGCCATCGCCAACCGCCGCGTCGCCACGAAAAACCTGGCGCTCCAGGTCGGCCCGTTGCCCCTGACCATGGTCGGTTGGACCGACTTCGACGGGCGCATCGACTACCTCGCCCGCACCCAGGAAATCACGTCGAGACTGGGCGCCCTCACCGACCGGCTCCCTCCCGAAACCCGGCAGTGGCTCGGCGAGCTTCCCGGAGCGATCCAGCAGATGGCCAACCTCCGCATCCAGGGAACGGTCCAGTCGGTCGCCCTCTCCGTCGACGGCCTCCGGCTCGACGAGTGGGTCGACCGCGCCGGCAGCCGCGTTCAGGACGACTTTCAACGCCTCCGCGACCTCGGCCGCCGCATCCGGTCCCGCGACCGCCTCCGACGCTGACCGCGCGATCGAACCCGTCGCGATCGCGATCGACGCCACGCCTCGAATCGGCCGCCAGGCCCGAACGCCCTCGACGTGCTCCGCGCGGCCACTTCTGCTTGAACTTGACAATCGTATCGATTAGAATTCCTTACGCGCTTTGAAGGATCGTCTCGACGCGATCGAGCGGAACGGACGGAAGGAGCCGCACGATGCCCCGGCGCGCCTGGATCGCCGTGTTGAGTCTCTGGCCGGGTCTCGCCCAAATCTGGTCCGGGCAAGAAGTGCTCGGGTTGATGCTCGCCGCCCTCTTCGCGGCGACCTTGAACCTGGCCGTCCTGACCCAGTTCCTCTGGACCGACGCCTTCGCCTCGGGCTGGCCCGCGTTCTTCGCGGCCCTGGCCATGATCACCTGGCTAGCCGCCATGGGTTACACCTTGTGGTGGGTCTGGCGCTGCCACCCCGAGCGACACCGGACCGAGATCGACCGGCTCTACCGCGAGGCGCTCGGCCACTACCTTCAGGGCCGCTGGAACGACGCGCGACGGCTCTTCGAGCAAATCCTCGCCATGGATGAGACCGACGCCGACGCCTTGATGCAACTGGGCTCCCTCTTCGTTCGCACCGGCCAGCACGGACTGGCCCGACAAACCTTCCGCCAGTGTCTCGAACTCGACCAGGGAGCCAAGTGGCGCTGGGAAATCGGCCAGGCCCTGGCACGGTTGGAGAACGACTGAACGACGACGCGTCCCGGTCCCAACGAACCCGAACACGCCGTGCGGCGTCCGCTTTTCTTGAGAAGGACCTGTCCATCCGCCGTTTCGACGCGTCACGGATTCCCGTTTCGACCAACGAACCCTCTCCCCGAGGGCCGCGTCAAGTCCAAGCGTCAAGGCATCTTCGGAGGGCGTCCTGGTGATTTTGACGACTTTGCCGGCGGCGGGATCGGTTCCGGAGTTGAATTCCGTCGAAGAAAGGCGGAAGATTCTGTATTCGAAGCACGTCGGCTCGGCGTCGCGGGACATCCCACCGCGCCGTTCACCCGTCGATTTGTTGAACGTTTGGACTGGCCGCAACGTACAAAATACGATGGAAGGTGCCGAACCGGCCTGGCCCCCAATCCCAGACCGGACATCTCGCCGGAGTCGACCGCATGTATGAACGTTTCACCGATCGTGCCCGCAAGGTGATGCAGCTTGCCAATCAGGAAGCCCAACGCTTCAACCACGAGTACGTCGGCACCGAACACGTCTTGCTCGGCCTCGTCAAGGAAGGCAGCGGGGTCGCCGCGAACGTCTTGAAGAACCTCGACGTCGACCTCCGGAAAATCCGGGTCGAAGTCGAGAAGATCGTCCAGTCCGGGCCCGATATGGTGACCATGGGCAAACTGCCGCAAACCCCGAGGGCCAAGAAGGTCATCGAGTACGCCATCGAGGAGGCTCGGAACCTTAACCAC
>CAZRGV010000095.1:10024-24604 GCA_964599655.1 uncultured Isosphaeraceae bacterium | reverse complement strand
CGGTGGCCAGCGTCTCGTGGGCCGCGGCCGAGGTCGGGCCGTAGCTCATGGCGCCGGTGGCGAACCGCTTGACGATCGCCTCGACGGGCTCGACCTCCTCGATGGGGATCGGCGTGCACTTGTCGAACTGGAATTCGAACAGGCCGCGGAGCGTGCAGAGCCGCTCGTTCTGCTCGTCGACCATCCGGGTGTACTGCTTGAAGATGTCGTAGCGGCCTTGTCGGGTGGCGTGCTGGAGCCGGAAGACGGTTTCCGGGTTGAAGAGGTGGAACTCGCCGTCGCGCCGCCACTGGTACTGGCCGCCCTCTTCGAGCAACAGCGGGCCGACCTCGCGAGGAGAAAACGCGCGGTGGTAATGCTCAAGGGTTTCCCGAGCGATCTCCTCAAGGCCGACGCCGCCGATGCGGGACGCGGTCTTGTCGAAGTACTTGTTGACAAATTGTTCGTTCAGGCCGATCGCCTCGAAGATCTGGGCGCCCCGGTAGCTCTGAATCGTGCTGATGCCCATCTTGGACATGACCTTGACCACGCCCTTCTTGATCGCCTTGCGATAGCGCTTGACGGCCTCGGCGTGGTCGATGTCCGACTTGAGCATACCTTGCTGGATCATGTCGTCCAGCGTCTCGAAGGCGACATAGGGATTGATGGCCCCGGCGCCGTAGCCGAGCAAGAGGGCGAAGTGATGAACTTCGCGGGCGTCGCCGCACTCGATGATCAGGCCGGCGCGGGTCCGCAAACCCTCTCGAACGAGGTGATGGTGCAGGCCGGAGCAGGCAAGGAGCGACGGGATCGGCGCGTTCTGGGCGTCGACCGTGCGATGCGTCAGCACGATCAGGTTCGCGCCGGCCTTGATCGCCTCGACGGCCTCCTGGAAGATCGCCTCGAGCCGCCGTTCCATGCCCTTGGCCCCTTCGGACGCGGAGAAGAGCATGGGGATGGTCGCCGACTTGAAGCCCCGCCAGCCGTCGAGCAACTTGAGCCGGGCGGTCTCGTCGTTGTCGAGGATCGGGATTTCCACCTCGATCTGCCGGGCGCTTTCGGGCTTGGGCATCAGGAGGTTGCCCTCGCCGCCGATGCCGGTGCGAACGGAGGTGACCAGCTCTGCCTCGGCGGGCGCTGGTCCTTCCGTACCGCGCAGCTCTTCCCGGATGGCGTCCAGGGGCGGGTTGGTCACCTGGGCGAAGAGTTGCTTGAAGTAGTTGAAGAGGGGTTGGGCGCGGTCGGAAAGCACGGCCAGGGGGGTGTCGGTCCCCATCGAGCCGATGGCCTCGGCGCCGTCGTTGCCCATCGGGCCGAGGATGTACTTGAGATCCTCGAGCGTGTAGCCGAAGGCCATTTGCCGATGGAGCAGCGTCTCGTGGTCGGGACCGGGCACATGGGGGGCCTCGGGCAGGTCGGCCAGGGAGACCATGTGCTCTCGAAGCCACTTGCCGTAGGGCTTCTCGGTGGCGATCTGGTGCTTCAACTCCTCGTCGTCGATGATGCGGCCCTGCTCCATGTCGACGAAGAACATCTTGCCGGGCTCGAGCCGCCCCTTGAGGACGATGTCCTCGGCGGGGATGTCGAGGACGCCGGTCTCGCTGCCCATGATGACCAGGTCGTCCTTGGTGACGCAGTAGCGGCTGGGCCGCAGACCGTTGCGATCGAGCACCGCGCCGATGGTCTTGCCGTCGGTGCAGGCGATCGACGCCGGGCCGTCCCAGGGCTCCATCAGGCAAGAGTGATAGGCATAGAAGTCTTTCTTCGCCTGAGACATCGTCTCGTGGTTTTCCCAGGCTTCGGGGACGAGCATCATCATGGCGCGGGCCACGCCGAAGCCCGACTTGACGAGCAATTCGAGGGCGTTGTCGAGACAGGCGGTGTCGCTAAGTCCCTCGCGGATGATCGGCAGCAGCTTCTGGACGTCGCCGGGCTCGTAGACGTCGGATTCGAAGAGGGCCTCGCGGGCCCGCATCCAGTTGATGTTGCCGCGAAGGGTGTTGATCTCGCCGTTGTGGGCGATCATCCGGTACGGGTGGGCGAGCTCCCAGCTCGGGAAAGTGTTGGTGCTGAACCGGGAGTGGAACATGCAAAGGGCGCTGTCGAGGCGTTCGTCGTCGAGATCGTCGGCGAAGTAGGCCCCCACCTGGTGGGGTGTGAGCATCCCTTTATAAACCAGCGTGCGGCACGAGAGGCTGGCGAAGTAGAAGAACTTGTGGTCGTCGAGACCGGAGAGCTCGATGGCGGTCTCGAACCGCTTGCGGACCACGAACAGCTTGCGCTCGAAGCGATCGGGGTCGTGGTACGGGGCGCCGATGAGGGCGTGGAACATGGCCGGCTCGACGCGCTTGGCGCTCTCGCCGAGCATCGAGTTGTCGGTTCGCAAGGGCCGCCAGCCGAGGAACTCCAGGCCCTCTTCCTTGACGATGCGCTCGAAGAGGCGCTGACCGATGCCCTGCTGGGAGACCAGCGGCGAGGCGAAGAACGCGCCCACGCCGTAACGGCCCGGCTCGGGGAGTGAGATTCCCAGCGGCTGGCAGCGGGCCTTGAGGAACTCGTGCGGGATCTGGATGAGGATGCCCGCGCCGTCGCCGGTGTTGTTCTCACAACCACAGGCGCCTCGGTGATTGAGGTTGATCAGAGCCGTCAGGCCGTCTCGCACGATCTTGTGCGATTTTCGTCCTTTCAGGTCGACCAGGAAGCCAACGCCGCAGCCGTCGTGCTCGAGGCGGGGGTCGTAGAGGCCCTGGGGTGCGGGGTAGCCGGTACTCATGGTCGTTCCCTTTCGCGTCTCGGCCGCGTCCTTCGGCCCAACGTCAACTCCTCGGTTCGGATTGGTCGGATCGCTGCCGCCCAGGGCCTCGCGAGAGTGCGGTTCCCCGGACGGCTCAACTCAGAGAGCGTTTCCGGCGGCGACGCCTTCTCGGGCCGTCGCCGCGTCGTCTCCCTGGGTCAACAGTTTGAGAAACCGCGAGGCCGTCAGCCCGAGCTGACCGCTGCGGTGAAGGATCGCCAGTGGGCGGGTCAGGCGATGGTCGCGAAACCGGACGGCGACCAGCGTGCCCGCTTGGAGTTCTTGAGTCAGTGTCGGCTCGGGCAGGATCGAGACGCCCGCCGGAATCTCCACGGCGCGCTTGATGTTCTCGATGTTGTCGAATTCCAGGGTGGTTTCGACCTGAACGCCGTGCTTGCGGAGGAACCGGTCGATCACGCGCCGGATCGACAGATCGGCGTCGAAGCCCACGAACTTCTCGCCGTCGAGCTGGCCGATCTCGATGGTTCCCAGGCTGGCGAAGCGGTGCTTGGGGTGAACGGCCACCACCATTTCTTCCTCGCGCCAGGGGACCACGTCCAGGTCGGGCCACTTTCTCGGGAAGGAGATCAGGCCGAGCTCCGCCACGCCTTCCATGACGCTCTCGACGACTCGGGTCGGGTGGAGGTACTCCAGCCGGACGTTCGCGCCGGGATGGCGTTCGTGGAACCGCTCGACGTAGCGGCTCATGTGCGCCAGGCCGACCGAGTAGATCGACGCCACGCGCACGGTCCCCACGAGCTTGTGATCGTCGGCCAGCGCCTTGACCCGGTTCTCGATTTCGAAGTAACGGCCGACGAGATCCTTGCAGCCCTCGTAGAAGACCTTTCCGTGAGGCGTGAGCACCAGCGGGCGCTTGGAGCGGTCGATCAGCTTGGCTCCGAGCCGGACCTCCAACTGGTGGACCGCCTGGCTGGCCGACGACTGCGAGACGCCGTTCTCGGCCGCCCCGCGCGAGAAGCTCGCCCAGCGAACCACGTCACAGAAGATCTTGAGGGCTTCGAGCTGCATGGACCTCGCGGTTCCCGCCGTCGTGTCGAGGGAACGATCGCGGAGTGAACCGGCCAAGCCGGCCAACCCCGGATGTCCAACGACCGACATTCCGATCCGGAAAAACGGCCGCCCGCACGTTGACGGCCCGAACAGCACTGGTGAAACCTCGATAGTGCGCGCGGCACGGTATCGAGAATTTCAATACTTAACTCGGGCGGGGTCCGCCGCGTCAAGAGGGAATTTTAAAATTCCGCACTCCGCTCCATCAGAAAAACGGATAGAGCGACCCGACCGGTCCGTGCGTGATCACGAGGATGGATCGCCCCTGCGAGGGATTGCGAGGGCCGAGCGCCCGACCTGCGAGGCGCATCGACTCGCGATCGCAAGACCTGGATTCGATGGAAGTTCGGATGAAGCTCGGGATCGTTGCGTCGGGCGTGGATCAGCTCGTGAGCAACGCGAACGAGGCGAGACGTTGCAGGCTCGGTGGAATCGATCGCCTCAAGATTGGCCGGATCTGGCTGGGGTCGGTGATCGGCTGGTTGTCCTGATGAATCGTGAACTGACCGGCGAGAATGGCCGCCTCGACGGCGCCGAGAACGGCCTCGAAATCACGTCGGCCGTCGAGCTGGCGGATCACCAGGCGGTCGAACTCGCTGAGCAGGACCAGGCGATGCCGGAGGTTGACGACGTTGCCTTGGGATTCCGCCTGGAGGCGGGCGATCGGGCTGGCCGTTGGACGATCGCCGGGTTCGGCCGCGAACCGGAATTCCAGGGTGTGCATGTCCACGATCGACGCGGCCAGGCCACTCAACACGGCGGCCGCGACCTGCTCCCTGGACGGGCCTTCGCCGCCGAGGGCGCGGGCCAATCGTGACCGGACGAGCGTCCAAAGGGTTTCGAACGGCAAGGACCTCGGGTGCGATTCGGACAGCACGACGAGGAGGGCCTTGGTCATCGGGTCGGTCGTGGAGAACGGGACGGTCGATCCGAACGGACGGAACGACGCGGCGACTCCGGCGCGGAGGTCGGGACTCGCGAAGGCCGGCGCGACCAGGGTGCTGATCCGAAGCCCGGCCATGGCGTCGGTGGAGGGGGTCGAACGTGGCGGGTCTGGCGCATCGGCGCGCACGAGCAAGGAACGACGGAACCGCCGGTTGTGCAGGGCGTCGAAGAGCTGTTCCTGTTCGCTGGGATCGTGCGAGAGCCCTTCCAGGATCTCGCGGATGCGGGGTTGCTGAAGCGCGGGCATCGAGCCGATGCGCGCGTCGCCGAGATAGCGGAGGCCCGTCGCGGTCGTCTGTTCGAGGAACTGTCGAACGTAGACCGGTTCGTTCACGGAGTCGAGATGTTCATGCAAGAGGTAGGTGTCGGACTTGTTCTGGATCTCGGCGGCCTCTTTCTGGACCAGAAGCGCGTAGGGGCTTTGCGCGTCGGGGATCGACCGGGCCAGGGTTTCGACCAGTTGCCGGGCGCGCCGGACCCGTTCAACGGGATCGGACACCGATCGGACATGGCCGAGCATCATCTCGCGAATCAATGAGGGGATGAGCCAGCCTGGGAACGTGTTGTAGCTGACGTAGGCGACACCGTTCGGGACGAGCCTCCGGGCGCAGATCTCGAGGATGGCCTGGCGAACCGGCTCGGGCACCCAGCTATAAACGCCGTGGCAGAGAATGTAGTCGAACGGGCCGAGGTCGTCGCCGAGTTCGGTGAGGCTCATCGCCCGGAGCTCGATGTTGCGAAGGCCGAGCGTCTCGATCGACGACTGGCCGTCGGCGATTTGCCTCGGGGAGAGGTCGATGCCGAGAAAACGGGCTTCGGGCAGCTCCAGGGCCATCGGGATGAGATTTCCGCCCCGCGCGCAGCCGAGTTCCAGCACGCGAGCCGTCGCGACCGTCGGCGGCGACAGACCGAAGAGCGTGGCCACCGACGCGATCCGGTCGGGGTGCGTCTCGATGAGGGCCTGACTCTCGTAGGGGACCGCATCGTAACTGGCGCGAAGGGCCTGCTCGTCCTCGGTCGGGCTCGGCGGCTCGAGCGGCATCAGGGCGCCCCCTCGCCGAAGGTCTCCAGGGGATGCCGCTGTCGGTCACGGAGCGGGATCGACACCGGTGCCTTCTGGATGTGGGAGGCGTAGGTGGCCAGGATCATCTCGACGGTGCCCCGAGCGTCCTCGAGGTTGACCTTCGGTTGCGTGTCGTTCTCGACGGCCTGAATCCAGTCGGCGACGATCAGGCGGTTGGCCGCGACCAGGTCGTTTGAGCCCATCGTTTCGGGCTTGCCCGGTCCGGCACTCGAGATCTCGACCCAACGCGATCCGCTGGAAGACGCGCGCCAGGTCGGGTCGGCCAAGAGGAAGGCGGGCGGCATCCAGCCGGTTCCCATGTCGATGCGGCCCTTCGAGCCAAGCAGTTGAATGCCGAAACGGCTGCCGTGCTCCTTCGGGCGGCTCGTGGCGAAGTAGGCCAGGACGGGGGTATTCGTGAAGCCGTACAGGGCGTCGATCCGATCGCCGGCCAGGAGTCCAAGCCCCTCGGCGCCCTGCCGGACCTGGGCCTTGCCGACGGGCTGGCCGTTCTCGGTGACGCGGGCGAAGCACCAGGCGGCGTCGCCCAGGAAACCGCGGAAGAGATCCATGATGTGCGAGCCAAGCACGAAGAGATCCTCGCCGCCGCCCCGACGGTCTTCCTTGCCACGACCCCGGATTTCGAGCAGCTCTCCGATGGCGCCGTCATCGATGAGTTTCTTGACCTGTTCATAACGGGGGCTGTAGCGCGTCTGGAAGGCGATCGCGAGCTTGACGTGCGATCGGGCGCAGGCGTCGGCGATCGCGTCGCAATCGGCCAGGGTCGGCGCGAACGGCTTCTCGGTGAAAATGTTGGCCCCGCGCTCGGCGCAGGCGACGATGATCTCGCGATGGGCGTCGATCCATCGCGGCCCGACCACGACGAACTGGGGCTTCTCGCGGTCGAGCATCTCGCGATAGTCGGCGTAGGCCTGTTCGACCTTGAGCCGTTTCGCGGCGGCCGCGAGCCCGCTCGGATTCTCATCGGCCACGGCCACGACCTTGAGCTTTGGCTGGTCGAGCAAGGCGACGTCGAGCCCATGACCGTAGTCGCCCCGACCCGTCCGTCCGATCACCGCCGCGCGATAGGGAGCCTGGAACATCGGAGAGCACTCCGGGAACCGGATCGGGCGTCCTCGGCAGGGATTGACGTCGACCGGCCAGTCAGAGCCAGGACGCGATTGGCCTTCATCCTAGCCGACACCATCGAAGGGGGCCAGCAAGGAACCCGCAATCGGCGAACGCCCGGATCAACCCGCGTGAGGCATCTCTCGATGATGAGCGGGCTCGTGCAATCCGGGCGGGTGGACGCCGAGCCCGCGGACGCCGAGCTGATCGGGAGCACGGCCCCGAGCGACCTCCCGAGCGGCACGCCGCAAGCTCTGGGTCCGGGCCTCGCGCTCGGTCGGGTCGTAACGGATCTCGACGAAGCTGCCGTTGAGAATCGCGCTGTGGCGACAGATTTCCTGCCAACGTTGGGCGTCGAGTCCGAAGTGGGCGGCGCACTCGTCGGGATCGACAACGGGGGCCGGCACGCCGTCGGGCCAGCCAAAAGCGCGACGCGCGTACAACTGGTCGAGCACTTCCTGCGCCAGGGCGAGATAGCCTCGAAAGCTCGCGTGCTGGATGTCGGAGAACTGGAGGTCGTCGAGCAGGCCGTGGGGATGCAGCCGGGGCAAGACGGCGTTGGCGTCGACGACGACGACGTCATGCCTTGCCTCGACCTCGCGATAGGCGGACTGGAAGTCGCTGGGGCATCGGACGGGCAAGGCGTCGAGGTCTCTGGCGAGCCGGTACTGCCGCTTCGCCTCGTCCCAGCGGTCGGAGGCTTCGAGGAGCCGGGCCAGGCGGAAGTGGGTTTCGGCGAAGCCCGGCTGCCGGGCGATCAGGTCGCGATAGCGGGCTTCCGCGCGCGCTGGTTCCGTCGCTTCGAGGGCCTTGGCCGCGAGAACCTCGCGCGTGAAGGTTTCTCTCTGAGGGCGTCGCGTCTGTTCGGGGAGGACCGAGCGGTTGGGCCCGAAGCCGGCCTCGTTGCCGGCGGGAACGATCAGGATCGGCAAGGCCCCGAGCCGTTCCAGATAGGCGGCGAAGGTTTCCAGGTCTCGGTGGTAGTCGGATCGCAACGTCGCGTACTCGTCCGCGGTGACCGTCGGCCGATCGACGAGCGATCGACGCACCGGCGAGGGGGGCAGGTCGATGCGCTGCTTCTGGATCGAGGCTCCGATCAGGCGGAGCAGGGGGGTTTGCGCGCACAGCCGATCGACGAGCGAACGGGGCCGGATCCGACGATCCTCGGGATAATAATCCACCACGCGAGACCAGCCGAACTTCGACTGGAACTCGTTGTGGCCCGAGTAAAGCAGCACGGCGTCGGGGCGGTGCTCGAGCGTGGCCAGGCGTTCGACCATCGGCCGGAGCACCGAGCCGTTCGAGGCCCGACTTTCGAGGACGACCTTGCGATCGGGGAAGACGTGCTCCAGTTGCCAGGCGACGATCTGTCCAATCGAGATCCAAGGGTCGAACGGCACGCCCCGCGCGCTCGACTCACCGAAGACGACCAGCCGCAGCTCATTCGGGCTTCCCCCGAGCGCCTTGTTCGGAAGCCGGTTGGCCGGATCGTCCGGCGGGGGCGGAGGCATTGGAATCGGCCTGCGAGTCCAGACCTCCAGCGCCGCCGACGCGCCCTCGAGCAATCCGAACCCGATCAAACTGGCCACGCACAAGGCGATCGCCCGGGCGATCCAGGGGTGTCTCGCCCCTCGTCGTCGAGCGCGAATCAGCCAAGGCACGAGACCGACCAGGCCCAGCGCCGCCGTCGCCAGGCCAACGACGTAAAGCAGAAGGAATCCGTGCAAAAACCCCAGGGCCAGGCCACGCGTCACCCAGCGCGGCAGGGCCTCCCACCAGGCCGGCACCAACTCCCAGGCCACGAAGGCCGCGACGACGCCGAAGGCGATCGCCAACGGTCTTGTCCGCCGTTGGGCGCGCCAACGCCATCGATTGGTCCGTTCCCGAGTCATCCCCCCGAACCCTCTGGACGGACGGTGTGGTCTCGCTGGCTCATCGTCCCCGCAACGGAGCGGGAGCCAACACTTATTCGATCCTATCCGATCCTGGAATTGGGAACAGCGCGGATCGCCGGGAAGACCGATTGGAGGATGAGCCAAAAAAAGCCGGCCGGAGTGAACCCTCCTCGGCGGACCACCTCTCCCATGGTCACCTTGGCGGTTCATCCCGGCCAGCTCGGCTCAAAGGGGCGGCGCCGTTTCGGCTCGCGAGGCGTCGCCCTTGTGTAAGACGGGGCGAGCGGGGGGGTCGTGCGAGGCATCCCGCTCGCCCCTTGGCGGTTGGTCCGCAGCCACTTGCGTGGTTGCCGACCGTCGCCAGGTGGGGTGGCTCGAGGGTCCCGACCGGCATTCGATCGGGCCAGGTCTTTCGAAGATCCATTCGACGTCGACGGTCGCTTGATCCTCATTGACCCTTGACGCCGAAGGAGTAAGGCAAAGGCAGTGCCAGAAGGACGGGACGGTCGCGAGTTTCCCGCGCCATTCACGAGGTGACGCCCTAACCCTCGACCTCAAAGCAACTTACACAATGGAAAACGTACTTGATCCTTGTAGGGTTCTTTTAAGGAAGATCGCGGGTATCCTGGCTGGCCCGAACAGGGCGACCATTATTCGGGCAACCCCGCCCGAGAATCATGCAACAATCCTGGACAGGTGGCGGAACGGTACGGGAGTGCAAGGGCCGAGCGATGAATCGATCGGAACGAGGGACTGCGTTGGCGAATTCCGGGTTTCCCGAAGCAAGCGACTCGAGGCTGGCGGAGCTGGGACGTGGCGTGGAGTACTGGACCCAACGGGGCGATTCCAGTCGCGTGAGGCGCTGGCTCTCACGAGAGCTCGACGAACAGGGGGTTCCTCGCCGGCTTCCTCCGAGTGCCTGGTGGGAGGTCCTGGACCGGCTGTTCGGGGGGCTGGCGTCGGGCCTTGACGAAGACCGAACGGCGCTAAGGCCTTACGTCGAGGGGCTGATCCTGGCGGCGTTGCGGTTCGCTCGGCCGGGCGGAACCGCCGTCTTTGAGCCCGAGGGGCCGGTTCCCGGACGGGGCGATCGGCTTCGCGAGTGGTTGGGATGGCTCGACTCGTCGTCGCTCGACGTGGTGGCGAACTGGTGGTTTCCGAGGCGAGGAAAACGGCGTGGAGAACCGGCCGCCCCACCGTTGCCGGCGTTCGCGAGCGCGGACCGACCGCTCGCGATCCTCCGCCCCGACTGGTCGTCGCAGGGGGACCTGCTGGCGATCGACCAGAGGGATCGCGGGGGAGTCTGCCGGCTGGAGCTGGTCGGAAAGGGCCGCCGCTGGCTGGGTCCGGAATGGACCACGATTGGAGGAACCCCGGCGGAAACGACCAGCCAGGCGCGCTGGCTCCACTGGTCGAGCAGCCCGTTCGCCGATGTGGCTGAGTGGTCCTTCCGGATGGGCGGTCTCTGGGTCATCCGAACGGCGGTCTTGCTCAGGGGGCGGCAGATGGCCCTGCTGGCCGAGCAGGTCGAGGGTCCGGCGTCGGATGTCGGGATGCGGCTGACGTTGCCGCCCGGCATCGAAACGCGGCCCGCCCCGAACTCCCGGGCTCTGGTGCTACGTGTCACGGGCCAATCGGGGTCGGCCCGGGTTTATCCGATCGGCCTGACGGATCGCGATTCGTCGATCGATCAAGGCCGACTGACTCACGAGGACAACGCGATCGTCCTGCGGCCGCACAAGACGACCCGCCGCGCCTGGCTGCCGCTGGTGGTGAGCTGGGATCCCGATCTGCACCGCCGCGCGGTCCGCTGGCAACCGCTGACCGTGACCGAGCGGATGCGCGTCTGCCCGCCCGACGTGGCCTTCGCCACCCGGCTCGGTTGGGGACCGGGGGAGGGCCTGGTCGTGTACCGGAGTCTCGCCCGCCCGGCGTCAAGAGCGTTCCTCGGCCACCAGTCGACCGCCCGCTTTCTGATCGGGCTTTTTCAGAGTTCGGGGACAATCACGCCGCTGGTGCAACTTACCTGATGCTCGATCCTTCGTCGTCACGGCGACGCGCAGCCCTTCGGCGGCGTCCTCCGGATGCAACGATCGGAGCGACTCGGCAAGCTCGTTGTGGCGGTTGAGGGAGGCGAAGTCGGCCAACGGGTCGGGGCCCCACAGAGTCGCCCCCCGCCTGGAGCCGAGCCCCAAGGCTCAGCGTGCTCGAGGCCGGAAGACCCAGTAGACGAGATGGTCGCCGAGTGTAACCGCCTCCATCCCGAACCGTTCTGACGCCGGCTTGGCGTCCCTCAGGAGGTAGTAGAGGTCCGACAGTACCGAGTCGTTGGCGGCGAAGTAACTGTGACCGTCGAAGCTCGTGTCCACCGCCGAGGCGTCGACCGTCTCGATCGGCGGCACGACGACGATCTGCTTCCCGGCCTCCCCGGCGCGAGGGCCGGCATGATACTTCTGGGAGAGTTCCAACGCCCTGTCCCGCGTCGACGCGTAAAGCGTAACCCTCCGGCCCGGTCCGACGATCGCCGGCGCGAGGTCCTCACGAAAGGTATCCGCATCGATGTCGGGCGCCGTCAGTACAACCTCTCGGATCGACGCGGGCAGCCTGCCAGGGGTTTCCAGCCGTCTCAACGCCTCGGTCAGGCAGCGATTCCCCATGCTGTGGGCCACCAGGTGAATCGTTTCGGCGCCCGACCTCGCTGCCACGTCCTGGAGGAACCTGGCCAGATGCGGCTCGGTCCACCTCACGTTCTTCTCATCGGCCCCGTAGAAGGAGGCCTTTCCGAACGACGGCCAGCTCCAGAAGACCGGCACTCCCTCGTAGTTCAGGTCGTAAGCCAACTGGGCCGTCCGTCTTGCGACGTCCTCAAACGTCGTGTTGAAGCCATGGACGAAGAGGAGCACCTCCCGCTTGCCGTGGGCGGCCTTCTGCTCTTCCACGGCCTTGCGGAGCAGTTCGAAGAACGGATCAGCCTCCACCTCCTCGACCGCCCGCAACGCGACGTGCTTCGCGGGGTCCGGCCAGATCTCAAAGCGAAAGATGGACGGCGATTCCAGCGCACCAATGCGATGATCCTTGGGCAGCGTCACGCGGCAAACGCCATAGCGCACCGAGCCGTGCCCTGAGCCGTACCGCTTGGCCCAGGGCGTCGAACCCGCGGCCGACGCCAGGACCATCATCAATGCCCAGGCCAAGCACCCCAGTGCCGCAAGCCCTGCCAAACCCGACAACATCCCAAGAGTCACCCGGACCCCGAATCGCCTCACCCACGCCCAACAGGCCGCCAGCCCCAGGCAGACGACCAACGCCAGGAAACCGCTCGCGACCCAGAACCAGAGGCCCCAACCTTCAACCTCGTCCGGTCCCCGGTCCGTCCCATAGAACACCTTCACGGTGTAGAGGCCCTCGGGCGCGGCCTTCTCCGCCTCCGCGTCATGCGGGAATCGCGCATCGTTCAGAGCCGAGGTACGACGTGCCGCCTCGCGAGCGCTTTGGACCGCGGGAAGCAGCAACGCCGTCAGGATCGTGATGATGAAGATCACCACGAGCAACTCGACCAGCGTGAAGGCGGTCGCCCTCACGCCCCGGCCCCAGCCGAACACGCCTTTGTCTCCGGTTCTCATGGAAGCGGTCCCCGAAACCTCAGGCGCCGAACCACGATCTCAACATCATGACATAATCTGGACTCAGCGTTTATGCGTGTCTGACAATCCGCCGAATGTCGTCCGGCCCTTCCCGTCGCGAGTCAACCGGCCGGATCGCCTCTGAGCTCCGTGACTCACCCGATCAGGTTAGTCGGGCTTCGAACTGGTCGGGAGCGACGCGATCGCCAGGAGGGACATCAGGATATAGATCACGCTCACCGTGACGGCCATGTAGCCGGTGTGCTGGTGAGCTTTTCTGAGTTCGGAACGTCCCGAGAGAATGAGCTGTCCCATGACGAGCTGGGAGAGGATCAGCAGGGCCGAAAAAAAACCGAGCACGATCAAAGTAAGCTTCTTGGCGCTGGACATCAGAACGGAAACCTTTCCAATCCAGGGGTCGGGGCGGAGACGCTCGACGCATCGATTCGCAACGTCAACCATCATGGGGCCGAGGGGGCTCGTTCGACAAGGTCCAGGTGGAAGGGGCCATCGCGGCAAACCGGGAACAGAGGAGTCGTGGCCGACGGTCGTGCACGTCTCCAGAATTCCTCGGGACATTCGTCGCTCGCAGGGTGGGCACTGACCCCCGAACTCGTGACGCCATCGGAAGATCGGTGAGCGGGCCCACCCTACGGAAGCGTCCGGGGGGCGACTCCGTGAGTGTTAGAGGTCTCCGGGGGCCCGGCTGCGGGGTTTTGGGATGTCGGTCACGAGGCGGCCGCTCTTGAAGATGGAGACGGTGCCGGTCGATTGCGAGACGCAGAGCGCGATCGCGTTGGTTGCGGCCGTGATGCTGGCGGCGGCTTCGTGGCGGGCGCCGAGCCCTTGCGGCAGTGGTTCGCTCGGCTTGTCGCTGGGGATCAGGTAGCGAGCGGCGCAGAGGACCACGCCGTCGCCCCGGATGAGGAACGCGCCGTCGAGTGCCGAGAACTCCTTGAGCGTCTCCTCCAGCCTTGGGTCGAGGACGTTCCGCTCTTCTTCGGGATAGCCGTGGAACGGATTGATCACGAGCTGCCGGCTCTGACCGAGCACGGCGTCGGAATCGCCGAGGACGAACAGAGCGCCGACGGGCCGGCCTTCGCGCCCTTCGAGGCCGAGCTCACCGGAGAGGGTCAGCACGCGCTCGAAGACCGTCGGGCGCACGTCGGAGGGCAGGGGATCGGCCGTCGACCACGAGAACATTTCCAGCTCGTTGCCGAGGTCGAGCACCAGGATCGTGTCGATGGCGTTCGAGCCCTGGATGCCGGTCAGCCAGACGATGCGGTCGCCGACTTTGACCAGCCCCTCGACGGCGGCCACGAGCGTGGCGACCTTGACCTGGCCGGCCCGCGTCATCGGAATATCCGGCACGCGAACGACGGCGCAGAGCTCGTCCCAACCGGGGGGAGGGCGGAAGCCGTCGCGTCGGGAAACGAGGATCACCCGAAAATCGACGTCCTGAATCAGATCGGACAGATCGTCATGCGCCTCGACCACGTCGGCGTAGAGCAGCACCACCCGCGCCCCGACTTCTCGGGCGACCGCGTGCGCATGGCGGACCAGGCTTCGAGTCAGGATGTTCACGGACGACGTGTTCCGGAAACCGAGCCGACACTGGGCGACTCGAGGGCGATGCCGAGAATCCCCAGATTGTCCCGCTTCTGAGGATCATCGGCCGTACCCGTCTGCTCGAAACGGATCAGGTTCTCTCCCGGTTGAAGCAGGCCCGCCGGAATCGGAATGCGAACCCGCTCCTGCGATTCGTTACGCGTCGTGACAAACGTGTTCAGATCGTCGAGAGGCTTGCCGTTGATCTGAACGCGCGTGCGGAGCTGGCCGAGTTTGACCAGATCGGAATAGATGGGTGTTCCCTCGACGCCGACGACCTGGATGATGTCGACCGCCAGGCGAACCGGGCCTTCGGGGACGCTTTCGAGGTGGAAGGGGACCTGGAGCACTCCTCCCTCGGCCTGGGGCGGGTCGAGGTCGGCGGTGATCCGGTCGCCGAGGTGGTGCGACGTGGCGTCGAGCACCATCCGTCGGGCGCGATTGACGACATCCAAGCGGCGGAGCCGCTCACGG
>CAZRGV010000095.1:9742-10010 GCA_964599655.1 uncultured Isosphaeraceae bacterium | reverse complement strand
TGGGGAATCTCCAACGAACCCACAAACGGAACGTCGAGGGTCAGGGCTTGGTCGGACGCGGCCAGAAGCGCCCCTTCGGCCCGGTCGAGGTCGCGCGGGTCGTTCCCGGCGGCCGATCGCCATTCGAGCCGGACGATGAGCCCGTCGATGGGGCGAGCCTGCGAGGGTTTTCGGCGGAAGTAGAGGCCCGAAACCTCGGCCCAGGGGAGCGTGATCGACCGGCCGTCGATCTCGAAGGTCACCCGGTCGGTATCGGCCGAATGAACCC
>CAZRGV010000095.1:0-9732 GCA_964599655.1 uncultured Isosphaeraceae bacterium | reverse complement strand
GTGTTGACCGCCCCCACCGCCCGGGCCTCGTCGCGGACCTCGTCCAGGGACGGCTCGACCTCGAGCGGTCCGACCGGCTCGGCGAGTCTGGCCAGTTGAAGGTCATCGAGCTGAGCGGACAGATCTTTCCCGGACGAGGAGGGCGCGCCCTGCGCCTCGGTGGCCAGTCGGATCTCGACGAGCGGCCCGCCGGGACCATCGCCGTGCGCCAACTCGTCGCCATCGACGGCCAGATCGGTGCGCTGGGGGCCAAATCGGACCACCAGCCGATGCCAGCCGGGTTGGCGAAGCAAGCGCTGAACGCTCAGTAACGGTCCGCCTGGCGCTTCGACGGCCAGCGTTTCCTCCGACCATCCCAGAACCGCGCGGATGGTGGAGGTTCCCGACCGGCTCCCTCGGAACGTCAGGTCGACGAACCAGCGATGTCCCGCCACGCGAGAACCCGAATCGAAGTAGGCGATCTCCATTCGGCCGGAACCGACGGACTCTCGCAAGCGATGCGTCAGGGCCGAGCCGCCCGCTGGAAGCCGCAAGCCCCGCTCGCCGACCAGCTTGGATGCCTCCGACACCTCGGGAGTCCCCAACGAGACCCATCTCGTCTCGTCGATCGTTTCGAAGCCATCTTGAAAGACCAGCGCCTCGCCGGGCCGCTGCACCAGGGCCCGCGCGCCGTGTCGGAAGACGCTCAAGGGCCGAGTTGACGGCCCATCGGCCAGATGGATCGCGCCTTCGTCGAGAGACTCCAAGCGACCGGAAATTTGCTCGCTGGGGCCCAGCAGGACCTTGAAGGGCGGCACCCCGAGCGCCGGATCCGGCCCCGGTCCTTCGAAGGCCACGCCGACGGCCTTCTCCTTCTCCAGAGGGATCGCCTCGCCTCCCCCTTCCGGCGAGAACCGGAAGCCAGACGCGGCGTCGCCGATGAGCCGGCCCCGAATCGCACGTCCGTCGGGGGTCTCGATCGTTTCGATCGAGGCCGGCGTTTCGTCTCGCGTCCCCTCGGCTGGGGCCTGGGAGAAACCAGACGTCGCCAGGTTCAGAAGGAACAGGATCGACAGGACAGCCGGAAACCGTGGGCCGGGAGCGGTGTTCATGGTCCTTAATTTTACGAACGATCGCGATCGCCCCGCAAGCACGGGACCCTCGCGAAGACGCCGATTCCCGAGGGTGAGCGGAGCGATCGGAAACCCGCTCGAAGACTCGGGAAGTCTCAAGGGTCGAGGAAACCGAGAGCCGGGCCGCGATCGGCGCCGCCAGGGAACCAGTCGAATCCAGTGGAACGGCACGCTCAGGTCCTTTGAACGAGTGTCCCGCGCGGCGCCGCGTTCGTTGGCGAGAGCCGCGCCCGCCGGGCGATCCTTCCCGGCCATCGAAGGCGGATCGGCTAGACGTACGGCAAGTTGTGGACCAACGTGTCGAACCCGGTCCGCAAGCTCCGCCGCCTCACTCGGTAGAGCGCCCCGAAGAGGAACGGCGGCCAGAGAAAATGAACCGTCTGGACCATCTGGACCACCTGAACACGGTAGCTCGGATTGGGATTCGGCAGCAGGTAAGTCCGGCAGGCCCAGTATCCGGCAACCAGGGCCATCAGTCCGGCCATTTGAAAGGCCGCTCCGAGCCAGAGCATCCAGCGACCGCCCGATTCCTCGACGACGTAATCCACACGGGTTCGATTCACCCCCAAGGGCGCAAGCCGGATCTCTCCCCGTCGAGGTCGATGCCAGGGCACCACGGGCATGCCCCCAGCGCCGAATCCGAGCAGGTCGAAGGTGATGCGGTCGTCGGTCTGATCGAGAATCTTGACGAGGAACCCCGTCGAAGGTCCCTTCGCCAGGGCCGACGCCAGCCGCTCCGAGAGCCCTTCGATCGGCGAGGACAACTCGGCGGTGCCTCGAATCCCGCTCGATGGAGAATGGAGGCGATCCTCGGCGGCAAAGCGTACCGATCCGGTATCCTCGTCGTGGGCCGCTCGGTCCATGCGGCTGGTCGCGATCAGGAAAACCAGGCCACAAAGCCAGACCGTGGCTCCCACAGCCGCGATCGCGTCGAGCAAGATGCGCGCCGTTTCGATGTTCATGATAGGTTTGGATTAGACACGCGACGAACCGTCCGGTCAACGCTCCATGGTCGACTTGATCCCCGGGCGCAGGTAAAACGGGGACGTTTCGCCGTCCCCAGACACCTGCACCTACCGCTTGGGAGAAACCTCGACCATGGCAGGCTTCTTACGCTCGACCGTTCCCATCGCGGTCGCCCTCGGTCTGTTCACCATCAACGGCCTGACACGAGCGGCCGAGCCGGATGGAACGCTCCACATCATCGTGTTCGGAGCCCACCCCGACGACTGCGAGCTCGACGCCGCCGGAACCGCCGCCCGCTGGGCCAAATTGGGCCACAAGGTCAAGTTCGTCGCCACCACCAACGGCGACATCGGTCATCACGAAATGGCCGGCGGAACGCTCGCCCAGCGCCGGACCGCCGAGGTCAAGCGCTGCGCCGAGATCCTGGGAATCACCACCGAGGTGCTCGATAACCACGACGGCGAGCTGATGCCCACCCTGGAGAACCGCAAGACGATCACTCGCCTGATCCGGGACTGGAAGGCCGACCTCGTCATCAGCCCAAGGCCCAACGACTACCACCCCGACCACCGCTACACCGGGATTCTCGTGCAAGACGCCGCCTTCATGGTGATCGTTCCCTACTTCTGCCCCGATACCCCGGCATTGCGAAAGAATCCAGTGTTCATGTACGCGGAAGACGGCTTCCAGAAGCCCAACCCGTTCGTGCCCGACGTGGTCGTGCCGATCGATTCGACCATCGAGCAGAAGATCGCCTGCGTCGACGCGCTCGAGTCGCAATTCTACGAGTGGAACCCCTGGCTCTTCGGCTATCTCGACGAGGTCCCCAAGGACAAGTCGAAGCGGCTGGACTGGGCCCGCAAGCGCTACGGCGCCCGCTTCGCGTCGACCGCCAATCGCTTCCGCGACAAGCTGGTCGAGGAATTCGGCGAGGAGAAAGGCAAGGCCGTGAAGTACGCCGAGGCGTTTGAGATCTGCGAGTATGGATCGCAGCCCTCCAAGGAGGATCTCAAGCGGCTGTTCCCATTTTTTGGCGATTGAACGTTGATGTGGATGGAGGGTCGGGCGCCCAATCCCAGGGGCTCGACCCGTCGTCCCGAGCACACCGATCGGACCGTCCCGCGCCCTGGCTCGGGAACGGCGTCCGCGGTATCCTCAACGAATCCGGGATCGGACCCAAGGCGCGGGAACCCACCATGGCCGACCGACCTTATCTGTTTTACGAGCTGACCAACAGCGTCTGCGCACGCTGCTTGCGGAAGGTCGAGGCCAAGGTCGTCTTCCAGGACGACCGGGTCTACATGCTGAAGCATTGTCCGGAGCACCATCACGAGAAGGTCCTGATCTCGACGGATGTGGAGTATTACAAGCTCTCACGACAGTATCTCAAGCCGGGTCAGTTGCCGAGGACGTTCAACACGCCGATCCGCTACGGCTGCCCCTACGACTGCGGCCTCTGCCCCGACCATGAACAGCACAGTTGCCTCGCGCTCGTCGAGGTGACCGACCACTGCAACCTTCAGTGCCCGATCTGTTACTCCGAGTCGGGCCCGCAGCGGCTTGCGCACCGCTCGCTCGAACAGATTGAGTTCTTGCTCGATTGCGTCGTGCGCAACGAGGGGCATCCCGACGTCGTGCAGATCAGCGGCGGCGAACCCACGATCCATCCCGAGTTCTTCCAGATTCTCGACCTGGCCAAGGCGCGGCCGATCAAGCACCTGATGCTCAACACGAACGGGGTTCGCATCGCGCGGGACGAGGAGTTCGCCCGGCGCTTGGCGGATTACCTGCCGGGCTTCGAGGTCTATCTCCAGTTCGATTCGCTCGAGTCGGCCCCTTTGAACGACCTGCGAGGGGCCGATCTTCGCGACGTGCGATCGCGGGCCCTGGAGCGGCTCAACCGGCTCGGGATCTCGACCACGCTGGTGGTCACGCTCAAGAAGGGACTGAACGACGGCGAGATCGGCGCCATCCTCGACTTCGCCCTGAAACAGCCGAGCGTGCGGGGCGTCACGTTTCAGCCCATCCAGGCGGCCGGACGACTGGACGGTTTCGATCCGGCGAGGGATCGACTCACGCTCGGCGAGGTCCGACAGCAGATTCTCGCCCAGTCGTCCCTCTTCCAGCCGGCCGACCTGATTCCCGTCCCCTGCCATCCCGACTGCCTGGCCATGGCCTACGCGTTGAAGCTCGACGGCAAGGTGATTCCGCTGACGGGCCTGATCGACCCGAAGATCCTCTTGCAAGGCGAAGGGAACTCGATCGTTTACGAGAAAGACCCGAGACTCAAGGACCTCGTCTACGGCCTGTTCTCCACGTCCCACTCGCCGGATTCCTCGGCCGTCTCACTCAAGCAATTGCTGTGCTGTTTGCCCGCCGTGGCCGTCCCGGGCCATCTCGGGTACGAGAACGTGTTTCGCATCCTCATCATGCAATTCCTCGACCCGCATAACTTCGACGTCCGCTCGGTCAAGAAGTCGTGCGTTCACATCGTCCATCCCGACGGGCGGATCATCCCCTTCGACACCTTCAACATGTTCTACCGGGATGACCGGCAGGCGTCGCTCGATCGCCCGCGCGCCTTGAGCGCTCCGTCGCTCGTGTCTCTCGGCTCCTGAGCCATCCGCGAGGGCGCCCGGAGGAGCCGCATCACGTTCGCGACGGCCTCGCCAGGGAATTGGTACGCCAGGTGCCAAAGAACCAGGGCGTGGGTCGTGCGGACCTCACCGGCCTCCCCGAGGCGTTCCCCTGACGATTCTCCTAAACGTTGATTTTCTCGTGGTTTGCACCCAGAAATCGGGAGATTCCTCGGGACGAATCAGGGGAGGTTTACGCATGACAAAGACTGGCGACTGCCTCTTTTTTCACCGGAACCGCCCATGAAACGTGCAACCCCTATTCCGTTCCTGATTTTGGTCGCGGTGGCGCTGGCCGCCCTGTTCGTCAAGATTCCGAGGGCGGCCGTCCCTGCGGGAGACCCGATCGATCCAGGAGACGTGGCCTGGATGCTGACGGCGTCGGGTCTCGTTCTACTGATGACGCCGGGTCTCTCGTTCTTTTACGGCGGCATGGTGAGCTTCAAGAACGTGGTCTCGACGATGCTGCAAAGCGTCGTGGCGCTCGGGGTCATCAGCTTGGTCTGGGTCGTCGTCGGGTTCAGCCTGGCGTTCGGTGACAGTTTTGGGGGGTTGGTCGGCAATCCCTTGACGTTTCTGTTCTTCGACGGAGTCGGCGAGGCCACGCATCCGAGGCTCTCGGCGACCGTCCCGCTGTTGATCTTCGCGCTCTTCCAGTTGAAGTTCGCGATCATCACGCCGGCGCTGATCACCGGCTCGTTCGCCGAACGCGTTCGATTCTCGGCCTACCTCCTCTTCATGGTCTTGTTCAGCCTGTTCATTTACGCCCCGCTGGCGCACTGGACGTGGCACCCGGACGGGATCTTCTACAAGTGGGGGGTGAAGGACTTCGCGGGCGGAACGGTGGTTCACATGTCGGCCGGCTTCGCGGCGCTGGCCGGTGCGCTGATCCTGGGCCGTCGTCACAGCCACATGGCCGAGGAAGACCACGAGCCGGCGAACGTGCCGTACGTGCTGCTGGGAACCGGGATGCTCTGGTTCGGCTGGTTCGGATTCAACGCGGGCTCAGCCTTGAGCGCGTCGGGCACCGCCGCGCTGGCGTTCGGCACCACGAACACGGCGTCGGCGGCCGCGATGCTCGGCTGGATGTTCTTCGACTGGATGAAGGGGAAGAAGCCGTCGGCTCTGGGCGCCTGCATCGGCGCGGTGGTGGGTCTGGTCGCCATCACGCCCGCGGCGGGCTTCGTCACCATTCGAGAAAGCATCATCATCGGCCTGGCCGCCAGCGTCATCAGCAACCTGGCCGTGCACTGGAAAACCAAGTCGACGCTGGACGACACGCTCGACGTGTTCCCTTGCCACGGCGTCGGCGGCATGGTCGGCATGGTCGCGACCGGCATCTTCGCGAAGGAAGTCGGTCTGACCTCCGGCCACGTCACCACGTTCCTCTATCACATGCTGGCGCTGGTGATCGTCGCCGTCTACACCTTCGGCGGCTCCTGGATCCTCTACAAGGTCACCGACATGATCATTCCGTTGCGAGTGACGCGCGAGCAGGAAGTGCAAGGTCTCGACCTCAGCCAGCATGGTGAGACGGCCCTCAGTGTCGACCTGTTCGAGACCCCTTCGCCCTCGACCAACGGCGTCCATACGCACGAGGAGGTCCTGGTCGCGGGGTCTTGATCCCGGCGCCGCAAGCGTTTGATGGGAGACACGAACCGATTCGCCGCGGGGGAGGGCCCTCGGCTGGCCCTTCCCCCTCGGCGCGTTCGCGTTCTGGAACCGACCTTCAACGGCCGTCGGGCCCCACGGATCGGAATCCGCCGCCCATGCCCCCCATGCCGCCCATGCCCATGGCTCCGCCGCCAATGGGGGCCTCCTCCAGACCACCCGAGACGAAGTGGGGCCGAGGAAGGTCCCGAGCGTATTCCAGGCGGAACTCATAATTCAGGTACAATGTCGAGTCACCGACCGTGCCTTGCGGGACATCGAGGTCCCAGCGGAGTAGATTGTCCATCCTGGCGGTTCGCTGATAGAGAGCATCGGTGCTCAGCTCGGCCGACGTCTTCACGAGGTTCACAGCCACCGTCTCTCCCTCCGGCTTCGGCAAGCGGTCCCAGAGCTGAATTTTGACGGGATGGGGCCGGTAGTTCCGCAGTCCGATCCGGAATTCGTATGTGAAAACCTGATTTCCACCTTGCACGGAACGTGCCTTCTGGACGAGCCGCCGGCTAACCTGAAGCTGGGGGTCGACACCGAAGCCGGCGATGAACGGCTCGCCCGCCGCGACCAGAGGCAGCCACATCCGGCCGACGAAATCCCCCTCGACGTACACCGTGGCCTCGCCAGGCAGAAGCACGACCTCGCTCCGGTTGGTCAGCTTGGCCAGGCGATAGACCCGCGGGGTCAGCACGGGAACCGCCTTGGCGAAGTATTCGGCGGGCAACTCGACCCGGGCGACCTCCAGCAGATGCGGATCTCGGCGCGAGGGGAGATCGAGCCGGCCCTCGATGGTGAAGGTCACGCTGGGTATGTCCGTCTCGGCGTGGGGTTCGGCGGCGCCGGTCCCGTCGTTGACGCTCATTTCCTCGGCCTGATCATGGGCCGCCACGCGATTGAGCATCGCGCTTCCGGACGCCTGCCTCTGCTCCCACGACAAACCCATGCCGCCCATGCCACCTCCGAAACCGGCCCCGGAGGGCCTGCCGCCTTCGGGATCCCATTCGGGCGACGCGATCGAGGTGATCCGCATCAGGCCGTCCTGGACCTGGTAGGTGAGGTCGAGTTGCCGCAGCAGGAGACGCAAGGTCGTCTTCAGAGGAATCCCCGCGAGGTTCATGACGACGGGGCTCTGGAGTGTCCTCTCCGCCTCCACGAGTCCCGCGGGGTCCACGTAGATCGGGATGCCATCGGGAAAGTCCGGGCTCTTCGTGCTGCTTTGAAGGTACTTGAGAACGTCTTCGAGTGGGGTTTCCATCGGGAATCGCATGTCGAGGGGCTTCTCCAGCTCGGCGACGATCCGCTTCGAGCGGTCGTCGCGCGCCTCGATCGGGCCGGAATCCGCGGCTCCGGCAACGTCCATCTTCAAGGGAAGGAGTTCGGGCGGCGCGGCGTCGAGCGAGGGCCGAGCCGTGGAGAGCGTGACCCGGACGTCCGACCAGTTTTCCCCGGTTTGCTGGACGACGGCGCCGAGATACTCGAGCTGGACGGGAGCCTCCTTGGCCGTGCCTCGAAGCCGATACCGCGGCGTCCAGGTGGCCGAGTCGACGAGGTAGCCGAGCCGCACCGTGCCGGCCTCGGGGCGCGTCTTGTTCACCACGATCACGGCGTCGCGTTCGAGCCGGCTCGATCCGGCCGACAGCTCGGCCAACTGGCGCCTGACGAATTCCGTCGAATCGGCGTTGGCCTGCAACCGCTGGCGAAGTTCGGTCTCGGTTTTCGACTTCGCGCTTCGATGGTCCATGATGAACCGGCTGAGGCTGAGAATCGCGTCGCTATCGAGCCGGCCACGTTGGGTCAGGTTCGTGAGGGCCGTCCCCGTGAACCCTTCGAGCTTCTGGAGGTACCCGAGATCCTGCTCCTGGACGGCGATCTCCTTTTCGAGCGTCTGAGCATCGGCCTTGAGTGACCTAAGCAGATCCTCCTTGGCCCGGACCTCCTCGCGCGTGTCTTCCTTGACGGCGCGGGTTCGGAACCGGGTACTGAGCACGCGAAGGCTGTCGGTCCCCTCGGTGTAAAGCGAGCCATCCACAACCTGAGGCGGAAGCGGAGTGACGACCAGCTCGACGGTCCCTTCCCCCTCAGGAACGCTGACCTCGCGGGTCACCAGCGCCTGGCCCTGGTAGACGGTCACCGCCACGATCCGACTGTTCGCGGGCCGAGCCACCGGGACCGGATCGTCCGGTTTCGGAGCGCTCGGTTCAGAATCCGCCCCACCACATGGCATCGGTAGAACACACAGCGCGCAGGCGAAACCGGTCGCCCAACTCAGAAAGGCGTTCATGCTTCGTCCTTTTGAAAAAAGTCGGTCGAGAGGAAGGCGCGCATCCCTCGGCCCTCGATCCGTGAACAGTCTTTCTTCAGGAACTGGACGGACGTCGCGACGAGTTTATTCGATCGGTCGGGTCGGAAATCAGCAAGTCGAGCTGCTTCCATCCGTCAATATGTCATCATCACCATCCCACGCGACGCTTCGATCTCGCCTGTGAATCAAGAAGGGCCACCGCCCGCGACCTGCGGACGATGGCCCTTGGGTTGACACCGGATTCGCGGAGCCAGTCTCGCCGCGAGGGAATTATTTGATGAACAGCATTTCCTGGTAGGTGGGCAAGGGCCAGAGGTCATCGGCCACCAGGGTCTCGAGCTTGTCGCCGGCGGCACGGACGGCGTCCATGGCCGGGATGACCACGTCGTGGGCATACTTGGCATGGGCCAGTGTGTCGCCGTCCGCGTGCTCGTCGAGCACGTCCTGGAGCTTGTCGATGGAGATCTGCAGCTCCTGGATCGTCTCGGTCAGCTCGTTCAGGAGCGTCGACTGGGCCTTGGGAATCTCGGCGCCGGCCGACTTGAGATTGGCGATCGACGCGGCGACGTCCGCCTGGTACCGCAGAGCGGCCGGAAGGATCATGCGGCGGGCCATCGACGCCGTCAGATTGGCCTCGATGCTGATGGTCTTCTTGTAGCCCTCGAGCAGGATCTCGTAGCGCGAGTGCAGCTCCCGCTCCGTGAACACGCCGTACTTGCCGAACAGCCCGATCGACTTGGGCGTGATCAGGTCGGGCAGGCTGTCGACCGTGCTGCGGCGGTTGGGAAGGCCGCGCTTCTCGGCCTCGGCGTGCCAGGCCTCGCTGTAGTTGTCGCCGTTGAAGATCACCGGCTTGCACTCGGAGACGATCTTCTGCAAGAGGCTCTGGATCTCCGGGTTGAGATCCTTGCCGGTCTTGCCGGTCTTTTCCAGCTCGGTGGCAATCTCGTCGAGGCTCTCGGCCACGATGGTGTTGAGCACGACGTTGGGGCCGGCGATCGACTGGGCGGAGCCGACGGCACGGAACTCGAACTTGTTGCCGGTGAAGGCGAAC
>CAZRGV010000094.1:12768-25064 GCA_964599655.1 uncultured Isosphaeraceae bacterium | reverse complement strand
ACCCGAGCCACCTGCTCTGGCAAGGGATGGATCCGGCCCAGTTCCTCCGCCACTTCCCGGATCGGATCTATCACGTCCACGTCAAGGACGTGGCGAACACGCTCGACGGCAAGACCGGGCTGCTGGGTTCGCACTTGAATTTCGGCGATCCGCGACGAGGCTGGGACTTCCGCTCCCCGGGCCGCGGCCAGGTCGACTTCGACGCGATCACGCGGGTTCTGAATGACATCGGCTACGAAGGGCCCCTGTCGGTCGAGTGGGAAGATCCCGGCATGGATCGCGAGTACGGCGCGGCCGAGGCCGCCCGCTTCGTCAAGGAAAAAATGGGCTTCCCCGCCGCCGGCCGCGCCTTTGACGCCGCGTTCGCGGAGGCCCAGAAGACGAAGTAGTCCCGGAGATCGATTGTCGAGAAGGGGCGTGCGAGGCTGTGCCGGCTTTCCCTGACCGGCCTGTCGTGCACGCCCCTTTGGGGTTCGTTATGATGGAGGTTCAGGTCCCGAACAGTCACAGAACCTGGAGTTACGAGATCCGGGAGCAGCAGTCATGAGCGGTCCAATTGTCCGCAAGTATGGCTTCCCCAACTTCGAGAAGATTTTCGGCAAGCGCGAGGTCGAGCACGGTGTCGAGGAGCCGGACGGTTCCAACACCGAGGCCGAGGGCACGGGCCTTCCGCCGGATCTGGCTCACAAGCCGGTTGATCCGACCCGACCCTCGTCATCGGGTCAGATGGCGCCTTCGACCGAATTTGGCTCGACGACGGAGTAAGCTCATTCAAGTTCGAGAGGCATCAACGCGGCCGAAGTTTGCCGGAGCGCGATTTTGAGAGCTTTGGGAAATCGCTGGGAATCGTGCGTCCTGGCGTTTCTTGTGCTCCTGGAATGGTGCTCCGGCTTCACTCACCCGACGCCGCGCGCGGCGGTTCCCGACGAACCGATCGCGATCGCCAGGGCAATCCAGCCGATCAGGAACCCAACACCGCCGAACGGGGTGATGGCGCCGAGCCAGCGAATGCCGGTCAAACCCATCGCGTAGAGGCTGCCCGAGAACAGCAGAACGCCAACGAGGAACGACCAGCCCGCAATGGTTCCGGCCGTTGCCGACGCGCTGGCATGAAGCCGCACCAGTCCGAGCGCCAGCAAGGCGAGGGCATGGTACATCTGGTATCTCGCCGCGGTCTCGAAGACGTCGAGCCGCTTCTTGACTTCGGCCTCGGTCAGAGAGCCGGCCTTCTGAAGCGCTTCGTATCGACCTTTCAAACCATGAGCGCCGAAGGCGCCCGCGGCCACCGCCAGGAATCCAAGGACCGCGCCGATCCGCAGCCAGTGTCCACCCGTCATCCGTCTGATCCTTTCGATTCAAAGCGTGTGTTCGATCTCGGCTCTGTCTCGATCACGCCGATCTTACCCCGACTCGACGACGAAGGCCCACGTCCGCCTGTCGGGTTGCTCCCTCGGAAGCAACGGCCCGTTGCGATCAAATCGAGGCGGTCGCGGCGACCGGCGATTCGGCTCCCAGCAGGAGGAGGCGGGTCTCGGCGGCCAGGAAGAGCGAGCCGGTCACGACGATCAAGCCCTCGGGCGGCGTCTGCCGGCGGGCCTCGGCGAACGCCTCAGCCGGTTCGGTGGTAATCTGGGCCGTGAGCCCAGAGATTTCCCAGACGGCCTCGGCGACCTCCTCGGGGTCGACCGCGCGCGGGTTCTCGACGTAACGGGTCGCGATGACCGTGTCGAAGAGCGGCAAGAGCGCGCGAAGCTGACCTCGGAGATCCTTCTCGCGGGTGGTGCCGAAGACCAGGGTACGTTTTGCGGGCGGGAAGCAAATCTGGAGCGTTTCGGCGAGCGCCTGCGCGGAGGCGACATTGTGGGCGCCGTCGATGACCACCCAGGGCGACTCGCCCATCAACTCGACCCGGGCGGGAAACGTCATGGAACCAAAGCCGCGGACCACGGCGTCTTCCGGCACCTCGAGCCCCTGCTCGGCCAGAAGGTCAAGACCGGCCAGGGCAACCGCCGCGTTCTGGGCCTGGTGCGGCCCAAACAGCGGCAAATCGATCGGTCGCCAGGCGCGTCGCCAGGTCTGGACGGTGACCTGGCCGGGGGAAGGGCGGAGGAGCGGTGGAGTGGGGGGGCGGTACGACTCGACGAAGTCGACGTCGATTTGCCGGAGCGGAACCCGACGTTGCCCGGCGACTCGAGCGATGGCGTCTCGGGGGGCGGTTCCTCGCACGCCAATGACCGCCGGCCGACCTCGTTTCAGGATGCCCGCTTTTTCTGTGGCGATGGCCTCCAACGTTGTGCCGAGCTGCCGCGTATGGTCGAACGAGATCGACGTAATGATCGCGAGTCTTGGACGGATGACGTTCGTGGAATCCAGCCTTCCGCCAAGTCCGACCTCCAGCACGACCGCGCCGACGCCCTTCCTCGCGAAATGGAGCAGGCCCATCGCGGTGGTGATCTCGAAGAAGGTCAGGCCACGTTGCCTTTGATGAGGGTCGCTCGCGTCCAGTTCCTCGACGACCGACCGGATCTCAGCGGTCAGGGCGGCCAGCTCGTCCGGGGAAATCTCCCGTCCGTCGATCCGAAATCGCTCCTCCAGGCGATGAAGGTGAGGCGAACAGAACAGGCCCGTGCGAATCCCCGAGGCCGAGAGCGCGGCGGCCATCATGGCCGAGGTGGAGCCTTTCCCCTTCGTACCGGCCACATGAATGATCGGGAACGCGCCCTGAGGGTCTCCCAGCCGTCGAAGCAATCGTCGCATCCGACCCAGCCGAAGCTCAGTCGTGGACCGAGGCATTCCCGTCCGTTCGTAATTGAGCCGGCCGTAAAGGAAGTCGAGGGCGGCCCGGTATTCTTCGTGCATGAGGGAAACCGCCCGTCGTCGGCGGAGCTTGAGGGATCGTGGTCGCGAACGGGTGAACCTCGAGCGCGACGTCATTTCGGATCGACACGACGCCGGTCGAGGATCACTCGTTGAGCGGGGTGAACTCCGACGGGTCCAGGTTGTGCTCCACGCGCTTGACGAACTCGGCCAGGGCAAGCCCCTTGAGCAGGTAGTCCGAGGCCCCTCCCTCGAACGCTTCGAGGCGGGAGTCCGCGTCTCCCAGGTTCGAGATCACGACCACGCGGAGGTGGACTCCGGCGGGATCATGCCTCAGGGCGTCGAGAACCTCGAAACCGTTCAACGCGGGCATCCAGATGTCCAGCAGAAGGAGGTCGGGATGCTGAGCACGGACCAGCTCGAGCGCGACCTGGCCGTTGGATGCCTCCCAAACCTCGTGCCCGGCGGCACGGAGAGAGGCCGCGTAGAGGTCGCGGAGGTCGTCGTCATCGTCGGCAAGCACCAGAGTTGCCACGGAAGCACGTGTCCTTACGCGGAATGGACCACCGGGACCAGCCAGTTGCGACAGCACTCAGCATACCCCGCCCCGACCCCGGCCCGCCATGTCAGTCGCTCACAGGCGTCGCCGTCGGGTGAATCCGCGGCGTCAAGGCCCCCGGTCACCGACCTCGCTCGCCGGCCTGGAGCCACCGGCGCGATCCCTGATCCGCCGACCGAATCCCGGCGTCGCAAGCGTGCCGAGACGAGGGACCACGCTGTTTCATATCTCACATTCTAAGTATTGTCGTAATTAAGAAATATCGTTTTGCACTTTTGGGCCGGTATCGAGAGTCGCGCGGTTTTGGGATTGGAGGGATTTTCGAGGGGTTGAGGTTCGCGCGTTTCGCGGTTGGCCAGCTCGCGGCGTCAGCCGCCGGATTCGAGCGGCACATCATGGTATTCCAGCGCCCACTCTTTCATGTAACGGACACGTTGGGGCCGGATTCGGTAGACGATTAGCTCGGGGTTGTCGATGTGGCCGAGGTACTGCCGCAACAAGGGGTTCTGGTCCCAGATTTCCTGAAGCAAACCGCGGTCGGTGACCACCTCCGCGATGCCCGTGATGCGGACCTGGTCGTGTTGATCGTCGACGTAGCAGAGCTCGACTTTGGGATTCGCGGCGATCTCGGCCGTCTTGTGGTACTGCCTGAGATTGGCAACGTACACGGTGAAACCATCGGTCCGCACGGGGGAGACCGGCCGCACCCGAGGCTGATCGCCGTCGATGGTGGCCAGTTGAGGGAAACGGTCGGCTTTCACGACCGCCATCGCCAGTTCCTTGAGGCGGGCGGGTTCGATCGGCTCGGGCATCGGCTTGGTCATGGTCGGTTCCTCGATGGAGAAGGACGCCAGGGATGGAGCGGGTCCTGTCCTGATTCTAATGAGCTCTCGCGCGTGGAGCGCGGGGCTGGCGTCGAATCGAGGCGAGCGACGCGATACGATGTCCGGTCGTGCCGAAGATGGCGCGGATCATTGTTTGGGATTCGGGAGACCATCGAAGGATGAACGCCGAAGAACTCCGCGCCTTGCAGGCTCCGATCAAGGCGCGATACCGCGACGAGCCCGAATCGGCCCGGATCACGTTACGAGCCGAGGGGACCCTGGACCAGGAGGCGATCTCCTGCCACGTCCACACCCACCTTGGCACGGTGGACGCGGGTCTTCATCCCGCCGCGGGCGGTGACGGAACCTGGGCCTGTTCGGCCGATATGCTGCTTCAATCGTTGGCGGCCTGCGCGGGGGTAACGCTCCGAGCCGTCGCCACGGCGTTGGGGCTGAACATCCGGGGCGGGACCGTTCACGCCGAGGGAGACCTCGACTTTCGAGGCACACTGGGGGTGAGCCGCCAAGCGCCCGTCGGATTCTCGGCGATCCGCTTGCGTTTCGATCTCGATACCGACGCGACCGACGAGCAACTGAGCCGGCTTCTCGACCTGACCGAGCGTTATTGCGTGATCGCCCAGACGCTGAAACACCCACCCGCCTTTTCGAGCTCGACGACTTCGAGGGCCAGGGAGCGCCCGTTCGGAGCCTGAACTCATGGCCGAGCTGCTGGCCGTCGACGTCGGGCTTCGTACCGGCCTAGCGCTTTACGGGCAAGATGGGCGACTGGCCTGGTATCGTTCGCGGCATTTCGGAAATCGCGATGCGCTTCGTCGTGGGGTTCATGGCTTGCTTCGATCGATTCCCGATCTCGGTCTGCTGGTGCTGGAAGGCGGGGGACCGCTCGCCGAAATCTGGGAGCGTGAGGCCGGGCGACGCGGTCTGGCCGTCCGGCAGGTCGCGGCCGAACAATGGCGTGAACGGTTGCTCGAACCGAGAGAGCGCGCCGATCGCGCTCGATCGAAGACCAGCGCCGATCGGCTCGCACGCCAGGTGATCGAATGGTCGGGAGCGCGTCGGCCGACGTCGCTCCGTCACGATGCCGCCGAGGCGATTCTGATCGGGCTCTGGGGCGCGCTCGATGCCGGCTGGTTGCGCGATTGGCCGGAACCGGTAAGGGATTGATTTCCAGGTGACATCCTGGTGTGCTTGGCCTGCCGGCGCCTGGAGTCTCTCGATCCTCCAACGTCCGGCTTCGTGGTTGGGCTTGCCTGACCTCTGGCGATTCGACAGGGAAAACCATGATGATCCAACCGCGCGGCCTGGGCCGTCTTGGAGCCGGCTTGTTCCTCCTTTCCAGCCTCGTGGTGTCGCAAAGCCTCGGCGGCGAGCTCCGGCACGAACGGATCTTTGGTCCCGAGGTTCCCACCGGCCCTTACAAGCATCCGGCCTGCATGACCGAGCTGAGCAATGGCGACCTCTACCTCGTCTACTACGGAGGCCAGGGGGAATACGCGAACGACACGGCGGTCTTCGGATCTCGCAGAAAGAAGGGTGAGACCGCCTGGAGTCCTCCCAGCGCCATCGCCCGGGACCCGTTTCGATCACTCGGGAACGCCGTGGTCTGGGAAGCGCCCGACGGCGTGGTCTGGCTTTTCTACGTGGTTCGATTCGGCGAAACCTGGTCCACCTCCCGCATCCAGTGCAAGATCTCGAACGATCAGGCCAAAACCTGGTCCGATGCCTCGCTGCTGGCTCTCGAGGCAGGGATGATGGTTCGCAACCGGCCGATCGTTCTGAGCGATGGCGACTATCTTCTACCGGTCTACCAGGAAACGGGGCATGATCCGGAACGGGTCGGAGCCGATAGCACGTCGCTCTTCCTTCGATTCCATCCCAAAGATCGGACGTGGTCGACGAGCGGTCGGATTCGATCGGCCAAGGGGAATATTCAACCCGCCGTGGTTGAGCTCGATGAGAAGCACCTGGTGGCCTACTGCCGGCGAGGGGGTGATTACGACCCCAAGACGGTTGGCTATCTCGTGCGGTCCGAGTCGTTCGACGGCGGCCGGACCTGGACCGAGGGGATGGACTCGCGGTTTCCGAACCCCAACGCCGCCTTGGATTTTCTCAAGCTCCGCAACGGCCATCTTCTCTTGGTTTACAACGACAGCATGACCGGGCGGACTCCGTTGACCGTGGCCCTCTCGTTGGACAACGACGCGTCGTACCCGTTTCGTCGCAACCTCGCGGAGGGACCGAACGCGTTCGCGTACCCGATCGCGTTCCAGGCCCGGGACGGGACGATCCACGTCGTCTACACCTCGGACCGTCGCACCGTGATCAATCACGTCACGTTCGATGAAAACTGGATTCGGAACGGCCAATGATTCGAACTCGGTTGTGATCACGCATCGGTTGTTCCTCGACGGACGACAGAACGTTCCTTCCCGGGCTCATCCGGCGAGGATTGTGAACCTGAGACGACCCACCAGGGAACGAGCGACGAGAGGACGACCCATGCGCCCGTTTGCCTTGACCTTGACCCTTTTCTTCCTCGCGGCTTCGAGCGGGTTCGGGGACGAATCCTCCCCCCTGCTCCTCCAGAAACCGGCGATGAATCGGGATCGCATCATCTTTGGACATGCCGGCGACCTGTGGGTCGTCGGTCGTGGCGGCGGCGAGGCCAGCCGATTGACCAGCGGCGTCGGCCTCGAAAGCGGTCCGGTCTTCTCACCGGATGGCTCGAAAATCGCGTTCACGGGAGAATATGAGGGAAACCTCGACGTTTACCTCGTGGATGCCGGCGGAGGACAACCGAAGCGGTTGACCTATCACCCGGGTTATGACGTGGCGCTGGGTTGGACGCCGGACGGCACGCGCGTTCTGTTCCGATCGGGTCGGACAAGCTCTTCCCGCTTCGACAAGCTCTTCACGATTTCCACCGAAGGCGGACTACCGAGCGAGCTGCCCCTGCCGATGGGCGTCGAGGGATCGTTTTCACCCGACGGATCGCAAATCGCCTACGTTCCCTACTGGAATCGTCGTCCCGTCCCCGACGCGTATATCGCCTGGAAGCACTATCGAGGTGGAAAAACCTCCCCAATCTGGATCGCGAGGCTGAGCGACTCGCATATCGAGAAGGTTCCACGGGACAATTCCAACGACTTCAACCCCATGTGGGTTGGTGAGAAGCTCTATTTCCTCTCGGATCGCGATGGCCCCGTGGCGCTGTATGCGTTCGAGGCCGGGTCCGGTCGCGTGGAGAAACTTGTCTCGGACGAGGGGCACGACATCCAGTCCGCCTCGGCGGGACCTGGCGCGATCGTCTACGAGCAACTTGGCTCGCTGAGCGTGTACGATCTCGAAACCGGACGGAACCAGAAACTCGACATCCAAATCAAGGCCGATTTTCCGAACGCGAGACCCCGGTTCGAGAAGGTCGCCCGGCAGATCCGCTCGGCGCGGATCTCCCCGACGGGACAACGGGCCGTGTTCGGCGCTCGAGGCGAAGTGCTGACCGTCCCCGCCGAGAAGGGGGACGTCCGCAACCTGACGGCCACGCCGGGCGTGGCCGAGCGCGATCCCGCATGGTCGCCGGATGGCAAACAGATCGCCTTCTTCTCGGATGTCTCAGGTGAGTATGCATTGCATCTCGCGCAACAGGACGGTACCGGCGAGGTTCGCGCGATCGACCTCGGCAGGCCCGCCTCGTTCTTCTACGAGCCGATCTGGTCGCCCGATAGCAAGAAGATCGCCTATACCGACAAACGGCTCAACGTCTGGTACATCGACCTGGAAAAGGGAACCCCGGTCAAGATCGACAGCAACACGTATGACACGCCGATTCGGGCCCTCGATCCCTCCTGGTCGCCCGACAGCCGATGGATTGTCTACACCAAGCAACTCCCCAGCCACATGAGGGCCGTGTTCGTTTATTCGCTCGAAACGGGCAAGACGCATCAGATCACCGACGGACTGAGCGACGCGAGGTTCGCGGCATTTGATAAAAATGGCAAATATCTGTACTTCACCGCGAGCACCGACGTCGGCCCAACGACGGGATGGCTGGACATGTCCAGCATGCACCGACCTGTGACGCGAAGTGTGTACGTGGTCGTTCTCGCCAAGGACGAACCCTCGCCGCTCAGGCCCGAAAGCGATGAAGAAAAAGACACATCGGCAAACGATGACGAGGACAAGGATACGTTGAAGGATGAGGAGTCCCACAAAGGTGACAAGAAAAAGAAAGAAACGCCCGTCGAACCGGTGAAGCTCGACCTCGATGAAATCGACCAGCGCATCCTGGCGCTTCCCATTCCCCCGCGCGATTATGCCGGCTTGGCGGTGGGCAAGCCGGGGATTCTGTTTCTGGAAGAGGCCCCACCCGGACCCGGTCCGGAAGACGAGAACGACGCGGGAACGATGGTCCACAAGTTCGATCTCAAGACCAGGAAGACGGAGAAGGTCCTGGACGGTGTGCGATCGCTCGAGATCTCGCGGAACGGCGAGAAGATGCTCTATCGCAAGGCCGACGCCTGGTTCATCGTCTCGACGTCGCAGCCACCCAAGCCCGGTGAGGGCTCGCTGAAACTGGACGCGATCGAGGTCCGCGTCGATCCCAGGGCCGAGTGGCGGCAGATGTATCATGAGGTCTGGCGCATCCAGCGCGACTTCCTCTATGATCCCAACGCCCATGGGCTCGATCTGGAAGCCGCTGAGAAGGCGTATGAGCCATTCCTCGAGGGAATCTCGAGCCGTGCCGACCTGAACTACCTGTTCCATGACATGCTCGGAGAGATCGTCCTCGGCCACACCCATATCGTCGGAGGCGATTCCCCCGAGGTTCGCAACGTTCCAGGAGGTTTGCTCGGTGCCGACTACACGGTCGAGAACGGTCGCTACCGGTTCGATCGGATCTACCGTGGCGAGAACTGGAACCCCGACCTCAAGGCCCCGCTGACCCAGCCAGGAGTGAACGTCAAGGAAGGTGATTATCTTCTCGCCATCAATGGTCGGGACCTCCAGGCGCCTGATACGCCGTTCTCCCTGATGGAGAATACCGCCGGCAAGTCGGTCGTTCTCAAGGTCGGCTCAAGGGCCGATGGCACCGGCGCTCGCGAGGTGACGGTCGTGCCGATCGCCAGCGAAACGTCGCTCCGCAACCGCGCCTGGATCGACGCGAATCGACGAAAGGTCGACGAGCTCAGTGGAGGTCGGGTGGCGTATCTCTACCTGCCTGATACGGCGCTGGGTGGCTTCACGAGCTTCAATCGCTACTACTTCGCTCAGATCGACCGACAAGGCGCCGTGGTTGACGAGCGGTTCAACGGGGGCGGCTCGGCGGCCGACTACATCGTCGATTACCTCCACCGCCCGCTGCTGAACTACTGGACGACCCGAGAGGGCAACGACTTCCGCACGCCGCTCGGCTCGATCTTCGGCCCCAAGGCAATGATCATCAATGCGTTCGCGGGCTCGGGAGGCGATGCCCTGCCCTGGTACTTCCGCAAGGCGAAGGTCGGCCCCTTGATCGGAACCCGGACCTGGGGCGGCCTCGTCGGCATCTACGACTATCCCGAGCTGATCGACGGGGGCCGAGTCACCGCGCCCCGGCTGGCCTTCTGGAATCCGGATGAGGGGACCTGGGACGTCGAGAATCATGGTGTCGCGCCAGACATCGAAGTGGAACTCGATCCCGAGCTGGTCCGCAAGGGGCATGACCCTCAGCTCGAGAAGGCCGTCGAGGTGGTCCTGAGGGAGATCGCCAAGAACCCGCCGAAAACACCCAAACGGCCCGAGTATCCCGATTACCATAAGAACCAGTCCGCCGCGCCGGCCGTCGGCGAACACTGACTCGCTTGACTCCTTCCATCCAGGGACAACGACATGATGAACAATCGCAGACAGTTCATGGGCCTGGGAATCCTGACCTTTCTTGCCCTTGCCGGCCCCTCAACGGCCGCCGAGACACTCAAGGTCTTGATCATCGACGGTCAGAACAACCACGACTGGAAGGCGATGACCCCGCCGATGAAGGCTGCGCTCGAGGACTCGGGCCGGTTCACCGTCGATGTCGCCACGACCCCGCCCAAAGGGGCTCCGAAGTCGGATTGGAACGCGTTTCGACCCGAGTTCTCGAAGTACGATGTCGTCCTGAGCAACTACAACGGCCAGCGCTGGCCGAACGAGGTCGAGCAGGCCCTCGAAACGTATGTGGCCTCCGGCGGTGGACTCGTGGTGATTCACGCCGCCAATAACGCCTTCCCCGATTGGCCGGCCTGGAATGACATGATCGGACTTGGATGGCGAGACAACGCCTTCGGGGATCGGATTACGGTGAATGACCAGGGCGAGGTCGTCCGCACTCCCAAAGGAGAAGGCCCCGGCGCGGGGCACGGCCCGCAACACGCCTACAAAGTCGTGGTTCGCGATCCAGAACATCCAATCATGAAAGGAATGCCCAAAATCTGGATGCATCCCAAGGACGAGTTGTATCACGGCCAGCGCGGCCCGGCAAAAAACATGCACATCCTCGCGACGGCCTACTCGTCGCCCGAGGCTCGAGGGACCGGCACCAACGAGCCGATGGTCTGGTGGATTCCTTTCGGCAAGGGGCGGGTCGTGACCTGCGTGCTGGGCCACGTCGGCGGCGGTGAGAGCTCGGCCATTCAGTGCGTCGGGTTTCAGACGATCATGAAGCGCGGTTGCGAATGGGCCGCCACCGGCAAGGTCACGCTCCCGATTCCCGAGAACTTCCCGACCGCCGACGAAGCACGACTGGCCGAGGCCGTCGGAAAGTAATCACCGGTTTCGTCGAATGGATTCCCGAAATGAGCCCTCACCGAGAACCGATGCTCGGTGAGGGCCCGTTTTGGCTATTGGTTCGCGGCAAGCCCTGAAGCGGCGCGTGGCTTGTGGCGGAACAGGATCGAGAGCGAATCCTGGTAAACGACCTGCCATTGCGGGTCGTTCCGAAGGCGTTTCGCGAGGCCGCGATCGGGTTTCACCCAGACCAGACCAAACCGCTGGCGGGCCTGGAGCGTGTCCCAGTCGGGTCCGCCGCCGAGGGCTCCGACGTACTCGAGAATTGGCTCGCGGCCCCAGAGTTCGAAGCGGTCGTCGAGATAGGCTTGCCGCGTCGGGCGGCAGAGCGCTTCGATCAGTCCGCCCCAGTCCTGTTCGTGGAAGAGTCGAGCCTCCAGAGGCTGTCGATCGAGTGTCGGAACGGCCTGCAAGGGCCACTTCTTCGGGTCGTGCCCTCCCAGCCGAACGCCGCAGGACACCGCGACCGCCAGCGTGAGGCTCGCGACCAGGGGCACGAGCGACCAATCAGGCTCTTGCCGCTCGGTGGCGACACCCTCGGGATCGGGCGTGAGCAGGCCGTCGAGCAGTTGTGACAGCATCGGCGCGACCGCCATGGCGAACAGCGGCGCGTGTCGGATCGAGGTCAGTGCCAGATGGAGCCAAACCAGGGCCTGCAACAGGTCGTAACGGCTGGGCCGTCGTCGAGAGAAAACGGGCAACGCGATCAGGCCGAGGACCACCCACTCCAGCACCCGGGCTTCGCCTTGCCCGAACGGAGCCGGTTTGTACTCGTCGATCAACTGGGTTACCCCGCTGCCGACCAGGAGCTCGCCGACATGCCGGTAAAGCCCGATTCCATACGGATTGAGAAGGGGTGAGAAGAGCGAGAGCAGGAAGACGACCACGTAGGTCCGAATCCTGGCTCGCCGGGTCGCGTTCCATGGCCCCGAGATCGCCTCGCCGAGTCCCGCGGTCGCGACGATCAGTGGACCCGCCAGGAACCCGCCGTGGAGGTTCCCCCAGAGCGCGACGATCAGCGGGACCGTCCAGATCGACCATCCGCCCTGTTCGTGATAGGTCCGACAAACCCGCAAGGTCCAGAGCACGAAGGCAAAGGTCAAGAGGTGCGGGCGGGTCAGGAAGTGAATCGTTCCGATGCCGGCGGCGAGGATCGAGACCACCGTGGCCACCAGCGGCGTCGTGCCGTCCTTCACAAGCCATTGCGCCAGCGAACGATAGATCCAGGCCAGGATCAGCGCCGTGACGGCCACGGCGCCCGACCAGCCCCA
>CAZRGV010000094.1:322-12733 GCA_964599655.1 uncultured Isosphaeraceae bacterium | reverse complement strand
AGACCGACGTCAAACAGCCAGGACTGGTCGACCCAGGGGGTTCGCGCTCGGGAATAGGTCAAAAAGTCGACCCTCGGCACATCGCCTCGAAGAAGGATCTCCCGACCGAGCCGGACATGCCAGAAGGTGCCGGGATCGTTGAGAAAGCCGTATCGGCCTCCCAGAAGCCCCATGAGCAAGACCACTCCAAAGACCACGTCCGGGACGCCCGGCCGGGCCGCTCGCGGCAGCGGCATCAGTCTCGACCCTCCACCCTGAAAAGGTTTCCGCCAGAACCCGCTCTCCTGGGGAAAACCTAGGACATGCGAGCCTCGGACGTGGGGATGGCCTCGCGATTGATGGCGTTACACCCTTTCCCAGCCGGCGTTGCCGGGTATACTGGATGATTGGCGAACCCGCTCGGAGCGCGCCCGGCCTCCCCCGCCCGTGGACGGGCCCATTCCGTCGTCGATCAACCAGGTCCGGGGAATCCCCCGTCCCGAGGACCACAGTTTGCGAGGCGTCGCGTGAAGGCTCACCGGCATCGCGTCAACCGCCGGGCATTGTTTCGCGGCCTGGGCCAAACCAAGGCCCCTGCCCCGAACGTGCCCGACCCATTGCGAGCCGGGGCAAACGCGGGCCGGTTTGACCTGCTCAAGGCGAGCCGCCCGGCCATGGGAAGCTACTTCGAGGTTCGGCTTCCGGCCCACGTGCCCGGCGCGCTCGAACTGGCGACGCGAGCCCTGGATCGGATCGACGAACTCGAAAGCCAGCTCACCGTCTATCGGGACGACTCCGAGCTCAGCCGGCTGAACGCCACCGCGCATCTTGGGCCGGTCAAGGTCGAGGCGGGGCTGTTCTCCTTGCTGGAGCGCGCCCTGGCGATTCATCGGGAGACCCAAGGAGCCTACGACGTCGCCGCGGGGGCGCTCTCCGTGGCCTGGGGCTTTTTCCGCGGTCCAAAACGGGTCCCCGAGCCCGAGGCACTGGCCGACGCTCGGGCCAGGACTGGCTCGCATCACCTGCGGATCGACCGAACGGCGCGGACCTTGGCGTTCGATCGGCCGGGAATCTTCATCAACCTCGGCAGCATCGGCAAGGGTTACGCCATCGACCGCGCCGTGGATCTCATTCGGCGGCACTGGTGGCCCACGCCGACGATCGTGCACGGCGGGCAGTCCAGCCTCTACGCGCTGGGCTCGCCGCCCGACCGGTTCGGTGGCCGCTGGCAGGTGGCGTTGCGAAACCCGTTCGATCCGTCCCGGCCCCTGGGGACGATTCAGATCCGCAATCGGGGCCTCGGAACCTCCGGAGCGTCGTTCCAGCGGTTCGAGGCCCATGGTCAGGTGTTCGGGCACATCCTCGACCCAAGAACCGGCCAGCCCGCGACCTCGGGACCGGCCAGCGTGACCGTGCTCGCTCCGACGGCCGCCGAGGCCGATGCCCTTTCGACGGCCTTCTACCTGCTGGGTCCCGAAGAAACGGCGGCGTACGTCGCCCGCCATCCCGGCGTGACCGCGTTGTTCGTTCTTGAAGGAGCCTCCGACGGATCGCCCCGAGTCCTTGCTCTGGGAGCCGACGACGCCGATTTCGTGGCCGATCCCACGATTCCCGTGCTCACGAATTCCCGAACTCCGGTCTGAACGATTCGCCCTGAGTTCGACCCTGTTTCGCCCTTGTCGAAAGGAGTGGAGCCCTGGCCGCCTCGCGACGCTACTATCCCGGCTTTTTCGCCGCCCTGTTCCTCGTGCTTCTCCGCACGGCGATTGGGTGGCATTTCTTGAACGAGGGGCTGGAGAAGCTCAACCCGCCGGACGAGAAACCGTTCTCGGCCGAGGGCTACCTCCGCGGCGCCGTTGGTCCGTTCGCGTCGTGGTATCGCAGCCAGATCCCCGATGTCAATGGTCTGGCGCGGCTCGATCGGGACGAGTCGGGCTTGCCCGGCCGTCTCAAGGCGGGCTGGGCCAAAAAACTCGACCGGATCGCCGAGCACTACCACTTCACGCCCGATCAGCGCGAGAAGGCGGAGGAATCGCTCGCCGAAGCCTCGAAGACGGCCGACGCCTGGTTCCTTGATCTCGAGAACGCGGAGAAGATCAAAAAATACTATGCCGATCTCTACCGCGTCATCCAGATCGAACGCGATCCCCAGGCCCTCGCCTTCGAGAAGGAACGCGCCTACAAGGACCGCAAAGACCTGAACAAGACCCGCCTCGAACTGACCGAGCCGATCGATGCCTGGTCCGAGGCCCTGGAAGGTTCCTGGATGAAGCTCGTGACCGACGAGCAGCAAGCCCGCTACGGCGATCTGCCGCACGAGATGACCACCCTCGATTGGGTCAACCTTTCCACGAAGTGGGGACTGACCTTCATCGGCATCGGCCTGTTGCTCGGCTTCCTGACGCCCCTGGCGGCGCTCGGCGGAGCGGCCTTCCTCGGCATGGTCTACTTCAGCATGCCCCCCTGGCCGGGCCTCCCACCCGCGCCGGTGGCCGAGGGGCACTACTGGATCGTCAACAAGAATCTGATCGAAATGCTGGCATGCCTGGTCCTGGCGAGTACACCCAACGGCCTCTGGATCGGCCTGGACGCGCTGTTGTTTGGCTGGATCGGCCGCGGCCGAGGCGCGTCCGGCCATCCGGCCGCGACCGAACCGCCCGGCAGCAACCCCGCCGTTTCCCATCCTGACCGACCTCGAGGCGCGGCCGACCCCCGATCGCCCATCACCCTTTCCCGGAGCGACCGATGACAACCTTGACACCCGAACAGCGCGCCCTGGGCCGCGAAAACGCCAATAACGTCCTGGGCATCACACGCCGAGACTTCCTCAAGGCGGCGGCCGTCGCTCCGGCCGCCGGGGCCTTCTACTTCGGCTACGGCGGCGTCGATCGTCCCGTTCGAGCCGCCATCATCGGCACCGGCAACGAAGGTTGCGGCGCCATGATTCACGACAGTAACCCCGAGTACGTCAAGTATATCGGGGTCTGCGACATCCGACCTTCGCAGCAGAAGCGAGCCCTCAACGAGTTTCGAAATCATCCGGGCTACTCGAAGTCGGACGTGGACGAAATCGCCAAGCGAATGTATCCCGACGTCGACACCATGCTGGCCGATCCCGACGTCGAGATGGTCGTCATCGCCCTGCCGCTCTGGCTCCACGCCCCGGTCGCCCTGAAGGCCATTCAGGCGGGCAAGCACGTCTTCTGCGAAAAACTCATGGCCCACTCCATCGGCGAGTGCAAGGCGATGTGCCGCATGGCTCACGACAACAACAAGTTCCTCGCCATCGGCCACCAGCGGCATTACTCGACCCTCTACGATAACGCCAACTACCTGGTCCAGAACGGCCACCTCGGTGAGATCCGCCACATCCGGGCCCTCTGGCATCGCAACAACGCCTGCCCGCGGATCAAAAAGGACAAAGACGGGAACCTGATGTACGACTCGAACGGAAACCCCGTCTACGAGCGTGACGATCAGGGCCACATCGTCTACTTCGACGGCTGGAAGCCGGGCATCCCACCCGAGGACGCCAGCATCGATGTCACCAAACACGTGGTCCGGTTCAAGAACAGCAAGGGCAAGGAGTGGTCCTACCAGTACAAGGACCCTCGTCAGCTCGTGCAGTGGCGGCTCTACGACAAGACCGGGGCCGGCCTGATGGCCGAGCTCGGCAGCCACCAGCTCGACGCGTGCTCGATCTTCCTGGGCAAGGTTCACCCCCTGGCCGTGACGGGCATGGGCGGCACGTTCTTCTACCAAGACGGTCGCGAGGTCGACGACCACGTCTTCGTCACCTACGAGTTCCCCGGCAAGGGCGGTCCCGAGGCGAAGGACCGGGTCGTCGTGACCTACTCCTCGATCAACACCAATGACTTCGAGAAGTACGGCGAAATGGTCTACGGCTCTCGCGCCACGATGATCGTTGAGTCCGAGCGAGACCTGATGCTGTACAAGGAGATCGACCGGAATACCTGGAAGGGTGGCGGCGGTTCCCGCACGACCTCGGTGACGGTGGAGACCAAGGGGGGCAAGCCGACCCTCGAGACCAGTCCCAGCCTGGCGGGAGCCACCGGCGCCGTCGTGCCTGGCACGATGTCGGACGATGCTCCGTCCCGTGGCTATCGCGAGGAACTCGAGCACTTCGCCTTCTGCATCCGCAACAACAAGTCGGACCGGATTTACGAGGTCGGCGACGAGAAGTTGCTGCCCCGTTGCCGTGGTGAGGTGGCCCTGGCCGATGCGATCATCGCGTTGACCAGCAACCTGTCGATGCGAGAGAAGCGCCGGATCGACTTCAAGCCCGAATGGTTCGACTTCAAGAGTGACGAGGTGCCCGACAGGTCCGAGGGCGACCTCGAGATGGCACTCTGAGAGGCACGGCGAGAATCCGTCTCGCGACACGCCTGAGCAGGGCCCACGACGGACGAAAATCGTCCATCGTGGGTCTTACTCATTTTGATAACGACATCGATGTCGACCTTGAGCCGACGCGTGGCTCCCGGACTCCACCCCGGCGGGATCGCTCCTTCGCCTCGCCTCGCCTGGCCTCGGGAGCGGGAGTCGGCCTTGCCTTATTTCGGGAAAGCGCGGAGAATGAGAAAAATACCCAGGGATGGGATTTGGACACTTCTTCCGGGTCGCCGCCGTCAAGTCTCCAGGCCCTCCCTGAGCAATCGAAGATCCCCAAACCGCGAAACGAACCAGGCCTGAGAGAGGAGCGGAACGCCCGATGGCGGTTGCCTCCACCACCACGCCGAGCACGACTCCCGTCCATCGACTCGGCGAGCAAGTCTTCGAGACGGTGGCCGACATTGGAGGCGTGGCCCAGTTTTCCGGTTTAACCCTCGCCTGGCTGGCTCGAAAGCGCCCGAGGTGGTCGGTCCTGGTGCCGAATTTCTACGCCATCGGCGTCTCGAGCGTGCCGGTCGTGGCGATCACCGGCACCTTCATCGGGATGGTCCTGGCGGTTCAGGCCCATAGCCAGTTCGCGGCGATGGGAATGGCGACCCGGCTGGGTTCGGTGATCAACATTTCCCTCGTGAAGGAACTTGGCCCGGTCCTCGCGGCCACGATGCTGGCCGGTCGCGTCGGGTCCTCGATGGCCGCCGAGCTGGGCACGATGCGCGTCACGGAGCAGATCGACGCCCTCGAAGCCCTGGGAACCAACCCCGTCTACTACCTGGTGGTTCCCCGTTACCTGGCCTGTGTGCTCTTGATCCCGCTCTTGACCTTGATGGCCGACTTCATGGGGGTCATCGGAGGGGCCGTCGTGAGCACCCAGATGCTCGGGGTCGATTCCTACCACTACTGGGCTCATTCTCGGGAGTACGTCGGCAGCCTCGACCTGTTTGCCGGGGTTTTCAAAAGCTTCTTCTTCGGCGCGGCGATCGCCTTGATCAGTTGCCACCGAGGGTTCCACTCGAAGGCGGGAGCCGAAGGCGTCGGGCGGGCCGCGACCGAGGCGTTCGTTTACTCGTTCATCGCGATTCTCGCCCTCGACTTCACCATCGGCTGGCTCTGGAACATGGTGTACTACTCCATCTGGCCCTCAACGACGGGGCTGCTATGAGCGCCAGCGCCGCGACCTCAGACGGACCCGTCATCGAGCTCGAGCGGCTGAGCATGCGGTTTCGGCAGCACACGGTCCTGCGCGACCTGAACCTGTCGGTGCCGCGAGGCCAGACCCTCTGCGTCATCGGTGAAAGTGGTTGCGGCAAGACCGTGCTCCTGAAGCTCATGATCGCCCTGCTCCGCCCCACGTCCGGCATCGTCCGGTTCGACGGGCGAGACCTCTCGAAACTCGCGGAGCACGAGCTGAGCCGAACCCGCCTCCGGTTCGGGTTTCTCTTTCAGATGGCCGCGCTGTTCGACAGCCTGACGATTTTCGACAACGTCGCCTTCGGACTCCGAGAGCACAACCTGTTCGACCCAGAGACCATCGCCAAGATCGTGGCCGATCGGCTTCACGAGGTGGGTCTTCCCACAGGGCTCGAGCACAAGAAACCCGCCGAGCTCTCCGGAGGTCAGCGCAAACGCGTCGGCATGGCAAGAGCCCTGGCCCTCGATCCCGAGGTCATGCTGTACGACGAGCCGACCACCGGTCTCGACCCGATCATGAGCGATGTGATCAACGAGCTCATCCTCCAGACCCAACGCACCAAGAAGACAACCGGCGTCGTCGTCACCCACGACATGAAAACCGTCTACAAGGTGGCCGACCGCGTTGTCATGCTGTACCCATTGTCGCGGCTCGAACCCGACGAGCCGCAGGTCATCTACGATGGTCCGCCCCACGAGATGGAAGATTTCCCCGACATCCGTGTGCGACAGTTCGTTCGCGGCGAAGCCGGCGAGCGGCTCCGTGAGATGAATCTCCGTCGCGGCTAGTCGAATACCCGCGCAAAGGCCGGTTGTCGATTGTGTTCATTAAGTTCAAGTTCTTCATATCCAATCCAATATAGAAATTGTCCTCTTGGTCCCGAACCTCAACATCCAAGGCGCTCAGGGCCGCCACGATTTCTCAAGGGAATCCGAGGATCGCCATGAACGAACGGGTCATGCAGTTCCGGATCGGCATGTTCGTCATCGTGGCGGGCCTCGTCCTGACGATGCTGATTGTCTGGTTCGGCGAAAGCCCTTCGCTGTTCCGAGATCATCGGTACGTGGTCGTGCATTTTGAACAGGCACCCGGCGTCAGCGAGGGCATTCCGGTCCGAAAAAGTGGAATCCGGATCGGAGAGGTCGCCTCGATCCGGTTCGACGACCGCGCGGGCAAGCCGGATGGCGTGCTCGTGACGCTCTCGTTGGAAAGCCGATACAAGATCCGTTCCGGTTCGGTTCCGAGAATCACAAGAGGGCTGATCGGCGACGTTTCCATCGACATGCAGCCCGGCGAAGGGGTCAAGCCCTTGGAGACCAGCGCGACGCCAGGCGGGGCGATGGCCTACATCATCGAGGGAGAAGTGGCCCCCGATCCGTCCAACGCGCTGGCCGCCGCCACGGAAGCCTTCCAAAACGTGAAAGGAACCCTCGAGGCCATCGAGGAAGCGGCTCGAGGTCTGACCCTCGTGACGAAGAAGGCCGATACCCTGGAAGAATTCCTCGTCTCGTTCCGCGACATGGGCCAGAAGGTCGGTCATCTGGCCGGAGACCTGAACAAGGTGGTCAAGGACAACGAGGCCGAACTCCAGCCAGCCATCGCCAACCTTCGGCAGGCGGCGGATCGGTTCAACACGACCTTCGATCCCGAAACACAGGCCAGCATCAAGCAAGCCGCCAAGCAACTCGCCGCGGGCTCGGCCAGGCTCGACAAGATCCTGGCCGACGTCGGTCCTCTGGCCTCCGACCTGGGAAGCGGCCCCGACCACATGCCTCGCACCAACGCCGGACAGGTCGTCTCCCGGTTCAACCGGATTGCCTACGACGTCAGCCTTCTCACGCAACCCCTGACCGACGGCCGTGGCCGCCTGAACCGGAACGGCTCCCTTCAGAAGCTCCTCGTCGAGACCGAGCTTTATGACAACCTGAACCGCCTGGCCACGGGCGCCAACCGGGTCGTTTCGCTCGCCGAAAAGGTGGTCGCCAACTTCAATCGCTTCGCCGAGCGAATCGCCAACGACCCGAGCGCGATCAGCCGGGGCGTCCTGCAACGATAGAACCTCCGGTCAAAGACAACGAGAGGTCTGAACCTTGTGTGGTCAGACCCCTCGTTCTCTGGTTCCGGATTGGCCGTCCATCCGTCAACGGGAACCCCGACGATCGGTGAGCCGTTTGATCAACGGAAAGGGGCCTCGAGGCCGACCACTCGTCTCGCGCCTGGTCTCACTCTTTTCAGGTTTTTGGTCCGCCTTGGATTTCTCCGCAAGCCGGTCCGCCCTCGGCTTTTCAGCGGAAGGCGGAACAAGGAAAGGCCCCGTGTCCGAGGGTGGCAGCGGCGGAACGGTCGTGGAAGGCGCTGGAATGGTCTCGGAAGGCGGAATGGGTTGCAAGGGCGGCAGCTCGAGCAGCGGATCGCTTGACGGAGCAGTCGGGAGCGGCTCGATGTAGACGGTGGGCGAAGGCGCGGGCGGGCTGATCACGGTCTTGCCATGTCCAGCCACGAACTCCGTTGGGACTGGCCCGCAAATCGAGCACGCGGCGCCGCAACGGGTCTTGAGGCGGTCGAGACCGCGTCGAGCCCACTTGCGAGTCGCGTGGTCGGGGTCGCAGTTGGCGGCTTTCGCCAGCGCCGCATGAACCTCCGGCACACAAGGCGCCAGCTTCGCCAGCGTCTCAGCCGCCTCCTCGCGAACCTCCTCCTCACAGTCGCTCAGCATGGCCTGAACCAGCGAGGAGAGGATCTCGGGATGGCAGTGCCAGTCGAACTTGCGGAGCTCGTGGGCCGCATTGTCCCGTTGCCGCCAACGGGGATCGGCGTGAAGGCGCTGAAGCTCGTATTGCACCTTCGCGGTTTCCACCCCGCAGAGATCGCAGCACCCCACCCGCTTCGCGTGTTGGTCTCCGCAAAATCCCAGGAACAGCACGATTGAACACAGTGTCGCGGTCATGGCATTGTGCCCCAACAAGTTCCGAATCCATGAGATGCCACTCCTTGGCCCGCGTCTCCAGTATAAAGAACCGGGGCCTAGGGGCAAACCGGTTTGTTTAGTTTTCCTAAAGTTCCTAGATTGAAATACCGAGGGGGGGTGGTGATGGTCCGGGTCAGGGGATTCTGGATTCGGATCGTGGTTGGGGTGGTGCTGGGTGTTGGTGGTGTGATGTTCCTTTTGGACCCGTCGAGGGCTCCGTTCTGGGTGCTTGTCGCGCTGGTGTCCACGGCCTTACCGCTGGCGAGGGCCTGGCGTGCGGCGAAGGGCACGGCGCTTCGCCCCGCGGTGGCTTGGGCGGCGTTCGCGGTTGGGTTCGGGATCGTGACGGAGTTTCTGGCGCTTCGAGAATCGCGGGTCGAGGGCTGGCCTTGGGCGTCGCACGCGTCCTACCTGTCGAGCCTGGCGACGCTGGCCGCCTTAATCTCGGTGCTCAACGCGCGAAGGCCGGGAAGCGGGGCCTGGGCGATCTTGATGGTCTTGTTGGTCGTGGTGTTCCTGCTTCCTTGGCTGGAGGGCCTGGGTTTGGCGAGGCGGTCTTCGCCCTGGGACCGGCTCCGGCTCGAAATGCCCTGGAGCCTGTTTTACGGGCTGGTTCTCCTGGCCGGAGCGACCAACTTCCTGCCGACCCGATACGGCCCGGCCTCGCTGATCCTCGGGCTCTCGCTCGGGATGGAGCTTCTCGGAATGACCCAGACGGAATGGCCGCTCCCAAGGCGAGGGCTCGTCCTGGCGGCTTTCCCCTGGGGTCTGGCGCTGGCGCTCTGGGTGGCCGATGCCCGATCCCTCCATGGAGGAAGCCCACGTCCGGGCCTGAACCAAGTCTGGTTCCGGTTTCGCGATCACTGGGGTGTGGTCTGGGCCTTGCGAATCCAGGAACGATGGAACCGGACCGCGGAGTCGGCCGGCTGGCCGTTCCGTCTGACCTGGCAAGGTTTAGCCATGCAACCGGGCGCCTCGACGGACGACCATACCGACTCTCGGTCCCTTGCCGAGTCGACCCTGAAAGGGCTCTTGCGTCGGTTTGCCGACGAGGACGTTTTCGAGAACCCGGCCGGGGGATTTGGCGGCGACCCTTGCGATCCTGGCACTCCTGAACGATCATGAGGTGGGCGACGCGAGGGGCGGAGCCACGGAGAAAACGCTCAGGGAGGCACGCTTGGACCGAGAATCCCGCGCGATGGCAAATGCCCAGATGGTCCTTGCGGTCCTCGGGGTCATGGCGGCCCTTCACCTGATGAAGGTGATCCTCATTCCGGTTGCGCTGGCGCTGCTGCTCGCGTGCCTGCTGGCGCCGGCCATCCACTTCCTTCGACGGATCTTGCCGCTCGGAGCCACGGGAGCCGCGGTCGTTCTGTTCCTGCTCCTGGCGGTTCTTGGTCTGGTTCTGGCCCTGCTCACGGCCGAGAACCTGACTCAGGCGTTGGTGACGCTTCCCGCGGAGGCGGAGCATCTCTCAAGTCTGTTGAGCCGTCGCGTCGCCGACATGATGAAGGACATGCCCTACCTGCGGGGCATCTTGCCCGAACCGGGAACAATCGACCTGCTCGGCGACCGGAACCGTGAGTTCCTGATCACGCTGCTCAGTGACCGATTGGCCGACCTTTCCGGCTGGGTGATCCAGGGACTCATCGTCCTCGTGCTGGTTCTGTTTCTATTGATCGAGAGCGATATGTTGATGCCGAAGGTGGTTCGCTTCTTCGCGCCGGCGCCCGGCGATGCCCACGCGGCGGAGCGGACCCTCCGGGCCATCATCGACCAGATCCGGACCTACCTCGTCGCTCGAACCTTGATCAACGCCGGACTCGGCCTCGTGCTCGGCCTGATCCTCTGGTTGTTGAAGATTCGATTCGCGTTCGCCCTGGGCGCGGTCGCGGCGGTGACCAACTTCGTGCCCTACGTGGGGCAAACGCTCGGCGGTGCCTTGCCGGTTCTGGTCACGCTGGTTCAGTACGAGTCGGTGGGCGATGCCCTGATCGTCGCGTCGATTTACCTGGGGATTCTCGGAGTCGAAGGCTACGTGGTCACGCCGATCGTCATGGGCCGCCGGCTCGACCTGAACGGCACCACGGTTCTGATCGCCTGTTTATTCTGGGGATTCCTCTGGGGCCTGGTGGGCCTGGTCCTGGCCATGCCCATCGCCGTCTGCATGAAGGTTGTCTTCCAGCATGTGCCGGCGCTCTATCGCTGGGCCGACCTGATGAGCTACACCTGGCAGCCGCCGTCGCCGGCGTCCTCGCCTCGCGAGGAACGCGACGTCCGATCCGCGACGATCGTGACGGTTCCGAAACCCTTGCCAACAACATTGCCGGAAGCCGCGTCGGAGTCCTCACGCGCGGCTCGTGGTTAAGCCGAGTCCCGGTCTCGCTTGACGCGACCGGCGAGTTCCCTACGATGCCAGAAGGGCCGACACGCGGTCCCATTCGTCTTTCTTGAGGTTCCAGAACGGGAGAACGATTCCATGGATGTGACTCTGGAATACTGCGCGATGTGAAACTACGAGCCCCAGGCCGTCAGTTTGACGGCCAAGCTCCTGCCGAGGTTCAAGCAAGCCATTCGGCGCTACACGCTGATCCCCTCGAAGGGGGGTTGCTTTGAACTGACAGTCGGCGACAAACTGATCTACTCGAAACTCAAGACCGGGAAGTTCCCGGACGAGGAGGAGATGCTCCGGGAAGTCGGCACGATCCTTCGAGCCTGACGTGGCGAGACGCCGGTTGCTGGCGGATCGCGCGACGGCCGTTCGGACAGACGATTCCCGGCTCCGCCTCGCGACGGCCAGCAACCTCCCCATTCGCCACGGTTTGCTTCATGTTCGGACGTAAGAAACGACTGACGGATTACGCCAACTGCGCCGGGTGAGCGGGCAAACTCTCCCCAACCGGGATCGCGCAGGTTCTGCGCGACTTGCCAGCTCGCTCCGCCGACCCGAACCTGCTCGTCGCCACCGAAACGGCCGACGACGCGGGGGTCTATCGCCTCAACGAACGGCTCGCCTTGGTCCAGACGGTCGACTTTTTCCCGCCCCTGGTGGACGATCCGTACGTCTTCGGCCAGATTGCGGCCGCCAACTCCCTCTCGGATATTTACGCGATGAACGGCCGGCCCTTGACGGCCCTGAACATCGTGGGCTTTCCCGACGACGTCTTGCCGTTGACGATGTCCAGGAAGTCGGGGGTCTTCAGGCGGATGCGGACGTTGGCCCAGTTGAGGGCGACGTTGGCCTGCCCGGTGAAGCGGACCTGGTAGGTGCCGGTGCGGACCTGGTGGCTGGCGCCCTCCCAGATGACGAGTGAGCCGTTGCCCAGCGGCCAGCCGTTGGCATCTTTGCCGGGGGCAGGCTGTCCGGACCCGGGCGACTCAAACGCTCCACGGGAGCTCTTGACCGCGTCGGCGAAGATGAGGCCTTCGCGACCATCGACGTGGTAGGCGTTGATGTACATCGGCTCGATCACTTCCTCCGGCGTGGAGGGGCTCGACCAGAGCAGCCGCATGAGGGCGGCGCCGGTGAGTTCGCGGTATTCGAGCTTCACGTCGTAGGTTTGGCCGGCCACCATGTTGAAGGTGGTGGTGTGTGCCGTGGGCTTGTGGGCATTCCACTGATCGATCTGCGGGTTGACGGGGAACGCGGGGTCGGTGCTGGGCTTGATCCAGAGGCGCACGCCATCGTCGGAGATGGTCTTGAGGGTGTAGGTTTCGGTGAAGCGGGGGATGACCTGTCCGGTCCAGCGGGCGGAGTACTGGTCGGTCCCGACGGCGCTGAACTTGATGTCGCGTGAGCCGCCGGGGGCGAGGTTGGAGCCCCAGTCAAAATCGATGCGGACGTCGCGGCGGGTGAAGGCGG
>CAZRGV010000094.1:0-221 GCA_964599655.1 uncultured Isosphaeraceae bacterium | reverse complement strand
GAGTCGGGGTCGGGAGAACTGGGAAGTGCGGAACTGCTGGATAGCCGCGGCGTGGCGTGTACGGCTGACGAGATCGGCCCCGACGGCGCGTGTAGCGGTCATGGATTCCTCCTGCTGTCGCGGCGTGTGTGCCCGCGCCGCCCCGAAATGTGGCGTTCGCTGCCGGGCCTGCCACCCGGAAGCGCTGTTGAAACGAAACGTGCTTGAGCTGTCGGCATGGG
>CAZRGV010000093.1:24651-25691 GCA_964599655.1 uncultured Isosphaeraceae bacterium | reverse complement strand
GGAAAATTGTACTGCCGGCCGAGGAAGAAGAAGTCCTCGGCGGCGGCATACTTGAGGGCGATCTGCTTGATCTGCGCGTCCTGCGCGAGGAGGGCCTCCAGTTGCGACGGGACGGCCTCGAGCGCCCGGATGACCTCCATGCCGCGGCTGCCGGAGAGCATCCGGATGCGGCCCAGGAGGATGGCCAGCAGTGTCAGGACCGTGACCTGCGAGGTGAAGGCCTTGGTCGAGGCCACGCCGATCTCGGGGCCGGCGTGGAGGTAGATGCCGCCGTCGGCCTCGCGGGCGATCGAGCTACCGACCGTGTTGACAATCGCCAGGGTCGGGAAGCCTCGGCGGCGGGCCTCTCGGAGGGCGCCCAGCGTGTCGGCTGTCTCGCCTGACTGGCTCAGGACGAAGACCAGGGTTCGGTCGTCGAGCGGTGCGTTGCGGTAGCGGAACTCGCTGGCGTATTCCACTTCGACGGGCAGATTGGCCAGCCGCTCGATCAGGTATTCTCCCACGAGCGCGGCGTGCCAGCTCGTGCCGCAGGCGGCGAAGACGATCCGGCGGACCCGTCGGAGCTGTCGGGCGGTCAGGTTCAGGCCGCCGAAGCGTGAGGTGGCCTCGGCGCGGCGGAGCCGTCCCCGGCAGGCGTCCCGGACGGTGTCCGGCTGTTCATGAATTTCCTTCTGCATGTAGTGGGCGAAGCCGCCCAGCTCGATGGCGTCGGGCTGGAAGTCGAGTCGGTCGATCCTCGGCGTGATCGGGCCGCGCTCGAGATGGCGGATCTCGAAGTCGTCGGGCGTCAGGCGCACGACCTCGCCGTCCTGGAGATACGCGACGTGCTGGGTGTGGGGCGCGATCGCCGAGGCGTCGCTGGCCAGGAGGTGCTCCCCCTCGCCGACGCCCACGACGAGGGGGCTACCCAGCCTCGCGCCGATGATCTGACCGGGGTACTTCGGGCTGATGACGGCCAGGCCGTAGGTCCCATCGAGGCGAGGCAAGGCCCGCTGCACGGCCGCGAACAGGTCGCCATCGACGCTCCAACGCAGCTCGCG
>CAZRGV010000093.1:8745-24635 GCA_964599655.1 uncultured Isosphaeraceae bacterium | reverse complement strand
GTGCGCGGCGACCTCGGTATCGGTCTGCGTGTGAAAGACAAAGCCCTCGGCCTCGAGTTCCTTGCGCAGGGCGGCGTGGTTCTCGATGACGCCGTTGTGCACGACGGCCACCTCGCCGTCGCCGCCGATGTGCGGGTGGGCGTTGCGGTCGGTGGGTGGGCCGTGCGTGGCCCAACGGGTGTGGCTGATCCCGCAATGGCCGTGCGCGGGCTCGTGCTCCAGCGATTCTTCCAGGGCACGGACCCGGCCGGCCCGCTTGCGAAGGTGCAGTCCCTGGTCGTCGAGCGTCGCGAGCCCGGCGCTGTCATAACCGCGATATTCCAGCCGTCGAAGGCCCGCCAGCAGGATCGGGCCCGCCTCGTGCGGTCCGGTGTAGCCGACAATGCCGCACATGGTCCACCTCCTTGCCGGAGTCTGTCGAACCATCCAGGAACGCACTCGCGAAGCAACTGGAGTTTAGAACAAGGTCGTCCCGACTGTCCCGGGAAAACCGTTGCGCGCTCGTCCCGCATTCGGAGTGATGAAACGGGAACGCCCCATCCCTGTGCCCCCGTCACCGGTTGGCCCTGTCAGGTCTCCAGCGAGAAGGGGGTGAAGTCGGTGTGGTAGTCGAAGTAATCGACCCCCTCGGCGCGCTTCAGGAAGCCGACGACGCGGTAGGTCAAGGGCGTGGCGATGACCTCCCAGGCGACCTTCAGGCAGTAGTTGGCGACGAGGATCGTCACCACCTTTTCGGGCGTCCAGATGCCGAGGAAGGCCACGGGGTAGAAGATCAGGGAGTCGGCCGCCTCGCCCACGATGGTCGAGCCGATCGTGCGGGTCCAGAGCCATCGGCCCTTGGTCAGAATCTTCATCTTGGCCAGCGTGAAGGAGTTGGCGAACTCTCCGGCGAAGAAGCCCATCATCGAGGCGATCACGATGCGCCAGGTGCCGCCGAAGACCTGCTCCCACGCGGCCTGTCGAGGGACCACCATCGAGACGCCCGCGATGTTCGCCTGGAATTCCCAACCAGGCGCCGGCGGCAGGGTCAGCACAACGTGGCTCATGAACGCCGCGAAGCCCAGGGCCGCGAACCCGGCCCAGACGACCTTCCGAGAGCGGGCATAGCCGTAGACCTCGGTCAGGATGTCGCCGAAGAGGTAGCTGATCGGGAAGAACAGCACCCCCGCGCCGAAGACGAAGCCGCCCAGCTTCACCTGCTTCGAAGCCGAGATCAGGTTCGTGCAAAGCAGGATCGTCACGAAGGCGGCCATGATCAGGTCGTAATAACGGTAGGAATGACCGACCGTCGCGCCCGAGGCCCGCGAGGCCTGACTCTCGGACGGACCGACACGCTCGTCGCAGACTTGACTCATGAGAATTTCGACTCGTGATAAAGGCAGGATGCCATTGAGAGAGGATCTGGCGTTCCAGGCTGGGGAAAGGCGTGAACAGACACGAAGAGCATGATCATGTTACGTGAGATTCCGACGACTCGCGAGGCTCGCGACGCCAAGGCTGGCGACGAACCAGGGACAGGCCGGCGACGACCATCGCCAGCCCGATCCCCAGACCGACAAAGCAGAGCCATTCGAGCGGAAGACCGACGATCGTTATGCCCTGGTCCCGGTAGTTCACGTAGACCAGGACGCAGACGATCTCGATCAAGGGGCCAATCAGCCGCAGCAGCAGGCCGGTCTCAGGCCTCATCGTCCCTCGCCGGCGAGAGGCCGGCCCACGTCGGGCAACTCGTATCCCTTGCGATACTCGCGGGAGAGATGCTGGTTGGCTTCGGCGTCGTTCGTGAACTGCTCGGCGTCGCTGTCCCAGTTCAGCTTGCGGCCGACCTTGTAGGCGATGTTGCCCAGGTGGGTCGTGTTGGTCGAGCGATGGGCGATCTCGATGTCGGCAACGGGCTTTCGGTCGCGGTCGCGGAGGCACGCGAGGAAGTCAGCAACGTGGTCCGGCAGGCCGTCGTCCTTGGCCTTGAACTTCGACGACTCGAGCGTGATCTTCCGCAAGGGCCGGTCTCCCTTGACCAGCCGGATGCCGTAGGGGAGCACGACATTGTCGGGGATGATTTCGTGACCCGAGCGGTCGAGCAACAGGCTGCCGTCGGTGCCGCAGAAAAGGATGCCGTAGTCGTGGCCGTTGAACTTCAGGCCGTTCCCCTTACGCATCGAGTAGGTCAGCACGGAGTCGTCCGGGAACTCGTAAACGACCTGAAGGGTGTCGGGCGTGTCGCGGTCGTCCTTGGTCGTGAGAATGCCGCCGGTGGCCGTGACGCTCCGAGGAGCCTTTTGGTCGAGGGCCCAGAGGACGATGTCGTTGAGGTGAACGCCCCAGTCGCTCATCATGCCGCCGGCGTAGTCGAAGTACCAGCGGAAGAGCAGGTGGAAGTGGTTGAGGTCGAACGGCCGCTTGGGCGCGGGGCCAAGCCATCGGTCGTAGTCGACATGCGGCGGGGCCTCGGTGCTCTCGGCGTCGCCCATGCCGACCGGGCTGATGTTCTCGAAGTTCCAGGTCTGGACCCAGAAGACCTTGCCGAGCTTGCCTGATCGAACGGCCTCGACGGCTTTCTGGAAGTTCTCGCTCGACCGCTGCTGCGTGCCGACGGCGACGACCCGCTTGTAGCGCCGGGCGGCGTTGATCATCGCGCGGCCCTCGGCGACGTTGTGGGCCACCGGTTTCTCCACGTAGACGTCCTTGCCGGCCTGGCAGGCGTGAATGGTCGGGTGCGCGTGCCAGTGGTCGGGCGTGGCGATCACCACCGCGTCGACGAGATCGCCGTCGAGCATCGGGCGATAATCGCGCATGGTCTTCGGCTTGCGGCCGTATTTTTTCTCGATCCGTTCGGCCGTCTCGCTGGCGTGATGATCGTCGACATCGGCCACGGCCGTGAATTCGACGTCATCGCGCTGGAAGAACGCGCCGAGTAACTGGTTCCCCCGGCTTCCCGCACCGATGAGGCCGAGCCGGACCTTGTCGTTCGCCGGCGAGGCCGCCGAACTGAGCCGGCCCGACGCGAGTACCGCCGCGCCCGCGGTTGTTCCCAACGCTCCGACAAACCCGCGTCGCGTGATTCGATCGATGGACATGACGGGTCTCCCTGGTTGAAACGTGCCGAACCCTGTTGCCGACCCAAACTCCCGGGGATTCCCGATCTTAACGGTCTCGCCGCGGACCTGCCAGAGGACGATCCGTTTCGCGCGTCACCCTTGGTTCGAAACGCCGACGGAATCCGGCCCCCTACTCGGAAACGCCGAGCGAGGCACTCTCGTTGGATGACACAGGGAGGGGCTCTCTCGCCGTCCGGCCGTCGTCGTAGCGGAATCGTTCCTTCAGGCCAAGGATTGGCCGCTCGATCAGGTGCCACGACACCGCCGAGACGGCCAGCGTCGCGGCGATCTTGAGCGCGCCCCGCCACGGCGAATCCTCGTAACGGAACTGAAATCCGTCGAAGACCCAGTAGAGAATGTAGTGATACAGGTAAATTCCGTAGCTGATCTGCCCGAGGTAGCCGAGCCATCGCCATCGCAAGGGGGCCAATGCGGGGTGTCCCTGAAAGCAGACGACCGAACCGACCACCCCGAAGTAGAGGAGACTGACGACCAGAATCGTCCCGGCCGGGTCGGGCGGCGTGGGCAGGCCGAGGTAGCCGATTCCTCCGGACTCGGCGATACCCCAGGAGATCCAACCGAGCGCGGCCAGCATCACGGCCACGAACCCGGCGCGGAATCGCCCAAGGTTGCGAGCCAGCCGATCGGCATCAAGCAGGAGCACGGCCATCAACCCGCCCAGGGCGAAGCCGTCGCAACGGGCGATCAGAATTCGCTCTGAGTAACGGTTCACCCGGAGGTAATTCCCCTTCCGGGCCATCCAGGCGATCAGAACGACGGTCAGGCAAAGCCCGATCAGTCTGGCCGACCGGAAATCGATGGCGCGCAGCCAGTTGGGCCGCTTCGACCAGAGGGACCGAAACGAATCCAGGTCGGCCGGTCGAAACCGCCGCGCCAGGCGAACCGCGACGCCCGGCCCCTTGCGATCCCAGTATCCCCAGCAGGCCAGACCCACCAGCGCCGGCCAGATGAGGTAGAACTGCTCCTCCAGCGCCAGGGTCCAGGTATGGTCGAAGGCCGGGTGAAACGGGGGCATCGGCCTTCCCCCGTAGAGCGTGATGTTCTGCGTGTAGGTGAGATAATACGGCAGGCCGTCGAGCGGTGGAGGCTTGGGTACAAGAGCGACCGTCGCGACCAAGGCGATCAGCGCCAGGTAGTAGATCGGCCAGATGCGCAAGCCGCGTCGGGCGTAGAAGTTCCAGACGAAGCGCGGGCGATCGCGGTTGGCCAGGATGATTGTCGTGATCAGGTAGCCCGAGAGCACGAAGAACAGGTCGACACCGCTCCAGCCGTAGAAGAACGTCGGCGGTCGCAGGTGGAAGAACAGGATCACGCCCGCCGCAATCGCCCGCAACGCATCGAGTTCCGGCACGCGCCGCATCGTCGATGGCTCCTTGCGCTCCGAGCCCCGGCGCGCTCGGTCGGATCAGGCCGGCGTCGCGGCCCCCTCGACGATCGAATCGAAGACGCGCACCTTTTCCCAGCCGGGCTTTTGTTCCTCGACGAACTGGACGTGCCGGGGCGCCTCCTGGTAGGCGTCGTGCGCGGCCTTCGATTCGAAGACGACGTGCAAGGCGACGTCGAAGTCCCGGACGTTGACCGGCCGATCGAGTTCCTCGGCGAGCGTTCCGCACGCGAAGAACAAGGTGCCGGGATGACCCGTCAGATATTTCTGACAGGCGGCCACGAGGGCCTTCCGGGCGGTCTCGGACTTGTCCTTCAACGTGAAGTAAACATTGTGCGCCAGCATCGTGTCCCTTTCCCACTCCCAGCCAGAATCAATCGCCGCGGTGAACTCGAGCGAGATACGTTTCGACGGCCGATCGCAACAGGCCCTCGACGGTTAGTCCCATCGCGCGACCCTTCTCGAAGATCTCCGACGGCGGCCAACCCTGAGCCTTCGCCTGTAACAGCAGCACCAAGGCCGCGGACCACTTCCCCTTGCGACAGTGAACCAGCACCTTGCCAGGGGCATGATTCTCCAGGAACCGGTCGATCTCGTCGACCGTCTGCTCGGTCAGGGCCGCGCTGGCCACCTCGCGATGGAGATAGTCCATCCCGAGTGCCCGGACGATCTCGCCCTCCACGGAGGGATCGAACGCCGGCTCTTCCTCCCCTTCGCTCCGAAGGTTGACCACGCCGACAAACCCTTCCCCCTTCAGAGCCTCGAGCTCCGCCTCGGTCGGCTGGGCGCCGATGGCAATCGTTGGGGTGATCCGCTGGACCGGCATGAGGGTTCGTTCGAGAGGGCGCGTCGTCGGCTCGAGTCCACCCTTCCAGGCTAACCGACTTCCCGACTGGGGCCAAGGAGACAGCGCCGTCCGAAATTCTCGAGACGCCGCCGAACGTCCTCGCCTCGACGGTGTCCTCTGGACAGAACGACCAGATCGACCCGCGAGCCATCGCACACAACCATGGACGCAGGATCTCCTTCACGGTGGCGGAATAAGAAAACCCGAAGAATTCGCGACAGAGACCTTGAAGTTTTTCGGATTGCGCCCAAAATACCAAACGATTCCGCGCATACCTACCGTTCGGTATAGAGACGGGAAGGAACCAGGCACGGGGTTGCTCGAGGGATGATGCGAGCCGACAGCGGGCCGAAAATCGTGGATGTGACGAGTTGCGAGACGGGGATCGCCGCAAGGCATCTCGCGAAGGTCGCGGCGCGGCTTTTTGCGTCGAGAGGGTACGACGCCACCTCGGTCCGGGAGATCGTCGAGGAAGCGGGCGTCACCAAGCCCACGCTGTATTACCACTTCGGGAGCAAGGAGGGGCTGGCCCAGGCGCTGTTGACCGTCCCGCTGACCCGTCTGGTGGAGTCGATGCGTGCGGCTCTGGAGGGAACTCCGGAAGCGGTCGAGGCGGTTTGCACCATGATGGAGACCTGCTTCGCGTTCAGCCGGGAGGATCCCGACCGTTCTCGATTCTTTTTCGCCCTGTTCTTCGGGCCAATGGGCCAAAGCCTGGCGGCCGAGCTTTCCCGATTTGGTGAGCAGATCGACGGGCTCTGGCGACAGGCGGCCAGGCGGCTGGCGGAGGCCCGCGTGATTGCGACGGAGCGGGTCGACGCATGCACCTCGTGCCTTCGCGGCGTGTTCATGATCCACATGCTGGACTTTCTGTATCGCGGCAAGGATCTCGAGCCCGACCTAGCGCGTCGCCTGGTGGGCGACGTGCTTCGAGGGTTCGGTGAGCCGGGCCCAGGTCGGGAGTGAGGGACGATTCATGGGTTGGCGACGGCTGGCAATGATCGCGCCAGGGCTCGTACTCCTGGCATCGGGCGCGGCGGGTTGCGGTCACGCGACGGAGAAGGCGGCCAAGGCCGACTCGGGGCCGACGGTCATTCCGGTCACCGTGTCCGACCTTCAGCGCCAGACCGTCGAGCGGACCGTCGAGATATCCGGCACGCTCAAAGGGTGGGAGGAAGTGACCATCGGGGCCAAGAAGGGTGGTCGTGTCCTGAAGGTGCTTCACGACATGGGCGACCGGGTCAAGGAAGGAGAGCCCCTGGTCGAGCTCGATCCGGTCGACGCCCGCCTCGCCGTGCAGCAGGCGGAGTCCAAGTACCTGGCCGAACTGGTCAAGCTGGGAGTCACGCGAGAGCAGGCCGAGACGTTCCTCGAGCGTTACGGAATCAACGAGCGGATCTTCCGGGGCGACGAGGCCGAGCAATTGATCCAGAAAGTGCCGGCCGTCGTGCAGGCCAGGGTCGCGCTGGAGCAGGCCGAGCAGAACCTGAACCGCCAGCGTCAGATCAATCTCCGGGGCGTCGGCACGGCCCAGGATCTCCAGACCATGGAGAACGACTTCCGCACGGCCAAGGCGGCGTTGGACAACGTGATCCTATCGACCCGCACCATCATCGCCAACGCCCTGACGGCCCGCGTCGCGCTCGATGTCGCCGAGCAGTCGCTTAAGGACATGACGATCCGCGCGCCCGTTCCTTCGAGCAAGCCCAAGGGGCAGGATCAGCCCGCCACCTACGCGATCTCGAACCGACAGGTTTCCGAAGGGCAGATGCTTCGCGAGGGAGACGCCGTCTTCGAACTGACCGTCGAAGACCCGCTCCGTCTCTGGGTCAACGTCCCCGAACGCTACAGCGCTGAGGTCAAGCTCGATCAAACCGTGCGGATTTCGGCCCTCTCCCGGCCGGGTGAGACGTTCGAGGGGAAGGTGACTCGCATCAACCCGTCGGTCGATCCGGTCAGCCGGACGTTCCAGGTCGAGGCCAGGATTCCCAACCCCGAGGGCCGGCTCCGGCCTGGCGGCTTCGCGCGCGGCGAGATCATCACCCAGCGCGAGGACGAGGCGGTTGTCGTGCCCATCGAGTCCGTCATCCGGTTCGCGGGCGTAACCAAGATTTTCCTCGTCGAGGGGAACAAGGCCCACGCCGTCGAGGTCGAGACCGGCCGCGAGATCGGCCCGACCGTCGAGGTCATTGGCGCGGGGCTTCCGACCCAGGGTCAGGTCGTCACGACCGGTCAGACCAAGCTGGCCGAGGGAACGCCCGTGACGATCCGAACGCCGGGCCAGGAGGAACCTTCCGAGAAAGAATCCACCGAGCCGAGCCCCGCCAAGGCCGGGCTCTGATGCCGTCGACGCTTCGGCCGATTCTCGTCGTGCCGTCCTGAATCGTTGCCACTTCATGCGTTTCTCGTGAATCACACTCGAAACCCCCGGTTCGAGACGAGTTCCTTTCTTTCGGGGCCCGCGATCCCATGACGCTCTCCGACGTCTGCATCAAGCGCCCGGTCTTCACCTGGGTCCTCGTGGCGATCCCGGTGGTGCTCGGGCTGGTCTCGTACAACAGCCTGGGCGTCGACCTGTTTCCCAACGTCGACTTCCCCGTCTGCACGGTGACGACCGTCCTGCAAGGGGCGAGCGTCGAGGAGATGGAAACCTCGGTCACCAAGCCGATCGAGGACATCATCAACACGATCAGCGGCATTGAGGAACTGCGGTCGACCACCTCGGAGGGCGTCTCGGTCGTCACGGTTCAGTTCCAGCTCTCGAAGAACGGCGACGTCGGCACGCAGGAGGTGCGGGATAAGGTCAACACGATCCTCGCCGACCTTCCCGACGGCACCGAGACTCCCATCGTCGACAAGTTCGAAACCGACGCGATGCCGGTCATGACGATCGCCATCTCGGGCCGTCGCGACTTCCGCGAGGTGACCGAACTGGCTCGCAAGCGGATCAAGGAGCGGCTGGAAACGGTCAACGGCGTTGGCGCGGTCAGCCTGGTCGGCGGCCGGACCCGGGCCATCAACGTGACCATCGACACCGACAAGCTGGCCGCGTACGGTCTGTCGATCGCCGACGTCCGTACGGCCCTCGTGCAGCAGAACCTGGAAGTGCCGGGCGGCCGGATCGACCAAGGGCCTCGCGAGCTGGTCCTTCGCACGCTCGGCCGGCTCAGCACGGCCGAGGAATTCAATAATCTGATCGTCGCCAACCGTAAGGGCTACCTCGTTCGGATCAAGGACCTCGGTCGCGCGGCCGACTCGTACGAAGAGCCCCGTTCACTCGCACGGCTCGACGGCGCCAACGCCGTGAGCCTCGTGGTCCAGAAGCAGTCGGGAACGAACACCGTCCAGGTTGCCGACGCGATTCTCAAACGCATCGAGGAAATCCAGCCGACCCTGCCGCCGGATATCAGCTTCGAGATCATCCGCGATCAGTCCCGGTTCATTCGCAAGTCGATCGAGGATGTGAAGTTCCACCTCTTGCTGGCCGCCGTGCTCGTCTCGGCCACCATTTTGCTGTTCATCCGCGACTGGCGAACGACCCTCATCGCAACGCTGGCGATACCGACCTCGATCATTCCGACCTTCCTGTTCATGAGCATGATGGGCTTCACGCTTAACAACATCACGATGCTCGGCCTGATCCTGGCAATCGGTATCGTCATCGACGACGCGGTGGTCGTTCACGAAAACATCTTCCGGCACATGGAAGAAGACGGCATGGACGGCATGACCGCTTCGCGCGTGGGGACCAAGGAAATCGCGCTGGCGGTGCTGGCGACCAGCCTGTCGCTGATCGTCATTTTCCTGCCGATCGCCTTCATGGGGGGCATCGTCGGGCGCTTCTTCTCCAGCTTCGGGCTCACGGTCGCCTTCGCCGTGGCGATGAGCCTGTTCGTCTCGTTCACCCTGACTCCGATGCTCTGCAGCCGGTTCCTCAAGCTCGAGCCGGCCGAGGCGGGACACGCCTCGAGCAAGTCGGGGCTGATCTACCGGCTGATCGACGGCAGCTACGGCCTGGTGCTTCGAGGGGCCTTGCGGTTCAAGTTCCTGGTCGTCGTCTTGACCGTGCTGGTCATCATGAGCACCGTGCCGATCGGCCGCATCATGGGCTTCTCGCTCATCCCCCGAGACGACCAGAGCGAGTACGAGGTCAGCTTCACGATGCCCGAAGGCTACGCGCTCGAGCAAACGGACAAGATCGTGCGAGAGCTGGAAGGCCGCCTGAAGACCCTGCCCGGAACCGTCCACCTGTTCACGACGATCGGCTCGTTCGCCGGTGGTCGACAGGTCAAGGGGCAAGGAGACGTAACGCGGGGAACGATCTATGTTCGCATGAAGGATCTCGAAGAACGCGAATACACTCAATTCGCGGTTCAGCAGAAAGCGCGCGAGTTGCTGACGGATTACCCCGACCTTCGCGTCAGTGTCAACGACGTCTCGGCCTTCCAGGGCGGTCGTCGTCCCCAGATTTTCCAGATGAACCTCTCGGGGCCGGATCTCGAGAAGCTGGCGGAATATGCCGAGCGACTCAAGGACGGCCTGGCCAAGACGGGCGGGATGACCGACCTCGACACCACGCTCTCGCTCCGAAAGCCCGAGGTTCAGGTGGCCATCGACCGCGACGCCGCGAGTGACCTCGGCGTGCAGGTCGCCACGATCGCCGACAGCCTCCGCATCCTCGTCGGCGGCCTGCCGGTGTCGACGTTCCGCGACGGCGGCGAACAGTACGACGTCTGGCTTCGCGCCGAGAAGTTTGACCGCGCCTCCTCCGAAGACCTTTATAAGATGACGATCCCCTCGACCAAGGCCGGGCTCGTGCAACTGGCCAGCGTCGCGCGGCTCCGCGAGGAACGAGGCCCCACCGAGATCGAGCGGCTCAATCGCCAGCGGATCGTCACCGTGCTGGGCAACCCCGAAGGCATTCCCCTGGGCGAAGCGGTCAACCGCTCGACCAAGATCCTCGAGGACATGAAGCTGCCTCCCCAGTTCGCCTTTGAAGTCAGCGGTCAGGCCAAAACGCTGGGTGAAACCGGCTATTATTTCATGATCGCGTTCGTACTATCGATTGTGTTCATGTACCTGATTCTCGCCGCGCAGTTCGAAAGCTGGATGCAGCCGATCGCGATCTTGATGGCCCTGCCGGTGACCATTCCGTTCGGCCTGCTCTCGCTGGTTCTCTTCGAGACACCCATGGACATTTACGCGATGTTCGGCCTCTTCATGCTGGTCGGCATCGTCAAGAAGAACGGCATTCTCCAGGTCGACGCGACGAACCAGCTTCGGGCGAGGGGCATGGATCGCCGATCCGCGATCATCGAGGCCAACCACACCCGGCTGCGGCCGATCTTGATGACGACGGTGATGCTCGTCGCGGCGATGATCCCGATCGCGCTGGGGCAAGGCCCGGGGGCTGGTGCTCGGGCGAGCATGGCGAAGGTCATCATCGGCGGTCAGTTGCTGTCGCTCGTGCTGGCGCTGATCGTCACGCCGGTCTTCTACGCGTTGCTCGACATGTGGGTGAACTTCACGCGGCGGATCGGCATCCGATTCTCGGTGGACACGACTCCGCGTCAGGAGCATCCGGAGTCTTTGCCTTCGCCCGCGCCCTCGATCAAGGAGCCGGCCGAAACGTACGCCTGATCGGTCTTACGTAACGGTTTCTTCTTTGCCGATTCGTCCCGAAGTGGCTCGACGTCGTTTTTCCCCCCGAGACGAGGTCCGAGATCATGGCCGACGATACCTCGACGAGTCTTCAGGCCGATTCGACGGGCGAGTATGAGCCCGTCAGACCCCGGCCGCATCGCGTCTCGTTTTGCTTCGGGGCCGAGTCGCACGTCGGGAAGGTTCGAGCCCGGAACGAGGATCACTACCTGATCGCTCGGCTCTGCAAGTCGATGCGCATCTGTGAAACGAACCTCGTCGGCCAGGGAACCACCCGGTTCGCCGACGAGGAAGGGTACCTGATGGTCGTCGCCGACGGCATGGGCGGCGTCTCGGGCGGCGATCAGGCCAGCCGCATGGCCATCGAGAGCGTGGAAGACTTCGTCCTCAATGCGGTCAAGTGGTTCCTTCATCTCGGAGGCGACGACGAGTCGGAGCTGAAAGCCGAGTTGCGAGAGGCGCTGAAGCGGGCCGACCGAATGATCCTTCAGACCGCCCAGGACCACGCCTCGCTGGCCGGTATGGGCACGACCTTGACGGTTGCGTTCAGCGTGGGCGATGACCTGTTCATCGCTCACGCCGGCGACTCCCGGGCGTACATTTTCCGCGACGGTTCGCTGTTCCAGATCACGAACGACCACACACTGGTTCAGCTCTTGATCGAGAGCGGCCGGCTTTCTCCCGAGGAGGCCAGAAGGTATCACCGCCGCAACGTGGTCACGAACGTGGTCGGCGGGCCCATCGATGGCGTCAGCGCCGAGATCCACAAGGTCCGCCTCGAGGACGGCGACATCGTGCTGCTCTGCTCCGACGGCCTGACCGAGCTGGTCAAGGACGCCGAGATCGCCGAGACCCTCGCCGCCCACGCGAGCGACCCTCACGAGGCCTGCCGACGTCTGGTCGAGCAGGCGCTGGAAGGCGGCGGGCCGGACAACGTGACCGTTCTCGTGGGCCGTTACCACATCGACGCTCCGGCCTGAGCCACACCCAAGCCCCACAGGCGAGGACCGCCGGGTTGCCGATGCCGGGGGCTCCGATCACAATACCGAGTTGCCCGGACCACCGATCGATCGGTCGGTGGAATCCTGGCGATTTTGGAATCGGAACCCGGACCCGATCGACTGGCTTCCTCGAAGGGACGCGCCGTACTCATGGCCCCACGAATCGCCCTCGTGCTCCCGTTGCTGCTGCTCGCTCCGATGGCCAGGGCCGACGACGAGACCGCCCACGCTCCGACCCTCGCGATCGAGTCGTACCGCCTGCCGAATGGCCTGAAAGTCGTGCTGCATCGCGACACAACCGTGCCGCGGGTCACGGTCTGCGTCGCCTACCACGTCGGCTCCAAGAACGAACGGGCCGGGCGAACCGGCTTCGCGCACTTTTTCGAGCACATGATGTTCCGTGGCACCAAGCACGTTCCCAACTATGATATCCCCTTGCAGGAAACCGGGGCGCAGTCGAACGCCTTCACCAGCGAAGATATGACCGTCTACTTCGAGACGGTGCCGAGCAACTTCCTCGAACGGGCCCTTTACCTGGAAGCCGATCGGCTGGCGTTCCTGCCCTCGGCGCTCGACCAGTCGAAGTTCGACACCGAGCGCGAGGTGGTCAAAAACGAGCGGCGGCAAAGCTACGAGAACGTGCCCTACGGCCTGGCGGAGGAAACCCTGCTGGCCAACGTCTTTCCCAAGGGCCACCCGTACTCGTGGTCGGTCATTGGCTCGATGAAGGATCTGAACCACGCCACACTCGATGATCTAAAGCAATTCTTCGCGGAGTTCTACCATCCGGCCAACGCCACGCTCTGCCTGGCCGGCGACTTCGACCCCGCCGAAGCCCGAAGCCTGATCGAGAAATACTTTGGACCGCTCGTCGCCGGGCCCGAGCCGAAAAAGGTCGAGGCACCCGAGTCGCCGCCGGTGTCGAGGAAGATCGTTCAGACCGACGATGTGCAGCTTCCTCGGGTCTACTGGGCGTGGCCGAGTGTCGCCGACGACCATCCCGACTCTCCTGCGCTCGACCTGCTGGCGTCGATCCTCGCCGGTGGCGAGGCCTCGAGACTGCACAAGGCCCTCGTTCTCGACCGGCAAATCGCGAAGGACGTCGACGCCACGAACGAAACCAAGGAAATCGCCGGGCTCTTCCGCATCGAGGCCACGGCGGCGGAGGGGAAGGACCCTACCGAGTCGGAGAAGGTCATCGCCGAGGAGATCGAACGCCTTCGCAACGAGCCGCCGACGGCCGCCGAGCTCGAACGGTATCTAGCAACCTATGAGAAGGGAACATATACGCGCCTGACCTCGCCGCTTGGCCGTGCGATCACCCTGTCGATGGGCTTCGCTCAGAAGAACGATCCGGCCTACTACAAGACGGAGATCGAACGTTACTTCCAGGTGAAGCCCGAGGACATCCGGCGCGTCGCTCGACACTACCTGACGCCCGAAAAAGTCGTGCTCCTGATCGAGCCGGGCAAGGATGAGTCGACGGCCGTGGAGGCCGGTCCGAACCCCGAGCCGAACGAGTCGAGGCCTCCTCTCGCCGAGCGCGCTCCGCGCGGCGGTCCCGACTGGTCAATCCTTCCCGGCCCGTCCAAACCCCGGCCGTTTCAACCGCCGAAGTTCGTGCGACGAACGCTCTCCAACGGCATGGAGGTCTGGATCGCCCCCTGGACCACCTTGCCGATCGTCACGGCGAGACTCCTGATCCCCGCGGGCACGTCCGACGACCCCGCCGGCAAGACCGGCCTGGCCACGTTGACCGCCCGCTTGCTCGATAAGGGCACGAGGACCAAGACCGCCACCGAACTGACCGAGGCCCTTGAAACGCTGGGAGTGACGCTCGGAGTCGGGTCGGGAATCGACGACACGACGATCGCCTTCAGCAGCCTCAAGCGGAACCTCGACCCGGCGCTGACGCTTCTCGGCGAGGTCCTGACCCAGCCCCGGTTCGATCCCAAGGACTTCGAGCGCGAGCGGCAATTGCAACTGACCGACTTGCTTCAAGGGCCCGACAACCCAGGCTGGATCGCCCAGCGGGTGTTTCGTGCCTTGCTTTACGGCAAGTCGCACCCCTACGGCCAGCCCGCCGACGGCTACGTGGAGACTGTCAAGGCGATCACGATGGAGGATGTTCGGAAGTTCCACAAGAACCGGGTCGCTCCGAAGGGATCGATCTTGATTGTGGTCGGAGACGTCGAACCCGATGCCTTGATGAAGTCGCTGGAATCGACGCTCGGGCAATGGAAGGCCGAGGCCGCGCCTCGTCGAGAGATTCCGCCCGCCCAGGTGGAAACGGGGCCAGAGGTGGCCTATCTGGTCGATAAACCGGGCGCGGTGCAGAGCATCGTGAGCGTTGGACGGCGATGGGTCGAGCGGTCGGACCCTCGCTACTTCGCGACCCTGATCGGCAACCGCATCCTCGGTGGCGACTTCCTCAGCCGGTTGAACCAGAACCTTCGCGAAAAGAACGGGTTTACCTACGGCGCGGGGTCCTACTTCGCATTCCGGAGGTCGGGAAGCGTCTGGGCGGTCCGCACGGCCGTGCGAGCCGATGCCACCGCGCCCGCCTTGCGCGAAGTCCTCTCCGAGCTCGACGCCCTCGCGGGTGAGAAGCCGTTCACGGCCGAGGAGATCGGCACGGCCGTCTCGGCCGAGACCCGAAGCTATCCCGACACGTTCGATTCGCCGGCCAGCATTGCCGGCATTCTCGAAGAAATGGCCCGGTTCCACCTGCCGCTCGATTACCTCGACACGTTCCTCGACCAGCTCCAGGCAACGAAGAAAGACCAAATTCTCGAGGCGATGACCCAGGTTGTCGAGCCGAAGGCGCGCGTCATCCTGGTCGTCGGCGACCGCGAGTCGGTCGAACCGAAGCTCAAGGAACTGGGGTTCCAGAACATCCGGCTCCTGACCCCGGACGGTGATCCCGCGCCGAGGGCGAAGGCCGATTGACGGACGCGTGCTCGTCGAGACGACTTGGTTAGCGCAGGCAACTCTGGTCCAATGGAGGAATGCCACGGCGGTCGCCTGGACGCTCCGGCTCCGGTGTCGGCCGTCCGCGACGAGCCCTGGTCGAACCTCGGAAAGGCGGAGGCCCCCCTCGTGCGAGTCTTGATGACGGGCGGTTATGGCTGCATCGGGTCGTGGATCGCCAAGCAACTGGTGGAAGACGGTCAGGAGGTCTGGATCTTCGACCTCCGCGAAGACACGCACCGGCTCGAACTTCTCCTCGACACCGAACAGCGAGCTCGGGTCCATTTCGAGCCGGGGGATGTTTCGGAGCCAGAAGCCGTGCGAGACGCGGCCAAGCGTATGCGAGCCACGCACCTGCTGCACCTTGCCGGCCTTCAGGTACCCACCTGCCGCGCCAATCCGATTCTCGGAGCGAAGGTCAATGTGATCGGCACGCTCAACGTCTTCGAGGCGGCCCTGTCGCTCAAGGACCAGATCCAGCGCGTCGTTTACGCCAGCTCAGCCGCCGTGCACGGCCCGCCCGATCCGCACGCCCTCGGGCCCGTCGGCGATGAGGTCCGTCTCGCTCCGCTGACGCATTACGGCGCGTTCAAGGTTTGCAACGAGCTGAACGCCAAGGTCTACTGGCTGGACCAGGGCATCACCAGCATCGGCCTGCGGCCCTGGACCGTCTACGGCGTGGGACGCGACTTCGGCGTGACGAGCGAGCCGACCAAGGCGATCAAGTCGGTCGTCGCGGGGCGTGCGTACCAGATTAGTTACGGCGGGCTGCAAGACCTGCAATACGTCGGCGACGTGGCGGCCACGTTCGTCCGAGCGCTGACCGCGCCCTTTCAGGGGGCCGAGGCGTTCAATGTCCGGGGCACAGTCGTTCCGATCGAGACGTTTGTCTCGACCCTGATCAAAGT
>CAZRGV010000093.1:0-8729 GCA_964599655.1 uncultured Isosphaeraceae bacterium | reverse complement strand
CCCTGAAGCCGCGAATCTCATCACGCACGGCGATCGGCAACTCCCCATCGCCCCCGACCTCGACGACTCACGGCTCGAAGCGAGGCTCGGAACCCTGCCTCGAACGTCTCTGTCCGACGGAGTGGCGGAAACCTATCGACGATTCGCCACGCTCCACGCGCAAGGAAGGCTCGATCTAAGCGACCTCAATTGACCGAAACGCGACGAGTCGACACGGCGATTGGCTTCGACACGAAGGCCGGCCGGGCATCGCGACGGTGCCGGGCGGCCTTCGTGTCGAAGCGTCCCACGCAATCTCGGAGCAACCATCCTCACCCGTTTTCGGGTCGGAAAGGTCCTTCACGGGTTGGAGAGGTTCAAGGCTTGGCGGGCGCGGCCCCCTTGGCCTTGGGCTGCTCGGTGGCGGCGGGCGCGGCCCCCGTGTCCGAGGGGATCAGGGAGAACAGGTTGGCCGGCATCGGCTCGATCTTGATCGTGGCCTTGGCCCGCTGCTGATCGACGATCTGATTTTGCAGTTCGGCGGCGTATTGGTTCAGAACTTCGTCCTTGAACCGCGCGAAGTCGGGCAACTGGCCCTCCTTGCGGTCGGTGACCTGGATGAGATGCCAGCCATATTCGGTCTCGACTGGGTCAGAGATGGCCCCTTTCTTCATCGAGAACGCCGCGGCGGCGAAAGGCTCGATGAACTGCCCACGGCGAGGGAAGTAGCCGAGGTCGCCACCCCTGGGCTGGCTCACATTGCCGTCGTCCTCTGAGTACTTGTTGGCGGCGTCGGCGAAGCTGATCTTGCCGCTTTCGATCTCCTTCTTGATCCCCAGCAGCTTCTGGCGGATCTGCTCCTTCTGCTCCGGCGTGGCGTTGTCGGCTACCTTCAGCAAGATATGACTGGCGCGGACCTGGGTGCCGCTGAAGATGTCCTTGTTATTCTCCATGTACTTCTTCAGCTCGGCGTCGGTCGCCTTGTCCGTGACATATTTCTTCCACTGAAGCGACCTCGCGATGCGATCGCGGAATTCCTTGTCCGTGGTGGCCGTCTCGGCCAGGGCCTTTTCCAGGCTTCCGCCCTGATCTTGCAGGTTCTTGCGATACTGCGCGACGACGTCCTCGATTTCCTTGGCGGTGACGGGAACGCTGGCCTTGCGAAGGAACTGTTCGAGGATCTTGGTGTTGATGAGCAGATCGACGGCACCGTCGTAGGCGCGCTGCTCGCTGCCGGGGGGAATCTGGAACTGACCCAGCAGCTTGATCAGTTCGGGCAGCATGACCTTCTCGTCGTTGACCGTCACGACGACCTGGTTAGTCCCGGCGGCGGCCGCCGGACTGGCGGCGGTCTTGGCCTGAGCCGCGGCGGGATTGGTCTGAGCGCCGACGACCGGCGCAAACGCGGCCACCGCCAGCGCGGCCAGGCCGATTCGGGCGAACTGTCGCATCGAGCACGTCTCCGTACAGATCGGGTCCAAGGCGGCTCTCATCAAGAGTTTCCGAGAGTCGACCGGCCGCGGCCGCGGCCGGGGATGACCCGATTATACGAATCGCACCGATTTTTGGTGCGCCAATCCGACCAAGTTCTCGATCAAGGTCGTCGGGGCTCGATGGCGGGTGGAACGAGATTCGACGGCCAGGTCCAGCTCGTCGGCCAGGGAATGCGAGGCGCGACCGGGGGCTCGGCCAGAACCGCCGAAAGCGACCCGTCCGGCCAGGTGTCGATCACCCGAGAGGCGAGATACAGCAGCAGGCCGTAAACGGCCAGGGTCGACCAGGGTGAGGGGGCCCAAAGCTTGATCGCCGTCCCAAAGGCCTTGTTGACCCGCTGCCCCGCCAGGTCGACGCTGCAAATCTCGTCGAGCAGCAGGTGCGAAAAGAACCCGAGCGAGACCGCGACGGCCATCGACAGGCGAATCACGGGCTGTTCCGAGGGGTAATACAAGTACGCCAGCGCTCCCCAGACTGCGCACGTGGGAAGGCTGTGACTCATCCCTCGGTGAACCGTCACGCGGGAGAGAATGCGACGTAAACCGTGACGCACCAGAATGTAAGCGAGGATCGCGGCCCAGAGATGCAGCTCAAACGCGATCCGCGGTTCGGATCGCGAGAGATGTTGCCAGGTCGCCACCGCCGCCAGAACCCCAAGAATGCCGGTGAAGCCCTTGAGCTCGACACCACTATCGGAGTCGAGATCGGGAAGCAAGCCGCCGAGCGTGGTCAGCAGCACGGCCACCGAGCCGTAGAGCCAGTGCAAACGCGCCAGCGCGAGGGCTCCCCAGGCGTAGACGACGCCCAGGAACGCGGCAAACCCGACGTGTTGACGATAATTGCCCAAGGTCCGCGTGCCAGAGTGCCCGGTGCCAGGGCGCCCAGCCTCCGAGTGCCTGGCATTGGCGCGGTTCGCGAACGCAACGAGATGTCACTCTGCGACTTGGCGCGCGTAGCACTCTGGCACTTGAGACGCTCAGGCGGCCTGGAGCCAGCGACGAATGCGGCCGAGCTCGCCCGTCCAGTCAGGGCTGGTCCGGCGACGGCCGTAGGCATCGTACAGGAGGTCGAGCGTTTCGACCAGATGTCTCAGGCTGTCGATCCGAGCCACGTGAAGCTCGTGCCCGGAGGCCCCTTCGACCTTCGGCAGCGCCAGACCCGAAACCGAGAGCGTTTCGGCCTGGAGCGTCAGCTCGTACTGGGCTCCGTGCCGGACGATGATCAGGCCCGCCTTGCGAGGTAGCTTGCCCGACTGCAAGGCGCGGAACGCTTCCGGCAATCGGGTCGGCCCGGCGTCGGTCAGGCTGTCGCGGCCGGTTTCTCCCCTCGGGCAATCGAGCGTGAGGGTCTTGGCCAGCATGACGGTCGCCTCGGAACCGTCGGCCAGCGCCACGGTATCGCCGTCATTCTTGAGGGTGTGCCAGAGCCAAACGAGGAACTCGTTTCCCCAGTAGTCAGGCGTCGTGGTGTCGGCCGACCAGGCCAGCGCCGCCAGGGCCTTTTCCTCGCCGTGGAAGGCCACGGGCGGAAACTCCTCGATGGGCCGCGTCACGCCTCGGGCTTCCGCCTGTTCGGTCGCGAGGCTGCCCGCGGTGATCGGTTCCAGGTTGCGGCCGAACGTCTCTCGGAAAAGCGGGATTAGCCGATCGAGCACCGCGGCGCTGGTGGTTCCGGCGTAAAGAATGTTGCTCTGACCATCCCAGAGAACCGGATAATGCTTTCGACGCCGAAACCGGCCGTCGGCCGACTCGGCCTCAGCGCGGATGCGGGCCGCCTCCTTGGCTTCCTGCTTCTGGGCCTTGGTCGCGAATCCGCTTGGATTGAGCTGGGCCCGGGCATCGGTCTCGATCTTCGTGTATGCCTTCAGCAGGTCGGACGGGATTTTGTCCGTGTCGACCCGGATGGCCAGGTGAAGCGCGTCGTTGATGATGTTCTTTTCGAGGCCAAAGGTCAGGTCGAGCACGTGATCTCCGCCGGACCAGCCCACGCTGTTTCCATCCGTGGGATCGGCCGCGCCATGTTTGCCGATCGTATGGAGCTCGACCGCTTCGAGGTGATCCTCGCCAAACGGCAAGGGAGACTCACCGCTGACCCGGTACCGAACAAACGTGACCCGCCCATTCAAGAAACCCATCGCCGCTCTCCTCCGCAACGTGATCCCGAGGGACACTCCTTTGGAGCCCCCCTTAGATCGGTCGGCTCGGGCGAGTCTCTCGACGTTTTTACGTCGAGGATCGCGAGGAGAGCGCTCAAGCAAGGTGTTCCGTGGCAAGACGTTCCGAGAATTCGGCTCGCGACGGCCACTCGCGACTCCATGGACGAAGGGATTGCGATGACCTTGAGGCCGGCGCGGGGTCGAACTCTCGGCGCGATGCGCCACGCCGAGTCCACTCAAGGACCGATCCCTCCAACCTCAAGGGTCAAGGCTCCTCACGATCGCTCAAGAGGCCGAAGGCGGCCAGGCTGTCCCACGGACTCAGGCGGGTAATCGAGCGATCGACCTCGGTCTCATGAGCCGGCAAACCGAACGGGCTCGGAGGCTCCCAGGGAGAGAGGGACGCCAGCGAGCGGTAACCATCCGACTCCGGGCTCAACAATCCGAGAACGGCCAGGTCTTCCCAGGCCCTCGAATAGTGGTGCGTCATCAGGCCGGCGAGGCAATCCAGGGCCTGTTCGCTGTCCTCGCCTTCGGCCTCCAGAACCACCTCACTGCCCGGTTCGGGATCGAGCTCGATCAGCTCCCAGGGGTCCTTGGCATTGGCCTCATGTTCCCCATAGATCAGGTGCAGCTCGCATGGGAAGCGCCTCGCGAACGTCGATAGAGAAATCGCTTCTCGTGTGTGAAGCCCTTGATCCTCGGGAATTCGAACGACGCAACGTCGTCTTGAAAGGATCATGGTTCTTCTCGGTCTTCTGGAGCGGCGAAGGAGGGATTCGATCGTCGCCGCTGGTGGATGATCCGGACGTTCCTTACCCTCCTCCTGGACAACCCATGAGTCCGCACGTCGCATGCCAACTCGTGGGAACACTGTATCTATTACGTCGGAACCTGTTTCGTCGTTCGCGAGCTGGCGAACTTAGCCGCCTGAGCAAGCGTTCGCCGCTCAAACCACGAGGGCCTACTTGCCCGTTGATCTCATTGTCGACAGATCACCGGGGGCGAGAAGCGCGGAAAACCTCGATCCAGGCGTTCGATGCGCCTGCCTCAGGTATAGTTGGTGTACTGCAAGGGGAACTCGGGACCGTGCTCCCGGAAGTACGCCTGGACCGCTTGAAGGTCGTCTTTCTTCTTACCGGTGACCCTGATCTTGTTGTCCATGATCTGGGCCTGAACCTTCACGCCAAGCCCCTTGATCTCCTTGACCATCTTCCGCGCCGTGTCCGTGTCGATGCCGACATGCAACGACACGGTCTCCCGCACCGTATCGTGTGAGGCTTCCTCGAGTTTCCCACGCTTCAAGGCGTTCGGCTTGACCCCTCGCTTCGCCATTTTTTCCTTCAAAACCTCGAGAACCTGCTCGAGCTGACCCTTGTGATCGGCAAGCAGCGTGATCGTATTCTCTTTCTTGTTGAACTCGATCGACGCATGGGTTCCCTTGAAGTCATACCGAACGGCGATCTCATGCTGCGCCTGTACGACCGCGTTGTGCATCTCGGCGTGGTTGATCTCGCTGACAATGTCGAATGAGTGATTGTCGGCCATGGCCTCGGCCCTCCCTCGCTGTCGATTGCGTTCTCGATTCGTAGAAAAACAGTCGCCCTCGGAACTCAAGGCACGACGGGCCGCGACGAGCCTATTCTATCACGACGTGACAAAAATCGGTCCGGTCTCACGCCGACCCTAGCGTTGACCACGTCGCCGCGGAATGACGGGACCGACGTCGCGATCGCCGCGCACTTGACAGGCGCTCCGATCTCGCAACGCCGAAGCCGGTAACCACGACGGGGAGAGCGATCGACCGACGCCGCACGAGTGGGAAGGGTCGTTCAGAGCCAGCGGGCGGCCAGGGCCTGGAAAAAGGGTTCGAGGTCGACGTTTCCTCCGCTGAGGATCACGCCGACGCGGAGACCTCGCACATCGAGCTGGCCGTTGAGGATGGGAGCGACCGGCACCGCGCTCGACGGCTCGATGACGATCTTGACCCGCTCCCAGACGAATCGCATGGCGCCGAGAATTTCGGCTTCGGTCGCGGTCACGATCCCCTCGACGTGCTGGCGAATGATCGAGAAGCCTTTGGAACCCAGGGAGGTCCGCAGACCGTCGGCGATCGTCTTCGGATCGCCTGAGGGGACGATCGTGCCGGATTCGAGGGAACGTCGGGCGTCATCGGCTTCCTTCGGCTCGGCGCCGAGGACGCGGGTCGAGGGGGATTTCCCTTGCACGGCAATGGCCGTTCCGGCCAACAGACCGCCGCCGCCACAAGGGGTCACGATCATGTCGAGCGGCCCGGCCTGTTCGAGCAGTTCCCAGGCGGCCGTACCCTGGCCCGCGATGACCCGCCAGTCGTCGAACGGATGGACCAGCACGTAGCCGTGTTCTTCCATCAGCGCGGCAACAGTCGCCTCGCGAGCCGCCAGGGTCGGTTCGCAGGTAACAATCCGGGCGCCGTAGCCTTCGGTGGCGGCTCGCTTCACGGCCGGCGCGGTCCGGGGCATCACAATGCAGACGGGCACGCCGATCAGTTGCCCGGCCAGAGCCAGCGCCTGGGCGTGGTTGCCTGACGAGTGGGTGATGACCCCGGCCGCCTTCTCGGCCTCGGAAAGCTGCAAGACGGCGTTCATGGCCCCGCGAAACTTGAACGCCCCAACGCGCTGGAAGTTCTCGCACTTGAGAATCACCGAGCCGCCACAACGAGCGTCGAGCGTTCTCGACGTCAGCACCGGCGTCCGGTGCGCCCAGGGAGCCAGCCGCTCGGCAGCCGCTCGCACGTCCTCGATGCCGATCATCATGGTGGAATCCAGGTTACGGAGAGGCACGAAGCCCTTGGCATCCCCCAACGCCGCGAACGTGTTCGGAGCGAGCACCTGAAGAGCTTCGTGCCGTCACGGCACGTCGAGTCGAGATCGTGCGACGGTTACTTCATCGGGCTGTAGTCGGTCGGCGTGAGGTAAACCGACTTGACCTTGGCGGCCAGTGGGATGCCGTCGGGTTGGCTCTCCTTGTAAACCTTTTGCCAGTCCGGATCGCTGCCAAAGGCCTTCCAGGACGCCGCCGCGGCGTCCCGGCTCGGGAACGCCAAGAGGTAGACCAGGGTGTCGGAACGCCCCTTGTCCTCGTCCATCGGGCTCCAGTAGGCAATCGAGGTCATGCCGTGCTTGGTGAAGAGGTCGACCGTGTGCTCTCGAAATCGTTTATGCAGATCGCCGAGCTTACCTGGGCTGGCGATATAGGTGCGAAGTTCGAACACCCGGCCGTCGCCGGAGGCTTCGGATTTGGCCTGGCTTCGCGACAGCGCTGGGCTATAATCCGTCGGCTCGAGGAATAGGGATTCGACTTTCTTGACGAGGGGACCGTCCTTTTCGCTCTCGGCCTTGACGGTCTGCCACTCGGGATCCTTCCGAAACGCATCCCAGGATGCCTGAGCGGCCTCTCGGCTCGGGAACGCCAGGAGGTAGATCAAGGTTCCTCCCTTGCCGTCCTTTTCGTCCATGGGAGTCCAGTAGCCGATGGCCGTCATGCCGTGCTTCTGGAACAGCGCGTTGGTGTGTTCGCGGAACCGCTTGTTCAGGGCGTCGAGCTTCCCGTCATTGGTGTGGTAGGTCCTCAGCTCGTAAACCTGGTTGGACGCCTTGGAACTCGCCGGTTTGTCGGCGGCAAGCACCGGAAGTGAAGCGGCGGCGAGAAGGCCCACGAAGGACAAGAGGCGCAACAACATGGATGGTCTCCTGGGTAGAAGTCTGGCAACCCGACTCGTTATAGCCGGGCCCAAATTCCGGCTCAAGAGGCCGGCCGCCCGCTCGATTTCTCGACTGTTCGAGAGCGATTCCCCACGACACGGCTGCATCCAATCGGTCGAATCCGTTTTTTGGTGTCGGCTTGTGTCGCCACGTTTCGTATCTTTACGATAGGTGGGCTGGTCGTTCTGCGCTCTCCCTGGTCGCGTGCATGGATGTTATGGGGCGGCTTGCTCCGGTGCGACGACCTGGCTTCGGTGTGACCACAGGGCCCTGCGGATGGCTCTCGAACCCGACCCTGCATCAATCGGACGCCAGAGCCGACGACCGGCGACGCGGCGTCGTTCCGCGAGGTGCTGGAATGCCCGGATTGAGGCGTTGGAGTCGCGATTTCTCCTGAGTCTCTCCAGCGGAGCGGAGCGGACCGACCCGGGAATTCCCAGCGGCACCCGAATTCCCTGGGTCTTGCCGTGGAGCGAGGCCAATCCCGTCGTGACTCCGGAACCACCCGCGATCGGGCCCGTTCTCGCTCCGTCGCAAGCCGTTTCCGACGAGCCTGGCCCTGGCGGTTGGTGGGTCGAAGCGGTCGATTCGTCGCTCCCGTTGGGAACGCTTCCAAACGCTCCTATTGCCACGGAGCAACTGAACGAGTCGGTCGAGGCGCACGATACACGGGCGACGGCCCAGGAACTGCCACTCGCGCCCCGAATCGAAATTTCTGGGGCCCTCCAACCGCGAGACCAGATCGACCTTTACAAGATCCCGGTCCATCCCGATACGCGAACCATCCAGATCAGCCTGCAAGTGCCTCACCCTTCGTCACTGGATTCCGACCGGCTCTTGCTGTTCGATGCCAGTGGGCATCTCATCGACAACCGGCCGTTGCCGCTGCCGTCGGGTCGGCTGAGCGTCATCCTCCACGCCGGAGGAATCTCATCGGACCAGCCTGTGTTTGTTGGTGTCTCTCCGGCATCCGCCTCGAGCAGATTCTCGGCGACGGGCTCGGCACCGTCGGTCAATCCGTCCTCGAGCTCCTCGCTGGAGAACCAGTCCACCGACTCGTCCGGATCGGGTCTGGTCACGCTCCCAGGTTCCACGAGTTATCTCCTGCAAGTCATTCGACTCGACTCCGTGGTGACGAATCCTTACAGTCCGATCAACACAACGCCGTCCCCCTGGTCCACGATGTCGGGCGATTCGGGTTCGTCCACGCCGTCGTCCGACGGCGAGTTGGTCGTCGAGGGAACGACCGTCAGCCCGGTCACGCCCACGGTCAACGTGACCCGGAGCGATGGGAAATCCACGGCCAGTCCACCGGTCGGCTCGAATCCCCCGGCCCTTCGGCCCAGGCCGGGGCCAAC
>CAZRGV010000092.1:0-25753 GCA_964599655.1 uncultured Isosphaeraceae bacterium | reverse complement strand
CCACCATCGTCGGGTGCCACTGGTGGCTTGTCCACCAGTGCTTGTTCGCTCACGGTCGAGTGTTCGCGGTGGACGGGCGGGTGACACCTCGTGACCACGGCCGTTCGTTGGTCGTGCCCCGTGGTCTCGCAGGTTCACAGTGAAACCAACGCCATTCGCTCGTTTGCTCAGGTGTTCCCCAGCAGCGCCTCGATTCTCGCCAACTGGTTGCGCAAATCATCGCGCAACTCGATCAACAACGTTCGTTCGGCCGACATCAGTGGCGCGTGGGCCTGGCGATCGAGCAGTTTGTACACGCGCTTGCCGTCCCTTGGGGGGGCCGCCCAGCGCTCGGGGCGGTCGGCGGCGAGGACGTACCAGAGCATCATCCCGTACATCCGTTCGGGCGTGATGCTTTCGAACTCCGGGTTTTGCTCACACATCGCCGTATGCCACTGCTTGTAGTCCGACGGCCAGTGCGTGCCGAGCCGGCCGAACACCTCCCGGCCCGCGGCGGTGGAGTCGATCGCGACCTCCTGATCGCCGGGGTGCTTGGCGAGGACCGAATTGATGTGGCTCTGGATCGCGCTTCGCAGCGGCGCTTCCAGCGACAGCTCCTTCAGCAAGGCTTCGAACAATCGCCAGTGATCCGCCTTCCGGATGGCCTCCAGTGCGTTTTCCTGCCCATCGACGAGCATGGGTCTGCCCCCCCCTCAACAAACCCGAGGAATGTTCTCACGTTCGGCCCATTATCCACGCCTTCACGGACAAGTGAACGTAAAAATCTCGGAATTTGGAAAAAAACGAGCGATTTTCGCCTGATGTGAAATCGCCGGGAACCGTCGTCGTTCGACGAGCCGGCACCGCCCAGCGATCTTCCTTCCGATGCCGAAGCGGGTTTGGCGGGCCCTGCCGACTCTGCCGATCGAAGCGCTTTTTTTGGCGATCCCGCAGGATGCGGTCCCGATCGAACCGACGAGCCGTCTCGCTCTTCGCGTTTCCCCATTTTTCCAATTTCCTACGAATTCGTTTCGAGGTTCCCTCGATGTTAAGAGATGAGCGGACCGCGAAATCTCCCGCGCAACGTCGCGCGGCGAGTGAGTGCCACCGCACGGCTTGTTTCCTTCAACACCTGGGAGTGACCTCCGTGAGCCTTGAAATTCCGTCGACCGAGACCGCGCCGTTCCGAGCCGATACTCGCGACGACAGCGCAACCCCTCGACCACGCAAGCTGCCCCTCAGCGAGAAACGACTCGCCGCCAACCGGGCCAACGCCCAGAAGTCCACCGGGCCCGTTTCCCCCGAGGGCAAGGCCCGTTCCCGCGCGAATGCCGTCAAGCATGGGTTGACTGGCGAGGGAATCGCCCTGCCTCCTGAGCTCGACGAGCCGCTTCAGCGCCGTCGCGACGCGCTGAACCGCGAACTCCAGCCCGGCGGCGTCATCGAGCAAATCCTTGTCGATCGGCTCGCGGTCACCTCTGTTCGGCTGGAAATTCATGCCCGGCAAGAGTTTTCGAAACGTCGCCACCGCGTTCGCAAGGCCGGTCTCGACTGGGACGAGCTCCAGGCCAGCGAGGCCGACCACTGGATGGGAAAGCTCGAGCGCGACCCCGTCCGCGCGGTTCGTATGCTTCGACGCTCGGCGGAGGGCTGCGACGCCATGATCCGGGCGTGGGAGGAACTCGCTCGCGTGCTGGAGTCCCATCGCTCCTGGAGCGACCAGCAGATGCGGCACGCCACTCACCTCCTCGGCCAGGCGAGCTTTCCGACCTCCACCTCGGAGCCTCGCCTGGCGGACTTCGGCCTCGCCGCCCTGACCGTGCGTCGAACGCTCGACCCCAACCGGATCGCCCGCTTCTTCCGACCGCTCGACGAGCTGCTCAACCCCGGCAGCCCGCCGCCGAAGCTCGCCGACTTCCAGGGCCGATTCCCGAGCGCCCGCGACGCCATGGCGACCCTCCGCGCGCTCATCACCGAGGAAATCGAACAGCTCCAGCGCCAACGCGACCGGATCTGGAACGAAGTCGACGCTCCCGCCCGCCGCGACGCCGCTGAGCGCGTCCTCATCGACGACGGACCCGAAACGTCGCTCATGCTCCGTTACGAGTCGACCTCCGACCTCGCCTTCCACCGAGCGCTCAAAACCCTGGAACGCCGCCGAAAACTGGGCCTCGACCCGAACCAGGAAGAACCCGTCCCATCCTCGATGCAACATGCCGACGATCCGACTCCCGAAGCGACCGCCGTTTCCGAGGACGATCCGGCCCGTCCGTCGGCGTTCGATTCGACCGATCTCGAAGACTCCAAAGAGGTTGAGGACGCTTTCAATCCCTCGGCCGAGGACGAGCGCGCCCGAAAAAACGAACCCACTCCGGCCGGTTCGGGGCGTGAAACCGCCGCGGAACGTTCGCTCGAGTCACCCGCACGGGCGCGCGCCGGAGCCGCCCTGCCGAGAAAAAACGAACCCACTCCGGCCGCGACGGAGGGGTGGGAGCCCCTTCGATCGGGGTCATCCGGCCGGTCTCACGAACCCCCGCGGGTTCCTCGATCCCTCGAGGCCAAGGCCAAGGCCACGCACGGCCTGGGTCCGCGCCGGCCAACGCCGGATTGGCTCGGTGGGCCTTCCGGAACGCTAACAGACCCGGCTGTCCCTCGGGGCGCGACCGAGGAAACCACCGGGTCTGCCAGTCGCGACGTCCTCGCTCCTCCGTTGAAGGACGACGACGTTGCGGACTGCGTTGTTAGTTCGCCAGGACCTTCCGATTCCGGCGGCGGAGCAGGCTGAACAGCCCGACCGACGCCAATCCGGCGCCCGCCAGCGTGGTGGTGGCCGGCTCGGGAACCGGGCTCTGCCGGGTCCCCGGAAGCACGGCCTCCCCTTGCGACGTTCCAAAGGAGAACGAGACGTTCGAAACCATCGTATTCACATCAACACCGGACGCATAATTGATCACAAACGTCGCCGACTTGTACATGTAGGGGTTGAAATTCGTCGGCTGACCATTGGTGGTGTAGGTCCCGCCGGAGTTTGGACCGCCGATGATCATCTCGTCGGGTTGCCCGCCCCCCAGCGCGGTCAAGGTGGGCGAGGTACTCAGGTTCCATCGGGTCGTGGCGAGAGGGTTTCCACCATTGAGGATCGAGAACCCGTTGGGACTGTTGTCGAACTGCATTTCCACGCCGCTACCCGAGCCGAAGGTCGCGGTGCCCGGCGAGCCGCTTAGCGAGAATTGCAGCCCACTTATGAACATGTTCGGAGCCCATCTCACATTACCCGAGAGTGTGTTTTCGAGAACGATCGTCAGCGTATTCGTTCCGAACGTGAACGTGGCGCGGGCACTCACCGGATTCCCCTGGGGATTCGTGGCTCCGGTGGTCGTTTCAAAGACGAGGCTGGGCGAGGCGGAGGCCGCCAGCGGAGCGATCACGACGAACGAGAGCGCGAACAGGCCGCTTCGAAGGATTTTCCGGATTCGCCGACCAACGCTCGATGTTGGCGCAAGGTGGGACATCATCGTGAGACATTCCTTCGTCGACAGGATGTCGAGTTCGGGCCGATTGCGCCGTCCCTCACGGATCTTGCGGGATTTCACGTCAGGGTTGCGACGACGATCTCATGCACGCTTTGCATTGTTTCTCTTTCGAACGGAATTGTCAACAGAATTCCTTCGGTTTTCCGGACCGCGAGGGAATTTTGCGACACGTTGTCCTTGGGGATGTTTCTGTCCGGACGACTTGGTTCGTTTCTTGATGGAACTTCGAACAAAGCCGGCCGACGATCCTTACCGTTGGAATTCAACGAGTTGCGTCGACTCAATTCCCCCTCGTCGTTCACTCCTCGGAGTCCGGTTTCGCCAGTCGTTTCAGAAGCTGGATCTGGCCGGCGTGGTAAACGTCGTGGAACGCGATGCCGGCGATCAGGGACCGGCGGCTGACCTTGCCGCCCGGCGGTTTGGCGGCCAGCGCCTCGGGCGAGAGCTCGGCGATGGCCTCGCGCAGGGTTCGATGCATCTCGTCGAGCAAGGCGACGTCGGCCCGCCACTGGGTCTCGGTCAGGGTTCCCGACTGCGGGAACCAGTTCGAGCCCTTCCTCGGGAACGACCCTCGAGTCTCGTCGCGCAAGCGGCGGCGGACCGCGTACTTCCAGTAGGCGGCGTGCACGACGATCTCGGCGATGTTGCGCCGATCGGCCGACGGCCTCCAGCACGCCGTGCTCGCATCCACGCGTCGGATCGAGCCTCGGAGGTTCGGTCCGTGCCAGGCTTTCCGGTCGTAGGCCTCGTCCAGCCGATCGAGCAGCCAGTCGATTTCGGTCGCCATCGCGCGAACCTCCCGCCGGTTTGGCCGTTGCGCCTTCGAAGACCCCTTCGGAACGGACGTCATCTGTTTGTCTGTTCAGATCATGCCTGGGTCCGAGGCGACAATCAAGCCGGTTCCGGGCGTTGGCGGGTCCGTTCGTCGGCGTCGCCTTCGACCAACGTTGTCTCCGTTCGGCGAGGCGGGGCTAATATTTTCCACGTCCTTCGGAATGACCTGTGTCGCGCGTTCCGGATCGGTTCCGGCTCGACGTTCTCCGCCTTTCGAGACGCGACCGCGTGTGTACGGAGGAGTTTGCTCGTGAGTGACGCCAACCGCTTCGTTCTGACGGGTCTGGGGCTGGCCGCCCTGGTGGCCGGTTCCGTGGGACATCCCATGCCGACTCGAGCCGCTCTACCCCCGTTGATTCCCCGAGAGGTCCTCTTCGGCAACCCCGAGAAGATGAGCCCCAAGCTCTCGCCCGACGGGACCCGGCTGGCCTGGATCGCGCCCGACGACAAGAACGTGCTTCAGGTCTGGGTGAAGACCGTGGGCCAGGACGACGACAAGGTCATCACCGCCGACAAGAAGCGAGGCATCCGCGACTACGCATGGGCCGAGAACAGCAAGGTCGTCCTCTACCTGCAAGACAAGGACGGCGACGAGAACTGGCGTTTCGCTCGACACCGGCTCGATCCGCGACTTTACCGCCGACGAGACGGTGCAGGCCCGCATCACGGCCACCGACCCGAAGTTCCCCGACGAGATCCTGATCTCGCTCAACAAGCGAAACCCGGCGCTTCACGACGTCTACCGCCTGAACATCAACAACGGCGCGCTGAAGCTCGTCGTCGAGAACCCCGGCGACGTCATCAGCTACCATGCCGACGCCGACTTCCAGGTTCGGGCCTCGCAGTCGGCCACGCCCGAGGGCGGCATGGTGCTCCGCGTCCGTGACGACGCCCAGAGCGACTGGCGGACCTGGCTCGAGGCCGGTCCCGAAGACGCCCTGACCCTCGGCTTCCTCGACTTCACCGCCGACGGCAAGGCCGCCTATCTTCTCTCGGCGGTCGGTCGCGACACCGCCGCCGTCCTCAAGAAAGACCTCGCCACCGGCAAGGAAGAAGTGATCGCCTCGTCCCCGGCCGTCGATGTCGCGAGCGTGATGGTTCACCCGACCAAGCACATCGTTCAGGCCGTGGCCTTCGAGCCCGGCCGCCGCGAGTGGCAGGTGATCGACCCCTCCGTCAAGGACGACTTCGAAGCCATCCGCGCGCTTCACACGGGCGACTTCGGCGTCGTCAACCGCGACACCGCGGACCGAACCTGGCTGGTTGCCTTCACCGACGACCAGGGCCCCGTCAGCTACTACGCCTGGGACCGCGCCTCCAGGAAGGGAACGTTCCTGTTCGTCCATCAACCCAAGCTGCAAGGCCTGGCCCTGTCGCCGATGAAACCCATCGAGATCAAGGCACGCGACGGCCTGACCCTGCACGGCTACCTGACCCTGCCCGTGGGCGTCGCCCCGAAGCACCTGCCGATGGTGCTGATGGTCCACGGCGGACCCTGGGCGCGCGATTCCTGGGGCTACAACCCGTACGCTCAGTGGTTCGCCAACCGTGGCTACGCGTGCCTTCAGGTCAACTACCGAGGCTCAACCGGCTACGGCAAGGCGTTCCTCAACGCCGCCAACAAGCAGTGGGGCAAGTCGATGCACGACGACCTCATCGACGCCAAGCGCTGGGCGATCGACCAGGGTTACGCCGACCCCGACAAGGTGGCCATCTTCGGCGGCTCGTACGGCGGTTACGCCGCCCTGGCCGCCGTGACGTTCACGCCGAAGGAGTTCGCCTGCTCGGTCGACATCGTGGGCCCGTCGAACCTGCGGACCCTCGTCCAGTCGATTCCCCCCTACTGGAAGCCGATGCGGTCGATCTTCGACTCCCGCATGGGCAACATCGACGACCCCAACGACGCCGAGCTGATCAAGGAGGCCAGCCCCCTGTTCAAGGCCGACCGGATCGAGCGTCCGCTCCTGATCGGACAGGGGGCGAACGACCCTCGCGTCAAGCAGGCCGAGAGCGAGCAGATCGTCGAGGCGATCGAGAAGTCGGGCGGCAAGGTCACCTACGTCCTCTACCCCGACGAGGGGCATGGCTTCCGGCGCCCCGAGAACTCCATCGACTTCAACGCCCGCGCCGAGGCGTTCCTCGCCGAACACCTGGGCGGACGCTGTGAACCCCTGGAGGGAGATCGATACCCCGGCTCGACGGCCGTGGTCAAGACCGTCGGCCAATGACAATCATGGTGTAGACTTGTACCGGCAAGGCCCCCGAACTCCCCTTCGAGGGGCCTTGTCCGGCTCGTTCCGGATCTTTGAAAACTCGCAATCCTGGCTCGACATCGCTTCGAGGCTCAGCGCCTGGTCACTTCTCCCACGCCGAACTGGTTCCCGGCCTTGACCGGCTGCCCGCCTTCGAAGTCGATTTCGAGCAACTTCTCGCTCTGGACCGCCGCGCCGTTCTCGTCGGTCAAGGTGGCGATGATCTTGCGGGTCCTGGCGTCGATCACGTCGCCCGTCGACGGATAGACAAGCCGCCCGTCGATGCTGAAGGTGATCCACCCTGGCTCGTCTCGGAGCCGAATCGACGCGACCTGCCTGGGTGGCATCACCGTGTTGTCGAAGATATGGATCCGCTGGTTGTGCGCGTCGGCCACCCAAATCTCCGACTCGTCGGGCGTCAGAGCGATACCGTGGCTCGGGCAGCCGTGCCGCTTGACCGGCCCGGTCTCGAACCCTTTGACCTCGACCCGATACAGTTTCTTGCCCGTGGTCAGGTCGCCGATCTCGAAGCCGAGCAGTTCGTTGACATTGACGAAGCAAAGTGTCTGCGAGCCATTAACCGTGAACGGCCGGATGGCCGCGCTGAAGGGCCCGATCGTCTGGCTGGCCTTGTGCGTGGCCGTGTCGGCCACGGTCAAGAGCGGCGATCGCAGGCCCGCCAGGTAGACATGCTTGCCATCGGGCCCGTACACCGTGTTGTGAGCGCCCGACTTCGGCACGATCTTCGCGATCACGTCGCCGGACAACGCGTCGGCGACATTCCAGTGGTCCTTCTCGAACGACGGAATGTAAAGGATCGAGCCGTCGGGCGAGAGCGCCATCCGGTCGCATCCACCCTCGTAGGGCCGTTCCCAGAGGACCTTCTCCGAGACGAGGTCGAGGCAGGTCAAGGTTTGGGTCGTGCTGATATAAAGCCGCTTGGTCCGCGCGCTGGCGCAAATCCCCTTCACGTTGTCCGGGACTCCATCCGGGCGCAGTCCGGCCGTGGGAATGCGTTTGACGAACGTGTGGCCGTGGTCGATGTCGAAGACGAGCAGGCCGTGACCGCCATATTGGAGGTCGTCGCGGATGCCCGGCACGGCGACGTAAAGCAAACGTCGCGGTTCCTCGGCCGCGAGGGACGAGCCCCGGAACAGGCCCGAGAGGAGCGCCACCGCCGGAAGCAATCGCACAAAAAATGCCGTTCTGAACATAGGAGAGACTCCAAGCGGAACAGGTCGCCAGTGCCGGGCGGTCCCGCGGTCGACTGGAGGTCAAAGCGCCGTCCGGTTCGGGTCCCGGACGAGGATCGATCGCTGTCGCGTATCGAAACCCGGATTCCCCTCGCGGTCAAGCACCCTCCGCCATTCCCCCGCGCGTTTCGGTGGTCCGCGAGACCGCCAGTTCGTATGATGACAGGGCCCGGGCCCTGGTGTCGTGGCGTATCGCAAGGAAAGTGATTCCTCATGAATTGTCATGGGTTTGTCCGAGTCAGCGCCGCCTGTTCCCGAACCACCGTGGCCGATCCCGAGGCCAACGCCGATGAGATCGTCCGCGTCCTGGAGCAGGTGCCCGATAGCGACGTCGTGCTCTTCCCCGAACTGGCCGTGACCGGCTACACCTGCGCCGACCTGTTCGGCCAGTCAAAGCTGCTGGAAGGCGCCATCCGGGCGACCCGCCGCATCGCCGAGGCCACCTCCGGGCGCCCGCAACTGGTCGTCGTCGGCCTCCCGCTGGCCGTCTCCAACAGCCTCTTCAATGTCGCCGCGGTCCTGGAAAACGGCCGGATTCTCGGCATCGTCCCCAAACAGTTCATCCCAAACTACAAGGAGTTCTACGAGAGTCGATGGTTCAGCTCGGCCGGCGGACGGGAACCGAAGGAGGTCCACCTCGATGGCGAGCGGATTCCCTTCGGCATCGACCTGCTGTTCGAGGCCGACGGCGGCGTGGTCGTCGGCGTCGAGATCTGCGAGGACCTCTGGATGCCGATTCCGCCCAGCTCGGTTCAAGCCCTGGCCGGGGCCAACATCCTGCTGAACCTCTCGGCCAGCAATGAAACGATCGGCAAATCTCAATACCGAACCGACCTGGTCGTGGGGCAGTCGGGCCGTTGCATCGCCGCGTATGCCTACGCCAGCTCGGGACCGACGGAGTCGACGACCGACCTGGTCTTCGGCGGTCATTGCCTGATCGCCGAGAACGGAAGGCTCCTGAGGTCGTCGCCTCGGGTCGGAGACGGCTCGCCAATTCGCCGAGACTCGTACGTCATCACCGCCGACGTCGATGTCGAGAGGCTCCAGGCCGATCGTCGGGTGACGACCAGCTTCGACGACTGCCTCCGCTCCCTCACGCCGTTTCGGAGGGTCGGTTTCCGTCTCTCGTCGGCAATGGAAGGCCTGAAGCGCACGGTGCCCGGCACGCCGTTCGTTCCCAGCGAAGGGCCCGAGCTGCATCGCCGTTGCGCCGAAATCTTCGGCATCCAGTGCGCGGGGCTCGCCAAGAGGATCGAGCAGCTTCCGCCGGGAACCCCCTTGAATATCGGCATTTCGGGAGGTCTCGATTCCACGCTTTCCTTGCTCGTCACGGTCAAAACGTGCGACATGCTCGGATTGGAGCGAACCCTCGTTCACGGCCTGACGATGCCCGGCTTCGGCACGACCGAACGCACCCGGACCAACGCCCTCGACCTGATGGGGCACCTGGGCATCTCTCGGGAGTCGATCGACATCACGGCACTGGCGCTCGAGGCCTTTCAGGAAATCGGCCATGCCCCCTTCGGCATCGACTGCCGAGGGATGAGCGTCGACACCTTCCGCGAGGCGCTCCGGAGGTTGCCCGCCCCGCCGCGAGGCGACCTGACGTTCGAGAACGTGCAGGCGAGGCTGCGAACCTTCCTCCTGATGTCGAAAGGGTTCGTGGTCGGCACCGGCGACCTCTCGGAGCTGGCCCTGGGGTGGTCGACCTATAATGGTGACCACATGAGTATGTACAATCCCAATTGTTCGATACCCAAGACGCTGGTGAAGTTCCTGGTGCGTTACGTGGCGATGAACGAGTTCGACGACGGGCCGGTGCGCCGAACCCTGCTCTCGATCGTCGACACGACCATCTCTCCCGAGCTGCTTCCCCTTGGCCAGGAGGGTGAGATCACCCAGTCGACCGAGGAAACCCTCGGCCCTTACGAGATCCACGACTTCATCCTCTACCACACGATCCGGTTCGGCGACTCCCCCGAGAAGATCCTTTTCCTGAGCGAGTACGCCGAGTTCTCCAAACCCTACGGCCGGGAGCTGATCGAGAAGACGCTCAAGATTTTCTACAAGCGATTCTTCAGTCAGCAGTTCAAGCGGTCGTGCCTGCCCGACGGCCCCAAGGTGGGCACGGTCAGCCTCTCGCCTCGAGGCGACTGGCGCATGCCGAGCGACGCCAGTGTCTCGCTCTGGCTCGGTAAGAAGTGAGTGGATGAGCACGCGACTACCAGGGCATCGGATGGCGAGCCTGGAAGAAGCCGCCGGTCGGCCCGTCGTCGGGCAAGGTGGCGAGCCAGACGATCGTGTCGGCCCCTTCTGCTGGGGACAGTGGGGCGTTTGGTCCTCCCATCGCGGTTCGCACCCAACCCGGCGAGGCCGAATTGACGAGGATGTTCGTCCCCTTCAGCTCGGCGGCCAGAATGCGCGTGACGGCGTTCAGGGCGGTCTTCGAGATCCGGTAGGTCTCTGACCCGGTGCTCATGTGGGTCAGGCTGGCGAGTCGGGAGGCCAGGTTGACAATCCGGCCGTATCCACCTTCCTTCATCAATGGGACGAACGCCTGGCAAACGCGAATCGGTCCGAAGAGGTTGGTCTCCAGCGTCGTCTCCAGCATTTCGATGCGGGCCTTGAGCAGTCCCACCGTGCCGCTCGATTCATCGAGCGCGATGCCCGCGTTGTTGACCAGCGCGTCGAGTCGGCCCATCGTCAGTCGGACGGCGCGTTCCGCGGCCGCGATCGAGTCCGGGTCGGTCACGTCGAGCCGCAGCGGGGTCACGTCGAGCCCCTCGGCTCGCAGGGTCTCGGCCGCCTCCCGGACCTTCGGCTCGTTCCGGCCCGAGAGGACGACCTTGAGTCCCTGTCGCCCGAGCTGCCGGCAAACCTCGAACCCGAGACCGCGGTTGCCACCCGTGACCAGGGCGACACGTCCCGACGTTTGCATCCGTCGATTCCTCCGTCCTCGCGAGGCCGTTTGGTCGTGCCTTGACGCATGGCATGGGTTCTTGATCCGACGGGACGATCACACCATGGTCGCGTTCCTCCACGGCGTCTTCACGAACCTGCCGGGTGGGTGTTGCCCCGTCGAATTCGCTATGCTGGAGCCGTTCCTGGATCGTGAACCAACGAACGTAAAGGTGATTCTGGATGAGTGGGACGCCGCGGACTTCTCCCTCGAAGACGCTGTTCGGGTTTCCGCGCAACGTGGCACTTCTGGGGCTGGCGAGCTTGCTCAACGACATCGCGAGCGAGATGACCTACCCGCTCCTGCCGCGGTTCCTCATAGGCACGCTCGGCGGCAACCGGTTCTCGCTCGGGATCATCGAGGGGGTTGCCGACTCGGTGGCCAGTCTGCTGAAGCTCTGGTCGGGAGGCTGGTCGGATCGCCTGGGCCATCGCAAGGGGTTCGTCACGATCGGCTACACGATGGCGGCCATCACCCGGCCGTTGATCGGTCTGGCGACCCTGCCCTGGCACCTGTTCGCCGCGCGGCTTGGGGATCGGATCGGCAAGGGCATCCGCACCGCGCCTCGCGACGCGCTCATCGCCGACTCGACCGAGCCCGGCACGAGGGGGCGAGCGTTCGGTTTTCACCGGTCGATGGACCACCTCGGCGCGGCGATCGGACCTCTCCTCGCGGCGGGCTTCCTCTGGCTCTGGCCGGGAGAGTTGCGACGGCTGTTCCTTGTGACACTCGTGCCTGGCTTGCTCGTGGTGGCCTTGCTGGTGTTGGGTCTTCGCGAGCCGTCGACAATCAACAAGACCAAGGCGCGCTTGCAACTGTCTCTCGCTCCGTTCGGCCGAGACGTTCGCCTGCTTCTGGCGGCCCTCGTCGTCTTCACTCTGGGCAACGCGAGCGACGCCTTCCTGCTCGTCCGGGCGGGTGAACTCGGCGTGCCGATGGCCATGCTGCCGATCCTCTGGACCGTCTTCCATGTGGCCAAGAGCCTCGGCAATTTCGTGGCCGGATGGACCGTCGACAGGATCGGGCCTCGACCATTGATTTTCGTGGGTTGGCTTCTCTACGCGTTGATTTATTTGGCCTTTGCCCTGGCGACCCGATCGTGGCAGGTCTGGGCCCTGTTCCTGGGTTACGCGGTGTTCTACGCCTTGACCGAACCGGCCGAAAAGGCCCTGATCGCCGATCTCGTCGGGCCCGAGCGCAAGGGACTCGCCTTCGGCTGGTACAATTTCGCCATCGGGATTGCCGCCCTGCCGTCGAGCCTGATCTTCGGCGCCTTGTATCAGACCTCGGGCGCCCTCGCGGCCTTCGCCTGGGGAGCGGGCCTGGCGCTCGTGGCGGCCCTGATGCTGCTCGGCGTACGACGCCCCTCGCACGTCTCTTGACGCGTTCCCGACTCAACACGATTCCCATGTCTCGCGAATCCCCATTGCGTTCGGGATTCGTGAGACATGAGCAAATCGTTGTATGCGTCTCGGATCAACCGACGTGCCGGAGCTTGCTCACGCGGCCCGTCGCGACCCACTCGACCACGAAGATGTTGCCGTCGCGATCGAAGCAGGCGTCGTGCGGGTGAATGAAACGGCCGGCCTCCCAGCGCTCGGGCTGCGACCGCATCTTGAAGCCGTCGAGCACCTGCTTGGTCCACTCGGGGTCATATCCCAAGTGCGTGATCAGGTGATTGTTTTTGTCAAACAATGTCACGCGGGCATGAAGGTCGGGAACCAGCAGGACGTCGCCCCGGATATCGAAGTGGGCGGGGAAGCTGACGCCTTGCTCGAACCGGAGGTGCTTGCCGTCGAGCGTGAAGTACTGGAGGCGGGCGTTGGCCCGGTCGGCGACGACCAGGGTTGGCTCCCGGCCGGGCCGGTCGTCGAGCCAGAGGCCGTGCGGCGTCTTGAACTGGCCGGGGCCGTCGCCGAATCCGCCCCAGGTGCGAACCCATCGGGCATTCTTGTCATACTGATGAATGTAGTTCGAGCCGTAGCCGTCGGCGATGTAGAAGCCGCCGTCGGGTGAGAACGCGACGTTGGTGGGGCTGTACTTCGCGTTGGGGTCGTCGTAAACGCCGGGCTCTTGCGGCCGGCCCTTGGTCCAGACCGGCTCGCCGGTGAGCGAGGTCTTGGCCACGATCCCGTGCTTGATGTCGGAGAGGTAGAGGAACTCCTCGCCGTCGTCCTTGCGAATATCGATGCCGTGGCCGCCGCCATGATACTCCTTGCCGAAGGAGCGGACGAACGTTCCGTCGGGGTCGAACACGACGATGGCGTCCATCGGTTCCTTGGCGGTAGAGCGGTGCTTGATGTAGATCAGGCCCGCCTCGTCGATGGCGACGCCGTGGGTTTCACCCCACTGGATGTGGTCGGGCAACCGCCCCCAACCGTGGATGGCCTCGTACCGGAATTCCCCTTCGCCGATGATGGGAGCCTTGCCGCCGGTCTTGTCGGACGCCGAGACGAAGGTGGGGGCCAGCGGGGCGCTGATCGTGACCGCTCCCGCGAGCTTGAGGAAGGTACGGCGATTGGGGTTTTCCTGTTTGTTTCCGAGTTGGGGTTCGATGTCCATCGCGGGTTGCTCCAAGGTCAAAGGGAGAGCTCCGAGCCAGATTCGACCATCGTATCCGACTCGGCCGGCCGAGGCGACGGGCAAGCCCCTTGCGCGAGCCAACGCGCCAGGGTGGTTTCCGACGGCACCTTCTGGCGACGGGGATGCTCAGGGGGCATACTACAAGGGCAACGCGAAGTCAGGATCGAATGCGTGACTCTCTTGATCGCCGGAGCTCCCAGCAACCGTCCTTGCCGGTCGCGGCGAGAACGTTGAGGCCAACCATGCGACTCATGAAACTCCTCGTGGTTTTCGTGTCCATCGTCGCGGCGACGACAACGCTTGCGGCGGCCGAGCCGCCCAATCTTCTGTTCATCGCCATCGACGACCTGAACGACTGGGAGGGATGTCTCGAAGGACATCCACAGGTGAAGACGCCCCATATCGATCGATTGGCGAAACGTGGAACGCTCTTCACCAACGCGCATTGCCAGGCGCCCCTTTGCAACCCCTCCCGCACGAGCGTGCTGACCGGGCTTCGGCCCTCGACCACCGGCGTCTACGCGCTGGCCCCTTGGTTCCGCACGTTGCCCGCGTTTCGCGACCACGTGACCTTGCCGCAATACCTCTCGACGCACGGCTATCGGACGCTCTCGACGGGCAAGATTTATCACGACGCCTATCCGCCGGCTCGCGACCGTGCGAATGGTAAAGAGGTCGACGTCTGGGGGTTTCACGGGGCCAATCTCCCCCGACCGGCCCGGAAGTTCGTGGACACGCCCGATAAGATCGCGCTCATGGATTGGGGCGTCTTCCCCGAGACCGATCCCGAGCAGGATGACTGGAAGGTGGCCGACTGGGCCATCGAGCAGCTCAAGTCTCCTCCGAACGGCCCGTTCTTCCTGGCCGTTGGCTTCCGGCACCCGCACGTGCCGTGCTACGCCACAAGGCGCTGGTTTGACCTCTATCCGGAGGATTCGCTGATCTTGCCTCCGGTGAAGGACGACGACCGCGACGACTTGCCGCGCTTCGCGTCGTACCTCCACTGGACGCTCCCCGAACCGAGGCTTTCCTGGCTCAAGGCCAATCACCAGTGGAAGCCGCTCGTGCGGGCGTACCTGGCGAGCGTCAGTTTCGTCGACTCGCAGGTGGGACGCGTGCTCGATGCCCTCGAGGCGAGCGGGCAGGCCGACCGCACGATCATCGTACTCTGGTCGGATCACGGCTGGCACCTTGGCGAAAAGGGGATCACGGGCAAGAACACGCTCTGGGAGCGTTCGACGCGCGTGCCGCTGATCTTCGCCGGGCCTGGCATCGCCGAGGGGGCCCGTTGCGGCCGACCGGTGGAACTTCTCGACCTCTATCCCACGCTGCTCGAACTCGCCGGTTTGCCGGCCAACGAGAAGCTGGAGGGCCACAGCCTGGTCCCGTTGCTGAAAGACGCGAACGCTCCAAGGCCCTGGCCCGCCGTGACAACCCACAACCGGGGCAATCACTCGGTGCGAACCGACGATTGGAGATATATTCAATATGCCGATGGGTCGGAGGAGTTGTACAATCTCCGCGACGATCCCAACGAGTGGACCAACCTCGCGGGACAGACTCAGTTCGCGGAAAAGAAGCGAGAACTGGCCCAATGGCTGCCGAGGATCAACGCGCCGGCCGCTCCTGGAAGTCAAGGTCGTGTGTTGATTTATGAAAACGGGCGGGTGATCTGGGAAGGCCAGCCGATCGACCCGAAGGCCCCGTTCCCGGATTGATCGGCTCGACGCTTGGCCGAGTCCGCTCGCGCCCGCAACCGGGCGCGGGCGAACCGGATGCGACGTCGCGTCACGCCAGAATCTCCTCGACCACCCGCGCCGGCTGTCCGTCTACGAGCGAGACGTCGCCGTTCGGGCGTTTGAAGGTTAGCTCCTGGTGATCGAGACCGAAGAGGTGCAGGAGCGTGGCGTGATAATCGGAGTGGGTCACCACATTCTCGACGGCCTTGTGGCCGACCTCGTCCGTGGCACCATGAACATAGCCACCTTTGATACCTCCACCGGCCATCCAGGCGCTGAATCCGTAGGTGTTGTGATCGCGGCCGATGTTCTTCTCGTTCTGGATCACGGGCAAACGGCCCATCTCGCCGCCCCAGAAGACCAGCGTGGAATCGAGTAGCCCGCGCTGTTTGAGGTCGCGCACCAGGGCGGCCGAGGGCCGATCGACCTTGCGACACATGGCCGGAAGCCGCTTGGTGATGCCGCCGTGGTGGTCCCAGTCCTGGTTGCCGGTGCAGATCTGGACGAAGCGGACGCCTCGCTCAACCAAGCGGCGCGCGATCAGGCAGCGGGTTCCGAATTCCTGGGTCGCGGGATCGTCCAGGCCGTAGAGTTTCCGGGTCGCGGGGGATTCCTGGCTGACGTCGAGCGCGTCCTTGGCGGCGGTCTGCATCCGAGCGGCCAGTTCGTAGCTGGCGATCCTCGCCGAGAGGTCATGCTCACCAGGGTGCGCGTTCAGGTGTTCCTGATTGATCTGGTGGAGGTAATCGAGGTAACGTTCTTGAGGCCGGCCTCGCAGGTGCGGGGGCGGGTCGAGGTTTGGAATTCGAGGCTCGCGCGGGCGGATCACGGTCCCCTGATAGAGCGACGGAAGCCAGCCGTTGGACCAGTTGTCGACTCCCAGCACGGGGAGCCCGCCGGGGTCGGTCAGCACGCAATAGGCGGGAAGGTTCTGGCTCTCGCTGCCCAGGGCGTAGGTGAGCCAGGAACCGACGACCGCCCGGCCGGGGGTGATTCGCCCCGAGTTCAGGGCGTAGATCGATTGTCCATGGTTGTTCACGCCGGTTTGCATGGATCGGATGAGCGTGATGTCGTCGACAATCTCCGCGAGGCCGGGCAGCAGCTCGCTCAGCTCCATGCCGCACTCGCCGTGTTTCTCGAATTTCCAGGGGCTGCCGAAGAGCTTCGCGCTGGCCTCTCCGGCGTTGTCGTACTTGATGTCGCCCTGAAAGTTAGTGCCGCTTTTCCGGGTCAGTTCCGGCTTGGGGTCGAACAGGTCGAGGTGACTGGGCCCGCCCTGCATGAACAGCGAGATCATGGCCGTCGCCTTCGCCGGAGCGGGGGGGCCTTGGGCTTCAAGTCGTAGACGGGACGCTCCAGGGTGGGCTTGCGAGGAGACTGACCGGCCCGGACTCCGTCCTGTTGCAGCAGCCAGGCCAGCGCAAGCGAGCCGATGCTCATGCTCTGAGTGGCGAGAAAGTGACGTCGCGTGGAAACGATCCGTGGATCGAGCGGCATGACCGGGCCTCTCGTTCAGTCGACATAAAGGAATGCGTTGGAACTCAGCAGCGCCTGGCAGAAGCTGGCCAGGGCCTGGTGTGCCGGGCTAGAACGTTCCGGAGCCGGCTTGCCCTTCAGCTCCGCCGCGGCCTCCTTGGCCTTCGCCTCGAAGTCCTCACGCTGCTGGGCGAGGAACGCCACGGCCGACGCCACCTGCTCGTCCGTCGGCTCGTTGGTGAGCGCCAGTTGCCAGGCCAGCCGCGCCTGCGAGGCCGGTTCGTCCCCGGCGCTGCTCTCGACCCGCCTGGCGAAGACCTCGGACTGCGACACGACGAACTCATTATTCATAAGCATCAGGGCCTGCGGAGCCACGGTCGAGGTCGAGCGGAGCTCGCAGTTGGGCGACAGCGACGGGGCGTCGAAGGCTTCCATCAGGTTCAAAGGCAGGCTGCGACGCACCTGAATATACACACTTCGACGAAACTCGTCGTTACCGAGGGAGACCGACTTGCCGGTCGGCCGGCCCGCCGAATCCCTGGTATCGACGCCGACGATCACCTGCCCAGCCTCATCGGGCGTGACCGGCACCGGCGGGCCGAACATGTCCCGAACCAGTGCGCCGCTGGTGGCGAGGATCGCATCTCGAATGACCTCGGCCTCGAGCCGGCGGACCGACATGCGGCCCAGCAGGCGATTCTCGGGATCGACGGCGTCGATCGCCTCGGTCCGACGCGAAATCTGTCGGTAGGCGGTCGAGGTTACGATCATCTTATGCAAGCGCTTGAGCGTCCAGCCACCTCGCATGAAATCATCCGCCAGCCAGTCGAGCAACTCGGGGTGCGAGGGGCGCTCGCCGAGCGCGCCGAAGTCGGCCGGCGTGCCGACGAGGCCTCGACCGAAATGGTGGTGCCAGACCCGGTTGACGAGCACGCGAGCGACCAGCGGATGCCGGCCGCTGGTCAAGTACCGGGCATAGGCCAGGCGTCGTCCGGTCGTCGGCCCGTCCGGATCGTCGATGGGAATCTCGGGCGTCTCGGCTCCGGTCAAGATTGTCAGTTCGCCCGGCCTGACCTCCTGGCGCGGCTGGTTGTAGTCGCCTCGGGAAAAGAGGTACGTGGCCGGCACCTGGCCCGGCACCTCGGTCAGGCATTGCACGAAGTCCTCGGCCGGGCGCTTGGATTTCGCGTCCGAGATGAGCTTGGCATATTTGCCAGTAATTTCGCGATGGCTCTTCGCGTCGTAGAGGGAGACATTGCCGATCGAAACGTTAACACGCGGATAATCTTTCAGTAGTTGAATCTGCTCCGGAGAGCGATCCTTGACCGCTGTGTCGCGTGCTTCGCGCAGCTTTGGTCGAAGTTCCTCGGGGGCCGCTTCGAGTTCTTTCTCGAGAACCTGGGCGACGAGTTCTTCGAGCTTGCTCTGCTGTTCCTTCTGGATGGTCTTGACCTCGGCATCGACCTCGGCGGCTTTCTGGCGATCGGCATCGGTCCAGAGCGAGACCAGCCGGGCGCTGGGCGATCGCCAGTGTTTCCAGTCATAGGCCGGCTCGAAGATCGCCCGCAGCCGATAGTAGTCTTCCTGCGAGATCGGGTCGTAGCGGTGGGCGTGGCACTGGGCGCAGCCGACGGTCAGCCCAAGGAGTGAGGTCGAAACGATCTTGATCGTCTCGGCGATCACGTCGTTGCGGGCCAGGTTCTGATCGGCGCTGGAGTCCCCGGTGCCGTCGGGCGCCATCCGCAGAAAACCGGTCGCGACGAGCCGGTCGGTTTGTTCGGGCGTGAGATTCGTATAGGGCGGTTCGAGCATCTCGTCGCCGGCCAGTTGCTCCTGGATCAACGTATTCCAGGGTCGGTCGGCGTTGATCGAACGAATCAAATAGTCGCGATACTTGTACGCGTATGGGCGCACCGGATCCTTGGGGGTGTAGCCGTCGCTATCGGCGAAGCCGGCGACATCCAGCCAGTGCCTGGCCCAACGCTCGCCATACTGTGGTGTGCTGAGCAGGCGATCGACGAGCCGCTCGTAGGCGTCGGGGGCGGTGTCGGCCAGGAAGAGCGCCACGTCGTCGGGCGAGGGAGGCAGACCGGTCAGGTCGATCGAGACGCGACGGATCAAGGTGCGCTTATCGGCCTCAGGTGAGAAGGTAAGCTTCTTTTCTTCGAGCCGGCGCAGCAAGAAGGCGTCGATGGGTGTCCGAACTTGTTCGCGATGCTCGACCTTCGGGATCTCGGGACGCTGGATCGGCTGGAACGACCAGAAGGCCCGTTCCTCCTCGGAAAAAACCGGCCCAGGCGGCAGCGATTCGGGTTCCGGTCGGGCGGTGGGTGCTCCCTGGTCGATCCACTGTGTGATGACCGCCTTTTCCTGGGGCGTGAGTTTTTTTTCGCCCGGCGGCATCTCGTCGGCGTCGATCCGTTCCCAGAGGTAGCTCTCGTCGTGCTTGCCGGGAACGATGGCCTCGCCCGAGTCTCCCCCCTGCACCATCAGACGAGCCAGGCGGAGGTCGAGGCCGCCTTTCGGTTTGTTTTCCTCACCGTGGCAATGGAAGCAGTGGGCCTTGAGAATCGGCCGCACGTGTTGCTCGAAGGTGAGCGAGGTTTCGTTGGCAATGGGTTCGGCGCCGGCGGCGACACGGCAGGCGCCGACGAGAATCCAGAGCATGCACGATCGGACCAGCCATCGGGAATTCGCCATCGCAGGGTTCCAGGCTATTGCCGGCTGGCTCGCGACGTGGGTGGACCGTGCCGCGAGAATTCAAAACGGAGAGCGTTCGGGTGGGTCGCGGGCGGGGTCAAGGGCCCGCGGTCGTTGCATTCGAGGGAGCGGCGGCTGAGATGGCCTTCAGCCGCGCCACATTCCAGGATAGCCGTCCCGTCCCGACGGGGCAATCGAGAAATCAGCACGACGGTTCGCGTGATCCGTTTCGAGGCCTCGCCAATCGCAACGGGTACGACCTTGTCCGCGACGACCGCGCGGGATCAGGGCCGTCCCGGGTCCAAGGAATCGCGGCTGGCTTCGCCTCGAGACTCAAGCGGGAATCGAATGGCCCGGCGTTCTTGATGAGAGCGGTAAATGGCCGAGAACATCGCCACCACGATCCGCCCGTCTTCACCGGTTACCAGCGGAGGCCGGTTGTTCTGGACGGCCTGGAGGAACTCGCGAATCTGGAGGGCATGATAATACGTTGTGCCGTCGACTTGCTGGAAACGCAGACGATCTTCGTTCTGGAATTCGGCGAGGCGATGCTCTTCGCCGGGGATGGTCCAGAGGTCGTTGAGCGGCGGCTCGGTGATTGAGGACATGCCAGCCACGAAGGTCGCCCCCCGATCGGTCTCCACGCCCACCGAGGCGCCGTTCGACCCGTGAATATGCACTTTGGTGTAGAGTCCGGGACGCTGCGCGAGGCTCACGACGATGGACCCCAACCCTCCGCTCTTGAATCGAACCGTGGCGACGGCGGTGTCTTCGACCTCGATGTACGGGTGGTTCAGGTTGGCCCAGTCGCCGCTGATCTCGTCGATTTCGCCCATGAACCACTGGAGCAGGTCGAGTTGGTGAGGCGACTGGTTGACGAGGACGCCACCTCCCTCGGTCGCCCAGCGGCCTCGCCAGGGATCGGAGCGGTAGTACGCCTCGTCGCGCCAGGAGAACATCGAGACGAGGCCGAGCGCGGGCCGGCCGATCTTGCCCGCGTCGATCGCGGCCTTCATGCGAAGGACCGGCTCGTAAAGCCGCCGCTGACTGACGACCCCGACGGTGATTCCGGACTTGCGAGCCGCGCTGAGCATGGCGTCGCAGTCCTCGAGCGAGGCGGCCATCGGCTTCTCGATCAGCACGTGCACTCCGGCCTCGGCCGCCTGAATCGCCGGTTCGGCATGCCGCGGGTGCGGCGTGCAGATCATGGCCGCCTCGACACCCGATTCGCGCAGCATGGTCGGCACATCGCTGTAGGCGCGCGTGCCGAACCGCGAGGCGAACGTTTCGGCCCGTTCGAGGCTCGCGTCGCAGACCGCGACGAACGTGGATTCCGGTAAACGTTTCAGGGCCTCGGCATGGATGCCCCCCACCTTGCCGCAGCCGATCAGGGCCGTTCGCACACCGTTCACGTCAGGGCTCCGCGAAGTACCGGTCGCTCATGCGTCGCAGGAAGGCGAGCGACTCGGCCATTTCCTCCATGCCGTTCATGCCGTCTTCAATGCTGACCCAGCCGCGATACCCGCGCGACGCCAGGATCCGAAAGATCGCGTCGTAGTCGTTGAGTCCCTTGCCCACGACTCCGTGTCGAAGGTTGGGCGAGTACCCAAGCGTGCCGTCGCTCTGGCGAAGCTCCTCCAGCGTGGTCCCTTCGGCCAAGTAGCGATCGCTGGCGTGCATGCTCACGACTCGATCGGCGACGGCCTCCAGCAGCGCGATCGGGTCGTCACCGGCGACGATCGCGTTCGACGGATCATACTGCACGCCGAAGTGGTCGCGATCAGCAATGGCATTCAGCAGTTCGAGAAACACGTCCTGCTTCTGCGCGAACTCGGGATACGCCCAGAACCCGTCCTTGTAGTGGTTCTCCAGGCCAAGCACGATGTCATGTTCCCTGGCTACGGGTAGAACTTCGTTGATGCATTCGACGACCCACGACAGCCCTTGCCCGCGGTCGACCTGCGGGTAGCGCTGGCCTGAGAGCACCCGGCAGACGGCCCTCGGCCCGCCGAGCCGGCGGGTGACGCGGATCATCTCCGCCTCGCGCTCCACGGCCCGCTTGCGGGCATCGGCGTCGGGATTGGTAAAGTCGGGCGAGCAGCAAAGCATTGGCATGGCGAAGCCGGCCTGCTCGATGGCCTCCCCAACCTGGTCGAGGTACGCGTCGTCGAGACTGGTGAAAAATCCGTCGTACATCTCCAGGCCGTCGGCGTCGAGCGCGCGGGCCATCTCGATCCAGTCGAACACCGACATCGTCCGATCGCCGGCGATCTGGTCGAGGTAACATTTCGGAAAGGCGGAAATCCTCAAGGGCATGGCCGGCTCTCGCTCCGTTCGTTCAGAATTCGGGCCTCGTCAACGTTCGGGCGTCGTGACGCTCACCGGCGCGCTCCGGGGTGATTCCTGACCGGCACCGTTGATCGTCGTCAACTCGTAGCGATACGTCGTGCCCGATTGAACATTTTCATCCGTGAATCGAAGTGGCGGCACGGGAGCCTCCGGCGTGTCGTGATAGCTGATCTGCTGGAACTGCGGGATCGCGAATCGCGCCTTGGCCGACGGGGTCACGGTGGTCAGAGGCTGGCCGTCCCGATAGACCGCGAACGCGCGAATGCCACTCTCGAAGTCGGGCGAAGCGCTCCAGGTGAGCACCACCTTCGACGCCCCGTCGGCCTTCGCCTCGAGGATCTCAGGAGCGCTCGCCGGTGGCGTTGGATCGGTCACTTCCCCCTTCGTGACGAGCTCGTGCCAGGCTCGGGCGCACGTCTCGTCCGGCAGCCACGACGCGGTCGAGGCGTCCCCCTGGAACCGGTCCCGAGGCGCGATCGCTCCGGTTTCGTGATCGCCCAGCCAGGCCTTCGCGTCGTCGATCGGTCTCGGCGAGAGATCCGCCGCCCCCACCTCCGGCAACCGCTGAGCCAGGCAGGCATCGAAGAACGGAATCGCCAGGTAGCGCCCGTTGCCGCACTCGTGGCTCGTTTTCGGATCCGGAGCGAACGCGACCCGGGCTCCGTCCTTCCGCCAATGGGAGAAGAACGCCAGGCTGTCGGCATAGCCGACCCCAAACCGCGCGTCCTCGCGCTCTTTCAGGCCGACGTTGCTGACAACCGGAACGCTTCGCGTGACCTCGCGCGAGGGAAGGACCTCGCCGCCCGGCTTGCCGGGCTCGAACCGGGTCGGACGACCCGACCGCAGAAACACCGCCAGCGTCCGCTCGGGGTACTTCTCGAACATCTTGTACGCCCAGACCGCCCCGCCCGAATGGCCCCAGAGGGCCCAGGGAACCTTGCTCAGCTCGGGGTGGCCGGTCGCCTTGCCGAAGGCGTCGAGCGACTGCGTGAACGCCGCCGCCGACCCCCGCTCGGGATCGAACCACGAGGCGCAGTCGCCGAGCGCTCGGTAGCTCGAACCGAACAGGGCGCAATCCCGCTTCGCGGCCAAGGCCCGCCAGTGCAGGTCATCAATGGCCGTCTCGCCGCCTCGCTCGGCCCCCTCCCCGCAGCCGTGCTGATGCACGATTACCCCTCGGATCGTCTTCGCCCGAGGCGGAAGCCAGAGGTAGTACGTCACCTCGATCGCCAGCGCTCCCGGTTCGGTCGAGGCGGGCACGTGTCGCGTCCACACGCCATCGGGACGTTGCGACGGCGGTTCGGCCTCGCTGGCCCCGATCAGCAACCCGAACAGTGCTCCAAGAATTCCTTGTGCGATCATATCGGCCATTCTCCTTCAGAGATCGTCAACGGGTCTTGGCTTTCAAACGCTCGGGCTGCGGCTTCAAGGGGGCCGGCTCGTTTCCCGTGGGCGGCACGAACGTCGGGTCGCGCGGGTGGTCGGAGGTCAACGGCGCCGTGTCGCCCAGCCGCGTTTGCCAGTCCTTGAGCAAGGCCATCATCCGGTCGATCCGGGCCGCTTGCGAGGGATCACCGGCCAGGTCGTGCATCTCGTCGGGATCGGTCTTCAGATCAAAGAGCTGGGTTCGGTTGATCTGAGGATAACGAATGATTTTCCATTGTCCGTCTCGCACCGCGCGCTGGACCTCCTGGTACGACGTGAACAGACTCTCGCGCACCGAGGCGGATGTTCCGTGGATGATCCCCGCGAGGCTCTGGCCGTCGAGGCCGTCGGGAACCTTCGCGCCCACCAGCTCGCAAACCGTCGGATAAATGTCGAGGAGGTAGACCAGCGCGTCCGACTCCCCCTTGGGAATGCCCGGCCCCTCGAAGATCAAGGGGGCCTTCGTGCTGTGTTCGTACAGGTTCTGCTTGCCCATCAGCCCGTGGCTGCCGATGGCCAGGCCGTGGTCCGACGCGAACACGATAATCGTGTTTTCATATTCCCCCTGATCCTTCAGGCTCTGGATCAAGCGGCCGATGTGATGGTCGAGGGCCGTGATCACCGCGTAGTACTCGTGCAGGTGCCGGCGAATCTCCGGCTTCGTCCGGGGCCAGGCGGCGAGCTTCTCGTCCCGGATCGTCATCTCGCCGTTGTCGAACGGATGAACCGGCAGATAATTCTTCGGCAACGGGATTTTGGATCGGTCGTAACGCGCGAGGTATTCCGGGTCGGCCACCCGGGGGTCATGAGGTGCCTCGAAGGCCAGATACATGAAAAATGGACGATCCTTTGGGCGTTTCTGGAGAAACTCGACCGCCCCGTCCACGATCGTCTTGCCCGGTTGGCCGCTGGTCCGCTCCTTCTCGTCATCGAGATACTTGTTGTGGTTGAACCGCTCCTGGATCTTCAACGCCACATTCCCGCGTTTGCCGTGGTGGTACGTTTCGTAACCGGCCTGGTGCATCGAGTCGGGAAAATTCGGGTCGTCGGCCGAGGCATACGGACCCTTCCATCGGAAGTAGGCTCGTCCGCTCAAGATCATGTTCCGGCTCGGCAAGCAAACCGCCGCCGAGTTGCCACCCAGGCAGTAGGCGTTGCGGAAGACAAACCCCGACCGCGCCAGCGCGTCCAGATTCGGTGTCTCGATCACCGGGTGTCCGAACGCGCGGATCGCGTCGGGCCCCATGTCGTCGGCCAGCAGGAACAGCACGTTGGGATGCGACCGGTCGGCGGCCCTCGACATCTGCGAACCGCAGGTAACCGCGGCCAGGGCCAGCCAGGTCGCCACGACCCCGAAACGGTCTAACGGCCAGAAACGTGTCATCATGAGGATTCTCCACGTTGTTTCTTGGTTCGAGACGTCGATGACCGATCCCCGGCCGGATCCAGGACGATCCAGCCCGGATCGCTCGCGTGCCTGGTTGGGGTCCGAGCGTGGATAGAACCCATTCCGTGCCCAATCGGGCCCCGCGTCAAGGACCCGGAGCCCCCGATTTCGCGTTCCGGCCGGTTCGCGAGGCTCAATGATCCGCCCCGTTCGCCAGTCGGTTGGGCCTCGACCAGACCACGCGGGCCACGAACACCGCCCCCTTCGCCCCTCGCTTGCGGGCGTCGTCGTTCCAGACGCCCTCGGCCACCGTCACCCACGACTCGTCGGCCGTGATCGCCGAGGCGCCGAAGTTCCCCAGCGTGGCCCCTCGCTCGGGGATCAAGATCTGTTCCGACTTGCGAATCACGCACAGGCGGGACGGGTCGACCCTCGCGATGAACAGCGGGGCTCGGTGGCGAATGACGTGGTCGTTATTGGCCCCTCTCCTGGTGTAAACGAGGAAGAGGCCGTCGCTGTGCGCGAGCCAGTGCTGCTGCGTGTTGTCGCTGCCGAGATCCGAGCCGTCGTCGAAGGTCCACGGGCGAGGCGTCTCGTAGTTCAGACCGTCGTCGCCGACCGCCACGTAGGCGCGTCGGTCGTTGCGGATCGTCAGGTAATAGCGCCCTTGAAACTCGATGATCGACGGCTCGAACAGGCCCCGATCCACGTCGAGGCTCATCGTATTGCCCCGTCGCAGGTAGCGCGGGGTTTTGCCGTCGAAGGCGTACGCGAGCACGGACACGCGAAATCGTTCTTTTGCATTCGGGCCGTGATAAAACGGCAGCAGCAAGGTTCCGTCCGGTTGCACGAGCCACTGGGCGCAGGCACTCCGGGCGAAGTTGAAGTCGGGCTCATCGGGCACCTCGAGCCGCTTCCACGAGGTCCAGGCGCGCGTCTCGGGATCATAGATCGCAAAGGCCGTCTGGTTCGATTTCGGCGCATCGTCGAGCTGCTGGCCCTTCGTGCTGTAGCGGACCTGGGCGCCGATCGCCAGCGCCTTCCGCGTCGGAGCGTGCCAGCCGGGGGTCACGTCGGCGACGGCGATCGTCACCGCGTCCGACTCCCTCCGCCAGTCCAGTTCGGGCCGGGCCTCGGGACCGCTCCAGGTCGCTCCCAGGTCGTCGCTCCGCATCACGCTGAGCCCGGAATAAAAATCCGACGTGTGCAGATGCTTTTGCAAGGTCATCAAGACCGCCGGCTTGCCCTCGCGGCCGAATCCGGGCAGCGCCGCGGCGCGGGGGT
>CAZRGV010000091.1:10755-26083 GCA_964599655.1 uncultured Isosphaeraceae bacterium | reverse complement strand
TCGGTCCTCCTGGTGTCGGCAAGACGTCGATCGCCAAATCGATCGCGCGCGCGCTCGGGCGCAAGTATGTTCGTGCGTCACTCGGTGGCGTGCGCGACGAGGCGGACATTCGAGGCCACCGCCGCACCTACGTCGGCGCTATGCCAGGCCGCATCATCCAGGGCATGAAGCAGGCCGGCACCAAGAACCCGGTCTTTTTGCTCGATGAGATCGACAAGTTGGGTGTCTCGTTTCAGGGGGATCCGGCCAGCGCGCTTCTGGAAGTGCTCGACCCGGCTCAGAACGATTCCTTCACGGACCACTATCTCAACATCCCCTTTGACCTGAGCGAAGTCCTGTTCATCTGCACGGCCAATTTCGTCCAGGGCATTCCCGGCCCGTTGCTCGATCGCATGGAGGTCGTCGAGTTCGCCGGTTATACCGAGCGCGAGAAGGCGGAAATCACCAAGGCCTATCTGATCCCCCGGCAGCTCGAGGAAGCCGGTCTCTCAGACAAGAACATCCAGTTCACCGACGAGGCCGTCATGGCCATCGTCAGCCAGTACACCCGAGAAGCGGGCGTTCGGCAGCTAGAACGGCAGGTCGGAGCCGTGGCTCGTAAGCTGGCGAGAAAACTTGCGGCCAATGAACCGGTCGACACGACCGTGAAACCCGAAGATGTCCGGGAACTCCTCGGACGGCCACGGGTTCATCCGGAACGCGCCGGCGAGGTCAACGAAGTCGGCGTGGCGACCGGAATGTACTACACACCGGCCGGCGGCGACATCATGTTCGTCGAGGCGGCCATCCGCAGGCTCCACCCATTCGCCCCGCCAAGACCCGAAGGCCTGACGGTCCCAATGGAAGGATTCGGGAACGTGTCCTTGATTCTTACCGGCCAGCTCGGTGACGTCATGAAGGAATCGGCCCGAGCCGCGCTAACCTACGCCGCAACCCACGCAAGTGAGCTCAAGATCCCCGAGGATCGTCTCGGATCGATCGAAGTTCATATCCATGTTCCTGCCGGTGCCGTTCCCAAGGATGGTCCCTCGGCTGGCGTGGCGATGGCAACGGCGCTCGTATCCGCAATGTCCGGCCGGCCCGTTCGACGCGACGTCGCGATGACCGGCGAGATCACGCTTCGAGGTCGAGTCCTGCCCATCGGCGGCGTCAAGGAGAAAGTTCTCGGCGCGCACCGCGCGGGGATTACCGACATCATCCTTCCCAAGCCGAACGAGGCCGATCTGGAAGACATCCCAGACGATGTCCGCTCGTCGCTTCATTTTCATTGCGTCTCGACACTCTTCGAGGTCTTCGATCTTGCCCTCTTACCCGCCGAGGCCGCCAACGATCGCGAAAGCATGGCCGCGACGGGTAAGGTCGAACGCCAGGTGAGGACCTGAGGTCGGCGTTGGTCCTCGTTCCACGATGGCGGACCTGTTCAAGCCAAGAACCCTGAGGTCGCTGGAGATCCTCAGGGTTCTCGACGAGACATCCGACCCGGTTCGCTCTCTGGACTCGGGTTCGTTGCCTTTGGCCAACATCGTCACCGGCGATCGACCTCCTTCGTCATCGAGGCGGTCAATCGCTGACATCGTGCCTTGATCTGGCTCAAAACCTCGCGTATTCTGCCTTGTATTAACTTTGTATTCTTTTGCGCACAGTGGAACTCCGAACTCCTGGTCAGGCTGATTTCCATGAATTCCGACACTGGGGCCGGTTCCGAGCTGAATTGGGCGCCTTATGTTGCGCGCTATCGCAAAGGAGAGTGGCGTGCCCCCATCTTCCTCGACATGATCCTTGAGGATTTGAGGCGTCTCGGACCGGCGCGCTCGACAACGGTTCTGGACATCGGGTGCGGCCGGGGCTTCGACGACGAGCCGCAGCTTCAGGCCGCGATCGCCGCGGAGGCTGGCCGGTACCTGGGCATCGAACCGGATGACACGATCGAGATCGGCCAGGTGGTGGAAACCGTCCACCACTGTCGGCTTGAGGACGCGCCGATCGAACCGTCAACGATCGATCTGGCCTTCGCGGTCATGGTTCTCGAACACCTCGAATCGCCCGAGCCGTTCTGGAACAAGCTGCTTGAAATCTTGAAGGAGGGCGGCGTTTTCTGGGGCTTCACGATCGATTCGAGGCACTGGTTCGCGAAGGCGTCTCTGCTGGCCAAGCGATTGCGCATCAAGGAATGGTATCTTGATCTTCTCCGAGGTAAACGAGGCGACGAGCGTTACTCGAACTATCCCGTTCATTATCGTTCCAATTCCCCCGAGCAGATCGAAAAACTGGCTCGGGACTTTGGCTCGTTGACCTTGCTGAATTTTCACACGGTTGGAGAGATCGATCCGTACTTGCCAAAGCCGCTCCGCTGGATTAGCCGGTGGATGGACGCCAGGATCCAGCGTCGTGGATTGCCCGGAAGCCTTCTTGCCGTCCGCGCCGTGAAGCGGCCGCCGAAACCCTCCCACCCCTCCGCTCCCTCGTCGAGTCGTTCGGTCCCCCTGGCTCGCGAATAACCTCCCTGACCACGGCCGCTCACGAGTTTCCCGCCGCGTGCGGAATCGACTCGATCAGGATCCGCTACCGCGCGACATATCGGAGTCCGTGCCCGGCGACCGAAGCTTCCCCATTAAAAAAATGCTTCCCTTGGGGCGTGGTTCTTGATAAGTTAGATGTCTAACCGGATCGCTCATGATGGGGCCGTCCGACACGGGTTTTGAAGGCCCACGCATTCGCCTCGTGGCGGCGCGTGGGTTCTTTTTTTGGGACGAGGTCGTCCAGACGGCGAGGCGGTTACGGTGATCAGCACTCTCTATGCGCGTTATCAGGAGTTGCAGTCGTACGTCGGCTGGTCCGACGACGACGTGCGCCGGGTGCTCGTGATCCGGCCGCATGTCGAATCCGCCCTACCAGCCCTGATCGAGGATTTCTACCACGAAATCGAACGTCACCCCGATGCGTTAAAGGTCATCACGGGTGGACGCGCGCAGATCGAGCGTCTGAAGGGGACGCTCCGGCAGTGGGTGGAGGATCTTCTGGGAGGCCGTTACGACCGAGACTACGTGGAGCGACGCTGGCGGGTCGGATGGCGGCACGTGGAGATCAAGCTCGACCAGGTTTTCACGAACGTTGCCCTGTCTCGCCTGAGAAGCGGGCTCATCCGGGCGCTCCATGAATCCTGGAATGGGGACGCGTCGGAATTGTGGCTGACGATCTGCTCGCTGAACAAGCTGCTCGACCTGGACCTGGCCATCATCGAGGATGCCTATCAGGTCGAGTTCCGGAACCGGCTTCTCCGAACCGAGCGACTCGCCACGCTCGGGCAGATTGCCGGTGGCGTGGCCCATGAGCTTCGCAACCCGCTCAACGTGGTCAAAACGTCGGTGTACTACCTGCGGCACGCGAGGAATCCGTCCGACGAGAAGAAGCAAGAACACTTGAGTCGGATCGAGCGTCATGTCGAGATCGCCGACAGTGTGATCACGGCGTTGTCTAACTTCGCCAAGATGCCGGTTCCCAACATGCGGCCCGTCCCCGTCGATTCCCTGCTGCGGGAAACGCTCGAGGTCAATCCGCCTGGCGATCACATTCAGGTTGAGGTCCATTGTCCCGCGGAACTCCCACCCGTTCTGGCCGACTCGGATCAGCTCCGAATCGTGTTTGGGAACCTGATCCGCAACGCGAGGGACGCCATGCCGCACGGCGGTCGACTCATGATCACGGGCCGCTCGGCCGACGGTCAAGTGGAGATCGACGTGGCGGACGATGGTGTCGGAATTTCGGAAGAGGATCTCAAGCGCGTCATGGAGCCGTTATACTCGACCAAGGCGCGCGGCCTGGGTCTCGGACTCGCGATCGCCCGCTCGATCCTGGAGAAGAATCAGGCAGAACTCCGCGTGACCAGCAGTCTCGGCCAGGGCAGCACGTTCACGGTGCGGCTGGCCGCCTCCCACGATGACGGAGCCACACGATGACGCAGCCGTCCGAGCCGTTGATCCTTGTCGTGGATGACGATGTGGACATCTGCAAGAATTTGACCGACATCTTGACCGATCTTGGCTACAAGGTGGAATCCGCCCAGGACGGACCAACCGCCCTCAGGATGTTCAAGGAAAAGCCGTACGACATCGCCTTGCTCGATCTGAAAATGCCCGGAATGGATGGACTTACCCTCTATCGCGAGATGAAGAAGCTCCGGGCCGGAACCGTGGCCATGATCGTCACGGCCTACGCGGGTGGCACCACCACCGAAGAGGCGCTCGAGGCGGGTGCCTGGCGCGTGATTCCCAAGCCCGTCGAGCTTCCGAAACTCCTGAGCCTCGTCGACGAGGCGCTCGGCCAGCCGCTGGTGCTGATCGTCGACGACGACCGCGATCTCTGCGCCAATCTCTGGGATCTCCTGAGAGAAAGAGGCTATCGAGTCGGCCTGGCGCACGATGGTCGCGAGGCCGCCGAACAGCTCCGGCAGACCGAGTTCAAAGTCGTCCTGATCGACATGAAGATCCCCCACACCAAAGGGGACGAGATCTTTCGACTCGTGCGAGAGTCCAATCCCAAGGCCCGAACCGTCCTGGTCACCGGTTACCGCTCCGAAATGGACGGCTTGATCGAAAAAGTCGTTTCCGAAGGAGCCGACGCCGTGTGTTACAAGCCGTTCGACGTCCCGCAACTTCTCAGCGCCGTCGAGGGCCTGTCCGGGCACAAAGGGAACGGAACGGTTCCCAACGAGGCGGGGTGATCGGTCATGGCAGACCGTGAACCGCTCGACATCCTCGTCATCGAGGATGATCTGGACGCCCAGGCCAATCTCCGGGACATCCTCGAGCTGGTCGAACATCATGTCGAGACCGCCGCGACCGCGGCCGAGGCCATGCGGCGGTCCGACTGGTCGAAACTCGATGTCATCATTCTCGATCGCCGGCTCCCGGATTCGACCGCCGATCAGCTCTTGCCCACGCTCCGAAACCTGGCCCCCGACGCCGCGGTCATCGTCGTCACTGGCTACTCCGACCTCCAGGGGGCCATCGCGGCACTCCGACTCGGAGCGGCCGACTACATCCTTAAACCGCTCAACCCCGATGCCCTCCTGGCCAGCCTGGATCGGATTGCCGAGCGTCGAAGACTCGCCCGAGAGAAGGAACGAAGCGAGGCGAACTTCCGCCATCTCATCGAGGCGGCCGACGTCATGATCGTCATCCTCCGAACCGATCGTACCATTCTGTATCTCAGCCCGTTCGCCGAACACCTGACGGGCTACTCGACCCAGGAGGTCAAGGGTCGAGATTTCTTCGAACTCTTCGTTCCCGAACCGGAACGCCGACACGCCCTCGACGAATGCGGGCGGGTTCTGGAAGGCCGGCAAACGCACGGCTATCAGCTTCCCAATCTCTGCCGCGACGGTACCCAGCGCTGGATCGTCTGGAACGCCCGGCTCTTGCCCGACTTTGAAGGTTCACCGGCGCTTCTGGGCGTCGGTCAGGACATCACCAACCTCAAGCAGGCCCAGCAACGCGCCCTTCAGGCCGAACGGCTTGCGGCCATCGGCCAAATGATGGCCGGCCTTGCCCACGAGAGCCGCAACGCCCTCCAGCGAAGCCAGGCCTGCCTGGAAATGCTCGCCCTGCAAGTGCAAGATCAGGCAGAGGCCCTCGGCCTCATCAACCGGATTCAAAAAGCGCAGGACCACCTCCATCATCTCTATGAGGATGTTCGAGGCTACGCCGCTCCAATCCATCTCGAGCGATCGCTGGTCAATCTGGGTGACGTCTGGCGCGAAGCCTGGTCACACCTCGAAAACGCTCGTCAGGACAAAGACGCAACCCTCCACGAAGACGTTGGCGATCTCGACCTCGTCTGTCTCGCCGACCGGTTCCGAATGGAACAAGTCTTTCGAAACATCCTGGAAAATGCCCTGGTTGCCGGACAACCCCCAATCGAAATCTTTCTTCGCGCGGAGCAGACGACTCTAGACGACCGGCCCGCGCTGCGATTGACTATTCAAGATAATGGACCCGGTTTAACACCCGAACAAAAGCAAAAGCTCTTCGAACCGTTCTACACCACCAAGACTAAGGGAACCGGCCTGGGACTTTCCATCGCCAAGCGGATCGTCGAGGCGCATGGAGGACGGCTTGGCATCGGTGAGCCCCAATCGCCCTCGCACGGGGCGGTTTTCCTGATCACCTTACCACGAGAGAGCCAATGAATCGCTCGTTACGTATCGCCGTCGCCGACGACGAACCCGACATGCAGGATTACTTCCGGACCATTCTGCCGCGGTTGGGTCATGCGGTCGTCAGCGTGGCACGCACCGGTCAGGAACTCGTGGAACAATGCCAATCCGCGCATCCCGACCTGGTGATCACCGACATCAAGATGCCCGACATGGACGGAATCGAAGCGGCGTCACGGATCTACCGAAACTCGCCGGTCCCCGTCATCCTCGTCTCCGCTTTTCATGACTCAGAGTTTATCCAGAGAGCCGAGGCCGATCACATCCTGGCCTATCTCATCAAGCCCATCAAGCAATCCGATCTCGAACCGGCCATCGCCATCGCCATGAGGCGGTTCGAACAGTTCGAGGCGCTTCGAAAAGAAGCGAACAACCTCCGGCAAGCGCTCGAGGACCGAAAAATCATCGAGCGGGCCAAGGGCATCCTGATGAAGAAGGCCAGCCTCGACGAGAACGACGCCTTTCGCAGACTTCAGAAACTCGCCAGTGACAAGAATAAGAAGCTGATCGAGATCGCCCAGATGATCCTCACGGCGGAAGAAGCCTTCGGCTCGACAGGGGGACGCTCCTGATCGCCGGGACGTCCTCTGCATCCGAACATCCCACCGACTACCGATTCGTGCGGTTCCTTCGGCGTGCTCGTGGGGGAGGCTGCGGCTCCCCTGGTTCGGCCGCCGGTCGCACACGAGGCGCTGTCAACCGCATCAGCAATTCGGTCGCGCCGCGGACCGCGCCTCGTCGCAGCAGCGTCTTTCCCAGGTCCTGCATGGCGGTGCGAAACGCCTCCTTATCCACCTGAGGTTTCGACAGGGTTCCACCAACCGGCACCTTGATCCGCGTGCCTGCCACAATGTCGCTTAGGATCGGATTGTTCGCCACCATGGCCGGAGTGATCGGGACGCTGGCTGTGAGATCAAGACGGCGGTCGAACCCCACATCCCCATCGATCTGAAGTTGGGTCAATCGACCCACGGGCAGGGCCAGCCCTCGCTGATGGACCTTGCCATCCGCGATCGACAGCACGACCGGTTCGTTCAATTTCATCGACGACGGTTCCGCGCCGACCAACTCCACAAGTTGCTCGGCGAGGGGACCGGGCAGGAACTCCACGTTCTGGAAGACAACCCGGCCTTCCACCTTGCTCCCTTCGCCGAGGGTCGAATCGAGCGGGAACGCGGCCCGTTCGACCTGGGCCGAGATCCGGCCGTGAACGCGCGTCGCCCGATCGAGCACCGGTACCACGAACGAGAGCACCCGGTGCGATACCTCGTCGTTGATCTCGGCCCCCTCGATCGTCGTCCCCTCACCGAGCTGGATCGACAGACCCCCACTCGACTCGCGAACCACCCGAGGATCGAGCCGGAACCGCCCACCGTTGAGGGTCGTCTGGATCGGTTCCACCTCGACCTGATCGCCTTTCAGTCGAACCACGATCGGCGCGGGACCGAGCTTCATTCCGTAGACATCGGCTTCCGACAGGACGACACCGAACTCGGCATCCAGGGCCGCGCTCGCATCTCCACCGCCAACGGGGCCTCGCAGGTGGAATCGGCTGGAGCCGCCGGAGATTTTCGCTCCCGGCTCGACACGTTCCGTTAGCACCGCGCGGATCGCCTCCCAGTCGGGCGTCAAGGTCCCATCGACCTCGACCAGCCCTTGGCCGGTCGGGTCGGCCACTCGACCCGACGCTTCGAGGGAGCCATAGGGCGTGACCACAACGAGTTCCGAGAACGAAACGTCATCGGACTCGGTGCAATACGAGCCAACGACGTCAAACTCGAATCGACCGAGCGCGCGCACCCCATCGGCGGTTTCCACGCTCGAATCCACGATCCGCAGGTTGGCGCCAAACCGCACGGGGCCCTCCTGGCTCCCTTGAACCGACCATCGAGCGGAGAGACCACCGGTCAGTTCGGGCGGTTCGCGCCCGGTCCAGACCGCCAACAGCGGAACGAGCGAGGCCAGTTCGCCCCCCAATCGACCTTCCGCGCGCCAGTTCGGGCCGTTCAAGCCCTGAACGTGCAGTCCGTCGATCGCCACAGCCGGAACCGACGACGGCCGAGACTTCGTCGGTTGAAGCAGGAGAGCTCCGGCCGTCGGGTCGAACACGCCGTCCAGCGACCACTCGAGTTGGCCCTCCGGCGACGGGTCGTGCGTCGGATGCAGATCCACGACCGCTTCGTCGATGGCCCAGGTCGTTCCGTCTCGAAGTCCAACCAGCCTCGCCTCGGCCGTCGCCGGCATGCTCCCAAACTCCGACGTTACCGCGACCGAGGCCGTGAGCGCCGAAAGTTCCCCATCCTTCGCGAAGGAGACCACCGACGCGGAAAGGTCGTCCGAGAAGAGCGATCCTCTCGCATCGCCCCAGCCGATCGGTAACCCTGACTCGCCGGCCGGACCGGAGACGCTCAGCCGCACTTGGGCCGATTCGCGACGAAGGCCGCTCCCCTCTCTCGCCGAGAGCGCGAGATCCTCGAGTTCCAGACCGAGTTGACCATGGTAGCGCGTGCCCTCCCGCCGATAGCTCCCCTCCAGTCGGCCTCGCCCCGCAAGGCCCAGTGCCCCAAAGTCGATCAGCTCGCTCATCCGTCGATGGATCTCGGCCAGATCGATCGTGCCCTGGATGTTCACCCCTTCATCAACATTCCCAGTTCCGTGAGCGTTGAGGAAGGCCGTTTCGAGGTCGAGGCTCTCGACCGTGAACCGGCTCGCGTCTTCTCGCAGATGCGCGACAAGCGAAGCCGGCGTCTCGAAGCGGAGCGCGCGTTCGTTTTGATGCGCCTCAACCGTCTCGATTCTCGCTTCCAGATCCCACGAGCGATGGCCCTGGACCGTGGAACCGTTGAGGAGCAACCGGGCTAGGCCGCGATCGAGGCTCCAACCGTCGCGAAGGGGGAACGTGTTCGGCAACTGTCGTGAGAGGGATGCCAGATCGAGCTGGCCCTTGATCCGTGACGTCTGGCCCGGAGGCGCCGGAACCGGCCCATCGGCCTGAAGCGAGCCCAGCGTGGACGTCAGTTCGAGCTGGTCGAGCGTCCAGCCATCCGCCGTTTGCGACACGTTCCATCGCCCTTTCGCCTGGTCGAGCCGCAGATGGTCTTCGGCCAGCAAGGGGCCCGACAACGCGAAACCGCCGAGCCTGGCGTCTCCCTTCAGTCGCCACCGATCGTGCCGCCTGGCGTTTTCCAGCCGGCCGTCGAAGGCTCCTTCGAGCCGGGCACGTCCCAGGTTCAACGCCAAGGGCCAGTTCTGACCCTCGATGGTCAGATTCAGGTCGTGGTTCCCGTCGTGGGCGTAGGTCCAACGGTCGAAGTTCCCTTCGATGGTCAAGCTTGGCGACGTTCCGGCGCCAGGGCGAAGGGAGGCCGCGACCACCATCGGCGAGGGCTCGTCCGCGCCGGGTCGATCGAGACGAATCCGCCAGGAAATCGGGTTCGGGGCCGCAGGACGGTTCACGACCACGTCGGTCAGGGTCGCCCTCAACGGCTCGGCCAGCTCGGGACTCCGGAGCCGGAGCGATCCCGCCTGGACGCGGACGACGAACGACGTTTCCGGAGGCCCTTTCAGGATCGGCCGGAGCGCTTCGTGGAGGTCGATGGTTCCATCGGGAAACCGTTCGATGTCAAGCCGGCCTCGATCCAGCCTCAGAGTCCCCAGGCGCGGTCGGTCGAAAAGAATTTGCCAGAGGTTCCGATCCCAGACCGCCCGAGGCGCCTCCACCACCCGATCTCCTTGAGCGTCGATGAGGACGAACCGCGTCATCCGCGTCGGGCCGAACCAGGAAAAGGCAAACGATCCGACGTCGAGCCTCGCCGGAGCGAGGGTTTCCGCCGCGCGATCGAGCAGCCATCGCCGCGCCAGTTTCGTCGACAGGATCCAGGGAAGCGCTCCCACCAGGACCACGACGAGCCCGACCACCCCCCCGAGAAGCCACCATCGCAGCCGTCGGCGGCGACGCGGAGCCGGTTTTCGATCGGTCATGGACCAAGCTCCCGGGTGAGGGATTCACGGACAGGCGTCGCGGGCGCCGGAATTCGGTCAGCGAGCGAGCCATCGAACGAATTCAATCTTACCGGATGGAGACTTCTTCGCACAAACCGGCGTTTCCCCTCGGTCGGCGGCGGCCTTCGGAACGGGCTTGTCGCGTCGGCCTCGTCCGCCGGTTCTACAATGGAATGGATACGGGCCAACTTCCGAGAGAGCTGCTCTTCGAGGTTTGTCGCCTGGTGGATAGAATGCGTTGATGTCGGTTCGGGCGAGGGCGGATGTGGGAGGCGGCATGGTCATCGGAGTTCGTTCTCGCCTATCGGCGATGATGGCGGGAGTCTATGCCGTGCAAGGGGCCTGGTGGCCCTTGCTGGCCGTCCATCTGGCGGACCTTCGCGTCTCCGGCCGCGCTCGAGGCTGGATTTTCGCCAGCATGGCCCTCGCCGCCCTGGCGACGCCGCTGGGTGCCGGCCAGGTGGCCGACCGGCTCATGGCCACGCAGCGCCTGCTCTCGCTGCTGTACGCCATGAGCGGAAGCCTGCTCCTGCTCATCGCGTCGGGATGGATCACCGACGAGCGAGCCCTGTTCGGCCTCTTTCTGGTCTACTGGCTCATCACGGCGCCGGGCCTTGGGCTCTGTAGCGCCATGGCCTTGCGGAACCTGGAACGCCCGTCGGACCAGTTCGGCCAAGTCCGCGTCTGGGGCACGATCGGCTGGATGACCATCGGCTGGGTCGTCTCGGCCGTGATGTTCCTGCGAGGCACCACCCACGAAGGGCAGGGGGCCTTCGAGGCCTTCTGGGTGGGTTCGGCCATCGCCTTTGCCTTTTCCCTCTACTGCCTCACACTCCCGCACACGCCGCCGTTGTACTCCGGAGGCCGTCGCGTCGCGATTTGGGACGGCGGGCAACTGCTCTCGAACCCAAGGATTTCGCTCATTCTGCTCCTGTCCTTTGGGGTCAGCCTGACCACGCCGTTTGTCTATCAAGTGGTCCCGGCCTATCTCCCCACCCTGGGGCTTCCTCGTCCCTGGATCGCCTCCGCGATGACGCTCGGCCAGATTCCCGAAATCGCCGCGTTGGTCGTGTTGCCTCGAGTGCTTGGCCGTCTCGGTTTTCGAGGAACCATGGCCCTCGGAATCGCCGCCTGGGTCACGTACTACCTCGTGCTCTCCTCGCGTCCGCCGCTGGTCATCGCCCTGCTCGGCTTGCCGATCAACGGCCTGGCCATCGCGTTCTTCCACGTCGCCGGTCCCATGTATCTCGACGCCCAAGCTCCGCCCGACCGCCGCGCCAGCGTCCAAGGGCTCTACCTGATGTTCACCACCGGCCTTGGGATGCTGATCGGAAGCCTGATCGTCGGCGAAATCCTGACGCGATCGGGAGGAGCACGCCCCGCCCTCTTCCTGGTCCCCTGCGCCGTCGACGCGATTCTCCTCGTCGTGCTCCTCGCCGGCTTTCGGCCCGACATGTCCCTCCGCCAGCAACCGATCGACGTCGCGGTGCCTCGCCTTCGGCTCCGGCGGATGATCGGCGTCCGTCCGCACGGCCTGACCCCGAAGCCGGGGCAAGGCCCGTGAGTTCTCGCTCGCCTTACGTGCGTCGCTTCTCGATCTCGGCGACCCGATCGATATACGCCTGAGAGTCGAATTTCCTCCGGGTGCTCTCGTAACTCATAAACCGCACCGTGCCGAAAATCGGGCGTTCCGGCCATGGCCGGTCATGCGCGCCGCCCATCGCCCAGGCCACTCCCGTGTAGCCGTTCGGATCGCGCCCATCCATCTCGTAACGGTCGTTGAGGTCGAGGGCCACCTGAAACGCCGTTTCCGGGTCGGGGCTCCATTCCAGGATCTTCTTGGCCCAGTACATGCGAAGGTAGTTGTGCATGCGTCCGGTCAGAACCATCTCCGTTTGCGCCGCGTTCCAGAGCGGATCGTGGGTCTCGGCCGCTTCGAGCCGCTCCGCCGAGTAAAGCCGAGGCCGGGGGTCGCTCGCGTGCTTGGCCAGCGTCCGCAAGGCCCAGTCGGGACACCCCTGGAGCCGGTCATACTCTGGGTTTCTGGCGACGAAGTTGATCGCCAGCTCTCTGCGGACGATCAACTCTTCCAGGTAGACTTCGATGCTGTTGGGGTCCTCGCCGCTGTCTCGGACCGCCAGCGCGATCGTCAACGGGTTGATCTGCCCGAAGTGCAGATGCGCGGAAAGCTCACTGGTCATGTAAGGCGTCGGCTCGTTCCGGTCGGTCGCGTAACGAGGCAAGCGATCCCGGACAAACCGCCTGAGCCGCCGATGAGCTTCCGCCGTCCCTCCTTGATACGACGGTACTTCCCCGACGCCCCCCACCTTCAACCGTTCGAGCAGGGCCTCCGGTTCAATCCGTTCTCCCTTGGGCGTAGTGCCCTTCGGCCAGGCAACCTCCGCCTTCGGGTTGGGGATCGGTCTGAGGTACTCGTTCCAGACCCGTCGGATCTTCGGCCGGATGGTCCTGGCCGCGTATTCCTGCGTTTCAAACAGGCTGGTCGGAACGACCACATCGGCATCGACCACCCGGAACGGCACGCGAAGCCCCTCGGCCACCGCGTTCCTCCAGGCCTGAGCAACCCGTAGCGGATTCTCGTCGCCGACCACGACCGAGGGCCGAACCTCATCGGCCATCGCCAGGACAACCCGATCGGGTCGGCCGATCCGGACCACCAGCGGCACGCCCTTCCTCTCCAGCTCGTCACGAACCTCGGGCAAACCTTCGAGCAGGAACCGGTAATGCCGCCGTTGCGCCTGGGGATAGTCGGCCGTCAGCCCGAAGACCACCAGAACCGGCTGCCTCAGGGCGTTTCCAAGAGCGATGGCCAGGTTCAAGGCGGCATTGTCCGAACCCCGCTGGGCCCGCTGCATCCAGTAGAGAACGCATCGCCCCTCCGGATCGGGTTCTCCTGACCTCGCGACTCGAACCCGCGGATGCGGCCTCCACAGCGTCGAAAGACTGGCCAAGGTCGCGGCCTCCACAGGAGAAAACGAGAGCATTCGTTCAGTCATCAGCCCCGATCATGACGGGGGTTCCACAAAAATTCGCAAAAACTTCATAACCCGACAAAAGATGAGAGAATACAATACAGCCGACTTCGGCAATCTCTCCCTCGCCGACCGACTTCGTTCATCGCCGTTCCGTCCAGGGTCTTGGATCGCTTATCCCGTTCGTCTTCCAAGCCGGTGGAGTCGAACCAGGTCGATGTTCACCTGGGCGGGGTCTCCCCGGCGACAGGCTTTTCTCCCGGAGTCTTTGCCATGAGTTCCGACCGTTTGCGTCGCGTTCGCGGCGGCTTCACACTGATCGAATTGCTTGTGGTAATCGCCATTATCGGAGTCCTGATCGCCCTGCTCTTGCCCGCCGTCCAGGCCGCACGCGAGGCCGCTCGACGCGCTCAGTGCACCAATAATCTTAAGCAGTTGGCCCTCGCCGCCCAGAACTACCACGACACGAACGGCTGTTTTCCCGGTGGGTCGTACTCCAACTTCAATGGCGGAAACAGCTACGCGACGGCTGTCGCCCCGGTCAAGTACCCTGAGAATTTCAGTTGCTTCGTCCGAATGATGCCCTTCACCGAGCAGTCGCCGCTTTACAACGCCGTGAATTTCAACCTGAACTCCGGCAATGTGGAAAACATCACCATCTCCGGTGTGGCGATGAGCATTCTGATGTGCCCGAGCGATACCCAGCTCAACCCGGCTCCAATCCTCCCACCCGCGACGGGCTCGCCGGGCTGGAGCTTCAACCAGAATTTCCCGTTGCCCCCCGGAAACTGGTACCAGCAGTTCGCCAGCTACGCGGCCAACGCCGGAACCTTCGACTTCGGCTACAACATCACCTACGGCCCAGCCCAGTTCGCCATGTACAACGGCGTGATCTACAACGACAGCAGCGTCAAGATCGCCGACATCACCGATGGAACCAGCAACACCTTCCTGTTCGGCGAGCACAGTCACGGCAATCTTTATAAGTTCGACAAGTCCTACGCTGTGTCCGACAACTCCTGGAACTCGGGTCGCTGGTACGACACGCTCTTCGCCACCTATTACCCGGTCAACGCCAATCCCGGTCAGCTCGGTCAGACCTTCGGCGATACCAAGAACTACTACTACCCCACCGTCGCCACCAGTCTTCATCCCGGCGGAGCCAACTTCGCCTTCTGCGACGGTTCGGTTCACTTCATCAAGAACTCGATCCAGTCGTGGCCGTTCAACTCCGGCAGCAGCGGCCCACACGGCTGGCTCCCCAACGGCGTGACCTACGCCAACTACATTTACACCATCAACCCGGGCTGCTTCCTCGGTGTCTATCAGAAACTCTCCACGCGCGGATTTGGCGAGGTCGTCAGCTCCGATTCCTATTGATCGGCCCCTCCTGGCCACGACTGCTCCTCAGCACGGCCAATCCCCCATGGGCCGGGTTCATGACCCGGCCCGTGGCTTTCCTCTCTCCAGAATCTCTTTTCCTCCGTATGGGTTGATGCGATGAAGCTACTGGCCTCGCTCCGTCCGACCTTACTCGTGTTGTTGGGCTTCGTTCTTGGTTGCGGCAATTCGGACGCGCCCCGGGTGCCGGCGTTCAGCGGTCCGCCTCACAACGGCGCGCTCTTTCCCATGCCCGACGACAAGGGTTGGGTCGAGCTGGTCGTCAAGCCCATCGGCCGGGCTGGGGCAAGCGAGGCGATGCCGAGGTCTCAGATCACCGTCTACTTCCTCAAGCCGGAGCTCTCGTCCGAGTTCTCTCCGAGCGACGCTCGAATCACGCTCGAGCTTCCGGACGGTTCGAAGACCGTGGAGCTGAAGCCGGACACCGCCGCAAAGGGCGGGTTCTCGAGCGTCCCCGGCTCGTATGGGAACCCGAACGAATTCGAGGGCGAGGTCCTGGCCACGATCGACGGTCAGTCCTTGACCATCCCGATCGCTGTCCGCTGACGCGCCCGAACTCCGCCGATGGTCCGGCCTGAGTTCAGAGAATCCCTTCGTCGAGAGGCGGTTTGCCGAGTCGACGGCGGCTCTCGGCCACCGCGGACGGATCGTTGACCGGGTTCAAGGGCCGTTCGCCGCGGAGGACCCGATCCGGATGATCCCGTCCTTTTATGGCCGG
>CAZRGV010000091.1:9749-10745 GCA_964599655.1 uncultured Isosphaeraceae bacterium | reverse complement strand
GAAGCACGTCCTCGGCCACGCCTCGGGCCATGTTGATCAGGCTCTCGATCGATTGCGCCGCGCTATGCGGGGTGAGCAGGCAATCGAATCGACCGATCAGGGGATGATCCGCCGGGGGCGGCTCGACGTCGAAGACATCGCCGGCGTATCCCCAGAGCAGGCCGGCATCGAGGGCGTCAGCCACCGCCCGCTCGTCGACGACCGGCCCGCGGCACGTGTTGATAAGGATCGCGTCCGGCCTCCTCTGCGCCGAGGATTGGCGATTGATCAGCCGCCGGGTCGAGTCGTCGAGCGGAACGTGGAGCGTGACGTATTCCGACTCCTCAAGCAACTCCTCAAGCCCGACGCGACGCGCGTTCGCTCGGGCCTCGACCTCGGGTGGGGCGGGCACGATGTCGTTGTAAAGAACCCGCATCCCGAAGCCGACATTCGCCAACTCGCCGAGCCGTCGGCCGATCCGACCGAAGCCGATGATGCCCAGGGTTCGTCCTTTGAGATCGCGTCCGACGAGCTTCGTTCGATCGTTGTAACGCCCCTCGCGAAGCGCCTTCATCTGCTGCGGGAAGTGCTTGGAGATCCCGATCATGAACGCCAGGGCGTGCTCGGCCACCGCCTCGGTGTTGGCCCCCGGCGTGTAGACCACCTGAATGCCTCGCTCGGTCGCCGCGGGAACGTCGACCTGGTCGTAGCCGACACCATGCCGGCCGATGACCCGGAGTCGGGGGGCGCTGTCCATCAGCGCCGCGTCGATCACGCCCGCAGTCCGGATCACCAGGGCGTCGGCGTCGTGGATCTCTCGCCGGAGCACCTCCGGCTCCAGCGACGAGGCCATGCGAAGCTCTCCGGCGTCTCGGAGCAACTGGAGGCCCTCTTCGCGCATTGAGGTCAACGAAAGCAGGATCGGGCGGCGTTCGGCCATCGCACCACTCTCAAGGGTTCAGGAATTTCCGGCATTCTCAACGATCGGTTTCGGCGTCGTCGCCGCCGGATCGCGGC
>CAZRGV010000091.1:0-9738 GCA_964599655.1 uncultured Isosphaeraceae bacterium | reverse complement strand
AGTCTCACGTTATGCCCGGACAAATCGAGGACGACTACTCCGCCTCCGGCCTCCTGGCATTATCGGGTACAATAGGGTGAAACCTGGCCGTTACGCGGGACCCGGACGAAGCGGGAAGGCCACACCTTGGAAACGCTACGATGCGAGAGATCGGAACCCTCGACGACCAGAGCCAGGCGCAACGGCTGGCCGACTACCTTCAGACGCGAGACATCTCCGCTCAGGTCCGCCCCGAACGGAACGGCTGGTCCATCTGGATCCATCGGGAAGATCAGGTCGATCAGGGCCGGCAAGAGCTGGCGGACTACCTGGCCAACCCCCGTGATCCGAAGTACAACGGCGTGGAAAAAGCCGCCCGGCTCAAACGGAAGCAGATCGAAAAGACCGAACGCGAACACCTGAAGAACACGATCAACCTCCGAGGCCGACTGAACACGGTCTCCCCCTTGCGCTGTCCGGTGACGCACACCCTCATCGCCATCTCGATCCTGGTCGCCGTTCTCACGGGTGTTGGATCCAACTATCGGGCCCTCGCGCCGTTCTATTTCTCGCCGCCGAAGGTGGTCCTCGACGAACGAACGATCACCCTGGACAACGGCCAGGAGATGACCCTTCCTTTCCCCACCCTGGCATCCTCGGGCCTGGAGAACCTCCGCCGCGGCGAGCTCTGGCGGCTATTTACTCCTATGTTCATCCATTATGGAGCGCCGCATCTGGTCTTCAACATGATGGCCCTCTACTGGCTCGGGGGTCTGATCGAGCTGCGCAAGAGCTGGCGGGTGCTCCTATTCCTGGTGCTGACGGCCTCGCCGGTCTCCTTCTTCGCCGAGTACCTCTGGGATGTCTACCGCCACGGGTTGAACGTCCCCTCGTTGCCAGGCGGCATGTCGGGAGTGATCTACGCCTTGTTGGGTTATGCCTGGATGAAAAGCGACTACGAGCCCGAGGCCGGAATCGCGATCCAGTCGCAGACGATCGTCTGGATGCTGCTCTGGCTGGTGGCCTGCATGCTGGGGGTCTTCGGGCCGATCGCCAACGCGGCGCATCTCTCGGGGCTGGTGTTCGGGATGTTCGTCGGACTGGCGCCCCACCTGCGGGACAGCCTGCCATGGCGTTGAGTCCGGTTGGTCGAGGGCTGGCGATTGTGCTCCTCCTGGCCCTTCTGGCGCGGCTGGCGGTCCTGGCGCCTCGGATCAACAACGAGCCCGACGACCCGGACAATTACCTCCCCCTGGCCCGGTCGCTGGCCGAGGGCCGCGGTTTCGTGATCAAGGGTCGGCCCACGGCGTACCGACCGCCGCTCTATCCGCTCGTCTTGTCGCCGATGGTCCGCGCGCTCGATGGCCGGGTGCTCTGGGGCGTCGCCGTGTTTCACCTGACCCTCGGGCTGGGAACCGTTTCGCTGACCGCGACCGCCGCCAGGCGATGGGGGCTCTCGGACCGTCGCGTTCTCGGAGCCGCTCTGATCGTCGCGCTCGACCCGGTCCTGGTCGTTCAGAGTCGCTCGGTGATGACCGAGACGCTGGCCGCCTTCCTGCTGGCGACGGCCCTGGCCGCCCTCACCGAGACTTCCTGGCGAGGGAGCTTGCTCGGTGGCGTCGCCTTCGGGCTCGCGGGCCTTTGCCGGCCGAGCACCCTGGCTTGTGCCGCGCTGACCGTGCTCGCCTCGCTGCTGGTCAGGCCGGGAACCTGGCTCGATCGGCTCCGGCGAACCGGCGTACTCGTCGCGGCCACGATGATCACGTTGTCTCCCTGGGCCATTCGCAACGCGATCGCCCTGGGAGAGCCGGTCTGGACGACGACCCACGGTGGCTACACACTGGCCCTGGCCAATAACCCCGAGTACTACCACGACGTCCTGAATGGCCCCCCGGGCGCGGTCTGGACCGGCCCGAACCAGTTTCGCTGGTTCGACCGGATCAACAAGGAAACGGCCAGGATGACCGAACCCGACGCCGATCGCTACATCCGTCGGCAGGCCTTGCGGATGCTCCACGAGCATCCCGACGACTTCGCCCGGGCCTCGCTGGCCCGGCTCGGACGATTCTGGGGCGTGGCCCCCTCGGGTGCGGTTTACTCCACCTGGCTGAGGCTGGCCACCTCCGCTTGGACCTTCCCTTTGTGGGTTGCCCTGGCGCTGGGCCTCACCCGCTCCGAACTCTGGCGATGGCCAAGGATCGCGGCCCCCATGATGGTGATCGCCCTCACCGCCGTCCACGCGGTCTACTGGACCGACCTTCGCATGCAAGCCCCGCTCGTGCCGGCCATCGCCCTGATCGCGGCGACGGCCCACGTTCCGCTCTCAGGGCGAGTTCCTCGACGGGAGGGCCTTGCCTGAGCGTCCGCGTTCCGTTCAGTGACGGACCGACAGAAGTTGGGCGATGCCCTCTTGCACATCCTTCATCTTGATCGGCTTGGACAGGACGATCACTCGGTCGTCGCCCGGCAGACGCCCGGCGAGCTCCCCCTGTCGAGGGCCGAGGAGCACCAGCGCCGAGAGTTCCCGACCCGCGGCCCGGGCCCGCTTGTAAATCTCGAGGAACCCGTTCAGCCCGTTGGGGCCGAGACCATCGATGTCGAAGACGACCAGTTCCGGCTGCGTGTCGAGGTATCGCAGGGCCGCTTCGAACGCGTCGCCCACCATCAACACCTCGTACCCCATCTTCGAGAAGACCTTGCGGAAGGCCTGTTGAATCTCACTCTGAACCTCAACGCAAAGCACCTGCTTGCCGGGCGCGGCCTCCGCTTCCACCTCGGCAACGGCCGGGTTCTCGGCATGGGGCATCAGCTCGAAATCGGGATCGGGAATGCTGTCCGGATCGAGCAGGTCCAGGGGATCGAACTCCGGTTGCGGTTGCGGTCGCGGAGCCGGAGCCGGTTGCGGTTGCGGAGCCGGAGCCGGAACGTGAGCGGCTTGAGCCTCGGGCTGTCGCGGCTTTTTCGCGATCATCGCATCGCGGAGGATGTCCCCGTCGCTGGGCTCCGCCGCCTCGGAGGTGGTCACGATCTCCGGAACCGGCGCGTTCATCGACTTCGCAAAGGCTTCCAGGTCGGCGACCACGTCGTCCATCGTTTGATACCGCAGCCTGAGGTCGATCTTCATCATCTTCTCGATGATGCGACAGAGTTCCTCGGGCGGGGCGTGCCGGTGCTCGTGCAGGGGCTTGATGGCCCCGAAGCTTCGCTTGAGCATCTTGGCCAGCGGGTCGCTGGTCTCGACTTCCGGCAGCGGCAGCACCCCGGTCAGCAACTGGTAATACACGCAGCCGAGGAAGTAGATATCCGAGCGAGGGTCCCCCTTCGGACTGTGGCAGGTTCGCTCGAGCGCCGAGTAGTCCACGGTTCGCGTGTGGGCGAACTCCGTCACTCGGTCGTCGGCCACCGTCGCCAGGCCGAAATCCACCAGCTTCGCCTCGCGCTTCGTGCTGATGAGGATGTTCGTCCCCTTGATGTCGCGGTGCGTGACGCCGTGGTTCAACGAGTACTGAAGCCCTCGGGCCATGCCGATCATAATCGGCAGCGCCTCTTCCGCGTCGAGGCGATGGCGGATCTTGAGGAAGTCGCGAAGATTCGACCCCTCGACGTACTCCATCACCATGTAGTGCAGCCCGTCCTGCTCGCCGTACTCGTAGATCCGCACGATGTTCGGATGAACCAGCCGCATGCCCGCCTCCGCTTCCTGGTTGAAGCGCGAGACGGCGGCCTGATCCGAAGTGAACCGGCGTCGAAGCACCTTGATCGCCACCGGCTGATTCCCGTGCACCCGGACCCCGCGATACACACGGGCGAACGTCCCCTCAGCAATGTGAAACAGAACCTTGCAGTTGCCGTAAAAGAACCCGCGAACCTCGCCCTTGACGAGTTTGTCCCGTTGCCAGCTCGTGAGAATGCCCTTGCGGAGCATCGAGCGCGTCAGGGCCTCGATCGATCCATCCTCCGCATCCTCCATGACCTCGAAGAACTGGGATCGGGTCATCAGGCCGATCATCACGGCTTGTTCAGCCAGCGTTACGGCGTCGAACTCGGCCATCGTATCCGGATCCTTGCCCGAGGAGAGGGGCTGAGGGCATGACTCGAAACCATTCGAACGGCATCAGACAATTTTAACATTCCCCCAAGCACCCGCAAGCGTCGCTCGCTCCGGCCGCAACGTGTTCCGGTTCCTCGACGTTCCGGTTCGGGCCTTCGACGCCAATCCCGTGCCTCCCTCCCCACCTCTTCAACACGCGTCCCTCGCGCGAGGTTTCGCCTGAAACGTTTGTGAGAAAAGACGTTATCGCGAGGGCATTCGTCGCATGGAACGAGCCAGCGCGTCCTCCTCTCCGCCAGGGTCACGCCAAAAATGCCAGACCTCCCGCGTGGTGGGCGAGCCGTTGACGATTCCCGACGGACACCCGCCCCGTCGATTCCCTTCCACACGGTACGCGGCAAGGCCCGCGAACCATGCGAGAGAATCCTCCCAGGCCGAAGGGAATGGACCGGGTTGAGCCTGTCTTTCGGATGCCACGCGTCGTCCTGGATTCGCATTCCAACGTCGAGCCAGGCCAAAGCATGGGGCAAGGACGGCCGCTGACACCCGAGGCCCGTTCGCAAACGCGTTGCGACTCGGTCGGGTCCGTCAGACGCGGCCGGCCACCGCTCGATTCCCTTCCTCCTGATCTTCCGGACGAAAGGCTGAGACGCGGCTTGGGCGAATTCAGCTCTTGAACAGAGTCACGATGTACGGCGGGTTGACCGCGTTGAAGACAATCGTCCACATCGCCGAGCCGACACGCACCTTGAACGCCCGCCGATTCGGATTTTCCGACGTGCTCCGCAACGGCGTGGCGAACACGCCATCCTTCGCGGCGAACGCCGCTCGCACGGTCGTCATCGGGTGTCCGTGACTGGCATCCTTCGCCTCGACCCAGTCGCTATACAGCTCGCCGCCAATCTGAAGGACCTGCGAACTCTTGGAGCAGTTGCGCGGCAGGTAGCACGAAACCGACTTGCCGAAGACCTCCTGACGGAACTGGGCGTCCGCCCACGTCATGATGGTCTCTCCTTGCAAATTCATGTTGATGCGAGTCAGGGAACGGTCCGGGATGTCGGGATGCCGCCACGGGCCGTACGCCATCTTGACGAGTTCCAGGGTCCAGGGGAAGTTCGGATACTCCTCCTTCGCCCGAATCAGGGCCCCCTCGTTCACGATATCCCAGAACTGGGGTTGATAGTCCATCTCGTCGCGGTTGGCAAGGTGATTCGCCGTCTCGTTCTGGGGGAAATACCAGGCAAGGTACCCGCGCACCCAAGACTTCGCTACGCCAATGCCGTTGGTTCGCTCGGGGTTGTGAAAGAACTTGTCAAAGTTCCTCACGGCCGTGTTACCCCCGAAGCTCAGAATGTAATCCTGGACCTCCACGCTGGGTATCGGCAGGCTGGGTCTGGAATTCGTCTCGGTGCTGCCGTTCCAGATTCGCTTCCGGATGAGTTCGCCAAAGTATTTGCCGACCTCGGACCTCGCCTGAGCGTAAGTCGCGTTTTCCACCCTCTTGGGGCCGTAATCCTTCTCGTAGGTTTTGGGCATTGGTGGCCGTTGCCTCAAGGCGACGATGATGTCAGTATGTATAAATATTTATAAATGTCCGATTCGCTCCGCCGAAATCGCTCCGCTCGGCCAGTCGCTACCGGACGCCGATCGGGATTTTACGAGCGCGTCCGGCCCATCGTAAAGACCCTGGAATCCAGGTATTGTCCGATTTCAAATCCATGGACCGGTCGGCGGACCATCCATCCATCCCAGCGTGCCCGACGTCAGGTCGACGGGCCAGGCGGTTCCGAGGTCGTCTCGCCATCGTCGGACACGCTCAACCCGGTCGGTTTGATCGGGGCAGGGGACTCGGGCCTGGTTTCGGCCGGCGGCTGGGTGGCACTGGTGGCTTGTCCACCAGTGCTCGAAGTGATCGAGGAAGACACGGTCGGTCGCGAGCCCCCTCGGGTCTTGCGATCGAGTGAATTACGCACCTGTTCATACTCTTCGGTGTCGATTTCCCCGGCCTCGTACGCGTCCTGGAACGAGGCGAGCAGGTCGTCCTTCGACGACCCTTTTCCCTCGTCCCCCTGGAGTTCGCTCCGCAGCCGGGTGATCACGACCAGCCCGATGACGATCACGACCGCCAGGCCCACGATCAGGGCGATCGACTTCAACATCTCCGCGTTCGACACGGCGCGGCTCTCCAGAAACCAGGGCTCGGGGGGATTCCACTCGTCGCCTGGGGGATCGATGCTCCACCCGGCGCCGAAACGTGCGGTGCGCCCTTATTATCCCCCACTCGCCCGACGATTCCAGTCGCCGGACGGAGGAGACGGTCCCGGAGTTCCCTCGTCACAGGATGCTCTGCTTGATCCGCGGTCCGAGCAGGTCGGAAACGACCGGGTAATGGTCCTTCAGCCCCAGGCTGATGATCTTCGACCAGTACGAGGTCGGGTTGTCCAGCAGGGGATCCACCTGCTTGCGGATCTCCTCGTAGCGATTGGCCGCCTTGGGCTTGGCCTTGAGGTCCTCGCTGAGCTGAAAGGCCACCGAGTCAACCTCCGAGCCCGGCAGCGCCGGCGCCAGGTAGACGTTCAGCATCCGTGAGCCGAGCGGCAGCGGACTCTTCGGGGTGCCGTACACCCGCTTCCAGAAGCCGAGCACATCACCGTGGAACGCCGGCTTGGTGCCTTGACCAAAGTAGAAATAAAGCGGCATGCGTCCTTGCGATCTCGCCCACTCGTACCACGTCTGCCCGGAGCCGTAAATGCAGTCGAATCCCCAGCACTCCCGGAGCAAATCCTGGTAGCGTCCCAGCGACGAAACCACGCTCATCACGCCCCGTCCGCCCCCCGAATGTCCCGCAACGTAAAGCTCGGCGACGTCGAATGGCCGCGCCGGCTTCGACTCCTGGTCGATGTCGTTCCGCGTGGACCGGAACCAATCGGCCAGAGCGCCCAGAACCTGGTCGAGATACGCCTCGCACCCTTTGCCACCGCCCAGCGCCGACGCGTTGTAATCGGTGTTCGCCGAGTTCTGGTACCATCCCAGGTGCGGCGCCACCAGGACGATGCGCCTCTTGGAGTCGAGCACCGCTTGCAGCAGCTTGGTCGCCTCCTTGTAAAAGAGGGCCGGGATATCCTTGACGTAATACCCGTGGAACCAGAGTAGGACCGTCAGCGAACGGTCCGCGACGACGCTGGGGTCGGGCAAGAAGACGCCCGTCGGCCTCAGCCATCCACTTCCCTTCGAGGTGAGCACGGTCCCACCCATCGAATTCGTCTTGTCCAACTCGAGCACGGGGTAACTCACGGATTCTTCCTTCCGGCGCGCGGCCGGTTTCTCTTGAAACGATGGAATGGACGGATTGCGCCCGACGTCATTCACCATGATCCGCAGGCATGACAGGAAGTCTTGACTTCACAACGATTTGCAATCGTGTGCCACGGGCGGCCTGCACGCCAGTGTTCCGGTTGGGTACGGATCGAAGACACGAACGGACGAGCCACCCGTAGCACTCGCATTCCCGCAATTCTTCTTATATAACGACTTGTGACCGAAGCGGTTTGCCTCAGTGAAGACGGCTCATCGATCATGGTTCACGGCGTCGCGAGGCGCCCGGGACCAACGTCACGAACAAGTGACCTCGACCGCTCGACACCCACAAGATCCGACCGGACCGTCACGTCTCCGCCGAATGCCAATCAATCCATCAATGTCTTCGTAGCGACGTCCCACACAGGTCCGTCGAGAACGAGTGGCCCGACCGGGTCTCTTCCTCGACGGCCGCCGACGCACATTTGTAGGCGTAGTGCCACGGCTCGTACGGCGCGGGAAGCGGCCCCGAAAACTGGTCGCCGGCATCCTTCACGGCCTTCTTGAGCTTGGCCGTCCAGCCCGGATTCTCCCACTTCTCCGGGATCGTCGCCGTGACGGTTCCCGCGACGACCACCTTCCCCTTGGACACCACGAAGTCGAACGCCCTGGCCTGGCCGTGCTGCGAGAGCCCCGGCGTCGCATTCGTCGGGGAGCCGCTCAGGTCGGCCTTGGTCAGAACCTTCTGGAATTCCTCCAGACTCGTCGTGTCCGGCGCCTCCGGCATCGACTCCAGAGCCTTCAGCAGCTTGCGCTTCAGCTCCTCGCCCAGCTTGTGCACGGAGCCGTTCTGGTTCCAAAGCCGAACCTGAGCCTCGAGGCTGCGAACCTTGTTGGCGTCCACCCCCAGCGAATAGCCAGGATTCTGCGACGCGAACGTCTTTTTCACATCCTCGACCGCCTGCTTCATCTTGACGAACTCGGCCGTCTTCTTGAACGCCTCCATCTCCTCATCCGACCACGCCCAGTTGGCCCGGATGGTCCCTCGACCCATCGACGGATATTTCAGATACCCTCGAATCGCCAACACCCGACGCTCCATCGACGGAATGCCAATCAACGCCTTCTGGATCTCGCTCCCCAGCTTCTTCTCCATCGCGTCCACGTACGCCTTGAGTTTCTCCTCAGCGCTCGCCATGGCATCGACTCCTCAACTCAAAAGGGGGGGAATAGGGTTGTCTCCGGAGTCGGGTAGACCCTTGCCAACCGCGTCAAACCGCGCCGGTCCGAAGGATGCACAACACGCCACGGTGCGTGCCGCCTCCTTCGAACCGCGCCCGACTCGCGCGATCTCGTGCCCGACACCTCAATCGGAATCACCCCCGATCACGTGGACGGCCCGAACAATCCGCCGTACCCGAACCGGAGCAGGGACCGCAGTGGGAGAAACCCACTCAAAGAAAGGCCATCGATCCCATGGATTCCGACCCAAGATGTGATAATCTGACGATCGTCCTCCATGCGATCCTACTCCCGTCGACCACGGTTGTGACGCGAGGGCCCACCCCACCCCAACGGGTGCCTGTGCTCTCGTCCGCCAGACCACGGACACCCGGCCCAATCCCGGCAAGCCAAAACCAAGGGCAAGCTGGCACGGACACGACACGCCCTCGGGTCCGTGTCGGTCCCTCGCCGACACACCCCGCCGAACCTCAGTGATCGACCGATCGACCAAGCTCAGCGTCGGGTGGTACTGGTGACTTGTCCACCAGTGTCTTCCTCGATCCTTCGGTCGGGTGCCACGGGTGGCTTGTCCACCCGTGTCTTCGATCGACCGTTCGGAGCACCGTCGGGTGCCACTGGTGGCTTGTCCACCAGTGTCTTCCTCGACCACTCGGAGCACTGGTGGACAAGCCACCAGTGCCACCCACTTCTACTGATCTGGGGCTCTGGTGGATAAGCCACCAAGACCAACCGCTGCTCGGGTGCCACGGGTGGTTTGTCCACCCGTGTCTTTCTCGATCATTCGGTCGGGTGCCACGGGTGGCTTGTCCACCCGTGTCTTCCTCGATCATTCGGTCGGGTGGCACGGGTGGCTTGTCCACCAGTGTCTTCCTCGACCAGTCGGAGCACTGGTGGACAAGCCACCAGTGCCACCCACTTCTACTGACCGAGTGCTCTGCTGCACCAGCCACCAGTGTCTTCCTCGCTCAGTTGGTCGGGTGCCACTGGTGGCTTGTCCACCAGTGTCTTCGATCGACCGTTCGGAGCACCGTCGGGTGCCACTGGTGGCTTGTCCACCAGTGTCTTCCTCGATCATTCGGAGCACTGGTGGATCGCTCCTGTGCCACAGGAAGTCGGGTGGCACGGGTGGCTTGTCCACCAGTGTCTTCCTCGACCAGTCGGAGCAC
>CAZRGV010000090.1:18353-26176 GCA_964599655.1 uncultured Isosphaeraceae bacterium | reverse complement strand
GAGGCGAGGGCCAGGGCCAGGTCGTAGAAGACGTCGGGGCGGTTCGGCTGGTGTCGGGCGGCGAACCGGAGGTCCTCGAGGGCCAGCGGGGTCTGGCTCAGGGCGAGGTAGGCGCGGCCGCGCTGGTGGCGGGCCTCGGGATTCTCGGGGGCCAGCTCCAGGACCTGGGTCAGTCGGGCCAGGGCTTGCTCGGGGCGGTTGCGGCTGAGCTGGATGGCCGCGACCCGGAGCATCGAGGGAACGTTGTTCGGGTCGAACTGGAGGACGCGGAAGTAGCCGGCCAGAGCGTCGTCCAGGCGGCCGAGCGCCTCGAAGGTCTGGGCGCGGCCGAAGTGGGCCTCGGCGTTCTCGGGGTCGATCTCGACGGCCCGATCCAGGTGCCGGAGGGCGTCGACGAGGCGGCCCGAGCGGGCCTCGACCTGTCCCAGGCCCACCAGGGCCGCGACGTACTGGGGCTCCAGCTCCAGGGCGCGCTGGTAGGACCGCTCCGCCAGGGCGAGCTGCCCACGCGCCTGCAAAACCAGGCCAAGCCGCTGGTGGGCCTCGGCCGATTCGGGGGTCTCGCCAATGAGCCGGCGAAGGTGCATCTCGGCCGTCGGCCAGTCGTGCTGGTCGCAGGCCACCTGGGCCTCGTGGCTGATCTGCCGTCGCAGGGCCAGCTCTTCGGCGGTGGGCGCGGCGCGGCTTCCGCCGGGGCGATTGGCGGCGCAGCCGGTGCCCAGCAGCAGGCAGGCCAGCCCAACGCCGATCACGCCCCCAGGCCGCATGAGTCCCTCCCCATCCCTGGGGCGATTGCGGTCCCGATCCGGCCCGGAATCGGTGGGTCGATCGGGACAATGGGCCATCCCTGGCCGGATTCCCTACCACTCAAGATCGGTCCGGCGCCGTGGTCAGTTGAGGAAGTGCGGCACGCGGGCGCCCTGGGGAAACCGAGGGCCGGAGCGAGGTCGAGATCCTCGCGGCTGGCACGATACGCCCAGAACGCCTGCCGGTCAATCCCGATCGCGAGCCCGCCGGGCCGTCGATCGGGCTCGCAACCGGAACCGGCCCTTCGCCTTGCGCGAGGAGCCCTACGACGTCGATCGCGCCAGGACGGCGTTCAGGACGTTCCGGACACCGGGCACGAGGTTCCGTCGGGTCGGGTCCGCACGGCAGACCCGACCGGCTGTTGGGGCGGTTTGCTCCGCATCGAGGGCCTTGAGACGGAAGCCTCGTCGGGTCCGCCGGTGCGGACCAAAATGGCTGAAGAATTCTAGAAATGTGCATCAGATTTGATCGTTCGAAACCAAACGAGGCGGGGCGGGCAGGGGCCAACCGGGTCGTTGGCCCTGCCTGCCGGCGGGATTCGAGGCGTTCAGGCCCCCGCGCCGGGGCGGCCGATGACCTCGCGGACCTGGCCTCGCTCGCGGCGGGTGGCCATGGCGTTGACGGCGTTGACGTAAGCGAGGGCCGACGCCTCGATGATGTCGGTCGAGGCGGCCCGGCCCCGGTACGACTGGTCGTCGCTCTCGATCTCGAGCTCGAGGCTGACCTCGCCCTGCGCGTCCTTGCCCTGGGTGACGCCCCGGACGGCGAACTCGCGGAGGTTGGCGTGGACGCCGGTGACGCGCTCCACGGCCTTGAAGATCGCGTCGACCGGGCCGTCGCCGATGGCGGCGTCCTGCACGATCACGCCGTCGGGGCGTCGGATCTGCACGGTCGCCGTGGGCAGGACGCTCGAGCCGGCGGTCGTGTGCAGGCTGATCAGCTCCCAGTGCTTGGGCACGTCCTGGATGTGCTGCTCGACCAGCACGACGATGTCCTCGTCGTACACTTCCTTCTTCTTGTCGGCCAGGGCCTTGAAGTCCTTGAAGAGGGTTTCGAGCTGCGGCTCGGTCAGGTGGAAGCCCAGCTCCTCAACGCGGTCTCGCAAGGCGTGGCGGCCCGAGTGCTTGCCCAGCACCAGGTCGGTCTTGGGGACGCCAACCTCCTCCGGACGCATGATCTCATACGTGGATCGTTCCTTGAGCATACCATCCTGGTGGATGCCCGACTCGTGGGCGAAGGCGTTGCGGCCGACGATCGCCTTGTTGCGCTGGACGGACAGGCCGCAGATGGTCGAGACCATGCGGCTGACGGGGTAGAGCCGCTCGGTCTTGATGTTGGTGGTGAGGCCGTAGTAATCGAAGCGGGTCTTGAGGGCCATGGCGATCTCTTCGAGGGCGGCGTTGCCGGCCCGTTCGCCGATGCCGTTGATGGTGCACTCGACCTGCCGGGCGCCGGCCTCGCAGCCGGCCAGGCTGTTGGCGACCGCCAGGCCGAGATCATCATGACAGTGAACGCTGATGATCGCCTGGTCGATGTTGCGGACCCGCTCCTTGAGGGTGCGGATGACCTTGGCGTACTGGGCGGGCACGGCGTAGCCAACCGTGTCGGGAATGTTGACCGTGGTGGCACCGGCGCCGATGGCCGCCTCGACGACCTCGCAGAGGAAGTCGATCTCGGTCCGGGCGGCGTCCTCGGGGCTGAACTCGACGTCCTGGCAGTAGCTCTTGGCCCGCTGAACGCTCTGGACGGCCCGCTCGATGATCTGGGCCTTGGTCATCTTGAGCTTGTGCTCGCGATGGATGGCCGAAGTCGCAAGGAAGACGTGAATGCGGGGGCTCGGGGCAAACTTCAGGGCCTCCCAGGCGCGGTCGATGTCGCGGTCGTGGCAGCGGGCGAGCCCGCAGACGGTCGAGCCGGTGACCTCGGTGGCAATGGCCCGGACGGCCTCGAAGTCTCCCTGCGACGCGATCGGGAATCCGGCCTCGATCACGTCGACACCCAGGGCGGCCAGGGCGCGAGCGACCTCGAGCTTCTCGGCCCCGTTCATGCTGGCGCCCGGCGATTGCTCGCCGTCGCGCAAGGTCGTGTCGAAGATACGGATACGATTCGCGTTCACGTCGTCGGCCATGGCTTGGGCCCGTCCTCGAAAGTGGGAAAACGAGACCGAACAGCTCTTGTTTTGGCTCGGCCCCAGAACGAAGCGAGCCCCGAGATCCGCCGCTTGGGGCAGGTCTCGGGGCTTCGTAGTGTCACGCGGGAGGCGTTCGGACAAAAACCCCTAAGACCTCACCCGGCCGCTAAGGCCGAGGGCGAGCGTAAGCCGCAGGCCCAGGAGAATCTCGGGGTTCAAGAGCATGGTTCGGGGTCCGAAAGTCCCGGAGGTTTCGCCTCCATCAACGTGTTATGGAATCATACGGCACGCCGACAACCCCCGTCAACGAAAAAAAACCGGGTGGCAAAAATGCACCGAAACCCGTCGGGCGTAACGGCTCCCGACACACGAACGCCCTCATGGAGGTCGGAAAACGGCCAAGTGCCACGGCTGGCTTGTCCACCAGGGCTCCCAGCGATCGCATCAGGGCGATGGCACCCTGCACGGCTGTCGGTCGATTGTTCAAGCCTGGGGACTCTCACGCGTCAAAGACGCGGGTCAACCGGCGGAGTTCTTCACGAACGCCCGGTCATGAGTCGACGAGCACTGGTGGTCAAGCCACCAGGGCCACCCGACGATCGACGACCACTGGGGACGAGCCACCAGGGCCATCCAATGGGCATGAGCGGACGAGCCCTGGTGGACAAGCCACCCATACCACCCGACGATCGACGAGCGCTGGTGGACGAGCCACCTATACCACCCGACGATCGACGACGAGCACTGGTGGACAAGCCACCGTCGGGTGGCACTGGTGGCTTGTCCACCAGGGCTCCGGGTGATCGCAGGGTGCCACTGGGGGACAAACCAACAGAACAACACGGCCGATCAAACGTTTATGTCGGGATGGTTTCACAAGCACGGACACGCCGGCTGCCACTGGGGGCTTGTCCACCAGGGCTCCCAGGGATTGCATCAACGCTGGCTGCCACTGGGGGCTCGTCTACCCGTGCTTCAACGGAACGTATCAGGTCTGCGTGGCCCTGGTACCAGCCCTCGGTCGAACTCGACAATGTGGAAGCGGCTGGGGTCGACACGACCCCAGCCACCCCGCCGACGATCGACGAACACTGGGGACGAGCCACCAGGGCTCGTCCGTCGTCGGGTGGCACTGGTGGCTTGTCCACCAGGGCTCCGGGTGATCGCAGGGTGCCACTGGGGGACAAACCAACAGAACAACACGGCCGATCAAACGTTTATGTCGGGATGGTTTCACAAGCACGGACACGCCGGCTGCCACTGGGGGCTTGTCCACCAGGGCTCCCAGGGATTGCATCAACGCTGGCTGCCACTGGGGGCTCGTCTACCCGTGCTTCAACGGAACGTATCAGGTCTGCGTGGCCCTGGTACCAGCCCTCGGTCGAACTCGACAATGTGGAAGCGGCTGGGGTCGACACGACCCCAGCCACCCCGCCGCACTCGACAATGTGGAAGCGGCTGGGGTCGACACGACCCCAGCCACCCTGTCGGGTGCCACTGGGGGCTTGTCCACCAGTGCTCATCCGTCGCCGGCTGTCACTGGGGGCTCGTCCGTCGCCGGGTGTCACTGGGGGACAATCCAACAGAACAACACGTACTTTCAAACGTTTATGTCAGAATAATTTCACAAGCACAGACACGCAACGAGTGGCACAGAGGTGGTGCCCCTGTCGCGGGAAGGATCGTATCGCGCGGCGTCGCGCGTTACGATCCGGCTGACGACACGTCGGCGCGGAGGACGGCGACGAGGCCGAGGACGGGTTCGCCGTACTCGAATCGGAGGGTGGCCTCCTCGAGGCGAGCGAGGGAAAGGCGGTTCGCGGTGGCGGTCTCGGCGATGTGGTCGCGGTGGTGGGCGAAGCGGCCGGAGTCGTTGAGTCGGAAGGGGTATGCGGGAGATTGCTCGACGGTGAACGCGAGCAGGCCGCCGGGGGTGAGCCGCCTTGAGGCGGGGGCGAGGACCTGGGCGAGGTCGCCGAAGTAGATCAAGGCGTCGCAGGCGGCGATCAGGTCGAAGGCGCGTGGGGTTTCGTCGCCGTGCGTTCGCTGGAGCCAGTCGGTGATCTCAGCCTGGTGAAGGGCGTCGTAGAGGTTGCGGCGTCGCGCGTGCTCGAGCATCTCGGGGGAGAGGTCGATCCCGACCAAACGCCGGGCCAGCGCGCGAAGGCGAAGGCCGGCGAGGCCGGTGCCGCACCCCAGTTCCAGCACGTCGAGGTCGCGGCGCCCGGCCAGCGTCGCGCGCAGGGCCGACTCCAGGCGGTCCGGGGCCTCGTAACCCAGGTCGTCACACATGCTCGAATCATAAAACGAGGCGAACCGCGCGTAGAGCCGCGTCACGCACTCGTCCGTTGCGCGAGGGGGCGGCGTCTCGTCTCGCAAGGCTCTCAGAATATGATCAATCTCGGCGTCGTCGGGATGGAGCCGTTGATATTGCTCGTAGGCCGTTCTCGCCTCGTCGCGACGGCCGAGAATGTGCGACAGCTCCCCGAGCTGGCACCAGGCGGGGGCGTCCTCGGGCAGGAGCTCGGTCACTCGCCGCTGGCAAACGAAGGCCGGCAAGATTCGCCCGCAGTCGCGCAACGCGTTGACCATGGTCGAAAGCGCCTCGGCCGAAGGGGGCATGGCGGCGGAGTCGTTGTCCACGAGCAGTCCGTCGCGGGCGGCGGACCTGATCCAGGCGTCGGCGGCGATGGTTCCGTCCTCGCCGATCAAGGGGCGTAGCAGGGCCATCAGGCCGTCGCGATCGCGCGTGCCATCGCAGAGATCGACGATCAAGGAGGCCATCGGGTTGAGCTGGTGGAGCCGCTCGCTCTTGGTCTCGAAGGCGAGATACCCCTTCTCCGACGGGGCCAGAACCACCGACGGGCTGAGTCGCGGACGCGTCGCGGTCATCGAGCTTCGCCGATCCTCCAAAGGTGTGAACGGCACTCAACCAGGATCAGGGCGCGGGCGGCCGGGGAGGAACGCCACCTCCGCAGGCCGCCCAACGGCGTCTTCAAGCCGAGTGTCAGTCGGGGCTTCCACCGGTGCCCTTGCCCTTGCCCTTGCCCTTGCCGCCACCCTTCCCTTTCCCTTTACCGCCGCCCTTGCCCTTACCTCCGCCTTTGCCTTTACCGCCGCCCTTGCCTTTGCCCTTGCCCTGATCGTCGACAGGGTCGTCGGCAAGGATGCGCGAAGCCGGCAGGCCGAGCGCGGCCATGCCGGCGAAGAGGCCCTTGAGGAAGCCTCGGCGGCTCGGGGCCACGTTTTCCAGCACGGCGTCGAGGTCGCGATCGTCTTGAGACATCGATGGCTCCTTGGAAAGGGAAAGCGAAATCAAGGCCTGAAATCCGACACGATCCAGGTCAAGGGTGCCCAGGCTCGATCGTTGACGCTCCCGGGATCGGTCGTTGAAGAGGAAACCCCGGTCGGGGCTCCAGGTATCGCGGCGTCGGGGGAGAGAGGTCGAGCCAGGAGCGGGCGACCGTCCGTCAGGCCCGGGCGAGCGCCAAGGTGTAGGCGTCGGGCACCATGACGTCGATGGCGTGGGGGAGCACCTCGGCGGTCCAGGGGTCCGTCTGGCCTTGTGAAGGCAACAGGGTCCCGCCGGGGTCGCCGTCCAGTTGGACGGGAACCGGCTCGGTGGCCGAGACCCGGACGCGGCGGACCCGGCGATGGTACACGCCGGGACGTCGCAGGTGGATGCCCCGAAGGACCAGCCAGAGGTATCGCAACGCCTGCAAGGGTCCGGCGTTGCGGAAGACGACCAGGTCGAGCAGGCCGTCGTCGCCCCGGGCCGAGGGGGCGATCGGCAGGCCGAGGGCGTAGCGTGGCAGGTTGAAGACGAAGGCGGTCGTGCCGACGAGGGTCTCCTCGTGCCCAGGGTCGCCGAGGGTGATCGACAGGTCGGGGAAGCGGTACGTGAAGCTCGAACGAAGGACGGGCTCAACGTAGGCGGCGCGATGGGTCGCGCGCATCGCCCCGGTCTGCCCGACGCGGGCTGAGTGGTGACGCGAGACCACGTCGGCGTCGAAGCCGATGCCGGCCATGAGGGTGAAGCGACGGCCGGCGGTGTGCCCAAGGTCGAGGCGGACCGACCGGCCCGAGGCGATCGTCTCGGCCACCTGTTCCGGGCGGCGACGGATGCCGAAGTGGCGGGCGAAGAGGTTCTCGGTGCCGGCCGGCAGCACGGTGATCGGCACGTTGGGCCGCTCGTTGACCAGGGCGCCGACCGTGCCGTCGCCGCCGACGGCGACCAGGCAACGGCACGAGGCGGGTTCGGCCCTGGCTTCCGCCACCAGCGTCGCGCGCTCGGCCGGGGTCCAGGCGATTTTCGGGGTGAACCCTCGACGGCTCAGCTCCTGGGCCAGGCGATCGACCCACGCCCGGCCCTTGCCCTTGCCCGAATGCGCGTTCGCCGCGAGACCGACCCAACTCCGGCCCACCGTGACGGTTGGGGCCGGCGTGCCGTTCCGACCCGAGACCGGGACGCTCCCGTCTGTTCCGGAGTTCACGCCGGCACCTCCTCACTCATTCACGCGCGAGGTTCACCGAATCCACACGAACCCAAAATGGTAACGGACCGCGCCGAGGTCGTCAATCGGCGCGATCCGTGAACCTTGGGAGCGTGGAGGCAACGCCAACCGGGATTTTGGCCCACGGCGGGGCTGGCGGCGAGAACGCACGGGATTCCGATTCAACGAACCAGCGATCCCGACCGAGCGGTCCGTTGCGAGCCGGCTTCGAGCAATTGCTCGACCATGCTCTCGTTCTCGGCCAGGGTGGTCTTGAAGGCGCTTCGCATCCGGTTGAGTTGTTCGAGCAACTCGGCGTTCTTGCTCATGAGCTGCTCGACCTCGGCCCGGGTGTCGGCGAGGGCCTTCGTGGTATCGGCCTTTTCCTGCTC
>CAZRGV010000090.1:5601-18341 GCA_964599655.1 uncultured Isosphaeraceae bacterium | reverse complement strand
GGATTTGAACCCGGCGCTGGGCCCCTTCGATCTGAGCCTGGACGCTGGCGAGCTGGAGGGTGAATCGGTCGAGTGTTTCCTTGGTGAAACTCTCCGCCTTCTGGAGCTTGGAGATCTGGCTTTGAAGGGCCGTCAGCATGTCGCCTTTTTCGAGCTGCTCGTTGTTGGTCTCGGCCTTGGTCCGATCGATCTGAGTCAGGTTGGCCTCGAGATCCTTCTGGGTCTGCTCGATGTCCTGGTTGGTCTTCTGGATCGCCTGGGCCCAGTTGCTGTTCAACGCGGCGACTTGCGCGGCCAGGAAGATCCAGACCAGCACCACCAGGGCGTTGATCACGACGAGGACTTTCCCCGCGGTGGACATCGGACCTCTCCTGCCTGCGGAAAACAATTGGAGGGAATCGACCTGAAGAGCCGGCGACCTTCGAGAGCCATCGGTTCGAGACGAGGGAGTTGAGCGCGGAGCCTGCCGGCATTATCACCCTAGTCTATCTTGCCAACCGTCCGGATGCCAGCGGCGAGCCCGAAATCCTCGGCCTGCGGGCGCGGTTGTACGGTCCAGGCCGGATTCGTACAATTCGTCGGACGTTTCGAGGAATCCGGAGCCGGGAGATCCCGCCGACGATGCGCCCCACGTACAAGGTCACTGAACTCCTCGGCGACGGCATTGGTGGCGAGCTGTCCAACGCCATTCACAGGCTGGCCGACGCCCTGCCGATTCACCTCGATTTCGAGCCGGTCGACCTCTCGCTGGAATCGCGAAGGGCCCGCAAGAACGCGATTTACGACGAAGCGGTCGAGTCGATCGTGGCCAACAAGGTCGCGCTGAAGTATCCGACCGTCACCGCCGAGGAGAGTCCCAACCAGGTCTTGCGAAGGCGGCTCGACCTCTCGGTGATCCACCGGCCGGTCACGACGATTCCGGGCGTCCCCACGAACTTCCGTCGCGAGCTCGACCTGGACATCGTGCGGATCGCCACGGGCGGAACCTACGACGATCCAGGCCGGATGATCGGCGAGGACGGCGCCGTCAGCCTCCGGATCGTCGAGCGTGGCCCGGTGCGAGAGGCCGCGCGTTATGCCTACACCCTGGCCCGCAAAACCGGCAAACGCGTGACATCCGCCTCGAAGTACACGATCCAGAAGGCGACCGACGGCCTGTTCGAGCGCGTCGCCAGCGAGGTGGCCCAGCAGTTTCCCGAGGTCGAGCACAACACCGAGCTGTTCGACGCCTTGCTCGGCAAGGTGATCATGGCGCCCGAGAAGTTTCAGATCGTGCTGGTGCTGAACGAGTACGGCGATTTCCTCTCGGACATGGCCTGCGGCCTGGCCGGCTCGCTGGGCATCGGCGCCAGCGCCAACCTCGGCTTCGACGCGGCCGGCGTGGTTCGCGTGGCGTTGTTCGACGCGGCGCACGGCACGGCCCCCGACATCGCCGGCAAGAACCTCGCCAACCCCACCGCGATCTTCCTGGCCCTGACCCTGCTGCTGTACCAGATCGGAGAAATCAGCGTGGCGACCGCCGTGAAGAACGCCACGCTCGACCTGCTGCGACAGGGCATCCGGACCCGTGACCTGGGCGGCCTGGAATCGACCGAGAGCTTCACCGCCGCCGTCGCCGACGAGGTCGCGCGACGCCTGGCCCCCGCCGAGCCCTCCGCCACGAGCCGACGCGAGGGCGCTTCGTCATGAGCCACGCCCCGGTCGCGCCTCGGAAAACCCGCCGCGCCGACCGCTGCAAGGTCGAGGGCGACGGGGTCGGAACGACCCTGCCCCAGGAAGGGGCGTTCCGAAAGAAGGCCCAACGGGAGCGATTTTTCCACGGAATCCGGCGAGAACCGACGAATGGCCTTGCGGAGTGACGTGATGCCCAGGGCCAATCGTCTCCGGATCGGGACCGGGTTTTCCGGCCTCAAGGCGGTCGGTTCTGGCCGGCCGGGTTGTCGACCGTCGACGATGAGGCATCTTTGTAGGGTAGGATCCGTCAGGCACGGACAACAGCGCGGCTCGACCCCTGGCCGTCCCCGATCGCGAGGTCCCCGTGAGTTCGTTCGCTCGTCGGCAGCGGTTTTCGATCAACCGCTGGGTTTTTGATCGCGGTCGGCGACGCATCTCGTTCTGGCGGCGGCTGACGGCGCCCCAGTTGTTCGTCGGCTCGTTCCTGCTGCTCATCCTGCTGGGAACCCTCGGGCTGAAGCTCTTGCCGGGCCTCTACACCGGAGAGCCCCTGACCTGGCTCGACGCGCTGTTCACCAGCACCAGCGCCGTCTGCGTGACGGGCCTGATCGTCGTCGACACGGCCACCTTCTTCACCCAGGCCGGCCAGGCCTGGATCTTGCTGCTGATCCAGCTTGGCGGACTGGGGATCATCACGTTCACCACCCTGATCATCGCCATGCTGGGCCGCCGGCTCTCGCTCCAGCACGAGGCCATCAGCGCCAGCGTGACCGACATCGCGCCCCACATCGACTACCGCATCCTGACCCGCGACGTCGTGCTCTTCACCTTCGCCATCGAATCGGCCGGAGCCCTGCTCCTGATGCTCGTCTGGGGGCCCAGCGTGGGCTGGCGCGCGGCGGTCTGGCACGGGGTGTTCCACTCGGTCAGCGCCTTCTGCAACGCGGGGTTCTCGACCTTCTCCGACTCGTTGATGGGATTTCAGCGCTCGGTCCTCACCTTGCTGATCATCTCGGGCCTGATCATCGCCGGCGGCATCGGCTTCCTCACCATGGAAGAGGTTTACCGCCGCTGGCGGGCCCGGACGCAAGGACGGTTCTTTCGCGTCAGCCTGCAATCGCGCGTGGTGCTGCTGACCACGGCGATCCTCGTCGTCGGCGGCTGGATCTGCTTCGTGCCGCTGGAGTGGAACGTCACGCTCAAGGGGCTTCCGGCCTGGGCCAAGGTGTTCAACGGCCTGTTCATGAGCGTCACGCCAAGAACCGCCGGTTTCAACTCGATCGACTACGCCAAGGCCACCGACAGCACGAACTTCCTGACCATTCTGCTGATGTTCGTCGGCGGTTCGCCCGGCTCCACGGCCGGCGGCGTCAAAACAACGACCGTCGCCCTGCTGGGCCTGCTGGCCTGGTCGCGGTTTCACGGGCGAAGCCAGGCCGACCTCTGGGGCCGGACCATTCCGCCGGAAACCCTGCAACGGGCCGTCGGCCTGTCGGTCGCGGCGTTCACCGTGGTCACGTTCTGCATCCTCGTGCTCACCACCAGCGAGCTGGCGGGAATCTCGCATCAGCAGATTGAGGATAGTTTTCTCAAGTACATGTTCGAAGCTGTGAGCGCCTTCAACACGGTGGGCCTGTCGATGGGCGTGACGGCCGGTCTGTCGGTCGTCGGCAAGTGGACGATGATCGTGCTCATGTTCCTGGGCCGGGTCGGCTTGACGACCGCGGCGGCCGCGCTCATCCTGGCAAGGTCCGAGCCGACCGGCGAGTTCCGTTATGCGTACGAGGACGTGGTGGTCGGCTAGCCTGGCCGGCGTGGCGGGATCGACAAGACAGACGGATAAGGACATCGGGCCATGAAACGGTTCGTGATCGTGGGCCTGGGAAATTTCGGCGCCAGCCTGGCCGAGTCGTTGCACGAGAAGGGGCACGAGGTCGTGGCCATGGACCTGAACGCCGAGGCCGTCGATCGGATCGCGCCGTTCGTGTCGCGGGCGGCCGTGGGGGACGGGCGGCAGATCAAGGCCCTCGAGCGGCTGGGAGCCAAGGGGGCCGATGCCGGCGTCGTTAGCACCGGCGACGACATCACCGCGAGCATCCTGGCGACGATGATGCTCCGCGACCTGGGCGTCAAGGCCATTTATGTGAAAGTGATCTCGCGCGATCATGCCCGCGTGATGGAAAAAATTGGCGTGACCGAGACGATCTTTCCCGAGCGGGAGTCGGCGCTGCGGCTGGGAACGCGGATCGCCAGCCGGGGCATCCTGAATTACATTCGGGTGGGAACGGCCTTCAGCATCCAGGAGATGGCGGTTCCCGAGGCCTGGATTGGCCGTTCGTTGCGGGCGCTGGAGCTGCCGAGAAAGTTCCGGATCTCGGTGATCGCGGTCCACGACGTCCTGCGAGACGAGATGATTCCGGTGCCCGATCCGGATGCCCCGCTGAAGGACTCGGACACCTTGCTGGTGGCCGGCAAGGACGACGACTTGGCACGAGCGGCGACGGTCGCGTAGAATTCTCGAATCGCGCCGACCGCCCGGTTCTGGAACGGGTGGTTTGGGTCGCGAATCGACGATCGCCGAATCTTCCGGCCAGGGCCGGGGGAGCGGGGGAACCAACATCACCGGGGCGAATCGCGCCGCTTGAGGCGCGACGGGAGACCTTCGGTCCCGAGCCCGTCAGCTAACCTCGCAGGCGTCCGAGGGGGACCTTCCCCGCCGGCCCGTTCTGGGCGGGCGTTGCCGGTGGCGTGTCGCCGGCCCCCGCAGTGAACCGTCCTCGCCTTTTGAGATTGGGACTCGTGATCCCATGTTGTCCACAGGGGTACGTCCGCGCGAGCTGCGGTGGTATCACGCCGGGCCGATGCTCTTCGGCGACTGGGGGACCAGCCGGCTCTACGTTCTGGGCCTGGCGTTCTTCTACACCCGGCATTCCTCGTTCTGGTTCATCGCCGCGATGTGCGTGCTGATGATCGGCGTGGGATGGAGCTACGAGATCATCTGCCGGCTGTTCCCCGACGGCGGCGGAGTGTACTCGTCGGCCAGGCACCGCTCGCAGTTGCTGGCCGTCATGGGCGGCCTGCTCCTCTGCGCCGACTACGTGGTGACGGCCTCGCTCTCGTGCCTCGACGCGTTCCACTACCTCGAAGCGGCCTTCGGCTTCCGGGGCATGAGGCTCGGGCCGTTGCCGATCGAGGCGGTGCTGGCGGCGGCGACCATCCTGGGGATCGGCGTTCTGAACTACTTCGGCCCGACCAAGACCGGCACCATCGCCATGTACATCGCCGTGGCGACCGTGGCGTTGACGTTGATCATCGGTGTCCGCGCGTTGCTGCACTTCCTCGGCCTCGCGCCGGTCTCCGGCATCGACCCGTTGAAGATCACCTCGCCGCTGGCCGAGCAGCGTCCCTGGCGGTCGTGGGTCGGCTTCACCGAGATCGTGCTGGCCCTCTCGGGGGTCGAGGCGGTCGCGAACATGACCGGCATCATGGTTCATCCGGTCGAGAAAACCGCGCGCAAGGCGATCGTGCCGGTTTTGATCGAGATCGTCGTCCTGAACATCATCCTGGCCGCCGCGATGAATGCCCTGCCGGACACGACCCTGTACAAGACGACCTCCGACGGTCAGTACGTGCTCGATGCCGCCGGTCAGCCCGTTCCGGCCCATACCGACGACATGCTCAAGGTCATCGCCGCCGACTACATCGGGCCTGGATTCGCGACGTTCGCCTCGGTCATCTTCGCCTTGCTGCTGCTCTCGGCCGTCAACACGGCGCTGGCCGATCTGGTCTCGATCCAGTTCATGCTCTCGCGAGACAAGGAACTCCCCACGGTCTTCAGCGGCCTGAACCGCTTCGGCATGCCGGCCTTGCCGTTACTCATCGCGGCGGTGGTGCCGGCCGCGGTGGTCCTGATTTTTCCGAACGTGACGGCCCTGGCCGGCCTGTACGCGATCGGCGTCGTGGGCGCCATCGGCATCAACCTCGGCACGACGTCGACCAACCGCGAGCTGGCCCTGAGAGGCCATGAGCGGCTGCTGATGGTCGCGATCACGCTCGTCATGATCGCCATCGAGGCGACGATCTGCGTCGTCAAGCCCGAGGCAAGGGGCTTCGCCTTGATCGTTCTGGTCGCCGGCCTGGCGGCCCGCATCGCCACGATCGTCACCCATCCGGCCGCGCCGATCGACGCCAGGACCCGCAACGGCTTCCTCGCCTTCGCCTTCGCCGCCCTGGTCGCCGAGGTGGCCGTGACCGTGCTGCTCCCCGATTCGATCCTGTCGCTGGCCCTCTCGATCGGCGTGGCGCTGGCCATCGGCTTCGCGAGCGACCAGACCCAATCGTACCGCGAGATCGTGCTCGCCACGCTTCACAAGGAGGTCCCCGCCGCGCAGCGGCCCAAGATGCTCCAGCCCGGCACCTACTCGGCCAAGGAGCGAATCATGGCGGCCACCCAGGGAAACCCCCGGTTGATCGCCTTTGCCTTGAAAGAATGCAAGAACCGTAAGGCCGAGTTGCAAATCCTGTTCATCCGGCACATCGCCTACACGCCCATGGGCCCCGTCGAGATTCCCACGCTCGACGAGGACGAACAGGCGCTCGCCCTGTTTGATCAGGTTCGCCAGCAGGCCAGGGAAGCCGGCGTCCCCTTGCGGCTCCTCTACGCCGTGGCGCGCGACATCCCCGACGCGATCCTCGACATGGCCGTCACCCACGGCGCCGACCTGCTCTTGCTGGGCACCACGCGACGAGGGGCCCTCTGGCGGGCCATGAAGGGCGATGTCATTCAAGGCGTGGCCGAACACCTGCCCGAGAAGGTCGGCCTGTTGATTCACGCCTGACCCTCCCAGGACCCGCGCGCATCCCACGGAATGGCCGGGAACCGTCGTCGTTCGTCGCGCGGGCACGGCTCACCGAACTTCCGTCGGCGAAACGAGTTCGGTGGGCCGTCCCCACCCTGCCGCGAGACGAGGCTTGACCAGCGATTCCAGATCAGGACGTGGTCGAGACCCGAACCACCGGGCGAAGACCGTTCGATGAGCGCTGAGGCGCCGCCATTCCCAGGCCGTTCAGCGTCTCGGTCTCGACAATCCCCCGAGCCGCCAGAAGTTGGCGTCGGGCCCGCCCCGCCAGGATCAGGCCCGCCACCAGCACACCCTCGACCGCATACACGTCACCGAGGAGGCCCGGATCGAGCGAGGCCCGCGACTGCCTCGCCCGATCCGGCGCCGAGGCCACCCCCATCGGTCGAACGCCTGCCCTTGGCGCCCCGGAAAACGCCACGATCCACAGCGGCATCGCCAGAATCAACACCACGAACCCGAGTCGGACACGACGATCACGCATGGCCGCACATCCTTCACGACCCGGGACCTCCGTGTCCTCGAAACCCCTTCGTTTCCCCAACGCCACATCAGGGAATCTACTCAACGGCCCCGACGATGCGAAGTCAATTCTGGAAAAAATCTACTTTTTATCGCCAAAGTTCGGATCGATTAGGCGTTTCATCATCCGGCCTCGCTTCCGAGGGAGCCGGGTTCGGCCAAATTCCGCCATGCGAGGTTCGAACAGGGGCCAGGTGAGGACGGTCAGGCAGGAGGCGTTTTGAAGGATGGCGACCAGAAGGCGGCCCGCGTACAAGGTGAGCACGGCGACCGCTCCGTTGTCAGGGTTGCGGCCGAGCCGTCGGGTGCGTTCCAGGGCCGCGCGAAGGGCCGGTTCGGCCTCCTCAGGCGCGACCCCGAACCGTTCGATGAACCGCTCCAGCGCGTGGCGTGAGAGACGGACGTCGCTGTAGTCGCGCTGACCTTTGATCATTCGTCATCCGCCGTGGATCGGTCTGGCAACGTCGTCCCGAAGGTGGTGCGCTCGAGGCGTCCGCGTCGACGATCGACGAGGGCCCACCTCCATTCTGGCTCATCCGGCGGATTTGACCAGGGCGATCGCGCGATGAATTGCGCCTCCTTGTCAAAGACCTCGCCCAGAGCGCCGGTCGGCTGGCACGGGTGGCGAGTCCACCAGGGCTCGTCCGCCATCGGGTGGCCCTGGTGGACGGGTGGCTGGGGTCGTCTCGACCCCAGCCCCTTCCACGTCGTCGGGTGGCCCTGGTGGCTGGTCCACCAGGGCTCGTCCGCTCATAACCGTCGGGTGGTACGGGTGGCTGGTCCACCAGGGCCACCCGACGGCGGATTGGACCAGGGTGATTTCTCGGCGATTGACCCTTACTTGGCCGAAACCTCGCCGGTCGCGGCCCATTCGACGCCGCGGCGGAGCCACTCCTGGAGGACGGGGTCGGAGAGGGCCTCGACGTCGTGGCCGAGGGCGTTGTGGTAGACGCGGCCCTGGCCGTAGTGGTTGATCCAGACGACCGGCTCATCCTTGCCGGTGCCTCGGGGCTTGCTCGGGTCGGAGTAGGCGGTGGCCAGCACGACGTTGCCGGGCAGCATCTTCGAGTTCTGGTAGAGCTCGTCGATCACGTGGTCGAACTGGGCGGGCAGGCCCTTGGTGATCGGATGGTCGGCCTTGGCCGTCTTGACCTGGAACTCATGTTTGGGACCGTGGAATCCTTGCTTGCGCCAGCCTCCGGCGATCAGCGTTTCGTACTCGTCCCAGTCGTTGAAGGCCGACGACGCGAAGTGGTAAACGACCAGTCCTTTGCCCCCTCGAACGGCGTCGAGCAGGGCCGTCTTGTTGGCGTCGGTCCACTCGGTCTCGGGGGTCGGCTTGGTCGGCTTGTAGTTGAGCAGCAAGACGTCGTACTTGGCGAGATTCTCGGGCGTCAGATCCTTGGCCGGGGTGGTGGTCACGTCGACCTGGATCCGGCCCCCCTTGGCGAGGAACGCGCGCATGGCGTCGGTGGTGCCTTTCCAGTCGTGGCCGTGGTCGCCGGTGATGATCAAGAGCTTGACCGGCTTTGGGGCGTCAACGGCGCGGGTGGTGGCGACCGGCAAGGCCAGCATCAAGACGGCGAGAGCGAGCAATGGGCGGCGAGGCATCGGAGTTGGCTCCTTTGGGTGTTGGGAATCCTCGGAGAGCGGAGAGGGTTTGACGACGGAGAGCGGCTCCGAGCCGTCCCTCCGTCGAGGAAGATCGAGATCGCGCGCGTTCGGAGGGCCTTACTTCACCTCATCCAGCGGCACGGGACCGAACGCCGGCGCGGCCATGTCGAGGCCGTCGGCCAGGTTGCAATAGGGGTCGTAGCCGTAGCCGTACCAGAGGTGGGCTTTCTCGGGAACGGGGCCGGTGAGCTGGAGAATCACGGTGTCCCGGGCCTTGGGGTCGACCACGGCGTCGAAGATCAAGGGGATCTCCGTGCCGTCGGCCTGCCGGATCGAGAAGCCGGCAATGTGCCGCGGCGGCTGCAAGCCGGCGATCGGCGAGCCGGAGGGGCTCCGAGGCGCGAGGCCGAGGACCGCCGGGGGTCTCGGCCCGCCCAGGTCGACGCCCTGGAACTTCACACGGATCGTGTTCCCCTCCCCTCGAGTGACCGATTCCACGTTCAAAGGCGTGCCGATCGGAGAGCCGAACTGGTTGTGAAGCGCGACCCAGGCCAGCCGCCGACCGAGCCGCTTGTGATCCTGCGTGCCGATGTGGATCAGGTCGTCCAGCTCCAGGTCGATCGTCGGCACGACGGCCGTGCCCGGCACCTGCGAGGGGATCAACCGCTCGGCCTCGCGGATCGCGTTCCAGGACGACGGGTCGCCCCCCCGGATGAACCGGCCAATCTGCACCAGGTAGAACGGCAGGTCCTCCTGGCCGAAATCCTTGCGCACCGCGGCGATGAAGTCGGCGAAGACCTTGGGGTAGACCTCGGCCGCCTGCGGGTTGGCGTCGCTCTCTCCCTGATACCAGAGCACCCCCTTGACCTTGCCGCCGGCCAGCGTGACCTGCCGGAGCATCGAGCCGTAAAGGCTGTTCCCCCCTTCGTCTTTCTTGGCCGGGTCCCACTGCGCCATGCTCGTGCCGCCGTGGGCGACCGGCAACAGGCCGACCGGAACCCCCGTGGCCCTGGCCATCGTCACCGCGAACGGCAGGCCCAGCCCGGAGCCCTTCCGGCGATTCTTGTGCAACCGCTCCGAGATCTCCCGGCGCTCCTCGGGGCTGAGGTCTCGCTTGGGCCAGTGAACCGGGTCGGGCGAGTCGATCAGCCAGTGTAACGGCTCCTCGGCCTTGCGCCAGGTGCCGTCCATGCCGAGCGACATCACCAGGTGATGCGGCGGAGTGACGTCCTCCAGGTCGCCGACGCCTTCCATGTTCGACTGCCCGGCGAGCACCCAGAGATCACCGACAAACAACGGCTCGATCGTCTTGTCCCCAAGCTGGAGCTTGTACGGCCCGCCGGTCGGCACGCCGGTCAACTTCCCCGAGACGACCGAAACCCCGTCGATCCGCTGACCGTACGGCCCGATCACCTTCACGCTCGACGCCTTCGCGCCGTCCGGACCGAGCGGAATCTCGGCCCGGTCGCTCTTGTCTCGCTGATAGACCCGGTACGGAACCGGCCCTTCAGGCGCCGGCTCGTCGGCATGCGATCGGGTCAGGCCAAGACTGGTCAAAACCGCCAGCGGCGCGAGCCAGAGGCGGAACGATCGGCGGCGAAGCATCATGGAGCGTCTCCTCGATGGCCTGGGGAGTTCGTCGCGGTGGGAGGAGGAAGGGAGGCGACGACCCGACCGTCCTCCCCCTCGGCGCCTCATGGTAAAGCCGCCGTGGCCGAGACGGAAGAGCCTGGCCTGGCCTGGCCCGACCCACGTCGAGGCCGGCCCGAGCATCGCGACATCCGGACCATCCCACCGCCGTTGGAACCTACCGGCGGATTTTTCTTGCGAATATTTCCCGGTTGTCGGGGAATAGACGGTTGAAAATTCGTGGTGTCCGGTTCAAGGCGAGGGGGCCATGTACCAGTTCTTCCTGATCTGCGCGACCATCGGCGGCACGATTCTCGTCCTGAAGCTCGCCCTGTCGCTGCTGGGCTTCGGGTTCGAGCACGCCGACGGCCATCCGGGCGCCTTCGCCGATTCGCACGTCGAGCTCGATCACGCCGTCGGTCACGCCGCCGACCACGACGGCGAGGCGCATCACGACCAGTCGCAGCTCGGCCGCATCTTCACGTTCCAGGCCATCGTCACGTTCCTGGCCTTTTTCGGCGTCGGCGGCCTGGCAACGCTCGAAGCCAGGCATGGCGGTCCGCTGGCCGTGCTGATCGGAACCGCCACCGGCGTGGTCGCGGTCTTCGTGCTCGGCTACGTCGTCCGAGGGCTCCGCACGCTTCAGAAGGACGGCACCGTGCGCATCGAAAGCGCGGTCGGCCTGCCGGGGCAGGTGTACCTCCGCATCCCGGCGCACGGGCTCGGCGAGGGCAAGATCACGCTCCCAATCCAGGGCCGCACCATCGAGATTCTCGCCCGAACCCCCGGCCCCGAGCTGCGAACCGGTGAGCCCGTCGTCGTCAGCAAGGTCATCGACGACCGCACCATCGAGGTCGTCGCGCCTCAGAGTCTCGTCGTCAAGTCGGCCCCCTTGGCCGAGTGATCCCTGTCCTCTCTCTCAACGGCACGTCGAGAGGATCGAACGCGCCGCCTTCCGCGGCCCTTGAGGGGGGACCGAAGCCACATCGCGCCCCCTCTCCCATCGACAAGGAATTCCCGATGAACGCCCTTGCCTTGATCGCGCAAATCGACAAATTCCCAGGCGAATCCGCCTCGTTCTGGCCGGTCGCCGGGGCCGCTCTCTTCGCCGTGGCGGTCTTCGGCGTCGTGCTAACCGCCCTGAAGTGCTACAAGCGATGCCCCTCCAACAAGATCCTCGTCAAGTGGGGCGTCAAGACCGGCGCCCGATCCGCCAAGTGCATCCATGGCGGCGGCGAGCTCGTCTTCCCGATCTTCCAAGATTACGACTACCTCAGCCTCGAACCGATCCAGATCGAGATTCCCCTCCGAGGGGCCCTCTCGTTCGAGAACATCCGGGTCAACGTGCCCAGCGTCTTCACCGTCGCCATCGGCAGCGACCCGGAAATCATGCAAAACGCCGCCATCCGCCTGCTCGGCCTGACCAGAGACCAAGTCAGCGCCCAGGCCGCCGACATCATCTTCGGCCAGCTCCGCCAGGTCATCGCCTCCATGGCCATCGAGGAAATCAACCGCGACCGCGAAAAATTCCTCGAAAACATCCAGGCCTCGCTCGAACCCGAGCTCCGCAAGATCGGCCTGGTCCTCATCAACGTCAACATCACCGACCTCACCGACGACTCGGGCTACATCGAGGCCATCGGCCGCAAGGCCGCCAGCGCCGCCATCCAGCAGGCCGAAATCGACGTCGCCGAGCAAACCAAGCGCGGCTCGATCGGCGTCGCCAAGGCCCGACAGGAACAGGCGATCGAGGTCGCCAACGCCGACAAGCTCCGCGAAATCGGCACCAAGTCGGCCGACCGCGAACGGGCCGTCCAGATCGCCGAGCTTCAGAAGGAAGAAAAGGTCGGCGTCGAAACGGCCGCCTTCCAGCAACAGGCCAGCGTCAAGCAGGCCGAACGCGACATGCGCGTCCAGCTCGCCGAGGCCGACGCCCAGGCCATCCACGGCGAGAACTCCGCCAAGGCCAAGGTCGCCGCCTCCAACGCCGACCTCGCCGTCAAGCAGGCCGAGGCCTTCCAGCTCGGCGAAACCCGCAAGCGCGAAGCCCAGGCCGCCGTCGAGGAAGCCCAGTACCGCGCCCAGGCCAAGGCCGCGCTCGCCCAGGCCGAAAAGGTCGAGGCCGAACAACGCGCCCAGCTCGAAGCCCTCGCCAAGGCCAAAAAGGCCCAGATGATCGTCGACGCCGAGGCCGCCGCCGAAAAACGCCGGATCGAGGCCGAGGGCGACGCTAAGGCCATCTTCGCCAAGCTCGAAGCCGAGGCCCGCGGCAACTACGAAATCCTCGCCAAAAAAGCCCAGGGCCTACGCGAAATCGTCTCCGCCTGCGGCACCGCCCAGGAAGCCTTCCAGCTCCTCATGCTCGAACATATCGAAACCCTCTCCGAAACGGCCGCGCAGGCCATCTCGAACATCAAGTTCGACAAGGTGATCGTATGGGAG
>CAZRGV010000090.1:0-5591 GCA_964599655.1 uncultured Isosphaeraceae bacterium | reverse complement strand
CGGCAAGGACGGCGCCGGCTCCACCGCCGGCTTCCTCCAGAACATGGCCAAAACCCTCCCCCCAATGCTCCAGATCATGCAAGATATCGGCGGCGTGAAAATGCCCGAATATTTCGGCAAGATGGTCGAACCGACCGACGCCGAAAAGGTCGCGGCCGCCAACGGCCACGGCGACACCGCCACCGCCACCGCGACGGCCACCCCACCCAAACCGTCCACCGGCGACGGCGGCAAGCCCGGCAAACGGGCCTGACCCGAATGTCCGTCGCTTCCCATCCCTCCACCGGCCCGGCCCGGCCGTGATGCGCCCTCCCCGGCATCGCGACCGGGCCGGTTCCACCTCCCCCCGCCGACCACTCCCGACGATTCCCACCCCGTCGAACATCGCACGCCACGAGATCGCCCATCCGACGCATATCCAGAACATCGCAAGAGATACGACTCTGATCTCTCGAACGAGCGAAAACGTTTTTTTGTCTCGCGCCGGTTTTTTTTCGGCCCGGACGACCCGGTTTCGTCGCCTACGGAATTCGGCACAAGGTCGCCGGGTCCGAACCGATCCGATCCGATCCGATCCGCCCGCGCCTGCGGGCCCTCGCGCCCCAGAGGCATCCAACCTCCATCCGGAATCCCCATGGTTTCCACGCGAACCACCCGCCCGCGACGTTCGCTCCCCCGCGTTCCGGGGACAGATTCCATATTGACAAGATGTCGATATCATGTGTATTTTTCCCATTCCATCCCGTCGCTCGATCTCGGCGATCCTGGCGCTCCTGACGTTGACCGCGCTGTCTCCGACGGAATGCGGCGATCGCGCGCCGTCGGCCACGCTCCGTCAGGACCAGGTCCCGCGGCTGGTTCCCTCGGCGTTGACGATCGTCCCCGGCGTCCACCTTCTGGGTGAGCTGTTTCCCTCGGCGGCCTACGTGGTCGAGACCTCCGAAGGGCTCGTCCTGATCGACTCGGGGCTCGAGGGGGATGCCCGCCTGACCCGTTCGCAGTTGCGACGGCTCGGGCTTGACGAATCGCGCCTCCGGGCCATCCTGCTGACGCACGTTCACGGCGATCACACCGGAGGGGCCCAGCGCCTTCGAGAAGCGACCGGAGCGCGAGTGTACGCCGGTCGGGGCGACGCGACCCTCTTGCAAGAAGGCGGGCCTCGCGACGCCTTCTTCAGCACCTTCTCGATGCCCGAGGCCGAGATCCATCCCGTCGCGCTCGACGTCGTGCTCGACGGCGGCGAGGAAATCCAGATCGGCGACGCCCGGTTCCTCGCGATCGCCGCGCCGGGACACACGCCGGGCAGCCTCTGCTACCTCCTGGAGCACCGGGGCCTTCGCATTCTCTTCTCGGGAGATGTCATCATGACCCTCCGAGGCGACGACCGCCTGAGCGATCCCACGCTGCGATCGCCGCTGGGGACCTACGCCGCCCACCGGGCCCCTCGCTATCGCGGCAACGCCCGCGACTTCCTCGCCTCGCTCCGCGCGCTCCGCGCCTTGCCTCCGCCCGACCTCCTCCTGCCGGGCCACCCGAGAATGTCGCCGACGCCCCAGAGCCCCGCGATCTCTCGCCAGCGCTGGGAGGAAATGCTCGACAACGGCATCCGCGACATGACCACGCTGCTCGGCCGCTTCGAACGCGACGGCGCCGACTTTCTCGACGGCCAGCCGAAGTCGCTGCTGCCCGGCCTGGACTACCTCGGTGACTTCCACGGTTCGGCCGTCTACGGCCTGTTCACCTCGTCAAAGTTCGTCCTCATCGACGCCCCCGGCGGACCCGGCCTGGCCGACTTCGTGGAACAGCGGCTCCGCGACCTCGGTCGAACGCCCCAGCCGCCGACCGCCGTGCTGCTCACCTCCGCCGACCCGAGAGCCACGGCCGGCCTCGCCCCCTTGATCGAGCGTTACCACGCTCAGGTCGTGGCCTCTCCCGAGGCCCGGTCCCTCGTCGCCTCGATCTGCCCAACCGGCACGTCGATCCTCTCGACCGACGACCTCCCCTCCCAAGGCTGGTTCGAGGCCACCCCAATCCCACTCGCCGGCCGAGGCCAGGCCCCCACCGCCTACCGCCTCAACTGGGCCGGCAAGACCGTCCTCCTCTCCGGACGAATCCCCGTCCTGCCCAACGCCCCCGAACTGACCGCCCTGTTCGCCGACCTCGCCACCAAGTTCGACAACGCCGGCGCCTACCTCGACGCCCTCGCCCTCCTGGCCACACCAGTCCCCAACCTCTGGCTCCCCGCGATCCCCTCGCACGGCCAGAACGCCAACCTCTATGAAGCCGACTGGCGTCAAATCCTCGACCGAAACCGACAGGTCGTCCTCCGCGGCCATTACCCCTGATCCGGAATCGCCTGGAACCGTTGTCGTTCGTCGGGTGGGCAGGGCGCACGACATGGTTTGAAGTAACGAATGTTCAGCCTGCACGTCGACGGGTGGCTGGGGTCGTCTCGACCCCTGCCCCTTCCCCATCGTCGGGTGGCACTGGTGGCTTGTCCACCAGTGCTCGTCCGCCGTCGTCGACGGGTGGCTGGGGTCGTCTCGACCCCTGCCCCTTCCCCATCGTCGGGTGGCACTGGTGGCTTGTCCACCAGTGCTCGTCCGCCGTCGTCGACGGGTGGCTGGGGTCGTCTCGACCCCTGCCCCTTCCCCATCGGGGACACACGGAAGCACTGGTGGACAAGCCACCAGTGCCACCCGGACGATCCCTCGAAGCACTGGTGGACGAGCCACCAGTGCCACCCAGACCGGATTTTGTTTCGACAAAGAGGAGTTACGATGAGATGTCAGGAGCATCCCGGAGCGCTTCTCTCAAGACAAAATGTCGGGGAGCGAGCTTCCAGGGATCGAGGCGCCGATCAACCCGATCAAGAATCGCCAGAAGAACCCGAAGATTTCGGCCCGAACTTCGGATGATATTCCACAGGGGAAACGCGTTTTCGCGACCCCTCCCCGCTCCTTGACAATCTCATCATGATCGCCCGCATGCTCGACGACAAACAAGGAATCGTTCTCGCATCGATTGTTGAACCCCGCCGGCTCTCCGCAAGAATTCGATGGGGGTCACGAGCCCGGCCCAGAGACGGCCGAACGTCTCCGGAAAAAGAAAAAACGAACCCACTGCGAGCCTTCCCGCGCCCGTCCGACCACCGTTTCCCGACGTCGGCAACGCGAGGAACGCCAGCGCGTCCCGCGCGCCGAACGAACTCTTTTTTGATGGATTTTTTCGGCGCAACCCCTTTTTCTAAAAGAAACTAGGACGTCGAATCAATTCGTTTCCAGGTGCGCACCAACCGCGCACCGAGACGGTCCTCGAGCGGTTCCGGGAACCTCCTCGACGGCCCTCGCCACGCCATCGAACGGACCACTCTCCCCAGAAAGAAAAAACGAACCCACGACGACCCGTTTCCCGCGCCCGGCCGAACGGTTCCCGGACCCCTGAATCGTGAGGAACGCCCGCGCACACCGCGCCGAACGAACTCTTTTTTGATGGATTTTTTCGACGCAACTTCGTTTCCGAAAAACGAATGTGGCATCGTACGAATTCGTTGTTTGGTGCGCACCCATCGCGCACCGAGATTGTTCCTGGGTCGTTCCGCGAACACCGTCGTCGGCCCTCGTCGGGTCTTCGAACGAACCTGAGGGACGGGCTGGGACAACCACCGGCCCGTTCGCTACAATCGGCGTCATGAACGTCCTCGTCATTGCCTGCAATGGTTTGCATCTGGGGTTTCTCGGGACGTACGGCAACGCCTGGATCGAGACGCCGCATCTCGACCGGCTGGCGGCCGAGGGGGTCGTCTTCGACCATCATTTCCCCGAGAACCTGACCACGATTCCGACCCGACGGAGCTGGTGGACCGGCCGTTACGGCTTCCCGGACCCCGACCAGGGCTGGACCCCGCTCCGCGCCGAGGAGCCGATTCTGCCCGATCTGCTCTGGAATCAAGGGGTTCGGACCGCCCTGATCTCCGACGTCCCGTTCCTCCGCGAGGCTGGCAACGGCTTCGGCCGTGGGTTCGACGAGGTTGTCTGGATTCGAGGCTCCGGCTACGACCCGTTCCTCAGGCCCGACGACCCGAGGGCCGCCGGCATCTCGCTCAAGGACGAGCCGGGGCTCCGCCTGCCGCCCGAGGACGATCCCGACTTCGACCTGTGGAAAACCCGATGGGAGCAGTATCTCCGTAACCGGCAAGGGCTTCAGGCAACCGTTGAGGAGAACACCGGCGTTGCCCGCACCGTGCGGGCGGCCATCGACTGGCTCGACCGGCAGGGTTCGACGCCCGAGCCGTTCCTGCTCTGGCTCGACCTGTTCAGCCCGCACGGGCCGTGGGACCCGCCCGAGCCGTACCGCGACCAGTACGCCGCGGCCGAGCCCGACGAGTTCGAGGTTGGCGAGGAGGGGGACCTGCTCGAAGAGGAAGACGGCGACGCGCTGAGCCTGGAGGACGTACCGGTCCTGATCGACGTGCCGGCCGGCGCCGTCGGCGACGTGATCGACGAGGCCGAGCTGCTTCGCCTGCGGCGCACCTACGCCGGCACGGTCAGCCTGCTCGATGCCTGGCTCGGCCGGCTGTTCGACGCCCTGAGGCGCCTGGGCCGGCTCGACGACACCGTGATCGTCTTCACCGCCGACCAGGGGGAGCCGCTCGGCGAGCACGGCTACGTCCGGCGCTTCCGGCCCTGGCTGTACGAGGAACTGATCCACACACCTTTGATTGTTCGCATGCCACGAGGTGAATTCGGCGGCACGCGGCATCAGGCGCTGGTGCAGACCGTCGACCTGCTGCCGACGGTCCTCTCGGCGCTTGGTTTGCCGCCGAGCGAGACGGCCCACGGTCACGACCTTTTGCCCCTGATCCGGGGCGATTTGACGAAGGTCCGCGAGTACGCCTGCCTGGGCATGGACGTTGAGGAGTTCGCGATCCGGACCCACCAGTGGCATCTCGTCCTGCCGATCGAGGCCGACCCGGACGACCCGCCGCGATCGGTCGAGCTGTACCGCAAGCCCGAGGACCGCTGGGACCAGAACGACGTGGCGGCCCAGTATCCCGAGGTCGCCGAGCATCTCGAGCTGGCGCTTCGTCGGTTCGCCGAGGCGGTCCGCCGCGACGCCATTGCTGAGCTACCGCCCTTGCGTGATGTTGTCCGGTTCCACGCGGATTGAGCCCCGCTCGTCGCTCATCAGGCCCGTCTGCATCACGTCGCCGACCTCGTCCTCGATGGCGTGCGACTGGTTCCGCCAGTCGCGCCACCGCTGGAGGAGCCGGGGCCGTCGGAGGTGGAAGCCCTGGCGTTGCCGCATGGCCTCAACCACTTCCGGCGGCGCGCTCGGTCGTGGCAAGGAATCGGGGCCATAGTAGGCGTCGGGGAAGCTCACTGGGGGCAGGCCGTCGGTGGAGCCGTCCTTCCAGGGCCGGACCAGCGGCATCCTGGGCCGACCCGCCAGAGTTCGGCCGCTCGGAGGCGCGGTCGATGGCGGCCCCCCGGCTCGGCTCGATCGCGACGGCTCTCGCTCGTCCGGCACGGTCGGCACGGCGGCGAGCCGTTCCACGGGCCGGCTCGAAACGGGCTCCAGCACCGACTCGA
>CAZRGV010000089.1:19179-26305 GCA_964599655.1 uncultured Isosphaeraceae bacterium | reverse complement strand
GCCTCCTCTCGATGGGTTTGACGTTGCTTCGCGAGGCGTTCAACAACTGGACAAATACCTATTTTGTACAAGGGATCGGATTGAGCGTTGCCGAGGCGGCCGACGCCAGCGCATTGTTTCCCTTGCTGGGAGGGATCTCGGTCATCCTGGCCGGATTCGTGGGCGATCGACTTGGTCGGGGCGGTCGCGCGCTGATCATCTTCCTCGGGCTGCTTCTGGCCGGGGGCCTGCTGGTCGTGCTCGGGTTGGTGGATCTGGGAGGCTCTCGATTCTGGCCGGTGGCCCTTGTTTCGGCAGTGGGTTTCCTGCTGATCGGGCCCTACTCCTATCTGGCCGGAGCGGTCTCGCTCGACTTCGGCGGCAAGCAAGGCAGCGCGACGGCTTCGGGCCTGATCGACGGATTCGGCTATCTGGGAGGCGTGGCGGCCGGCGTCGGCGTGGCTCGCGTGGCCGGCTCGTTCGGCTGGAAAGGGGTGTTTGTGGTGCTGGCGGCCATCGCCTGGATCTCGGCGGCCGTCGCGGCAGGCTTCCTGTTCGAGCAGCGCCGGACGATGCCAGCGGCGATCGAGGACGCCATCACATTGACTGAGACTCTTTAATGAACATCATCGATGAAATTGAAGCCCTGTTCCTGACCCGCGGAGAAGCCGCGTACTTTGGAGAGGCCGTCTCGCAAGTCGAGCACGCCCTGCAGGCGGCGCGCCTGGCGGAGTCAGAGAACGCGTCCGACGCCCTCGTTGTCGCGGCCCTGTTGCACGATGTCGGCCATCTCGTTCACGGGCTCGACGAAACGATCGCCGATCAAGGCATCGACGGCCGGCATGAGGTCGCGGGGCATCAGTGGCTCGGATCGCACTTCGGTCCCGAGGTGACCGAGCCGATCCGGCTTCACGTCGCGGCCAAGCGTTACCTTTGCGCCGTGGAACCCTCGTATCAGGAGGGGCTCTCTCCGGCGTCACGGAAAAGCCTCGAGCTTCAGGGCGGGCCGTTTCGTCCCGAGGAGGTGGCCGCGTTCGAGGCCAACCCGCATTGGGACGCGGCCGTCCGCCTGCGGCGCTGGGACGACGCGGCGAAAATTCCCGGCTGGGTGGTTCCGGGTCTCGAGCACTATCGGACGAAACTTCAGGCGGCCCTGCGAGGACGGAACCCGTGACCGAACGGTTCGATGACGCTGTGGTCGGCGCGGGGATTCTTGGCCTGGCGCATGCGTATCACCTGGCCCGTCGAGGCCGGAAGGTCCTCGTCTTCGAGCGGGGCCCCAGGGCGCAAGGGGCGTCGGTCCGCAACTTCGGCATGCTCTGGCCGATCGGCCAGCCTGCCGGCGCGATCCATCGGATGGCCTCGCGAAGCATGGAGATCTGGCGCGACGTGCTTCGATCCAGCGGGCTCTGGCACGATCCCGTCGGCTCGCTGCATCTGGCCTACCGCGAGGACGAGGCGCAGGTTCTCCGTGAGTTCGCCGCGATGGCCCCGGATGCCGGTTACGAGTGCCGGTTGCTCTCGCCTCGCCAGGTGCTCGAACGCGCCCCGATGGTCAAAGACAAGGGACTGATCGCCGGCCTCTGGAGCCCGAGCGAGACCTGCGTCGATCCCCGAGAGGTCGTCGCGAACCTGCCAGGATGGCTGGAGACGGAGTACGGCGTTCGCTTCGAGTTCGGACAGACGGTCGTCGGATTCCATCAGCCGTGGGTTCTGGCGAACGGCCGCGGGTGGTATGCCAAACAACTCTTCCTTTGCTCGGGAGATGATCTCCAAACCCTCTTCTCCGATGCCCTGGGCGCGACGGGCGCGGTGCGCTGCAAGCTCCAGATGATGCGTTCGGAACCGCTCGCCGGGGGCCGGCGAATCGGACCGATGCTCGCCGGCGGGCTGACCCTGCGGCACTACCGATCGTTCGCCGACTGCCCGAGCCTGCCAGCCCTGAAGCAGCGCGTCGCCGAAGAAACCCCTGAATTCGACCGCTTCGGCATCCATGTCATGGCCTCGCAGAACGGGCGCGGCGAGGTGGTCATCGGTGATTCTCACGAGTATGGCGAGGCGATCGATCCGTTCGACAAGAGTGAGATTGATGAACAGATTCTTCGTTATTTGGGCCGGTTTCTCGACGTGCCCGAATTGCGGATCGCCTCGCGATGGCATGGAACCTATCTCAAGCACCCGACCGAATCCTTCGTGGTCCTGCGCCCCGCGCCCGGCGCAACGGCCGTCACGGCGGTCGGCGGGGCCGGCATGACGCTTTCCTTCGGACTGGCCGAACAGGTGGTCCGAGACGCTTTGGGTGAGGAGGAATCGTGACAATCCAGCTTGTCGTCTTCGACATGGCGGGCACGACCGTCGAGGACCCCGGAGCCGTGAATGGCTGCATTCGCGAGGCCCTGTCGGCGGCCGGTTTGACGCTCGATCCCGAAGCCGTCAACCGCGTGATGGGCCTGCCCAAGCCCGAAGCGATTCGCTGGCTCGTGAAAGAGTCCCCGCGGGCGGCCTCGTTGAACGACCGGATCGACGAGATTCATGCCGACTTCGTGGCGCGGATGCTCGCGTTTTATCGAAACCGTCCGGAGGTCCGCGAGGTTCCCGGCGCGAGCCAGGTGTTCCGCGCGCTGAAGCGGGCCGGCATCAAGGTTGGCCTCGATACCGGCTTTTCCAGAGACATCGCCCAGGCGATCCTCGACCGGCTCGGCTGGGTCCGCGACGGCCTGATCGACGCCAGCGTGACCAGCGACGAGGTGCCGCGAGGCCGGCCCCATCCCGACATGATCCAACGCCTGATGGGCCAGCTCGGTGTGACCGACGCGGGTTCGGTCGCAAAGGTGGGCGACGCCCCGGCGGACCTCGAGGAAGGAACCAATGCCGGTTGCCGGGCGGTCATCGGCGTGACCTGGGGCACGCACACGAGGGAAGAGCTCGAACGGTTTCCGCACACGCATCTGATCGACAGGATCGAGGACGTGCTGGCGATCGTCGGAGCCGGCGAGAGCTCGCCCTCGGCGTGATCCCGCTCCTCGCCGAATCGGGGATCAGGACGTGAATGCCGGCTCAGGAGCTGGCTCGTCCAGCGAGGTCCGTCGATCGAAAAATCCGAGCCCGTGCACGCGACGCCATCGCCAGGTCTGGACGGTGAAGTAGAGCACGGGCAAGAAAACGTCGATCACTTCGTCCGCGATCAACAGGCCGCCGAGCACCGGAGCGGCCATCGGCCGCACGACCTCGGCCCCGACGCCGGTCGCCCAGAGCATCGGAGCGACACCGATAATCGTCGTCCCCTCGGTGAGCAGCTTGGGACGGAGCCGGTGGATCGCGCCGTCGAGGATGGCCTCGCGCAGCTCGGCGACGGAGCGGATTCGCTCCAGCCCGCCACGCTCGGCGATGGCCTCTCGCAAATAGACCAGCATGACGATCCCGGTCTCGGTCGCCATGCCGAAACACGCGATGTAGCCGACCCAGACCGCCACACTGAAGTTGAAGCCAAAAATCCACTGGAAGATCGCCCCGCCCGCCAGCGCGCCTAAGACGCTGGTCATCATCAGAAACGCGTCGATCCAGCTCTTGTAAGTCATATAAAGGATGAGAATGATAACGATGATGACCGCGGGGAAGACGACCTGGAGGGTCTTCCGGGCCCGGACCTGGTGCTCGAACTGGCCGGCCCACTCGATGTACATGCCCGGCGGCAGCGCGACCTTCTCGGCGACGATCCGGCTTGCCTCCTCGACGAACCCGACGAGGTCACGTCCATTGACGCTCAACTGAACATAAGACCGCAGAAGGCCGTTCTCGCTCTTGATCATCGACGGGCCTTCAACCACCTTGATGTCGGCCACCTGCGCGAGCGGAATCTGAGGCGGTTCGCTGTCCGGAATGGTCATCCCCGCATGACTCCCCGACTGGCCGTCGGCCATCGACGCGAGGGACCCTTTCACCGTCACGAGCGTCTGGCGGAGGGTTTCCTCGTCGATCCGGTAGTCGCGGGCGTAACGGACACGGACGGGGAATCGTTCCCGGCCCTCGACGGTCATCGTAATCGGCTTGCCGCCCATTGCAACCTCGACGACGTCCTGGATGTCGGCGACCTGCAAGCCGTAACGGGCGGCCTTTTCGCGATCGATGTGAATTTCCACGTATCCCTTGCCGACGATCTGATCCGGCACGACGCCCGAGGCCCCTTGGACCCCGCGAAGCACCTCGGCGACCTGCTGCGAAACGCGCTGGATCTTGTCGAGGTCGTCGCCAAAAATCTTGACGCCGATCGGCGTGCGAATGCCTGTGGCCAGCATGTCGATCCGGTTGATGATCGGCTGCGTGAAGATGTTGCCCCAGCCGGGAACTTGCAAGGCGGTTCCCATCTCCTCGATGAGGTCGTTCTTGGTTTTTCGCCAGAGGAGAAGCCGGTCATAGAACGGCTTCTCGAGCGCGGCTCGGATCGCCTGAAGTTCCTCGTTGGTGGCATCCTTGCCCTTGAGCGTTCGATCTCCCCCCAGCGAAATCAGCTCGCGAAGCGCGGCCCAGGTGGTATCACCCACGGCGAGGTCGAACAGCTCCCAGTTCAGAGTGTTCACATGAGCTTTGAGTTTCTCGTTGTGAACCTCGGCGAGATGCTCGGTCACGCGATCGAAGAAGGTCGATGCGTCGGCGCCGAGGATCTCGGCCAGACCGTTCTCGACACGCTCCCGAAGCGATGGCGGCGGAGCCAGGAGATCGCCGCGGTTTTCGAGGACGCCCCGCTCGACCAACCGTCGCGAAAGATTCTTCAGCAGCGCGCTGACGTCGTCGTACCGCGGTTCGAGCGCCAGGCGGTCGGCGTAGTTGGGGACGAGTTCCTCGAGGATCGCCTCCCGTTCCCGCTTCGAGAGGGGTCGTCGCGTGGCGGCCCTGGGCACGCGACCAAGTAACATATTCAGACTCTCTTCAATCAACGCGCGTCCCAGAACGGGGCGGAATTCGTTGATCCGTCGCCGCGACATCTCGCGAAGGATCGTGTCCACATCGGTCGACACGGACATGGCGGCATCGTTGAGCAGGCCGTCCCGCTCGTCGGCCGACCTGGGGGTCTTCAGGATTCCCTTCTCGACCAGAGCGTCGAACCCGGCTCGGGTTTGCCAGAGAACGTCATCGAACCGGATCTTTCGCTTGGGCCAGAGTTCCCGATCGCGGAGGTTGATGACGGTCTCGATCATGTCGAGCGGGGCCGGGTCGGTCGATGTTTCGGCGCGTCCGGCTTTGCCCACGACGGTCAGGACCTCGGGGAACGAGCGAAGCACCGCATCCCGGACTTTGAGATCTCGCGTGACCTGGGTGACCGACATCCTTGGCACGCTGGTCGGCATTTCAAGAATCGCCCCCTCGTCCAGGGGGGGCATGAACTCGCGGCCCAGCCGGCTCGCGGACAGAGCGCCGAAGCCGAGAATGCAGGCGAAGAGCCAGCAGACGAGCCGGGGCCGGTCCATCAGCCAGGACAGCATCGGCTTGAAGATGCTGATCATCGTGCGCACCAGCCAGCTCTCGTCTTCCGACTTGATTCGCCCCCTGAGAAAGATCGGGATCAGGGCGGGGACCAGCGTCACGGCGAAGATGGCCACGCCGATCAGGGCGAATGTCTTGGTCCACGCGAGCGGGTGGAACATCTTCCCTTCCATGCCGGAAAGGGCGAAGACCGGCAGGAACGAGAGAATCGTGATCAGCACCGAGAAGAAAATGGGGCGGCCCACCGTGCGGCAGGCCGGAATGATCGTGTCGAGCACGTTGCCTCGGACGGGCTGGCGGCCAAAGCGCCGCGAGAGATGATGCGCCGCGTTCTCGGTCATCACCACCGCCTGATCGACCAGAATGCCCACACTGATGGCGATGCCCGAGAGGCTCATGATGTTCGACGGGATGCCGTAAATCCGCATCATCCAGAAGCTGAAGAGGATCGCCAGCGGCAGCGAAATCGAGACGACGAACGCGCCGCCAAGGTGGCCCATGACCAGCAAGATGGCAACCGTGCAGATGATCAACTCTTCCTTCACGGTGTGGCTGACGGTCTCCAGCGCCTTGTGAATCAGGGGCGTTCGGTCGTAGAACGGCACGATGCGAACGCCTTCCGCGTCGAGCCCTGGCTGCAACGCGGTGATCTTCTTTTTGATCCGTCGGGTGACGTCCAGTGGATTCTCGCCGTAACGCATCAGGACCACGCCGCCGACGACCTCCTTGCCGTTCTTCTCGAGCACACTCCGGCGGAAGGCTGGACCCATCTGCACGGCGCCCAGATCCTCGACGAAGATCGGGACGCCGTCTCGTTGGGTTACCACCGTCTTGCGGAGGTCGTCCAGGCTCTGGATCCAGCCGACCGAGCGAATCAGGTACTCGGCGTTCCCCTTGTGGATCACGCGACCACCCACGGCCGAGTTCGACCGGGCGACCGCCTCGTATACCTCGCCCAGGCCGATCCGGTAGGCCCGCAGCTTGTTCGGGTCGAGATCCACCTGATACTCGCGAGGCGCTCCGCCGACGCTGGCCACCTCGGCCACGCCGGGAACACTGTTGAGCTGGTAACGAAGAAACCAGTCCTGAATGGCCCGAAGCTCGTCAAGGCTCTTTCCATCTCCCTCGACGGTGTACCAGAAGATCTGCCCGAGGGCCGTGGCGTCGGGCGCCATGTACGGCGTCACGCCGGGCGGGAGAAACGTCGAGGCGATCGAGAGCCGCTCGAGCACGCGCTCCCGGGCGAAGTAGTAGTCGGTCTTCTCATCAAAGATGATGTTGATCATCGAGAAGTTGAATTCGCTCGACGACCGCACGACCTTCACGCCGGCCAGGCCCTGAAGGTTGACCGACAAGGGATACGTGATCTGGTCCTCGATTTCCTGGGGGCTCCGGCCCATCCAGTCGGTGAAGACGATCACCTGGTTCTCGGAGAGGTCGGGAATGGCGTCGACCGGCATGGTCATCAGCGCGCGGGCCCCGGCGACACCGACCACCGCGGCGGCCAGAATGACCAGAAACCGGTTGCGAATCGACCATTCAATCAATTGTTCGATCATGTTTGTTTGTAGGACGCGAGAATGCAGAGGAACCGCCCCGCGCCTGCCGGGCTCCGGCGGCCTGCGCGGCGCGAGCGATGACGGCGAGGGTCCGGTTCGGTTCCGAC
>CAZRGV010000089.1:16069-19169 GCA_964599655.1 uncultured Isosphaeraceae bacterium | reverse complement strand
TGGGCGCCCTGTGGCCACCTGCGACGCCACGCCCATGCCGAAGGCGGCGTGCGCGGCGCCGCGCCAGGCCTGTTTCGTCGTCTCGGCCGATTTCGTCGAGGAATTCCCCCCGAAATAGGCCGCGCCGGCGGCGGGATTCAGGCGTGTCTCGGCATCGATCAGAAACGCGCCGGCCGTGGCCACGGTCTCGCCGGGAAGGAGTCCCTCGAGCACGGGATAGCGGTCGCCCGTCCGAGGGCCGAGCACGACCTCGCGCCCTTCGAAGACGCCGGGTTCGGTCTCGACGTAAACCACCTTACGCGTGCCGGTGTCGATGACGGCCGACTCGGGGACGCTCAGTACCTGATCGCGCGGCGGCGCGTCGAGCCGGACGAGATACTTCTCCGGAGCCTTTTCCAGCTTGGGCGGGCAGGCCGCGCAGCAGGTCCAGACCTTCTCCCCTTTCACGTCGACGGGCACAGGGTCGCCCATCGCGCCCAGCTTCAGGCTCGTGACTGGGCAGAACTTCTGGTCCTCGACGGTTCGACGGGCCAGCCGGGTCTTGCCGCCCGCGGCGGGGCCCCTGGCGATCTTGTCGTGGAACGCGGGCAGGTCGGTCACGGGGGCCTGGAGCGTCACCGTGGCGAACATACCGGGGCGGAGCTTGTGGCCGGGGTTGTCCAGGTCGTATCGCACGGTGATCGTGCGGGTCGTCGGGTCGAGGTGTGGGAAGATGAAGTCGACCTTTCCCTGGAAGACCTGGCCGGGATAGGCCTCGACGGTCGCCTCGACCTCCTGACCGACACGGATCAGTCCCACCTGATGCTCGTACACCTTGGCCTGGACCCAGACCTTGTGCAGGTCGGCCACGACGAAAAGCGGGTCCCCTTCCTTGACGTACTGCCCCTCGACGACGTGTTTCTCAACGACGTGACCGCTGATGGGCGAGGTGATCGGCACGTTCACATCCGTCCGGCCGGTTCGCAGAATCTCGTCGATCTGCGACGGCGTGATCCCCCACCGCTTTAGCTTCTCGATCGGAAGTTGGATCAGTTCGTCCGGGTTTCCCAGGAGGCTGCGGCTGGTTGAGGCCGGTCGCTTGGCGAGTTCGGTGGCGCGCCGCTGGTTGATCAGCAGTTCGCGGGTGGCCTGGTAAAGCTCGGGGGCGTAGATCTCCGCGAGGACCTGCCCTTGCTCAACCTCCATGCCGTTGTAATTGACGAAGAGCGTTTCCACCCGCGACATGCCAGGGATCTTCGAGTCGATTCGCTTGAGGCGCCGCTCGTCATGCTCGACGTAGCCGACCGTGCGGACCGTTTCCTTCAGCGGGGCGTAGTTGACGTCGACCGTCTGGATGCCGGCCTGCGCGATCCGGAACGGCGCAAGCTCAACGCGGGCCAGAACGCCTTCGGGCAAGACCTCCTTTTCCCCCTTTTTCCGCTTGGAAAGCGGCATGCCGCAGATCGGGCAGCTTCCGGGCGTCTCCCGGACGACGTTCGGATGCATCGGGCAATAGAACTCGATGCCTGACGAGGCGGCCGCGTGCTCCGACTCGGGACGGGTCCACTTCGCGTAGTAGTTCCAGATCGTGTCCCAGTAGCCGAAGACCAGGCCGGTCGCCGCCATCAACGCGACGAAACGGAGGCGCAGTTCCACCACCTTCACGACCAGGCGGAACTTCTTCCAACGGCTCAGGTTCGGTGGGGCCGTCGGGAGGGTGGGAACGGATTCCGGGTTCGGGCTCAAGGCCATCGCACACCTCGCTTGTGGCCGGTTTTGCGGGAAGCGGGCCGGACACGTTGAGTCGATCGCGGTTCAGGAGAAGGGGTTACGACAACCTGGCCGCCAACGCGGCGCGACTCGGCCGCGTTCGCGCAGCGCGAAACGCGACCAGTGGCGACAGGTTCAGAACCGCAAGCGTGCGATGCGAAGGTAGGTTGGAATTCTCGAGAAATCCGCCCGCGGCGAGTTCGAGAATCGAGTGGCGGTTTGAGGAACCGCAAGTTGGCTCTGAGAAATGAGTTGGGCTTCGCCAGGGGAGCCTTCCGACGTGTCCCCCGCGCGACGTTCCGGAGTGTCCGTTGGGCTGGCTGGCGCGTTGAGCCGGCATCCGCAACCCAGGTCGGCCCGCAGTCGATGGTCCGAGGGGGCCGACGGCGGGGCGATCGTGCTGGAATCGCTGGAGGGGGGCAACGCCGGTGTCTGCGGCGAGCAGCAGCAACTCGGTACGGTCGCAACCGATGCGCAGCAACGCTTTGGAGGACGAGGCCCAACGTCGCAGCGTCGTTCCGAGGCCCGGACGCCGTCCGACATCGAAACAACACCCGCGATCGCCACAAGGGCGACCCACAGGCGACGATGTCGGAACCGGAGACTCGGCATGGCGAACACTCACGAAGGCACAAGGGCGGGAAGTGGTCAATAGCTAATCGTATCCGTCTCGGGCGAATTTGGCAACCGGGGTTTCGAGTCCTGAGGAGGCCGAAGTGACGTTTGGACCCTCGAAATCGTTTTCCCAAGGCGGGCCCCTCCGCGCCTTGAAACGCCCGCGATCGATTCGGGAGACGGTTGGAATTTTCAAAGCCCATGGTCGGATGGAGCCGATTCAAAGGGTGGATTTGATTTTGACGATTGGGCCGGTTTCGCAATATCGAGGGGGTTGCCACGAGCGACGTCCGGGTTACAAGGAGTAAGACATGCGAGGCAGCCGCTCGTGGAGAATCGTTCCGGCGCTCTTGCTCGGCGGAGCGGGTTGTGCCCAGGTCGGGCCGATGCCGGAATACGTTGAGCTCGCCCAGACCGTTCACGAGGCGGCGCACCGGCCTCCCGATTCGATCTCGCCCGACGAACCGATGGCCGCGGCCCTCGACCCGCCCGCTATCCCTCCCGATCTGATCGGCCCTCAGCCGGTTGACGCCTTCATCCGGCGTGCCCTGGCGGAGAATCGGATGGTGCAGGCGGCGCGTTACAACGTACTCGCCCTCAAGGCCCGTATTCCGCAGGTTACGGCACTCGATGACCCGACCGTTTCGAACACCATCTATCCCATCCCGGCGGTCGCCCCTCAGTATTCGTTGATGGGATACAACCCCTACAACGTGATGATCGCCCAGCAGTTCCC
>CAZRGV010000089.1:15773-16045 GCA_964599655.1 uncultured Isosphaeraceae bacterium | reverse complement strand
GGCACGCTCCGGCTCCGCGGCGAGGCGGCCGAGGAAGACGTGAAGGTCGCCCTCGCCGAACTGTGCGCGGCCCAGCTCGATACGGTCGCCAACGTGAAGCGGGCCTACTACGACCTCTACTTCGCCGAGCGGGCCGTCCGAATCCTTGAGGACAACCGAACGCTCGCGACCGACTTCGTTGCGACCGCGAAGGAGCGGTACCGCGCCGGCGGGAGCCCGCTCCAGGACGTACTCCGGGCCGAGGTCGTGGTCACGGACATCGACCGCGAGCT
>CAZRGV010000089.1:0-15763 GCA_964599655.1 uncultured Isosphaeraceae bacterium | reverse complement strand
GTCCGGCAATCCGTCGCCGCGGCGCGGGCCGACCTCGCGAAGGAGCTTCACGTGAGCCCCGAGTCGGATTTGCGGACGCTCCCCGCGATGCCGCTGTCGAACGTTCCGACCGAAGTGGAGCGGCTCTACCGCCTCGCCGTCGCCGCCAGGCCAGAGCTCAAGGGAAGGCTTGCCGCCATCGCCAGAGACGAGCGGGCCGTCGAGCTCGCGAGGAAACGCTACTACCCGAACGTGACCGTCGGGCTCTCCTACATGGACATGGAGAAGACCAACGCCATGACGCCCCGGACCGCGGGCGGGATGCCGAACGTCGGGTTCTTCGTCGGCTTCAATCTTCCGGTCTACCAGAAGAAGCTCGCGGCCGGCGTGTGCGAGGCCGAGGCACGGGCGATTGCCGACGCCAAGCTCTACGACGCCGAGCGTGACAACACGTATCGCGAGGTGAAAGACCTGCTCACGCAGGCGAGGTCCCAGCAGAACATCCTCGGCCTGTTCCGAGAGAGCATCTTGCCCAAGGCGAAGGAGGCCCTCGAGCTCACCGCGACCGACTACCAGGGGGGGACGGCCGATTACATCACGCTGATTACCGCCTGGCGGGAGGTCCTCCAGATCGAGCTTCAGATCGCTCAGGTCGAATCGGACCTTGGGAAATCGCTTGCCTCACTCGAGCGGGCCGTCGGCGTGCAGCTCAACGAGCATCCGCCCGCTCCAAATCCGCCGGCCGTCAACAATCCCGAGACCACATCACCCCCGCCGCCGCCGGCCTCGGGGGGGCCGTTCGAGCGACGGGAGGAGCCCGAGCCGAAGTCGCAGTGAGCCGAGTCGCCTAGGGCATCCCCATCGAGGAAGAGCCGGAGAGCGGAGCGGGCACTCGGAAGGGATAGCCGAAACCAGGCCCCGGGCCGGAACCCGTGCGGCCTCGACCGCCGACCGGCGTCATCCCCATGCCGATGCCTCCCTCGTAGCCGAACGGGAGGCCGAGCCCTCGTGGCAGGCGAGGGCCCATCTCCGTCCCACCGAGACGGCCCCCGCCCATCGCCGAGAGCGAGGCCCCGCCGATGGGCGTCTCCGCCATCAACTGGCCGCCGATGGAACTCTGAGGGAGCTGACGCCGAATGGGCGGCATGCCCATCCCGCCTCCCTGGACGCTCCGATAGGGAACGAAGCCGCTCCCGTTCCCCATGTACGGGATGTAACCTCCGCCGCCGCCCGAGGAGTAATAGGAGCCGATGGTCGAGGCCCCATAACCCCCGAGCGACCGGCCGCCGCCCGACATCGACATCTGAGCCCGCGCCGGGCTCGCCGTGAACGCGAGCAGCCCGACCACAACCAACCCGCCGCGAATCGTCATCGTCTTGGCCCTCCCGAGCAGAATCGGCTTCGTTGCTGGAATTATCGGCGGATTCCCAAGCAACTCTCTCATGGGCGGTTTCGCTCGACGGCTCCGCCCAGCGGTCGCGAGCCTCGCGTAATAAACCTGCAAAACGGGGACCGGACCCTCGCGGAGTGAGCGAGCGTGGCTCCCAAAGAACGTTTTTGAGAATCCATTCCGACGGGTGGATGATTGCGGCGGCGAATCCTCGGAGTAGGATGGGTCCGGCACCAAAGACGCCGGGTTACGGAGCCTGCCAGGCCGATTCACCACGAAACGCCGCGCCGCGTCGCCGACGGACAACGTCCGGGTCGGGCGACTGGGCCTGCGGATCGTCGATCCGTCCTCCGGCCGAAACGTCGCCCGCCCTTGGATCGCACCCCCTGCACCAGACAGGAGAATCCGCCATGAACGCGTGGCTCTTCATCGCCCTCGCCCTGCCGTTGGCCGGTCCGACCGAGCCGACACGCACGCCGATCCTCCGCGCGGTCGATCTCGACGTTGGCGAGTCGCGGAAGGTCGAGCTGCCCAACGGCAAGAGCGTCGAGGTCAAGCTGGTCGAACTCGTCGAGACGCGCGACCCCTTTCGCGCGGCGGTTCGCGAGGGGCGGGTCCAGGTCGACGTGGACGGCGAACGGGTCTGGCTGGTGTCGGCCAACTACCACCTGCCGGTCACGGTGGGACAGGTCCAGATCGATTGCCCGATCACGAAGGGCTACCTCAGCAACACGACCGAGGATCACTGGGCCTTGAAGAAGGCGGCCCGGTTGCGGCTCTGGCCCAAGGGCTCCCCGTGGGTTGAGCCATCGACGTTCGTTTATCCGGTGAAGCAACGCTGGTTCGCCAGCGGCACGCAGATGGCGAACGAACCGGTGTTCGTCGACGGGGGCGAGGTTCCGTCAAATAAGAAGATCTACTACCACAGCGGCCTCGACATCGGCGGGGCCGAGGGATTGATCGAGGTCGTCGCGGCGACCGACGGGCAGGTCGTGTCGTCGGCCAAGGCGACCTTGCCCGGTTTCGAGGACACCCCCGTCCGTCCCCGGTACGACGTCGTCTACGTGCTCGATGACCGTGGCTGGTACTACCGTTACAGCCACCTGTTCTCGATCGATGAGGCCATCAAGCCCGGCGCGTTGGTCAAGAAGGGGCAGACGATTGGTCGGCTCGGCAAGGAAGGAGGCAGCGGAGGCTGGTCGCACCTGCACTTCGAGATCGTCAGCCGGCAGCCCTCGGGCGGCTGGGGAACGCAGGAAGGCTATGCGTTCCTCTGGCAATCGTACATCCACCAGTACGAGCCCGAGGTGATGGCCGTCGCCCGCCCGCACCGGCTGGCCGAGGTCGGAATGCCGGTGACGCTCGACGCCTCGCGATCGTGGAGCCGCTCGGGGATGATCGCCTCCTTCGAATGGACGTTTTCCGACGGTTCCACCGCGCGCGGGGCGACGGTCGACCGAACCTACCAACGGCCAGGCCACTACAGCGAGGTCGTGAAGGTGACCGACGAGCGGGGAAACGTCGATTACGACTTCGCGGTCGTGGAGGTGCTCGATCCGTCGCATCTCGACCACGTGGCCCCCTCGATCCAGGCGGCCTTCGCCCCCACCCTGGGAATCAAGCCGGGTCAACCGCTGACCTTCAAGGTCCGCACGTTCCGCACGACCGACGGTGAAGAAACCTGGAACTTTGGCGATGGCACCCCGCCGGTGACGGTCCGCTCCGACGGCAACGCGAACATCCATGACCCGATGGGATTCGCCGTGACGACGCATGCCTTCGCGAAGCCCGGAGATTACTTGGTGCGCGTTGAGCGCAGGAACGCGAGAGGCGAGCCGGCGATGGCGCATCTGTTCGTTCGCGTCGAGGGCGGCGAGTGACGCGAACGGACTCCAGGGGAAAACCAATTCCGGGGTTGCCTGGGGAATTCATTCGGTGTCTTCTGGTAAGGAGGGCCCGCGCGAGCGGACAGGAACCGGCGCCTCGGCGGGGTTCGGTGAGTGCGGGGAGGACTCCGCGCGATCGAGGGACACGTCGGCCGTTCGAACCGGGTCGCCTTTCGAAGCCGGCGGAGACGTCTTCCGGATCGAGGCCGCCTCCCTTGCGTCACGATCCCTGACGGTGTCCGAGTGGCGGGTGGCCTCGCTCGACGGGCTGGATCTTCCGACGTGGGGGATGATGATGAACTGGACCTGTCCACACTGCGCGCAACCCATCGAGGTTCCCCCCCAACTGCTTGGACTGAAGGGCCTCTGTCCGCACTGCGAGGGTGAGATCGACTTTCCCGACGCCTCGAGGCCCGGTTCCGGCTCGGAGGACGATCACGAGCGGCGACGCCGGCAGCGCATCGAGAAGGGAATCTCGCTGCTGATCGCGATCCTCTTTCATGTCGGACTGTTCGTTGTCCTGGCCGTCCTGATCTCGCACACACCACGAAGCGAGGGGCGAGGAACCGAGGTCGGTATCGCCGAATTGCCGGGAGAGTCGCTGACCGAGACCGAGGAAGGAAGCCTGGAATCGGCGCCAATCGCCGAGGCGGCGACCTCGGACGAGCTGAGCCCGCCCGTCGAGATCGCGATGTCGACCGACCTGGCCGAGGCCGACGCGATGATGCCGACCCTGGTGCCGAGCGGAGGCGCGTCGGGAGCGGGCGGTGACGGACTCGATCTTCGACCCGCCGGTGGCGGTGGATCGGGCACGATGCGGTTCATGGGGATCGAGGGAAGCGGGAGTCGGTTTCTGATCATCGCCGACCGATCGGCCAGCATGACCGGCCCCAAGCTCGAGTTCGTCAAGGCCGAGATCCTGAAGACGCTCGGCGACCTGCAAGGGGGGGCCAAATTCTTCGTCATCTTTTTCGATGATGTGGCGACGCCCATTCCAGGCAATCGTTGGCTGAGCGGCCGGCCCCAGGCCGCCAAGGCCGCACGTTGGGTTCGCTCGATCTTCGCGCAAGGGGGAACCAACCCGATCCCCGCGTTCCAGATCGCGTTCCTGATGAATCCGAGGCCCGATACGATCTTCTTCATGACCGACGGTCTCTTCCCGGTCGATGTTCCGCAGCAGGTCGCCCTGTTGAACAACGGCAAGCGGAAGGTGGTGATCCACACGATCTCGTTCGTCGATCGCAGCGCCGAGTACCTCTTGAGGCAGATCGCCGAGCAGTCGGGAGGGAAATATCGCCATGTCGATCACTAAGACGAAGACTCGAGGCGAGGGGCCAACGTGGAACGTGGCGGTCCTGGGTGTCTTGCTTGCGTTGGCGGCACGCGCCTCGTCGGCCGACGACCGGATCGTCCTTCGCAACACGCAGGTCATCACGGGGAAGACGGTGGTGAGCTTCGATCCGGACGGCGTGCGACTCTCGGGCAATCCGCCCCAGGTCCTCGGGTGGGACGAGATCGAGTCGGGCCGCGTGGCCGTCGACCAGGCTCGCTTCAACGCGACGCTCAAACAACTCGGCGATCCGCTCTTTCGCATTCGAAGACGGCTGAACGACGGCGACTATCGGGATCTGGTCGAACCGTCGGAGGCCGTTTTTCCTCAATTCGCGGCGCGCCGGTCTCCGACCGCGTACATGGTCGTTCAGGCCTTGATGTGGGGACGCCTGGCGGAAGGACGCCGTGAGTCGGCCCTCGAGCCCTACCTTCTCGCGCAAGAGATTCTGAGGGCCTCGCCTCGAGCCGCGACGGGTGTGCCAGGCGAGCGCAAGCTCGCATTTGATCCCACCACGGGGCTGTCGCCCGATCTTTTGCCAATCTGGTTCGATCGCGACGCCGCGAAAGCCGCCCTTCCGGGCGTGGTCAAGACCCTGGAGGGCCTGAAGCCGCCCGTGCCTCCCGGCTTGTGGCTCTACGCGGGCACCCTCGCGATGACGGCCGGTGATTCCGTTGCGGCCGACCGGCTCCTGGGCCAGGTCAAGTCGGACACCCGGGCGATTCGAGAGCTGCTCCAGATCGCCGCCGCCCAGCGAGAGATGCTCGATGGCCAGCCAGGCGCCTCGGTGGCCTCGTTGAAGCGCGAGGCGAAGCAGGCCGCGTTCGTCAACAAGCCGCTCGCCCATTACTGGCTGGGCCTGGCGGGTGCGGCGTCCGCCGACGAAACCCGGATGCGGGAAGGAGTGCTGGAACTCCTGCATCTGCCCGCGCTCTATGGCCAATCGCATCCCGAACTCGCCGCCGCCGGGCTGTACCAGGCCCAGAAGGCCCTGGAGGCGAAGGACGATCCGGCCGCGACAACGCTTCGATCGGAGCTCTTGACACGATACGCCGCCACCACCTTCGCCGCCCGGTTGCAATCCGAACTGGGCGGCCAGAGCGAGAAACGAGTCGGGCCCGAGAACTCGGGCCATCCGTCACGTTGACCAACACCTTCGAACCGGCAAGGAGACGACGCGTGATGTCGGGGACGCCACGACCGTGGGCTCTGGCGATCGGACTGAGCCTGCTTCTATTCCTCGGGAGCCAAAGACTGGCCTCGTACGCCCTTGCCCAGGCCCCCCCTGCTCCGCCAGCAGCCGGCGACGCGAATCCCGCCGCGAATCCTGCCACAGGCTCCCCGGCCCCGGTCACATCGGGCGAACGCACCGCCTGGCAAACGATCCGCGCGGGCGGCTTCATTGGGTTTCTGATCATCCTCCTGTCGGTCGTTTCGCTCTCGGCGATCATCTACCACGGCATGACGATCCGGAAAGAACGGCTCATGCCGCAAGCCGCGGCCAACCAGCTCGAACGACTCATCAAGGAAAAGGAGATCGACGAGGCCATCGAGTTCTGCCACGACCATCAGCCCCCGTCTCTCCTCACCGACGTCGTGAGGGCCGGTTTGCAGCGGTACCGGAACTCCGAGTTCGGTTTCGCCGAGTACCGAGCGGCGGTCGAGGAGGAAGGCGAGGAACAAACCGCCCGGCTCTATCGCCAAACCGAAATCCTCAGCGTCATCGGCGCGATCGCCCCGATGCTCGGGCTGCTCGGAACCGTTCAGGGCATGATCGAGGCGTTCAACGCCATCGCCTCGACGGGCGGCATGGCCAAGCCCGCCGACCTGGCCGACGCCATCAGCAAGGCCCTCGTGACGACCCTGGAAGGTCTCATGGTGGCCATTCCGACCCTCGTGGCCCTGAGCCTCTTCCGCACCCGGATCGACACTCTGGTCGCCGAGGCCGGTAAGCGGGTCGAGCAGATCATGCTGCCGCTCGGCCGGCAAAAATAGAGGGAGGGCCGGCCGTGAGGCTCAGCAAGAGGCGAAGACCGCTGGGGGTCGGAATGGACATGACCCCGATGATCGACGTGGTTTTTCAGCTCATCATCTTTTTCATGACGGTTTCGCAGCAATCGGAGCTGGAACGGCTCGAGCTGCAATTGCCCCAACTGGCCGGCATCCTCGACCAGGAGCCGACGACGATCACGCTGAACATTACACATGATGATCGCCTGATCGTCTCGGGCGGGGTCGTCGATCTTCCTGGACTAGACGGGCTGTTGACCCGCCAGATCGTGGCGAAACAGGGCCATCCGGAACTGGTCGAGGTGGTTCTTCGCGTCGATCGCCGATCCGACAGCACGCTGGTCAATCGCGTCATGACGCGGCTCAAACGAGCGGGCATTTCACGCACGAGGATCGCGGTCGAGGTTCCGGGATCGGGCTGAGTCGAACCGAACGCTTCGAACGGATCGGACGAGGACATCGGGATGAAGCTCTCCAGTCGGAGGCTTGAGCGGGGAAATCGGATCGAGCTGGCGATGACCAGCATGATCGACGTGATCTTCCTGCTCCTGATCTTCTTCTTGTTGAACGTGGGTTTTCACAGGACCGAGCGTCAGATCGAGTCGGCCATTCAGACCCGATCTACCGGCAAGGCACGGTCCGCGCTGGAGCCGGTCATCGTCGAGATCGTGCCGGGCGGCGCTGGTCACGTTTTCAAGCTCGGCGGCCGGGAGATCGCGACCACCGAAGAATTGACGCGCGTCCTTCGACAGATGAATCCGGCCGATGGGGCCTTCGTGAGGGTCAGAGACGATGTGCCGTTCGCCATGGCGGCTGCCGCCATTCAGGCTTGCCAGGACGCTGGCTTCCTGGCGGTCTCGTACATTCCGGACTCGTCGGGCGACTAGATCCGGCGGAAACCGCACCGCCGTCGCGTCGATCGTGCTCGGGACGATCCTGGTCGTCACGTCGCGCCTGGACGCCCGACAGGCGGATCGGCCAGTGGAGGAGCAGGAGAAGGTCGAAGCCTACCTCGAAAACCTCGGGCTGACCGACCTGCGCATTCTCTTCCTGGAACAGCAGGTCGCGGAACATCCCGATGATCGAGGCTCGGCGGCCGCCAAGACGCTCGCCGATCTGTACGCCAGTCAGCTTCTCTCGATCACCGATCCCGAGACGGTGGCCGATCTGAACCGTCGGATCGATGGCTTGCTCAAGTCGCATCCCAGCGCCCGAACCACGGCGCTGGAAATCATGCGGCTTCAAGGCGACTACAACCGCGCGGAGGGATTGATCGTCAAGTGGATCAACGACCCGGCCGACTCCGCTTCTCGTGATGCCTCGAAGGCGATCTTCGATCGGATCACCCCCGAGTACGGCCGGCTTCAGTCGGCGCTGCTGAACGAGCTGAACCTGCAACGCGACGTGATCGATTCGCTGCCCGACGGGCCGGTCAAGAGCCGGAAGGAGCAGGCCGTCGACCGCCTGGAGGAGGTGGCGGGCCGTGCCCTCTACTCCGACGCCTGGTCGAATTTCTACCTGGGTCTTCTCTCGCCGCCCGAACAGGGCAAGCCGCGCTTCCAGCACGCGCAAGAGGGGTTTCGCAAATTGCTCGGCGTCGAGAAAGCGGACCAGGCGCGGGCCGAGATGCTGGCCACGCCCGGCATGGCCAGGGCGGCGCTGGGGGCGGCCCTCTCCGCCAGGGCCGCTCGCGACGAAACGACCGGGCAAACGTGGTTCCAATTGCTCGCCGATCCGGCAACCAGCGCCGACGTGCGAGACATGGTCGACTTCTGGCAGGCCTGGTCGCTCCTCCAGTCCGGCCAGACGTCCAAAATCAACGAACTCGTCGAACGCCTGGGAACCTCGATCGGCGCGACGAACTCGAACGGACAGGAAGCCCTCTGCGCCCTGCTGGTCCGCGTGGGTTTCGACCTCGGCGATCGCAAGGCCGATCCCGCCCTGACGAACCTGGGAATGCAGGGCCTTCGCGGCCTCGTGCGGATGAAGAAGTACGACCGGGTCCGCCTGCTGGCGTCGCGCTACGGCATCACCGCCGCGGGCCAGGATGACCTCGTGACCCGCTGGCTCGCCGCCGAGAACCTGTTCGACGCCGCCCGAAAATCCCGGAGCAAAGGCGACTCTCAGGCCGCCGCGAAGGGCTTCGAATCCGCGTTGAACGCGACCGATGTTCGACGATCCCCCGAGCTCGCCGCGCACTGTCGTTACCTGCTCGGCTGGAGCCTCTATCAATCGGACGAATTCGCCCGAGCCGCCGATGAATTCGCCCGCGCCGCGATCGAACTGCGTGTTCAGAAATCGGACGAGGCTCCGGATGCCGCCTGGATGAACGCCGTCGCGCTGCAACGAGCCGCCTCGGCCGACCCGTCCCGCTCGGCCACAGCGATCGAAGCGTTCCAGGCGTTCGCTCGAGACTTTCCCGGCCATCCCAACGCGCGAAACGTCGAGCTCGAAGTGCTCAAGCTCCAGGGCGGCGCGATCACCGTGGACGCCGTCGAGAGCCACAAGCCAACCGACGCGAACTACCCCGCGCTTTGCCTCGCCGCCATCCGCCATCATCAGCAACAGTGGCGCACGCAACGAGCGGCCGGGCAGGACGGGACGGTCGAGGCCTCCCGGCTCGAACGGGCCATCGCGCTTTATCGCAAGAGTCCGGAGGCTTCCAAAACCCCGTCGAGATCGCTGGAGGCCCTGCTGGCCGAGGTCGATCTCGCGCTCCTGGCGGACCCGCCCAACGCCGCCCAGGCCCGCGAACGCCTCGCGAGCGCCGAGTCCCTCGTCGGTTCGATTCCGGAAGCCGACCGAGCGGTGATCGCCTACCACCAGGCGAGGCTCCAGCTCGCCCAAACCACCGGTGACACGGCCGAAGCCCGCGCGCAGGCCGTCTGGCTGAGCCAGCATCAGACGGGCTCGAACGCGGAGCAGGCCGCCTTGATCGTGCTGGCGAAGATGGCCGACACGGCCCTGAGCCAGACCGATCCCGACCGCCGCCCTGCTCGGCTGCTCGAAGCGCACAACGCCTATCAGCGGCTCTCCGACGCCCTGGGCCATTCGGCCGACGTTCTCAAATCCAACCGCAACGCCCTGATCGCCGCGTCGCGCCTGGCCTCTTACGCGTTCGAACTCGGGCGATTCGAGGAGGCCGCCGAGCGTTACGACGCGATCTTGAAGGCGTATCCCCGAGACGCGAACTACCTCCGACGCGCCGGGCTGGCCCACGTCCAGGCCGGACATTTCGACCGGGCGCTCGACTGCTGGCAGGTCCTGGTCAACGGGCTCCCTTCCGGATCAGACAGTTGGTTCGAGGCGAAGTATCAGCAGATGGAAACACTCGCTCGATTGGATCGCGCCCAGGCCGCTCAGGCTTTTCGGCAGTTTCGAATCCTTCACCCCGACCTGGGCCCGTCGCGGTTGCGTCCGTTGTTTCAGACGCTGGAAGAGGACCTCGCACGTTGAGCGTCCCCGGCGTTATGCTGTGAAGAGGCGAAAACCGATCCCGCGGCGCGCCGGCCGATCTTGACCCCGGACCGTTCTGGCCGAGGATTCCCGCATGACCTCCAGGCTTCCGGAGAAACCGTCGGACCGACCGCCGGACGCGCTCGCCGCGTTCCGTGAGGAAGCGCGGGCGATCCTGGCGACCTCCGGCGGCATGAACGCGCTGAGCCTGGCGAAGGTTCGCGTGCTCGGTCAAAAGTTTGGCCTGAGCGACCGACAGGTCGCCGACGTGATGGCGGGGATCGGTGCGGCTCCCAAGGCGCGCTCGCCCCAGATCGAGGCGTTCCAGACTGAGCTCCATCGCCGACTCAAAACGGTCGAGGTCATCAGCCCGGCGATCGTCGCGAAGTTGGAGCGGTTCGGCCAGTCGAAGTTCCGCCTCCAGGTCTCGGACGCCAGCGACGCGGTGCGACGGGTGATCCGCGACCGGGGACTTCGAGTGATCACCCCCGAAGCCGCGGAAGCCGCCTTCCGCAAGCAACTGGACATGATGTTCGAGGCGGGACCGCTCACGCCGGCCCACCTCAAGGCGCTCAAGGCCAACGCCGCGGCCCTTGGCCTGTCGACCGCGCGAGCCCGCGCCCTCTTTCGTGAGGAAAAACGGGAATCGCAGTCGCGACGCCCGGCCATCGTTCGGGCGAAGAACTCGCGGTTTCTGTTCGTCACGATCGGATTCGCCGCGGGAACGCTCCTCACCTTCTTCCTGGCCGTCTCCTACTTCCGCCTGGGACCGGGCGTCTCGAACAGGCCGCAGGCCCGATCGACCCCCTCACCCGCCACCCCAAACGCGCCTGCCGAACCGAAGGTCGCCAACGCCTCGGCCAGCGCCGCCTGGACGGCCGCCGTGGCCGAGGCGCGTCGCGCCTTCCCCAACGAATCGGATCAAGTGCTCTTCGAGAGCCTGGTCTCGCCTTCGGAATCCGAGCGCGTCGGCGCACTGCGAAGCCTCTTGCTTCGCCTGACTCGCTACCTGGATCGGCCCGACCATCGCGAGGTCGTCGGGCGGCTTCTGGCGAGCGGCCTGGCCGCCGAGTCTTCGGCGTCGGCGGTGAGACAGATTCGCGACGAACTGCTCTCGGCGCTGTCCGCTCCACTGGCCGCGGGAACCCTCGGAGCCGAACCGCTCGATCGCGGATTCTGGGCCCTCGACGTCGCCCTGAACGCCCTGGCCGATCCGTCCCTCGACGCTCCACGAGCCGCCGATCTCGCCGAGGACCTCAAACCCATTCTCCTCGCCGGTGGACTGCCGGACGACGCCGCGACCGCGCTTCGTCAGGCGATCGACGGGCTCCACGCCAATCCCTCGAACGCCGCCGACGTGTCCAGCCGCTGTCGGGCACAACTCTGCGAGCGCTATTACCGCGCGCTCATCGACCGCGTGGCGGTCCACGTTCGCTCGCCCGCCTTGCTCGAGGCCCACCAGACGATTGCGGCGCAGGCCGAGCAGCTCCTGCCAGCCGATCGCCGAGAACCCCTGGAAACCGACTTCCTCGCCGTCGCGCTCGAGTCCGCCGGCCCAGCCTGGAAACGCTATCAACCCCTTCTCGACAACATGTTGCGATCCGGCACTCGCGATCATGTGCGGAAAATCCTCGACCTGTATCTCAAAACAAGCAACGCCGACCTTCGCGACCACCTCGACGCCCTGCTTCGCAGCCTGGTGCCAGGTGGAACCGACATTTCCGATCCCGCCCAACTCGCCGAGGCGTTCCGGACCCGGGTCCGACCGACCGGCAGCCGCTGGGATCTCTTCCGCACGCGCGCCGAACAGGCCCTGGCCAACGCCGGAGACGGTTCCGGACCGCCGGACGAGGTCCTCAAGTCGCTGGTCGAGCTGGCGACCACATCGGCCCTCGGATGCGCCCTGGCGCAAGGGGGCTCGGGAGACTCGACCTTTGACGAACTTTTGAAGGGTCCACCCTCGCCGCCGCGGGGACCGGACTCCAGACAGGCCCCGGTCCTCCCCCCGGCACTGGCCAACGCGCCGCCGGCCATGCCCAACAACCCCTTCCTCATGCCCTTCGGGCAAGGCGGAGCGGTCGGGCTCCCGAACAACGTCGAGGACCTGATCCGCCAACTCGCGATCGACGACGAACTCCAGCGTCTCGCCGCGATCCAGGCCATCCTGCGCGCGGGTCTGCCCGACGACCTCGCGCGGGATCTCGGGACCACCCTCGCGGAGTACCTACTCTGGGCAGGCAAGTCGAACGCCGAGTCGAACACCGTGAACAGCGGGCTGACGGTGTTGACCCAACCCCGGTCGGTCCGGTTGGCCATGGCCGACCTGCTGGGACAGGTCACCCCCGCGCCGGGACGGTCATACCGCCTGATCGATCGCGCCGAGTTCGAGCCGATTCTCACGGCGATCACCGGACAGAAGTCCTCCCCTCGGATCGGCATGTTCTCCTGGCGCGAAGACGCGCGGCGGGCCTTGCTCAACAGCGTGCTTCTCGACCTCGAAGGAAACCTCGACGATCGAGCGCAAACGTATCGTGAACTCTACAAATGGCAAGGACGGCTTCTCGGCATGCCCGACTCCGAAACGCTGCTGACGCCTCAGCCGTCCCAGATGCTCGAGGTCGTCATCAACCATTTCGGCGGCCGGCTCAATTCGGATCGCGCTCGCTTGAGTGAGGCCGATCGAGCGCGGCTCGAGCGACTCCCGTACGAGATCACGGCCGTCGACTACCTGGCCTCGGACGACCTGGAACGGACGGCCTTGCTCCAACGGGTCTGGCTCCGGCTTCTGGCGATTCACGTCGCCTCGGCCGTCCCCGGCCGCGCCGCAGACGCCAGGGCCATCGTCGACGAGGCTTCCATCGGCGCGTCGCGGCCGACCTCGGTGCTTGGTCAGTTGCTGGCCGGGGAAAAACAGGCCGTCACGCTCTGGCTCCTGCGAAATCGGCCGGATTGAGGCTCCGACGCCCTGTGTCGTCCCGGACGGAGACTGTTCCTCATGCGACTCGGACCGAGTCTTTTGATGGCGCTGGCGATCGTGTCCTTGCCGGCGCGGCCGGCGTTTCCCGTCATCATCGAAACGCGCAACGGTCAACGCGCCGCGGGGTTCCTGGTCCGGGAGGACGACAAGTCGGTCGTCCTGCGGCGGTTGATCGACGGTGAGGAGATCGTGCAAGAGTACCCGAAGGCCGACGTCGTGATGGTGCTCCGCCCGATCGATCCCCGCCGGCTCGAGGCGCTCCAACCCGGCTCGCCGAAATCCTATCGCGACTACGCCGAGGAACTGGCGGACAAGCGGGAGGACCCCGAGGCCCGCGAGACCGCGCTCCGACTCTACCTGATCGCCGCCTATCTCGCGCCCGACGAACTGGGACGAAGCGGCCTGATCGGCATGAGCGCCCTGGCCGAAACCGCCGAGGAAGAACGCGCCTACAGGGCCATGGCCTTCTTGCTCGACCCCAAGCACGACCGGAACCTCCTCCGTCCCTCCTCGAAGGTCGAGCCGAACCGAAGCGACCGGACTCGCCGGACGTTCATCGCCGCGCTCCAGGCCTACCGAACCGGCCAGACAACCCGGGCCTTCGACCTCGCGAGGAAGCCCGGTGTCAAGGCGTATTTCGAACGAACCCCCGGCCTGATGTCGCACGACGCGTTTCTCAGGTCGTGCCAGAGTCACCCCGAGTGCAACAAGTGCGGCCGGGATGGACGGGTCGCTTGCCGAAACTGCCGGGGCAAGGGGGTCGTGGCGGGAAACGGCTTCTTCAATCGCCCCTGCCCCGTCTGTAACGGGGTCGGAACGGTCGTCTGCCCGGTCTGTCAGGGCCGCAAGAGCGACATCCAACTGACCGACGATCAATGCAAGGTCTTTCTGCGAGCGGAAGCCGAACTCGAGGACCGGGCCCCGGTTTCGAAACCATCCAAGGATTCGCAAGCCCGTGAGTCATGGGCCGCACTGCTCGGCCGTCGCTTGGCCGGCCCCGTGCCCGAGCTCTCCCTGACCGGACTGACGCGGTTCGACCCTCGCGAATGCGTCTACCGCGAGGGCCGATGGGTCAAACCCTGATCCCTCCGATCGGGCCAGAAAGGCCCGGCCGCTCAAGACGACCCCGGCCTCCCGCGTCGGCCCTTTTTCTCGACGATCTCTGGGCGGTCGAGATCCTCGGACTACAATCCGCTTCGAGTCGGGAACCCCCTGACATCCCGAGGCCATCGAGATCGGGGGTCATGGCCGTTCCACGTGAAGCGCGAGCCCATTCACCGTTGAGGGAACTTTCTGATGCGTCACGCGTTCGCATTCCTGACCGCTCTGCTCCTGTCGGCCCCGGCCCTGGCCCAGGAGAAGGACCTTGTCGACACGGCCGCCTCGGCCGGTCCGTTCAACACGCTCGTGACGGCGGTCAAGGCCGCCGGCCTGGTCGACACACTCAAGAGCCCCGGGCCATTCACCGTCTTCGCGCCCACCGATGAGGCGTTCGCCAAGCTGCCGCCGGGCACGCTCGAAAACCTCTTGAAGCCGGAGAACAAGTCGCAGCTCGCGGCGATTCTCACCTACCATGTCGTTCCCGGTCGGGTCATGGCGGCCGACGTCCTGAAGCTCAACGGTCAGAGCGTCAAAACGGTCCAGGGAAGCCTGGCGCCGATCCAGGTTCAGGGCGGTACCGTCAAGGTCGGCAACGCCAACGTCGTCCAGACCGACATCGCGACCACCAACGGCGTTATCCACGTCATCGACACCGTTCTGCTTCCCCCACCCTCCCAGGCCGCGGCCCCTGCCCCGGCCGCTACCTACTCTTATGTGTACGTCCAACCCATCAATGCGACTCCCGTCTACCCCCTGAGGGCCTACCACGTTCCGGCCCGCCGTATGGGTTGGTTCCGCCGTCCGCGCTGTGGCCGTTAAACACGCCGCCCGGCGCGTCGGGTGGCCCTGGTGGCTTGTCGACCACTGCTCGTCGGGTGGCACTGGTGGCTTGTCGAGCAGTGCTGGTCGGGTGGCACTGGCGGCTTGTCGAGCAGTGCTGGTCGGGTGGCACTGGTGGCTTGTCGAGCAGTGCTGGTCGGGTGGCACTGGTGGCTTGTCCACCAGTGCTCGCCGGTCCTCGCCGGGTGGCCCTGGTGGCTTGTCCACCAGTGCTGGTCCACCGGCCCTGATGCGATCGTTGGGAGCCCTGGTGGCTTGTCGACCACTGCTCGTCGGGTGGCACTGGTGGCTTGTCCACCAGTGCTGGTCCACGCTCGTGAAGAACTCCGTTGGTTGACCCGCCTCTTCGACTTCGACCCCTGAGAGTTCCCAGACGTGAACAATCGGCCGAGAGTCGTGCAGGGTGGCACCCGGCCCTGATGCGATCGTTGGGGCCACTGGTGGACAAGCCACCAGGGCCACCCGGCCAGCCCTGATGCGATCGTTAGGGCCACTGGTGGACAAGCCACCAGTGCCACCCAGCCGGCCCTGATGCGATCGTTGGGAGCACTGGTGGACAAGCCACCAGTGCCACCCGGCCGCTAGGAGCACTGGTGGACAAGCCACCAGTGCCACCCAGCCGTCCGAGCTGTGGCCGTTGAACACGCCGACCCGACGTGTCGGATAGCATAGTTGGCTTGTCCACCAGTGCTTGTCGGTCGTCGCCGGGTGGCACCTGTGAGATGTTCTCCACTGCTCGGTCGGGTGGCACTGGTGGCTTGTCCACCAGTGCTCGCCCACTCATGCCCATCGGG
>CAZRGV010000088.1:20782-26398 GCA_964599655.1 uncultured Isosphaeraceae bacterium | reverse complement strand
GGAGGCGTGGCGCCTTCGGGGCTGGCGGCCGGCGGAGGAGCAACCTCGTCGCCCGCCGGGGCCGGGGCAGCGGCCGGAGCGGCCTGGCCGGTGCCGTAAATCTGGCTCGTCGGAGCGGCATACCCACCCTGCGGGCTGGGGTACTGCTCAGACGCGTAAACCGTTTCGCAGGTGTCGCAGGTGCCGCAGCCGCCACCGTGATGGAACAGGCCGCCGAGCAGGCCACCACCGCACCGCTTCTTCTTCAGGACCCACTCGTAGGTGTAGCACTTCGGACGGGGCTTGAAGAGGTCGCAGAGGCGATGCTTCTTCACCGGGCCGCAGGGAGCCGGAGCGCATCCGGTGTCGCACTGAGCCGAGGGAATCGCGGCCTGAGGGCTGGGGCCCTGGGCCGACGGAAGCGTCTTATGGAGTCCGCCCGCCAGGCTCAGGCTGCACGCACCCAGCGCGACGGCCAGGCTAACGCTGAACGTCAAGGGCTTCAACATGGGAGACATTTCTCCTTGGCAAACTAGTCAAATCAGGGCGGCGAATCCGGCCGGCCGTTTCGCGGCGCCCTTTTGGTTCCACGGCACCATCCGCCAGCAGGCGTTCCCGAGCGCCTGAAGCCTCGCGGCCTAACCCGACGAATGACACCCCCCGTTGGGTGCTCCCGAGTCCTCGCCGCGGCGTTACCTTGGCGAGCCATGAGTTGTATCGTCATCCCGGCGCCGACCCTTGAAGCCCCTTCGCGTTTTATACCAACGACTTACGGCGATGAACCCTGACGGTCCTCGCGGTCGGGTAATTCCGGTAATTTGCACAAGAAAGTTAGGCTGAATAATCGGAATAAACATCCGAATCCGCGCGATACGGTTGACGGGAACGGCAGAGTTGCCGCCATCGTGACGGGTCAAAATCGGGATGGGCCCGGGAAAAAACGACAACGGGCGGCTCGAGTCCGCCCGTTGGGGCACGAGGAGGGTGGCGTTGGTTGACGGTTTGGGGGAGCTTACCGACGCGCGGGCGGGTCGACCGGCCCGGACTTCGAGGAGGCCATGTCCTTGCGGACCTGCTCAAGGCGGAGCAACACCAGCGCGTTGCGTTCGAGGTCGGCCTCGCGGTAAACCGGCGTGGCCAGTCCGTCGAGGTCGGGGGCGAAGGCGTCGTAGACCTTGGCCTTGATGAGGACGTAAGGGGTGTTCCGATCGGGGTGGCGCAGTCGATCGGCCAGTTCCCTCGCCTCGACCCGGATGCGCGTGGCGGTATCCATCAGGAGCCGGTTTTCCCGGAGGTCGTCGAGGACTTCGAGCCCCTTGTTGTAGCGGGGCTGGGTTCCTGGTACGGGCTTGAGCGTCCGGTCCCGAAGGTAGTACCAGAGGCCCTCGTCGAGTTCCTTGTAGAAGAGGATGGTCCGCTGGCGGGGCGGAAGCAGGCGGTCGAGGGTCGCGGCCAGAGCGCGATGGCTATTGAGGTCGTTGAAGCGGGGAACGATCGCGGTGTAGGAAACGACGACCAGCACGGCGAAGCCGCCCGCCAGAGGCGCGAGGGCGGCGAAGTCGAACCCGCGACGCCAGGCCCAGACACTCAGCGGCACGCTCAGGACCAAAGCCGCCGCGATCCAGGAGGTGGGGACCAACAGCGCCGGCCATCGCTGGCCGACGACCACCGGCAACACCGCGGCCACCACGACCAGAACCACCCAGTGCGTCTTGAGGTAGTTGGAGGCCAGCCGCCAGCCGACGGTTCGAGACCGGGCCATGCGGCAGATCCAGACCCAGCCGATCCCGTTGAGCAACGCGACGCCCGGCACGCACGGCAAGTAATAGTTGGGCTTGGCGACGCTCCAGGTGCAGAACATCGCCAGGTTGCCCAGCGCCCACCACCAGGGCAGGCCGATGATCGGCCGCAGGTCCCGGCCTCGAGGCGTCAGCGGCAGGAGCAAGGCCAAGCCGGCGACAAACGACCAGGGGGCCGTCGCGCCTGGCCAGTCGACCAGCAGCAGGTCGCGATGATGATGGTGCGGAATCCCCGCCGAACCGGCCTTCTGCAAGATCTCGACCATCCAGACCCGCAAGGCGTTCGGGTCGTCGAGCAAGACGGGTACCGGCCAGCTCAGCGCCAGGATCATGAACAGGAGCAGCCCCGGAGCGCTCCAGAGCGCCCGGCCGCCGGCCTTCAGACGCTTCGAGACGAGCAGGTACGGACCGATCGCCACGACGACCAGCAACACGGCGATCGGCCCCTTGGTGAGAAAGCCCAACCCGAGCGCGACATGCAGCAGGATCGTCCAGCCGGACGATCCGAGCCGGTCGGCCGGCGCGACGGGCGGCTCCTCGGCCGATCCACCGTGCAGGCGCCGCCAGGCGGCATAAAAGGCCAGGGTCGTGAAGAAGGCGAGCGGGCCGTCGTTGCCGGCCTGCCGCATCTCGACCACGAAGAAGATGGTCGTGCAAAGGGAGACCGCCGCGCTCAGGCCGACCGCGCGGCCTCCGATGCGGCAACCCATCGCATAAACCAGGGCGACGATTCCCAGGGCCGACAGGACCGAGGGCAGTCGCACGATCGCCTCGTCGCGACGGCCGGTCGCCCGGATCAACAGGGCGGTCGCCCACCTCGGCAAGGGGGGCTTCTCCAGGCGCGGCCGGTTCTGGATCTCGGCCACCAGCCAGTGCCCGTGGTCCACCGTGTCGATCGACTCGGCCACCGCGCGCTGCTCGCGCTTCCCCCAGAGGTCCATCGAGCCGAGGCCGGACAGGAACACCGAGCCGGCCAGAAAGGCCAGCAACACCTCGGGACCCCAACGACGGACCCAATCGCCGTCGATCTTGGGCATCGCGTCCTCCCTGACGACCAACGAGTCCGGGCGTCATCCCGCGCCTTCGGGAGACGAGTCCTCAACGTCCCGTTTTCCCAGGGACAGAGGGCCGGGTGACGATACCGCAGACCGAATTTCGTGGGAAGATCAGACTGGGCGCGGGAAAGACGTCGTTGAAGACGGGGCCAATCCGGACGCAACCGCTTGATGCTTCGTGCGTTTCATCGCGGTTTGCTCGCCCAACGATAGAAATCCTCTGTGTGTTTTGATCTTGGGAGATGCGCGTTCACTTCGTCTTTGCCCGGCTCCACCAGCGCCAGGCCAGCGCCAGGCCGAGCACCCAGGCCATGAGCATCGCGCGGAAGAGCTCGCGGCGTCGGACGTCGCCGACGGTCGGGGTCGAGGCGCAGCCGCTGGTCACGGTCAGGCCCACGGCGGCGATAAGCAACGACTTCACGAGCCTCGAATCGAAAAAGTCGCTTCGCCAGGTTTCCGTGGCCGCCCAGAACCCGCCGATCAAGGAGCCGACGAACGCCAGGGCCGCGAGCATTCCTCGCCAGAGGGCCCGTTTGAGCCCGCGTTGCCGTCGGGCGCGGACGAGGGCGGCGATGGCGACGACCAGCCAGCCGTACGAGGCCACCGCGAGCAGGATCTCGATAAGCCAGGGCGTTGACAGAAGGGGTCCGCCCAGGTTGATCCCGAGCCCACTCTGGAGCCAGGTCCACGCGAGGACGAATCCCGCGACGAGCAAGAAGCTCGACCAGGGGCCAACCGCGACCCAGAGCGCCCGGCGATGGAGCAGCCACGCTCGCCAGGTTCGACGGCCCTCGAACGGGGGATCGGGCAGGTCGAGCGTGGCCCCTGCCAGGAAGCCGAAGCCGACGAGCGGGCCGAGCAGGATGAGCCCGGAGGCGAGCGGCCAGTCCCGAGGGTCGATCTCCAGCGGGTTGAGCGTCGCGTGAAAGGCCGACTCGAGCACGACCGGAACCACCGGAAAGGCGAGCCAGCCGATCGCTCCCCGAAGCCCGGTTTCGCCGTCGAGTCGCCCGGCCATGGCGTTCCTCGGAAGCCAAAGAGAACGGAGGGGACCGACCGAGGACGACGGTGTGCCCGATCCGCTCACCCCCGAATACGGAAAGAAGCCCGTTCTCGTCGAAGGAAATCGGGGCCGCCGCGCCGAAGGATTTCGAGCCGGTGGGGCCCAAATTCGTTGATGTCGCCGAGACGACTCACATGCCTTGAGGCGTGTCGGTTGCGTCGTGACGCCTCGTGGACAGTCGCGGAGATCGGGCGTCGAGTCGGGTTGACACCGGCTTGCGAGGTGGGGTATATCGCGTCGGTCAGATTGAGCTGGAGCGGGGCCAAGGCGGTCCGCGGCCGATTGGGGCCGTTCAGGAACGCCTTCCCAAGAAGAGTCGCCTCGGTCCAGCTCGTCTCGCGAATTCCCGAGAGAGCACCTCCGGCGTCGAGCCGAGACGACAGACAACGATCTTCGAGCGGTTGTCAGGAAGACAGGGATGTGCGCGGCCGCCGCGGAGGCCACCCGGGCCAGGGATGGTCCGGCCCTCCGCCCTTCTGAATCGCGTGGGACTCTCGACGTCCCTCTCGCCCTCTCTCGTCCTTGCTTGCAACGGCCCGAGGTCGGTCGTCAACGGCGGCCCCCCGCGAGCGGCTCGCGGGAATGGTCGGCGCTGGACTGGACTCTTTCGACGAGAGGACCGGGAGGGGATTGCTCGATGCGGCCGGAAACCACGCGCACTGCCACCCTGCCAAAGGCGCCTCACCGCCGGTTCCTGCCGATCCGCGTCCGGCCGGAAACCGAACGGGGGCTTTATGCGAATGAGCCGGCGACCTGCCAGCGCAGCCTCCGCCACTTTCTGCCGATCTGGGCGCACCTCGGCTTGCTGGTGGCCGTGTTCAACGTGTATCGGCTCGAAGGGCGGGCGTTCCTGATCCTGGCGTACATCGCGCTGGCGGCGATGCCGATTCACTATGTCTTGCCCTATCGGTGGAAGAAACCGTTCTTCCTGCTGACGTCGATCGTCGGGCTGGGCTCGGTGTTCGGTGTGGGCGTGGCGGCCATGCTCCTGCCGCTGGCGGCGGCGCTGATCGGGATTTGCTATCTGCCGCTGTCCTGGATCGCCAGGGCCAGCTTGATCGGAGCGGGGGCGTCGGCGATGGCCCTGGCGCGAGGGGGCATCGTCTCGGTGCCCTTGCCGGAGGCCAATCTTGTCTGGCCGGTGCTCGCGTCGATGTTCATGTTCCGCATGGTGCTTTATCTGTATGAACTCAAGCATGCCAAGCAGCCAGAACCGTTGATCGATACCATTGGCTACTTCTTTCTGCTGCCGAATTACTGCTTTCTGCACTTCCCGGTGGTTGACTACCGGACCTTCCGCCGTAGCTACTTCTCAACCGACATTCACACGACCCAGCGCGCCGGGTTGCGGATGATGCTGCGGGGGACGATTCACCTGCTGCTCTACCGCCTGATTTATCACAAGCTGTTGATCTCGCCCGACGAGGTGCACAACCTGGCCAGCCTGGGGCAGTATCTCGTCGGCAACTATTTGCTGTATCTCCGGGTGTCGGGTCAGTTCCACATGGCCTGCGGCATGCTGCACCTGTTCGGCTACCAGCTTCCCGAAACGCACCACCACTACTTGCTGGCGACGAGCTTCACCGACTACTGGCGACGGATCAACATTTACTGGAAAGATTTCATGGTCCGGGTCGTGTTCAACCCGATGGTCTTCCGCCTGAAGAAGCGCCCGCAGTGGCAGGCGCTGGCGGCGGCGACGGCCGTGGTGTTCGTCGTG
>CAZRGV010000088.1:11591-20763 GCA_964599655.1 uncultured Isosphaeraceae bacterium | reverse complement strand
CCAGTCGTTCTGGCTGCGAGGGACCTGGGGCTTCAGTCTGCCGGACGCGCTGTTCTGGGGCATCCTGGGCGTGCTGGTGATGATCAACGTTCAGTTTGACGCGAAGGCGACCCGCGCCCGGACGTTGAAGCCAAACGCCGGATTCTCGCTCCGCGGTCTGAGCGTGCGCGCCCTGAAAACGGCCGGCACGTTCGCCACCATCACGTTGCTCTGGTCGCTCTGGTCGAGCCCGGGCCTGAGCGCCTGGCTGTCAATGCTGCGGCGGGCCGTTTCGTGATCGCGATCGGAGCGGCCGGTCTTCGCACGAACGCGTTTTTGCGTCAAATCGTCAGGATCTTTTCCGAGTTTTGAATGATTCTTGATCGAGCCGATGAGACGATGAACGGTCCTTCGATCAATCCCCGGTTCTTCGTGACGGCGGGTTTGCTCGCCCTGGGCCTGGCGCCGGCCACCTTGATGCCGCGCGCCGGCGAGGCCCTGCGGGACGACCACAAGAGCCGGGCCGACCTGGAGCGGATGGAGCGAGGTTACTACGAGGCCCTGCTCGACGAGGGATCGCGAATCGATCGACTCGACCAGACCGGCTCGACCCATGCGGCAAGGCGGATCCCGTTCGACGCCGGTCCGCTCTGCCTGGTTGTCGACGACATTCGCGAGTACGTGCTCAAGCCAGGCGTGTCGATGACCCATGCCGGCGCCGTCTGGTCGACCAACGCGTTTGGCATGCGCGACCGCGAGCGCGACCTGGTCAAGCCGCCCGGAACGTTCCGGATCGCCTTGCTGGGCGACTCGATCGGCGCGGGCTGGGGGGTCGATGACGACCACGTCTTTGCATCGCTCTTAGAGCATTCGCTCCGTGCTCAATCCGAAAAACGCGGTGGTGGGGCCGTTGAGGTCTGGAACTTCTCGGTTCCCGGCCACGCTCCCGGCCAGCGGTGGGAGGATTTCGAGCGACTCGGCTCGGAGATGGGTGCCGATTTGTTGATTTACGAGGCGACGCCGGCCGATCCCGGCTGGGACGAGCACCGGCTGCGGGGCTTGCTGCCGAGGGGTCTCGGTTGGGACGCGCCGCAGTATCGCGACGCGCTGGCGGCGGCCGGTGTCCGGCCGGGCGGAGACTTCGAATCGTACAAGCGGGCGCTTCGGCCCTATCGCTGGCAGATCCTGGAAAACGTGTATCGGACGATCGCCGGTTCGTGCCGTGCGCGGGGCGTGCCGAGCGTCTGGGTGCTGATTCCTCGGGTCGGCCGGCCGGCCGACTCGGGCGAGCGTCGAAGACTGGTCGAGCTGGCCAGGCGCTCGGGATTCACGGCGGTGTTCGACCTGTCGGACAGCTTTGACGGGCTCGAGGCGGCCGACCTGGCCATCGCGCCCGACGATTATCATCCCAATGCCGGCGGCCATGCCCGCCTGGCGCGCCGGATCGAGGCCGCGCTCGAGGCCCGGCCGGAACTGCTCCGATCGAGCGACGGAGCCGGAGTTTCTTCTCCATGACGACGACCGGATCGAAGTCCTCGGGTTTCCGCTTGAACCGCCCGGCCGCCGCCGCGATGGCGTTGACCGTCCTGGTGCTGGTGCTCGGCCTGATTCCCGCGGCCGGGGGAGGCTGGGCTCGGTCGGCGCTTCGGAGCATGCGGGCCCTGGAGCCGAACCGGACCGATCACGAGCGGCACGCGGCCGGCTATTACGTCGGCCTGATCGACGGCGGGCCCGAGGCCGGTCGCGACGAGCTGGCCCTTCGCCTTCTGGGCAAGCCGCCCGAGTGGGTGAACTTCAACCAGGTGGGGGCCACGCGCTACCTGCCGGGCGACTTTTTTCAGTTCGAGCTTCTTCCCAACATCCACAAGACCGTCTTCGGCGCCGCGTTCACGACCAACGCGTTCGGCCTCCGCGACCGGCCTTGCACAAAGGAGAAGCCCGGAGGCGTGTTCCGGATCGCCCTGCTGGGATCGTCGATGGACATGGGCTGGGGCGTCGGCACCGACGAGACCTATGAGAATCAGATCGAGGACTGGCTGAATGCTCATGCGGCCAAGCACGGCCTCTCAAGGCGCTTCGAGGTGCTAAACTTCGCCGTGGCGGCCTACAGCCCGCTGCACCGGCTCGAGTCGTTCGAGCGGAAGGCGCGGGCCTTCCAGCCCGACCTCGTACTCTACGCGGCGACACGGCTCGATCCCAGGTTGCTCGAAATCCACCTCTGCGGCCTGCTCCAAAACCGGATCGATCTGAAGTACGACTTCCTCCGCCGCGCCGTCGCCGAGGCCGGGATTGGAACGGCCGACCTGGTGCTCGACGCCAACGGCAAGCTCAAGAAGAAGGAAGAGATCAAGGCCCGGATGCGGCCGAAACTCTGGCAAATCGACGAGGACGCGATCGCCGCCCTGGCCGAGGAATGCCGGGCCTCGAAGGTGCCGCTGGCCTGCCTGATCATTCCCAGGGCCAGCGAGTCGGACGGCCCCGACGAGCGCGCCGGGGACGTCGCCCGAATCCGGGCGATCGCCGGCCGCCACGACCTGCCCGTCATCGACCTGTCGGCCAGCTTCGACGACCAGGACCCGGAGGCCATCGAGATCGCTCCCTGGGACGACCACCCCAACGCGCTGGGCCACCACCTGCTGTTTCTCCGATTCGGCCACGAGGTGGTGAACGCCCCGTCGGTCTACCGCCTGATCTTTGGCGCCGACCCGGGCGAACTGGGCGTTACGCCCAAGGATTGAGCGACCATGAGTAGGATCGTATTTGAAAAACAAAGAAAACGTTTAAAAAATATAAAAATCGATCGAATTTCCTGCGATCGAAGGTGCCTGTTTTGGAGCTTGGCCACGACCGTTCACCTCCATTGACCGTCCGGAGGCTCCAACGATGTTTCGGAGCGAAACCGTCCATTTGAGCCGTTTGCTCGAGAGGGCCGCGTCCCGCGACGCGAGCCGCGTTGCCGTCGAGGACGAACAGGGCCGCGCGCTGACCTATGGCGCGCTGAACCACCAGGCCGATCGGCTGGCCACGAGGCTGGCGCGATGGGGCATTGGCCGGGGCGACCGTGTGGGCCTGTTCTTGCCCAAGAGCCTGGAATCGGTTGCCGCGATTCACGGCGTTCTCCGCGCCGGCGCGGCGTACGTGCCGGTCGATCCGACCGCGCCGGCCCTTCGAGGCGCGGGCATTCTGGCCGACGCCCGGGTGCGGGCCGTGGTCGTCTCGTCGCGTCTTGCCACCGAGTTCCGCAAGGCGTGGCCGGGGCCGGGTCCGTTGCCAAGGCAGATCCTCGTCGGCGACGCGAGCGAGCCGGCCCTGGTCGACGCCTCCTGGGACGAGGTGATGGCCGATTCGGCCCCGAGCCCGCTGGCGCCGCCTCGCGTGTCGGACGATCTGGCGTATGTCCTTTACACGTCGGGTTCGACCGGCACGCCCAAAGGAGTGATGCTCTCTCATACCAACGCTTTCTGCTTCCTGGACTGGTGTGAGGCGTCACTGGAGCTGCGCGACGGCGACCGGTTTTCCTCGCACGCGCCGTTTCATTTTGATTTGTCGGTGTTCGACCTTTATGCGTCGTGCCGGCGGGGTGGAACGCTGGTCCTGATCGGCGAGTCGCTGGCCAAGGACCCGATCCGGCTCGGGCCGTATCTGTCGGAGCGACGCATCGACGTCTGGTACTCGGCGCCTTCGATCCTGGCCCTGATGGCGCAGCACGGCGGGCTCGATCAAGCGGGATACCGAGCGCCTCGGGTGGTGCTGTTCGCGGGAGAGGTCTTCCCGATCCGGCACCTGAAGCGGTTGCGGGCCCTCTGGCCCGACGCGGCGTTCTGGAACCTCTACGGGCCGACCGAGACGAACGTCTGCACGGCCTTTCCGGTTCCGCGGGCGATTCCCGACGAGCGCGACACGCCGTACCCGATCGGTCCGGTCTGCCCGCCCTTGCGGGCAAGGGTGGTTGACGAGCACGGCCGGGACGTGGAACCCGGGACCGAGGGCGAGCTGATCATCGCCGGCCCTGGCGTGATGCGGGGCTACTTCGGCCGGCCCGACCTCGACGCGAAGGCCTTCGTTCGGGACCACGACGGAACCGCCTGGTACCGCACGGGGGACCTCGTCGTGGACGACGGCCAGGGCTGCTTCGAGTTCCACGGCCGGCGCGACCGGATGGTGAAGAAACGGGGCTACCGGATCGAGCTGGGAGAGATCGAGTCGGCCCTGTATCGTCACGACGACGTGGAACGCGCGGCCGTCGTGGCCAGGAGCGACGAGTCGGGCGTGTCGATCGAGGCGTTCGTGTCGGTGAAACCCGAGCGCAAGGCGTCGATCATCGCGATGAAGCGGCATTGCACGTTATATCTGCCGCATTACATGGTTCCCGACAAGATCGCCTTCCTGGCGAACCTGCCCACGACGTCGACCGACAAGGTCGACTACCAGGGGCTCAAGGCGATGGGCCAGACATCGAGCGAATCGGAGCAAACCGTGCGGTCCTGAGCGTTCGATTGTTCCTCCAGGCGGCTTGCGACTCCACCGGGCCGGTTCCATGAATGTTCGTCATCTGCTGAGCTGGAAAACGCTGTTTTATGATGTTCTGTTGCCCGGTCTGCGACGGCTCGGGGCCGAGCGGGGGGACGCGGTCGTGGCCGGTCTGGGATGGGTGGCGAACACGGTCCGGCCGCGACGGCGGCGGCTCCTGAACGGTTCATTGCGGCGAGCTCGAGAGGCGCTTGACGCCCATTGGCCACTCTCGGCGACCCGCGCGGCCCTGGCCCGCAACGTCGGGCGGTTCCTGGCTCGCGACTATCCGCTCGACGGGCTTTCCCATACCGAGGTGAACGCGCGTTTTTCTGTTCAGGGCTTCGAGCATTTGCAAGCCGCGCTGGCGGGTGGTCGCGGCGTGATCGTGCTGGGCAGTCATCTTGGAGCGCACGTCGCGGCGTTGCACTGGCTTTACCGGCAGGACGTGCCACTGCGGCTTCTGGTGCAGCGTCCGAGGCACGTTTCGCGCGAGTTGCGACGTCGGTTCGATCGCGACGACGCGCCGCATCCGCAACGCGCCCTGTTTCTTCGCCGCGCGATGCCGCCTGTTGAGGCGGTGGAACGGTTGCTGCGGGCCCGCGCGGTGCTTCGGGACGGAATGGCGTTGTATCTCAGCGGTGACATTCCGTGGGCCTCGTGCAACACCAGGCCGGGGCGGTTCCTCGGCCAGACGCGGCCGTTCCTGTCCGTCTGGGCCGACCTGGCCGCCCTGACGCGAGCCCCGGTTGTGCCGGTCTTTTGCACCCATCGCGAGGGGGGCCGCTACGCCCTGTCGTTCGACGTCCCTTGGACGGTCGTTCCAGGCGCGGAGGGCCTGGCGGTCGCCCGCTACCTCGAACGGCTCGAGGCCGAGATCGCCGCCCATCCGGCCGACGCCGTTGCTCATCTGACCTGGCCCTGTTACGGGCCGTCGCTCGAACCGGCGGCTCGCCCGGTGCCGCGACCGAAATCGATTGTCGCGGCCGTCGCCGGCTCGCGGTGAACCGGCCGGCGCTGCGTCCTCGCGTGGGATACGGCGCGTTGTTCGAACCGGCACACTCCGGTGTACGATGGGCGGCCGGGACGCTACACTGATTCGGAATCGCCTGGGGAGTTGGTCCTCGTTCATCGATCGACTCGCGGTCGAGGGATCGGTGGGCATGCCAAGCCGACAGGTGAAGATCTTTTTGGACGATTTTGCGCAAGGCGAGGGGCTCGGGACCTCCGTGGGCCGTGGATTCCGGTTCCCGCCTTGCGATGAACTCCCGCCCCGCGAAGGGCCGCCGGCGCATGGCCACGAGCTTTCCCCTGTTCGACCGATCGAACGGTTCTCCCTCCGATTCGACGGGCCTCTGGACCGTCTCGGAATTGACCGCGCGGATCCGAGCCGTGCTCGAGGCCGATTTCGGCGACGTCGGGCTGCGGGGGGAGATCTCGAACCTGGCGCGGCCGAGGTCGGGGCATCTCTATTTCTGCCTCAAGGACGAGTCGGCCCAGATTCGCGCGGTGCTCTGGAAAAGCACGGCGCAGCGGCTCGTTTTCGAGCTCGAAGACGGCCTGGCCGTGCGGGCCTGGGGCGAGCTGACCGTCTACGCGCCGAGAGGGGACTACCAGCTCGTCATTCGGAAGATCGAGCCCGAAGGGGTCGGCGCTCTGGAGCTGGCGTTCCGGCAGACCGTCGCCCGGCTGCAAGCGGAGGGGCTGTTCGATCCGGCCCGAAAACGGCGTTTGCCCCCGTTTCCAAGGCGGATCGTCATCGTCTCCAGCCCGACCGGCGCGGCGGTGCGCGACCTGATCCACGTCATCGGCCGGCGATGGCCGGTGGCCGAGCTCCTGGTCGTGCCGTCGCGGGTGCAGGGGGAGGGGGCCTCGGCCGAGATCGTCAAGGCGATCACCCTGGCGAATCGGGTGGCCGGCGCCGACTTCCTGATTCTCGCCCGAGGAGGCGGGAGCCTCGAAGACCTCTGGGCGTTCAACGAGGAGGTCGTCGCCCGGGCGATCTTTCACTCGAGGCTGCCGGTCGTCTCGGCCGTTGGCCACGAGGTGGACGTGACGATCGCCGACCTCGTGGCCGATCTGAGGGCCCCGACCCCAAGCGCCGCGGGCGAGCTTTGCGTGCCCGACATCCGGGAGGTTCGAGGCGCGCTGGACATCTTGCGAAACCGCCTGGCGCGCGGCACCTCGACCTACCTTCGGCAGGCCCGGACGAATCTCGAAACGCTGGCCGATCGGGCCAAGCGGGCCTTGACGCTGTCGCTCGACCAGCGGCGCCGCGACCTCGCCCGACTGGCCGCGCAGCTCGAGGCGCTCAGCCCGCTGGCCGTGCTCGCTCGCGGCTACAGCCTGACCCTCAAGGAGGACGGCGCCACCGTCGTCCGCTCCGCCGATCAGGTTCAGGCCGGCGATCGCATTCAGACCCGGCTCGCCTCCGGCTCGCTCGTCAGCCGCGTCGAATCGACGTCCCCCGGCCAGACGCCACCGGCCTGACCGACCTTCGATTACAAGTGGTTGTTTCGTAATCGTTCCAGAGATCATCCATGCCGCCAAAGAAAGACAAGCCGGCACCGAGCTTCGAGGCGTCGCTTCGAGAGCTGGACCGTGTGGTGAAGGAGCTGGAGTCGGGCGCGCTCGGGCTCGACGACGCCCTGGCGACCTACGAGAAGGGGGTCCGGCTGCTCGGCCAGTGCCACGGACTGCTCGACAAGGCCGAGCGCCAGGTGGCGCTGATGACCGACGTGGACGCCGAGGGAAACCCGCGGTCCGTTCCCTTCCCCGTCGCGTTGGCCGACGAGTCGAACGCCGAGGCCGATCAGGACAACGGCTCGACCGAGAACTCCGACGTGTCGGACGACGACGCGCCGTTCTGAGCCGATTTGGCTCGGCGAGCCACGGACGTCGGCTTGCGATCGAAGCCGCATCGAGGGTGGTTCCCGGCGTTGCGCGCCACGCCGGAACCGTGACCTTCGTCTGTCCCGAGTCGGGCCCTCCAGGGCTGCGGGACGCGCCCTCGGGCGCGACTCCCGGAGCGACCCCGTTTCCCGTCGACGTTCCATGAAGTAACATCGTCTCTTTCCGTGAGGGTTTGGTGAAGCGAACCGGCGGTTCTCGAAGGATGGGGTCGATGCGTCGCAAGGTCGATTCGTCGAAGGTGATCGCGGAGGATGAGAAGACGCTCGAGCGTCTGGGGTATGTCCAGGAGCTGCGTCGTCGGCTCGGCGGGTTCTCGAACTACGCGATTTCGCTGTCGATCATCTGCATCCTCGTGGGCGGAATCACGTCGTTCCACCTTGGGTTTTGCGGGGTCGGGGGCGCGTCGATCGGCCTGGGATGGCCGCTGGTCTGCCTGTTTTCGCTGGCGGTCGCGGCGACGATGGGCCAGGTGGCCTCGGCGTTTCCCACGGCGGGCGGGCTGTACCACTGGGCGTCGATTCTCGGCGGTCGAGGCTGGGGCTGGGCGACCGCCTGGTTCAACCTCGCCGGGCTGGTCACCGTGCTGGCGGGCATCAACGTCGGCACGGTGCTGTTTTGCCTGGGAGCGGTCGCCCCACGGCTCGGGCTCGATCCGGGCACGATCGACGTCTGGACCAAGGTCGGCCTGGTTGCGCTGCTGACCCTCTCGCAGGCGGCGCTCAACCACCTGGACATCCGCGCGACGACGTTGCTGACGAACTTCAGCGGCTGGTGGATTCTCGTGGTCGCCGGGGCGTTGACCGTGGCGCTGTTGATCTTCGCCCCCGGCCCCGACCCGTCTCGGCTGGTGACGTTCGCCAACTACAGCGGCCAGCCGTCGACGCACCCCGTCTGGCCCCGCATCGAGAACATCGCCTGGCTGTTCGCCCGCGGCTTCCTGCTGCCGGCGTTTACCCTGACCGGCTTCGACGCGTCGGCGCACGCGTCGGAAGAAACCGTTGGGGCGGCCCGCGAGGTGCCGCTGGGCATCGTCCGCTCCGTGCTGGTTTCGGGCGTCTTCGGCTGGGCGATGCTCTCGGCGGTGGTGCTCGCCATGCCCGACATGCGACGCGCCGCCGAACAGGGCGAGAACATCGTCATCTGGGTCATGGACTCGGTCCTGCCGCAGTCGATCTGCCAGACGCTTCTGATCGGCATCGCCGTGGCGCAGTATCTTTGCGGCCTGGCGACGGTCACGTCCGCCTCGCGGATGGCCTACGCCTTCGCCCGAGACGGCGGCTTGCCGTTCTCCACGCTGCTGCGGCGGGTCAGCCCCCGGTTCCAGACCCCTTCGGTCGCCGTCTGGGCCGTTTCGATCGCCGCCCTCCTGTTCACCGCGGCCATGTCGACCCAGACCGCCTCGGCGTATTCGACGATCACCACATCCTGCACGTTGTTTCTGTATCTTTCGTATATTGTTCCGACGATTCTTGGCTTCTTCGCCCACGGCCGGACCTGGACCGAGATGGGCCCCTGGCATCTGGGGCCGTTCTACCGCCCCCTGGCGGCGCTCTGCGTCGTCGGCTGCGTGGTGCTGTTCTGGGTCGGCACGGCCCCGCCCAACGACGGCGCGGTGGCGATCGTCCTGGGTTCCGCGGCGCTTCTGGCCGTCACCTGGTTCGCCTTCGAGCGCAAGCGGTTCCAGGGCCCGCCCCGCGGTCTCGCGCCAGCTCTCGACACGGGTGCCGAGGCTGCGCGCGCGCCCGTGCCGGACCTCCCGCAGCGAGTTGAT
>CAZRGV010000088.1:101-11581 GCA_964599655.1 uncultured Isosphaeraceae bacterium | reverse complement strand
CTCCCCGTGCGTCGATTCGATGAGTATCGTTAATAGAATTATACTTCGAAATCCTAAAAGAACGATCGGCGGCTGGGGATGTGAGGGCCGGGGCTTGGTGGGCTCGGGGGCCGGTTTTGGGTTTGCGGGGCTGGGTGGCGCGGAAGAGGGCGGCGACCAGCAGCAGGATGACGAGGACGCCGGCGGCCCAGAGGGCGGCCTTGATGCCGGTCGGCAGAGGCGCGGCGGGGACCTCTTGAAGGTACTGGCGGAACGGCTTCGAGGAACCGGACGACTCGGCCGGGATCGGCCGTTCGTCCTGGTCGAAGAGGAGTTGCTTGCGGGCCTTGATCGAGAGGTCCTGGTCGCGTTCCGAGTTCTCGCCGTCCGCCGACGGCCGGAGCCGGGACTTGGCCTTGGAGGGGCTGGGAGAACGGCCTGGGGGGTTGGGGTTCATGGTTGACTCTTCGGCGATTCGGGTTTCGGCGAGACAATCGATGCCGTCATGTCAAAAATGTGATCATTATTATGAATGTTTAGATCAGGGCCGGGCGGTGAAGGCCCAGTCCCAGCTTTTTGGCTGATCGGCGAACGCGGCGCCGCCGGGCATGTCGTCGTCCCAGGGGTAGAGGACCTTGTCGAGTTCGACGGTGGCGAAGCCGGCCTTTCGCAGGCGGTATTCGATCTCGAAGGGTTGCCAGAATTTTTGCCGGAGGCCGTGGAAGAGGAAGCGGCCGAAGGCGAACTCGAAGTAGTGGTGCTCGGCGTGGTGGGCGGCGAGCCGCTCGGCCTCTTCGGGGCTCTGGCCGCGGTCGAGCTCGCGATCCATCAGGAGCATGGTACTGTAGTGGACCGCGTCGATGGAGGGCACGACGCCGAAGAAGACGCCGCCGGGGGCGAGGCTGTCGTGAATGGCTCGCAAGGCGCGGTCGATCTCTCGGACGTCGGGCATGACCAGCGAGTTGATGGCGAAGGCGGCGTCGAAGCGGCCCCGGTAGTCGTCGAGCTGGTGCATGGGCCGGGTTTCGAAGGCGACCTTGCGGGCGTCGGGGCCGAGCCGCTTTCGGGCGCACGCGATCATGCCGGGGGCGAAGTCGACGGCGACGACCGACTGGAACCGGTCGACGAGGTGGGGCAGCAGGGGGCCGGTGCCGCAGCCGAGGTCGGCGGCGGTCTTGGTTTCCGGCTCGGGAATCGCGGCCAGGGCGTCGAGGATCGGGTTCTCGACGCCGGGGCGGAACGGGTCGAGGAACAGCTCGTCGTAGTTGGCCGCGTGGCGGCTCCACTGCTGGTCTTGTCCGGCGGTCTGGCTCACGTTGGGGGGCGGCTTTCCATCGGCGGATCGGTTGGGTTCGGACAATGGCGGACGATCGGGTCTGGCGCCCCTGGGGGGGAGGTCGACGAGGGCGCGCGATCACGGTCGGGTCGGAGGCCGCTGATCCGCGGGGTACGGCTCCGAGCCAAGCTCACGAGTTATTGTACAATGTTCGACCGGGCGGGAGGAATCAGGCGGAGGGGGGCGGCGGCAACGGAGGAATCGCGCCGGGGGGGTTGGTGTCGAGCTTGATGACGTCGATCGCCAGCCCCTGACGGCTGCCGACGACGTCGCGGCGGTAGCGCCTCGGATAGCCGAGCTTCGGGTCGGGGGTGAACTTCAAGAGGATGTGGGCCCCCTTGGGCTGGCCGAAGGGCCGGTCGTCGAAGCATTGCGCCTGCTCTTCCTCGATGATCCGGAAGAGGCCATCGATGCCGTAATAGCTCGGGTCGCCGGGATGGGCCTCGATCTGGCGGCCGTCGGGCTCGACGATGCGGATCTCGCGGACCTTGCCCCCTCGGACGTAAACGAGGTAATGCCCGTTCCGGGCTCCGGTGGTGATCCACTCGAGGTTGTAGTCGCGAACGCGGGCCCGTTCCCAGAGCTGCCTCGCCTTGTTGAGCGCGCGGGTTGTGACGTTCTCACCCCCCGAGCAACCGGCCAGGACCGGGAGCATCAGCGCGGCCAAGAACCAGAGAGGGGCCCGCCAGATGTGGGCCGTCGATCGAATCGGTGGAAGGTTCCTCATGCTTCCATTGTAGCCAGGCGGGCGGTTCGACTTCCAGGAGGCGGACGTGGGACCGACCGCATCGTCAGGGCCGGAAGGTGGCGCTCTGTGGGCAGGATCAGCGAGCGGGGAGGGAGGCGAGGAAGCGGGCGTAGTCGTTGAGGATGGGGTAGCGGTCGGCGAGGGGATTGGGGCGGATTGGGCCGTCGACGGCGAGGGCGTTGGCCAGGACGAGGGGGATTTCGGCGGGGGCGAGTCGGGCATCGGGGTCGAGGTGGAACGACCAGGTGAGGGTGTCGAGCTGCCAGCGGAGCGGGCCCCGAGCGAAGTGGGAGGGCAGGGGGCGGTCGGCGGCGAAGCGCTGGATCTGGGCGTCCCAGTCCAGGGCACGGGCGAGGCCGGGGCCGGTTTCGCTGGCCAGGCGGGCCCGGTCGGCGTCGGAGAGGAATGGACCCTGGTAACGGAGCCGTTCGGCGATCCGGAGCATCAATGAGGCCGGGTCGTCGTGGGCCGAGGCCGCGCCGGGCTCGATCACGCCGAACCGCTCGGCGAACTCGACGAGGCTCGACAGAACCTGTTGCTTTGATTCAGGATCGGTGTCGAAGGACGGGTAGTTCGCGAGGTCGGGAGGCGGAACCTTGGGTTCGTTTCGCAAGGGGGGTTGGCCAGGGGTCGAGGGAGTGAGGGCCGCGCGGGAGGGCTCGGGAGCCGGGGGTTTCGGGCGAGTCAGGGCGATGGCCGCGGCGGCCAGCAACACCGAGGCGGCGAAGAGGGCGAACGGGCGGAGGCGAGGCCGTCGCGCGGGGGCCGGGGCGCTGTGATCGGCGGTGTCGAGGCGGTCCGGGTCGACGTACGAGGCATCGAGCGCGACACCCGCGAGGCGGGGCAGGGCGACGAGGTCGAAGCGGTTGCCGTTGCCGAAGGCCCAGGTGGCGAGTCGGGCGCGGCGGCGGACCCGTTCGGGCAGGGCGTTCCAGACCTCTCGAGCCAGCGCGTCGATCGGCTCGGACGACTCGATCGCGACGCGGTGGCCAGCCGCCAACGACGAGGCGATGCGACGGGCTCGATCGCCGATGGAGGGGGACGACGTCGCGGCATCGGAAACCGCCAGAATGGCCGTTTCCGATGGCAGGACCTGGGTTTGCGGCTCCCAGTGACGTTGAAAGCAGCCGGCCAGAGGGAACGGCGAGCCGCCGAGTTTGCGGTCGTCGTCGGGGCTGAGGAACAAGGCGTGAAACGCGAGCGCTCCGGGGCGTCCGTGGTCGTCGGTTCCCTGGCCGCTGACGCCGACGACCATCCGGGTGCCGTCGTCGAGCGGCAAGGCGAACAGGCCGTCGGCGGTGGTGACGTCGTGGGGGCGCTCGCCGAACCGCTGGCAGGCGGTCTGGAACGCGGCCAGCCAGTCGGGGCGGCAGCCCGGCGAGCGGGCCAGCAGGGCGTAACCCCGGTCCCAGAACGGAAAGCTGCCGTAAACGGCTTGCTCGTAATGAATTCGGATGGATCGCTCGGCGGGCATGAAGGCGATGGCGGAAACGCGGTCAGTAATCCCCGATGACTTTGCGGAGCTCGATCTCACGGGCGGTCAGCACGATAGCCTGTTCGGCGTCGGCCTCCTTGACGATTCCCGCGCCCACGAGGGCATCGATAATGAGGGTGGCGAGTTCTTCCGAGGTCAGTTTTCTTCCGGCCGGCATGGTGCGGCTCTCCGAGCGCGACCCGTCGATGCGATCCTGGTTCGGGAGGGAGTTCCTCTGCCTAGTACGCTTTGGGCATGATACTGTCCCTGTCCGTGAGAAAAAACCCATCCGACACGGATGCTTTTCTGGAGAATTCGATCGAATGACGATCAGTCGGGTTTCGGCAGCGTCGGCACGTGGAAGTCGGAGCTGAATGTGAGCGAGGTGTTTCCCCCTTTCGACGGCTTCAAGGTGCCGGAGAGCATGCGCATGGCCAGCTTGTCGCCGGGCGGGGTGGTGAAGGTGAAGACGCCTGTGGTGGACCAGTCGTAGTCGAGGATGCGAATGCTGATCGGGTCGCCGTACTTCCATCGGATCGGCTTGGAGAAGGCGTAGTCCCAGATGGGGCGGTACGAGTTCTTGACGACGGGCGTCGGGCCATACTCGACCCCGGCGACCCAGAGTTTGACGCCGAGGTCGGGGCCGCCGCCGGAGAAGTACTTGCCGGCGCTGGGCTCGACCTGGCCACGCCGCAGGACGACGTGATACTCGCCGGGCACGGAGATCTTTTCCCACCAGGCGACGAATTCGCGGGCGGCGCTGGCGAACCGGCCATCGGGGTTGGCGTCGAGGTAGGCGCGAAGCCGGGCGGCGACGGCTGGGATGTCGTCGGCGTGGGCCTTGTAGTGGTCGTAGGCCTGCCGGTAAAGGTAGACGTCGCGTTCGCGCTCGATCTGGGTGAGAGCGCGATTGGCCTCGTTGATGAACCGGCCGCCGTGAGCGTGGGCCTTGAGGTAGTCGAGGTATCTTTCGCGGCGGACGGCGAAGTTGGCCGGGTTGGCCCGTGAGTACTGGCGGGCCTTCTCGATGTCGATCTCGTCGAGGCGGCGGACGAGGTCGTTGAGCAGGTCGTCCACCTCGCCCCGGTAACGGCTATCGGGGTGTTCGTCGAGGAACTGCTCGGCGCGCTCGATGAGGTCGCGAAGGGGCGGGTTGGGCAAACCGGCCTGGCGGGTCAGGGCGTCAATGATCTGCCGGTCGCCTCGGGCTCGCTGGTCGTCGACGCGGTGCTCGAGGCCCTTGAGGAGCTGGAGGGCCTGCTCCTTGTGGGGGGTCTCGGGCCAGTCTCGAAGGAACTTGCGGACGGAGGCCAGGTGCGCCTCGGGCTGCTCGATCGCGGCGAGGTCAGCGACCTGCAAGGCCTTCCACTGCTGGTCGTGGCGGGCCTTCCGCTGCGCCTGCTCGACGCGAGAGATTTCGAGGACGAGGCCGGGGGACTGTTCCTTGAGGGCCTGCATGGTGTCCGAGACCTCCGGACCGGCGGTGCCAACCGCGACCCGGACGGCGGCGGCCTTGACCTGCCACTCGGCCAGCTTTTGCCGGGCCTGGCGAGCGTCTTGGGGCCAGAACCAGGCCAGGGTCGGGTGCCAGGTCAGCAGGTGTTTCCAGCGCGATTCGACGGCCGGCGCGGGGTTGTTTTGCCGTTCGAAGGCGAGGGCGGCGCGGTAGCTCAGGGCGTCGTAACCGGCGAGGAGGCCCGTGACCAGGGCGGCGGCGACGGTGAGCCGGGCGGCGTTCTTCCAGAGCCGGCGACGCCGGAGGTCATTGAGGCGGCGACGGAGCGTCAGGACGTGGTCGGATCTGGGATAACGCCGCTCGAAGGCCTTGACGCAACGCGACAGGCGAGGCAGGTCGTCGGGGGCGAGATCCCAGAGCCATTCGAGCTGTTCGCGGTCGATGGCTTCGAGCCGGTCGGCCAGCCAGCCGAGCGGGCCTTCGAGGCCCATCGGATGGAGGACGGCGGGCGGTCGATCGTTGCCCGCGGCCTCGGGGCCGTACGAGCTGACGGCGAACATCGCGCTTTGCGGGGCATGATGGCTCAGGGCGTGGCGCGTCATGCCGTACTGGGCTTCGACCAGCCGATCGACCTGCTCGGGCGGGGGACCGCCGCGTTCGAGCACGCGATCGTACTTGGTGACGAGCAGGGCCACCGGCCGGCCCGCGGTGCCGTCGTCGGAGTGTTCGATGTAGCGTTCCAGAAGGTTCTCGACCTCTTGCTGCCGCCGACGCCGTTCGGCCGGGTTGTCGGAGGTTACCGGGTCGAGGCAGAGCAGGACGGCGTCGCAGTCGGCGAAGAACCGCTGGATCGGCGCCTCGGCTCCGAGAGTGACATGTTCACCCTGGTAATCCTTGACGATCAGGTCGAACCGCGACATCTCGTGGTAGAGCCGCAGACGCAACGGGGTCTCGGCCAGGGTGCCCGCCGGGGGCTCGCCGGCCTCGATCTGCGCGATCTTCTCGGCGAGGTACTCGGCCGTGGCGGCGTCGGCCGCCGCGAGGCGAACGCCTGGAACCCGGCCGTTCGACGCCTCGCGATAGAACATCGCCAGGAGCGTTGTTTTGCCCACGGCCCGGTGGCCGAACAGCGCAATCCGCTTCGAGCCGGTCAGGCGGCGTTCCAGGGCATCGAGATGGGCTTTGCGACGATTCGACATGATCTTGGAATTTCGTGCCCGCGACGTGCGATTCCCGAGGGAACGGTCTGTCCCTTCCTCCCCACCTGATACGTGTTGGCCTCGCCCTTGGGTCGTGGTTGCCGCGAGGGTCGGCCGGAACGTGACGTTGCGTTTCGACTCGATCGCTTGCCTCATCTCGGACTGAGGAATGATCGGAAGGGCCTCCGGAGGTTCGTGAATCCGTTCCTGGGTTCCTTTTACCCGAAAGATTCGGTCATGGGGTGTTCTCCGCGTCCAGCAGGTCGCGCACTGGAATGCGGATGATCTCCCGGCCGTCGAGAAGGAGCGGTAATGACTGATCCGGGCCGAAGGATTCGACCGAATCGTAACGGCCGCGGCCACCTTCGACCACCGGTTGACGACAGGCGAGAACCCGCCGCCCGACGAGGTCGAGCACCCAGTAAACCGGCAAGAACGCCCTGGCGTACTCCTCCAACGTGGGGCCGGTGTCGACCCGAAGGCTCGTGCCGGCGATCTCGATAACCAGCCCGACGTCGCTCGGCTCCGGCCGGCGGCCCCGTCGCTTGTCGTCGTCCGGCTCGCCTCGAATGAGAATGATGGTCAGGTCGGGCAGCGGCACCTTGTCGCTGGCGACCGTGATCGGGTTCTCGGGCCAGAGGCACCAGCCTGGCGGGAGGACCTGGGCGAGCGCCGAGACGACCTTGCTGAAGGCGACGGCGTGCGGCAGTGTCTTCTTGGCCATTTTCTCGTAAAGCCGTCCCTCCCAGAGCCAGACACGACGATCGTGAGGGAGGATACCGTCGTCGACCATCCGGAAGTAGTCGTCGGCGGTCAGACGATAGGGCATCGCCTCGGGCGGTTTCGGTGTCTCGACGGTCGTCGTGGACATCATCTCCCCCACGATGGCTCACGCGGAGCCCACCCCGCGAAAGACGGCGGGTCCGGACGGCTCGGTGTCACGTTAGACGGCCCTGGCGGCTTCCGAGCCGCGGCGGAAGACGAGCCGGAAGGGCCAGGTGATCGGGCGGAAGACCCAGCGGACCGGCAGGCCGATCAGGACCATCAGGGCCAGAACGGCAACCAGGCCCGAAGCGCCCATGACGATCCATCGCGTGGGGCCCGAGTCGAGCCCGTAGGCCGCGAGCAAGCCGCCCACGGCCGATTCCATGCCTCGCATCGCGCCGCCGCCGACGGCTCCGGCGAGCTGCACGCCGGCCTTGGCGAACTGCTCGACGGCGTATTCGGTGACGCGGCCGGCGGTGTCGACGAACTTCTCGGGGTTGGCCAGGAACAGGGCGAAGACGCCCGCGGCCATCAGCTTCTTCTTGTGGGTCAAAACCGAATCGGTGAAGAACCGCCAGCCGCCCCGGCCGGTCTTGCGAAGGACGTCGACGGTCTCTGGGCCTTCCTTGATGATGACCTCAGCCACGTCGTCGCCGTACGCCCGGACGGCGGAAAGCCCTTCGACGCCGAGCTTTCGGATCATCGTCTCGGCCTGGCCGGGGTAGCGACGGGCCAGCTTCTGGGCGGTTTCCCCCATTTCAACGACCAGCCGTTTTTCGGCCGGGGCGAGGGCCGCGAAGGTGCGGGCCATCTCCGGGTCGGGCCGAACCAGGCGCTGAAAGCGGGTGCGAAGGGCGGCCTCGGCCGGCTCGTCGATCCGGCGGGCCATGCGGGCCAGGTCGTCGGAGCGTCGGGCGAGCGATTCGAGGCTTTCCTCGGCTTCCCGGGCGAAGAACCGGCCCGACGTGCGAGCGATGCGGCCTTCCGCCCGAGCCGCGGCGCGGCCACCCTGCTCGACCTCACGCACCGCCTGTTCCACGACGTCATCCAGCCAGGCCACTTTCCCCGCGAAGGCGGGAGCGGGCAGAAGGATGAGCGTGGCGAGCAAGCCCAGGGCGATCCATCGGCGGTTCGAGAACGCAGGCATCGTTCAGGGTCCTCAGGACGTCGCGGCGGTGCGGTTCGGGGGGGCGGCCCACGACGGGACGAAATCGTTTCGTTTCTTGAAGTTGGGAAAACCGGGACCAGTCGTCGCCCTCTCGGGTCGTTCGTTGCGTCTCTCAGGAAGTTCGCGACGACTCCATGCGTTATTGTAACCTTTTCTCGACCCGTCGCGTCGGGCGGGCCGTCAACCAGGGTCGGCGTCAGGGGGAATCGGGCGGTCGTCGCGAGGCGAGGTGTTCTTCCATCTTCCCCATGGCGACGACCCCGCCGGCGGCCTGCAAGGCGTTGACGCCGACGTACTTGGCCCAGCGATCGCTGGGAATGCGGAGCAAGACCGACTGGCCGTTTTTCGCCAGGCGGATCGGGGCCCAGTCGCTGAGCCGAAGTCCGGCCTTCCGGCAAAGGGGGCGGGCGAGCTCGGTGAGCTGGCCGAGGCTCATCCGTTCCAGGGCCTCGGGCACCCGGCGCAGAAGCTGATAGGTGCCGCCCGCCGCTCGGACGGCCCACCAACGACTGAGCCGGCCTCCGGCCGCCTCGACCCCGCGGCGGGTCAAGGCGGGAGCGGCCGATTCCGTGGCCTCCTCGACCAGCTCCCGGCCGGCGGTTCGCGCGGCCTGGCGGGTGGTCGCCTTGACCTCGGCCCTGGCCGCCTCGGCGGCGGCCGCCGCCTCGGGCTGAAGGGCGGAGAGGCTTAACAGGTCGGCGACCACGAAGCAGCCGTCGATCAGGGCCCACGTCATCTCGCCCGACGTTGGCGAGTGGCCCCGCCCGACCACGCCGGCCAGGTGGAGCAGGTCGTACAACGGAAGGAACTGGTAAAATTGGAGGTTGGCCGCGTTCAGCTCCTCGACCCTTGCCAGGCCGTCCGTCTTGATCTGACGGATGGTCGCCTGGCCGCTATCGCCCGACAGGGAAAGGATCTCCTTGGCCAGCGACTCGGTCAACGACTTGCGCGACTTCTGCTGGAGCATCAGCAGGACCTCGGGGGCGGTGTCGGCCTGGGCGACGGGCGGGATGACGGCCGGGCCGAACCGTCGAAGGACCTCACGGAAGTCGGGGTCGGGGGCGTACTTGGCGAGCATCGCGAGGGCCATCGGGCCGTGCTGGCCCAGGGCCTCCACGGCCTGGTTCCGCAAGGTCGGGTCGGCGTATTCCTCGAAGACCACGTCGGCGGCATCGGCCCCGGCCCGTTCGAGGGCCCGGTCGCCTCGTTCGCCGAATTCGACCGAAAGCTGAAGTCCGTGAGGACTTCCGCCGACCTGTTCGACCAGGCCGACGGCCGCGACATGCCGCAGGTGAGCGGCGACCGTCTCGGGGCGCTGGGTTCGCAGAAGCTCGTCCACGTAGTCGGTATTGACCCGCAGGACGATCAGGGCCTGATCGAGCGGCATGGCGTCGCCGAGAATGTCGAGCACCGGGCCATAGAGCGAGACCAGCGCGAACCCTTCGGGACCGAGCCGCCGGAAGGCATCGAGGGCGAGGGTCCGGTGGCTTTCGAGCGTGCGGATCGCCTGGCGGAGATCGGCGGCCCCCTGGTCGAGGTTGATGAAGTCGAGCACGACGAGGGCATCGGCCAGTGCGCCGGGATCGTCTTCCAGCCGTTCGATGAGCTCAGTCACCCCGGCCGGCTCGGCCAGGATCAAGGGCAAGGCGTACGGGTGCGTGCCGGCCAGCCGCCGCCGCGACGGAGAGAGCCGGGCGATCTCGGCGATCAAGACCCCGCGATCGACGTCGTCGGCCCGCTTCAGGCCGAAATATTCCTTCCAGTGCAGCAAGAGATCGGCCGCGGCCTCGTCGGTCAGGCTGTCGCGGAGCCGCCGGAATTCTTGCGGGTGCTTCTCATAGAGGAAAATCGCTTCGAGGTCGAGCTTATCGAGCAACACGAGGCCGCGAAGTCCGTCGGTCTGTTCGATCGCAAGGGCCGTCTGGCGGTAACGCGACAAAACCCGGTCGACCAGCTCGGCCTGGCCGGGATAGCGGGCCCGAAGCTCGGCCTCGGCCTGCGCCACGTTCTCGGCCTGGGACGTCGCCGGCGCGGCCTGGCCTTCGACCGCGGATAGTTCGCCCGAACCAGGACGCTGCGGCTTGACGGCGAGCTTCAACAGCACGCCCAGAGCGGCCAGCAAGGCGACGGCGGCGAAAGTGCGCTTCATCGGTCGATGGTTCCGCGGTCGAGTCTTGGGCGGATGGGCCACCCGTCATGGTTGTCGAGGAGGGCTCAACAACGGCCCTTCGACCCATCGGGCGCGGAGGGACTCCCTGTTCTATCGGACGGGCGCCGATTTCGCAATTGTTCGGTCCCGCGGCTTCGGCGTCAAATCGCGTGGAAACCACGAACCGGGCAGGTTGCGATTCCGGCCGCGACACGCCAGGTGTTGAGCGTTGCCCTCGGCCCGGACCCGAACCGGTCAATCCGGGGCGCGTTCCCTTTTCAATCCCATCGGTTGCCGACCGGGTTTCTTGGGAAGGAAATCGAAAAAATGTCGGATTGCGTGGACCTGGACGGCGGCCCAACCCGCGAAATCGTCGCGCTCGGCGCCGACGTGGCCTCCCGGCCACGCTCGCTCCGGCCGCAATCCCTGTCAAAGGAAACGAGGCGATCCGGCAACGACCGAGGAATGCCCCGACGCTCTGGCCGGGCCCGCACGGGACGTGCCCGACACGATTTCACGACCCGACGAGACGCCCGTCGCGTCCCGGAGAAGCTCTTCAACTGACCGGACCAAGGAATCCGGACCGGAGCGTTTGGTTGGATGATGAGAAAATTAACAACAAAAGATGAAGCGGCCCTGTCACGGTTTGCGACACGGGCCGTACTCCGTCTTACCTCCGCCAAAAAAATCTCGGATTTTAGGTGACAAAGGTACAGTCATCCGATAGGATACGACCTGAACGCGATCCCTTCCGCGAACTTTCGGGAGCGTCGGCCATGGACACGATGCACGACGACCTCCGCCCGATTGGATCGGGCCGTTTTGCCTTTTCGATGAACACGCCGTGGGGTCAGAGGATTCCGGCGGAGCTGCTGGTGACGACTCGGCGGGGCTGGGCGAACCGGCCCGAGTCGCGAGACGAGCGATGGACGGCGTACGCGGTCGGTCCGGCCGTGATGGCGATCCGGCTGCTGGATGGCTTGCCGAGAGGGTCGTCGAGGGGGGCGCGGCCTTCGCCGCTGGCCCTGCCGCCGTTTGTGACGACGCGGTCGATTCCGGCCGAGTGGAATTGATGCCGGGTGTTGGGGAGTGGTCGATCGTCGCGAGGGGCGGATGCGGCGTGGCGGAACGTTTTGTTTTGTTTTGTTTCGCTTGGCGATCCGCCGCGCCGTTGTCCTGCGTCAACGAGGCGAGGGAGACGAGGTC
>CAZRGV010000087.1:7883-26552 GCA_964599655.1 uncultured Isosphaeraceae bacterium | reverse complement strand
GGGCCGCCAACGCGCGATTGGGAGCGTCTTCCACGGGCCGAGCCGGCGCGTCCTGCCGGGCGAGGGCGGCGATGGCCTCGGCCGCGCGACGACGCGCCTCGCGAAGCGCGGCGGTCTCCAACTCAGATCCAGGCGCGCGCGCCACCCGCTCGGCGCGATCAACCGCCTCGGCCAACGGCGCGGCCGCCTGGTCCTTGTTCGGCTGCGGGAGCCTTGCCAGGTCGTCGGCGATGTCCCGTTGCGCCTGGGCCTGGAGGGCCGGATCGCTCGGGGCGTCGGGAGCGTCGAGGGCCTGCTGGGCGAGCGCCAGCGTGGCGGCTCGCTCGGAGGGAGAGTCGGCGTCCGCCAGGCGTTTCGCCAGCGCCTCGACCGCCTTCGCGGCCTCTCGGACCGCGTCGTTGTCCTGGCGATCGGGCCGCGGCTGCGACACCGCTTCGGGGCGCGACGCAAGTTGCCGGGAGGCCCGCTCGGCGCGGCGGACGGCCTCGGCCCGAGGCACGGGGGCGTCGGGTACGTTCAGGTTTCGCAACGTGTTGGCGATCCGGCTCAGGTCGCGCGCGGCCTCCGCGCGTGGAAGAGTGGTGATCTTGGGCGCGTCGGGTGGAGACGTGTCCATCCGATCGGCAATGGCTTTCGTTTCCTCGGCCAGCTCCGCCGCGATTTCATCGGCCGGAACGCGCCCGTCGAGCTTCTCTCGCAGGCGGTCGATCGCGGCGATCGCGTCGATCTGAGCCAGCGGCAGCGACCGCCGGAGGGCCTCGACCCGATCGAGCCGGCCCGCCAGCTCCTTCGAGGGCGGCGGCCGGAGCGAGACGGAGAACGCCCAGTCGCCGTCGCCATTACCGCAACGAATCACAAGGCGGTGGATTCCTTCGGTCAGGTCCACGTCGACCTGCCCCTGGTCGTGGCCGAAGCTGCGACGGCCCTGGAAGTCGTAAACCGGCTTGCCGTCGAGCCAGACGGTGAGCGTGTCGTCCGAGCCGACGCTGATGCGTCCGCGACCCTCGCCTGAGATGCGAACCTCGGCATATCCGAAGACGGAGACGTTGTTCTCCCCGGGATAGAAACGAATCAGGTTGATCATGCCATGATCATCACCGTTTACGTCGCGCCAGGCGGCCTTTTGCCCCTTGCGATCCGTGAGGGGGGCCTGACGATCGACCGGGCGGTCGAGCGGGAAGGGCGGGCTGGCGTCGAGGGGGAACGGGCCCACGAGGTGCCATTCGGTGATCGGCCCGGCGCCGGGCTGCTCCGAATCTTCGGGCCCGGCGTCGTGAAGGGCCTTCAGGGATTCGGCCAGGGCCCGGACGCGGCGAACCGCCCGGGCGTGCTGGCCGGCCGCCTGGCGGTCGATGTCCAGATCGGCGACGATCGCGGCGGCCTTCTGCTCGCGAGAGATCAAGGGTTCAATACGTTGAGATAGTTCGTGGGCGGAGGCGACCGGATCGGAAGGTGGGTTGGCCCGGGGGGCCGTGTCTCGAAGGTGCCGCTCCAGCTCGCGGGCGACCTCAATCAATTGCTGCCTGGCCTCGATCAACCGCTGCCGAGCCTGCTGCCGTCGCTGGTTGGGGTCGGGCAGAACGTCGGCCAGACGGTTCAGCGTGAATCGAGCACGGTCCATATGATGTTGCAAGACATCCTGGTGATTGTCATGAAAGTCGGCGGTCGCCTGGGCCGTGGCCTCGACGGCGTCTTTCGCGAGGTCCGGGCGCGATTCGGGGGTGGGAATGGCGGCGGTTCGCTTCGCGATGGCGGCCTGCGCGTCGGTCAGGGGCCTGAGCCGCCTGGCTTTTTCCTGGGGGGTTCTGGCTTCGCGGAAGACCTGGGCCGCTTGCTGGTTGAGCGTCTCCTGGCGACGGGTCAGGCGGCGGGCCAGTGCCTTCGGGTCGTCGGGCAGGTCGTCGAGGTCGCGGGCGAGTCGGAGCAGCTCGTTCTCGGATTCCTCGAGCCGCTGGCGGGCCTGCTCCAGGTCGCCTCGGGCGATTGGCTCGACGGCCCGGGCGAGCAGGTCGGTATGGAGGCGGCCCCGGCCGTTGTCCTGAAGCGGCGGATCGACCTGCAAGGCGAGGCGACGGGCATCGTCCTCGAGCGCCTGCTGGTCGCGGGCCAGGGCTCGAAGCCGCTCGGCGCGGTCGGGGGCGTCGCTGGTTCGCCGCGACTCCTCGCGCTGGCGTTCGGCCAGATCCCGGGCTTCAGCCGCCAGGGCCTCGGCCTCGTTGGCGCGATCGGTCAGGACCTCGGCGCGGAGTTCGGGCGAGCGGCGGGTCAGGTCGTCGACTTCACGGCGGAGCGTTTCCTGCTCGGCGCGGAGCCGCTCCAGCTCGGCCGGATCGGCCTGGTCGCAGGCCAGTTCGGCGGCGCGGTCGGCGAGGGCCTCCTGCCGTTCGGCCAGGAGCCGGAGCCGCCGACGGTTGTCCTCGTTTTGCGACAGCTCGTCGAACCGGCGCTGGAGGTCGTCGATGCGAGTCTTCACGGCGGACAGCCGATCGTCGGCCAGCCGCAGGTCGGCGAGCCGTTGCGAGGGATCGACGGCCTTGGAGGCACGGTCGAGCATGGCGCGTGCCCCTTCGGCCTCGACCTCCGCGACCTGTCGCGACGGCCTGGCCAGGGCGGCGAATCGGCCCGATTCGAGGAAGTCCCTCGCGAGCGATTCCAGGCCGTCGACCACCTTGCGGGCGTCGGCCTCGCGGGCGTTCAGGGCCCGGGCGTGCTCGTCGTTCCAGGCGCCGTTGCCCCGGAGCGAGGCATCGGCGGCGTAGCGGAGCTGCACGGCCCCTTGATGGTTCTCGGCCGCGGCGCGCTTGAGGGCGAGGAGCGTTTCGCGAAGGCCCGCGCGCTCCTGGCTCGACTGCCTTGTGAGCAATGGCTCGGCCCGCTCGACGACCCGCAAGAGACGCGCTTTCGATCGGGTCACGTTCGGCCCTCGAGGCTGGGGCCGGTTGTCGGCCACCTCGACCCAGTAAACCACCTCGTCGCCCGGACGGAGGCCGAGCGTCTTGAGGTTCAGGGCCGCTTGCCCGCTCGCCGAGGGAGAGCCCAGGCCGGTCAGGGCGGCCTCAACCTTTCCCTCGTTCGGTTCCTCCGCTGCGCTTCCGCCGCGTCGAACGGCGTGACGGAGCGAGGCCGAGGCCACCGCCACGTCGTCTCTCGCGGCGAGATCGAGCACCAGAAGGTCGTCGGCCTTCGTCTCCTGCGGCTCGTCCGAGCCCCCCAGCAACACCTCCGGAGGCGCATCGGCCACCACGCGAATTCGGCGCGGGCTTTCGGGCCGGTTGGCAAGATTATACTGATCCACGATTTTGATCTCATAAGCGCCTGAGAGTGTGGCGTCGAGCGTCGCGGACCATCGCGTGCGGTCGGTGTTCGGGGTCAATCGTTTGGTTCGAGTCGTCGGCCCGTTCTCGGTGGATGAGGTCGGCCATCGCACCTCGACCTGCTTCGACGGGCGGCTGGTCGCGAGGGCCAGGGTAATCCGGCTTCCCTCCCAGGCGACGATCCGCGCCGGGTCCTTCGCGACGGCGGCGGGCCATTTCGTGTACGAGGGCGGCTGGATCTTCGCCGACAGCGAGGCCACCGCCGGGGGCTCGATCGCTCGAAGCTCGTGCGACCGGCTCCGGGCCTGGCCGCTCTCGACGTGGTAGCGGAGCGAGCCGTTCAGGCCCCGAATCGCGCCGTTGAACGATCGCGACGAGGCCGGCTCGGTTGTGTCGGCCGTCAGCGCGAGGCGACGGGTGGCCCCTTGCGGATCGGTCCAGACGAGCCAGGCCGATTCCGGCGCGTTGCCGCCACCGATTCGAGGATGGACCTCGGCGCGGAACGTCACCTCCGAACCGATCGCGGCGATCGCATCGCCCGGCTCGACCCGCACGACGAAGCGGTCGACCCGCTCCAGGTTCGACCAGGGAGCGAGGAACCTCCGTGCGAGGATGGCGAACGGGTCGGGCCGGATCAGGCTCGGCAAGGCGGCCACGAGGACGGCGAGCAGGCCTGCCGCGAGCCATCGAGGCGCCTGGCGATCGGAGACGGCCCGCGACAGGTCGAGTTCTCGTGTCGCGGCCTCGGCCTCGGCGGCCAGCTCGGCGATCAGCTCGGGCGAGCCGTGCGGCCGTCGACGCCGGTCGAGCAGGTTCACGGCCGAGATCAAGCGTTCTCCCAGCGCGGGGTATCCCGCCTCGGCCACCGCCGCAAGCTCCGACCAGCCGAGGCGGCGGACCAGCGGCCAGACGACCTTCCTCGCGAGGACCGCAAAGCCGGCCATCAGCCAGGCGAGCCAGATCGCCCATCGCAACACGCGAGGCAAGACCCAGAGCAGATCGAGGGCCATGCCCGCGACTGCCCCGACGGCCAGCACGAGCGCGACCATGCCCAGGCCCCGCATCAGCCCAAGGACCCGAAGACGGCGCCGGACGCGCCGCAGTCCTTGCCGGAGCGATCGGAGCCGGGCGGCGTTCGAAACGGTGGCCATCGTGGAAACTCCTCGACCGCGGCGGGATTCCGGAACCATCCGTGAGATCATATCACGTGATAGTTTTCGTTTTTTGTGAGGTGGGTTCCGCCCACCGATCGGCTAACCAGCGCGACAAGAGTCAAAACGTTTCTATCTTAGGGCAATCCGGCATGCTTCCGCAAAGCCCACTCGGCGGCCAGGATGGCGAAGACGGCCAGGAGCGACGCGGGTTGGTCCCACAGGGTCGTCGGCTCGACGCGGACCCTCGGCGTGTTGCGGGCCTTCAGCAGGTCGGGAAGGGCTGCGGCCTCGTCGTCGCGGAGGAGCTTGCCGCCGTTGGGCGAGGCGAGGCGTTCGAGCGTATCGGGCGAGGCGGCCAGCTCGACTCGCTCGGAGGTCTCGCGAGGGCCGACCTCCAGGGGCGCGCCGTCCTGGGGAGGGTCGTCGAGCTGGGGCACGTCGAGCTTGATGACGTAGGAACCTCTCGGCAGGGCCGGGGCGGTTCCTTCGAACACTCGAGGCCGGTCGGCCGACGGTCGAAGGGGGACGACGGCCACCGCCTCGCCGGGCGTCGGGCCCGCCCGGAAGACGCGGGCGGCGACGAGCAGGTCGGGGCCGACGCCGGGGGCATCGTCGGAGAACTGGGCGCGGATCGTGGTTCCTTGCCCTTCGTCCACACGCGGCTTCAGAGGACCGAACCGGACCCGTTGATTGCCCGCGGTCAGCTTGCCGGCGTTGGCCCATCGCACGACCTGGCCCCAGAACCGGTGGTGATACGCATCGCCGACGCGATACCGCCATCGCCAGGTGGCGTCGGTGCCCACCCAGAGCACCTTGCCCAGGCCGTAGGGCATCGCGACGATGACCGCCGCGTCCTGAGCTTGCTCCGAGGCTCCCGCGCTGGTGGTGTCTCCGGCGACAACCAAGGACGAGGCCAGCGGCTTGGGCCGGCCGCCGAGCACCCAGGGAAGTTTCGGCAACTGTTCCCAGATCGCGCGGTTGCGTTCGGGCTCGGCGGCGAACCGGAGCATCGGCCACGATTCGGACGTGGCCTCGGGCGTGGGACGAACGGCCAGGCCCGAGGGAAGCGAAGGCAAGGCCGGGTCGATGGTTTCCGCGTCGAACGATAAGGGTCTCGCGTCGAGCACCGGCAGGAGCTTGCGGGCGGTCTCGTGGGCCGAGAGCGACGCCCAGGACACGGGGCCCGCGCTCAGGACGAGCGTCCCGCCGCGGCGGTCGACATACGACTCGAGCCGGGTCCAGATCGAAGGGGGCATATCCTCGGGTCGGACGTCGCCAAGGAGGATCACGTCGAAGGCGCCGAGCGGGTCGGGACCGTCCGAGGGGGGCGGTGGAAGCGTAGAGGCATAGGTGGGCGAGGCCGACTCGGGCGGAGGCGGCTGGTGGAAGACCACGGATTCGACCGTCACGTGCGGGTCGCGAACCAGCGCGTTGCGGAGGTAGCGGAACTCCCAGCGCGCCTCGCCGTCGATCAGCAGGACGCGGGAGCGATCGTCGGTGACCTCAATCGCGATGCGACGGCGGTCGTTATCGGCTCGGATGTCGTTCTCGATCGGGCCGACGGCGACGTTCAGGGCCTTCGGCCCAACCTCATCGAGCGAAACCTGGAACGTCGCCACCGGCCGGGAACCATCCACGGGCACCTTGACCATCTTGTGCAAGGATGTCGATCCTGGGCGTTCGAGCACGACCGGAACCTCCTCGCCGGGCTCGAGACCGTCGAGCTTCAAGGTGACCTCGATGTCGGCCGCATCCCCCTTCGAAACGCGGTCGGGCGCCTTCACGGCGGCGATGGCCGCGTCGCGAGGCACCTGGGTCGAGCCGATGAGGATCGGAAAGACGGGGACGCCCCTCGCGGCGAGGCGGTCGGCCGTCGGATCGGCGTCGTCTGCGGCGTTCTGGCGGCCGTCGGTCAGCAGGACCACGCCGAGCAGCGGCGCCCCGGCCTTCTCTTCCAGCGCCTGTTCGAGCACGGGCCGCCAGTCGGTGGTGAGCCACGCGGACGGGTCGGGGCTGGAGGCCGCCGCCGTCGCCTTCAGGAGATCGGCGAGGGCCTCGGGCGTACCGCCGCGGACGGCCTCGCGCGCGAAGCCAATCACCTCGACGTCGTGATCGGCCTGGAGCCGTTTCAGCCAGCCGCCACGGAGCAGCCGCCGGGCGATCTCGCGACGGCTGAAGGTTTCGGGCGACTCGGCCGGACTGAGGTCAAGCGTCGCTCGGAGCCGCTCGCGCGCCTCGGCCGGCCGGCCGGCATCGACCGTGGCCATGCTCTCCGACAGGTCGACGCCGACGATCACGCGACCTCGAACCGTTTCCTGATACGTTCGCTCGGCGATTGGCTCGAACAGGGCGATCATCAGCGCCAGGGCCGCGGCGATCCGGAGCATCAGCAGCGTCAGGCCCATTCCTCTCGAAACCAGGCGCCGCTCGTAGCGGTAGAGCGCCAGCAGCAGGACCAACGCCAGCACCCCGGCGGCCAGCCAGAGTCCGCCGAGCCGCGCGCCGGCCAGGATCAGCCGTCGGCCACCACCGAGGTTCAGGGCGAAGTCCGAAATACGCATCGCGCGTTTGTCATCCGAGTAAGGCGCTGTGCAAGAATAACCTGATCGATTTCACGCGGAAACGCATGTTTGGGTGGCTGGGGTCTCGGCACGAGACCCCAGAGTTTCGGCCTCGGACCGGGGTCTCGTGCCGAGACCCCAGCCACCCAGGTCACACGAGTTGATCAATTCATTCATGCGCGACTCCCAAGATGCGGCTGGGGCCGTGGTGTGGTGTCGGACCCGCCAACCTCGGCCAGGCCCCGGCTCCGGGCGAGCCGTCGCGTCGCCCAGACCTCCAGGCAAAGCCCGCCGAGCGCCGCGAGGATCAAGCCTCGCCAGATCGGGTGCGGGCCCGAGCCGCCCGAGTCGAGCAAGCGGCCGGGAAGCCGTCCGGGCTCGGTCTCGAAGACGAGCGGCCAGCCCTTCGCGAGCGTCGACGCCTCGGCCGGGTCGAGCGGCGTCGGGTCGGTCTCTCGCCCGTCGGCCTCGACGACAACCTGGGCCGTACCCCCGGGCGGGTCGGGCAAGTCGATGCGGTACACGCCGGGCTCGGCGGTGTCGTCGAACCGGACCTCCGCCCGCGGGCCCTGTCGCACCAGATTTCCCCGGGCCGATCGGCCATCAGGCAGCCGGATCGCCACGGATTTGAGGTCAACGGGCGGCGCCGCGGCCAGGTCGAGGCGGATCGGCTCGCCGGGTCGAATCGGCCGCGCGCCGGCGGTCGGATCGGCGAGATAAAAGATCAGCGAATGAACGAGTGGTACGAAGTCGGGATTGACCGCGAGGGTCCCCCCCTCGGCGTCGAGCGGACCGGCCATGACGATCACCCGCCCCTTGCGGGCGGCCCGCTCGACGATCCAGGGATCACCGGTGTCGAGCCGGGCCATCACGGTGGCGGCGGTCGGCGTCGTCGCCGGTTCCAGCACGCGATAGGCGAACAGCCCCGCGCGGCCGAGCGGCGGGCTCTCTCCTTGACCGAACGCCGAGAGCATCGACCCGCCGAAGCGACGAGGGTCGGGATGGGCCGCCACCTCGCGGCGACGGACGTCGCCCCGCGCCTCGCCGAGCGATGCGGGCAGCCAGCCCGATCCACCTTGAAACGTGTTTTCATTCCAGAATGTGATGTCAGTCCGATCGCCCGGCAGGACGAGCACGCCGCCGCCGTCGGCCAGGAAGTCGGACACGGCCAACGTTTGCGCGGGTTCGAGCCGTTCCACGTTGGCCAGGACGAGCACGCGTTGATTTTTCAGCGACTCCACCGAGAAGTTCGGTGCCGTGACGGTCGAGGTCCGCACGGCCGGCGCCTCGTCGTCGGCTGGAGACAGGGCCGCGCGAAGGAAGTCGGTCTCGCCCCCGAATGGCTCGATGCCCGGCTCGCCGTCGACGAGCAGGACGGGGAGGGCCTCGGCCACTTCGATGGGCCGCGATGCCTCGTCGTTGGCCGGCAGCGGGTCGTTCCCTGGTTCGAGGCGGACCGTCAGGAGATGCGCGCCCGGCAGGCCGATCGCCTCCCGGAACCGCAACGCGGTTGTTCCGCCCGGCGGGATCGGCCCGACCTTTTGCGAAGCGCCTGGCACGGGCACGCCGTCGACCAGCAGATCGACGGTTCTCGTGAGCGGCTCCGGCCCCGCATTTGTCACGGTTGTGGAGACCTCGATGGGTAGCCCAGGCGGCGCGAGCCCTCGCGACAGTTCGAGCGGGCCGACGGCGCCATCGGCCCCTTCGGGCGTCGCGCCGGTGCCGAACGCGACCGACCAGATCCGAGGGGCGATCGAACGTCGCGACTTGCCCTCGCGATACAGGTCACGCAGTAAGGTCCAGCGCGCGGTCTCGCTGGGCTTCCAGGCGAACCGCTGGCCGTCGGTCAGCACCACAATGTCGCGCGCCGTGTTCCGGGTCTGTTCGAGAATGTGGAGAGCCTCGGCCAATGCCGAGGGCAGGTCGCTTGACCCACGCGGCTCAGGAGCCCCCTTGAGCGCCTCGTCGAGCGCGGCCTTGTCGACTCGAGGCGGCACGACCATCGGGCGGACCCGGTTCCTGGCGTCGAGGACCGCGACATGGCTGCCCGAGGGCAAACGGCCGACGAACCGCCTGGCCCAGGCGATCGCCTCGCGTCGAGGGGTGGTCCCGCCGGCCTGCCGGCCCATGCTGTCCGACCCGTCGAGAATGAGGACCACGTCGCGAGGCTCGTCCGATGCACCGACCGCAATGCCGCTTTCGCCCGAGGTTCCCTGCGCCGACCGCGACTGCCAGAAGGGCCTGGCGACGGCCAGGGCGAGCAGGGCGAGCAGGCCCATCCGGCCGAGCATCAGGAGCATCTCGGTGATCTGGAAGTGGCGATGGGCCCGTTGGCCGAGGTCGAGGAACTGCATCGCTCCCCAGTCGACGACGGTCGCGCGGCGGCGGCTCAACAGGTGGATGAGCACGGGAATCGCCACGCCGAGCAGGCCCCAGAGCATCGCGGGGGTGGCGACGTTCCAGCTCCAGCTCAACGCCCACCTCCTCCTCGGGCTCGAGCCGCGCGCGCGGCCAGGTAGTCGAGCAGCGTGCGGTCGGGCGGGATGGCCGTCGAGACCTTGTGGTAATCGGCGTTCATCGACCGGGCCTGTTCCTTGAGGGTCTCGCAATGAGCGCGGAAGCGCTCCAGGTACGAGGCCCGAAGCGCCGCCGGGTCGATCCGGAGGATCTGGCCGGCACTCTCCAGGTTACGAAACCGCGTCGGCCGGCGGAACGGGAACTCCTCTTCCTCGGGGGCCACGACCTGGAAGAACAGCACCTCATGCTTGCGATGCCGCAGGTGCCGAAGCGCCGAGGTCAGGTCGTCGATCCGGTCGAAGCCGTCGGAGAGGATCACGACCAGCCCTCGCCGCTGGATCCGGTCGGCCAGGGCATGCAGGATGCCGCTCAGGGGCGTCTCGCCGCCGACCTGCGCGTCTTCGAGCGTCTTGCAGAGGACCGAGAAGTGCCCCGGCGCCGACCTTGGCGGGATCATCGCCCGCACCGCCGTGTCGAACGTCAACAGCCCGACCGCGTCGCGCTGGCTGACCATCAAGTAGGCCAGCGAGGCCGCGAGCTGCCGGGAATACTCGAACTTCGAGACGGTCCGTCCCGCGTACCCCATGCTCCCCGACGTATCGACAACTAGGTACGCCTTGAGGTTCGTCTCCTCCTCGAACTCCTTGACGAAGTACCGATCCGTCTTGCCGAACGCCCGCCAGTCGATATGCCGGATCTCATCCCCCGGCCCATACTGCCGATGCTCCGCGAACTCGACCGAGAACCCCTTGAACGGGCTCTTGTGCAACCCCGACATCACCCCCTCGACCACCAGCCGCGCCAGCATCTCCAGCCGCCCGAACCGGGCGATGGCAGTAGGGTCGAGTTCGGGAGAATTCGCGTCGATATTCATGGATGCTCTTGAGGTCGATCGCGGTCTATCGCACAGACGGGAAAGCCGCCGGAAACCTGCCGCTCAGCCAAATCGAAATGGGCCCCAACAATATCGAACCATGCTCTCTTCGCGAGAGTCTCTTTGACCAGGAGCCTCGCGGCATCGGAGACGAGGCTTGCCGCCGAGTCGAGTCGTTTGCTGCCCTGACCGGGCCATCCGCGTTCCTCAAGGATTCGCTGACGAATCTCGTCAGGAAGTCGGGAGCGAATCCGTAACGAAGTCAGGAAGCCTGGACTCGTTCCTTGGACCTCCTTCGCAACTTTGTGGATCTTGAGAACCTCCTCCTTGATGTCGGCCGGCCCGAGCATCGCCACCGGATGAGTCCTCTCTCAACAACACGTTCGAGCTTGGTCGGATGAAGCGGGTCTCGACCGTCGACCGGATGCGATTCGGGCAGTCGCGAACGGATTCCCTCCGACGGAGGCCTGGCGAGGGCGGCTGAGAGGCACATATCAACTCAACCGGCCCCCACCAAGCGTGAGGCTGCGCGTTCGGGCGGGGCGGGGATGGCCTCCAGGAGGTGGGCGATCACCCGGTCAGGGTCGATCCCCTCGGCCTCGGCGTGGAAGGTCGTCATGATCCGGTGGCGGAGGACCGGCGGGGCGACGTGCCGGATGTCGGCCACGGTGGCGTGAAGGCGGCCTTCGAGCACGGCCCTCGTCTTGGCGCAGAGGATCAACGCCTGGCCGGCCCGCGGTCCAGCGCCCCACGACACATGCTTACGCACGAACTCGGTGGACTCGGGCTGGCCGGGGCGGCTCGCGCGGACGATGTCTCTCGCGTATTCGAAGACGTGCTCGGCCACCGGCACCCGCCGCACCAGGTGCTGGATCGCCACGATCTGCTCGGCCGACAGCACCACCTGGGGCTCGGCGACGGCCTCGCCGGTCGTCGCGCGGAGGATCTCCAACTCCTCGGCGGGGGTCGGATACGGCACGCGGATCTCCAGCATGAACCGGTCGAGCTGGGCCTCGGGCAAAGGGTACGTCCCTTCCTGCTCGATCGGGTTCTGCGTGGCGAGCACGAAGAACGGGTCGGGCAGGGCATAGGTGCGCCCGCCGGCCGTCACGTGCCGCTCCTGCATCGCTTCGAGCAGGGCCGCCTGCGTCTTGGGGGGCGTCCGGTTGATCTCGTCCGCCAGGATGATATGAGCAAAGACCGGCCCCGCGATGAACGCGAACCGGCGGCGGCCCGTCTCGGGGTCGTCCTGGAGGATGTCGGTCCCCGTGATGTCCGAGGGCATCATGTCGGGCGTGAACTGGATGCGGCGGAACGACAGGCTCAGGATGCGGGCCACCGTGCTCACCAGCAACGTCTTGGCCAGCCCCGGTACGCCGACGAGCAGGGCATGGCCCCGGGCAAAAAGACTCATGAGCAACTGATCGACAACGGCCTCCTGCCCGATGATCACCTTGGCGATCTCGCCGCGGAGCCGCCGGGCCTGACCGGCCAGCGCGGCCACGGCATCCGGATCATTCTGAGGCGCGGAGGGGACGGCATTCGGCATGCGGGCGGGCTCCTGGAGGCGGGTCGGACGTCCCTGTTCGTCTCGAATCAGCCTGACGCCCCGTCGCGTGGGTGTCAAGAGTCCGACCTGCCCCATGACCCAGTTTGGCCCCGGTTTTGCGTCGCGCGCAGCCGTGATCCGAACGAAACAATGATATAGATAATAAAAAATATATTATTTGTATGAAACAATCTGGATAATCGTGCCGGGTGAACGACCCCTTGGCGGGCGTTCTGTGGCGGTCTGGCCGAAGGGAATCGCCCTTACGCCCCGCGTCGCGGTTTCCAAGGCGCCGCGGCCTCGGTGTCGTCCTTGTGGTCCGAGCATGTGGCTCGATGGAAACAGGATCGTCCGATACCGTTTTTTGATTGCCTTGCGCGTGTCCGGGTCCGAAAATGCGTCTGGGCATGAGATCGTGGTGTCAAGAGCCGAGAGTCTCGACGAGCGATGAGCGAGCCGCCGAACCCCTCCTCGTATGGATCGGATTTTGATGCGATACCGACATGCTGGGGCCTGGAACCGGGCCAGCTAGTCCTGCGCTATCGGCGGGCGATCCGCAGCTATCTCGGCGCCTTGCTCAGGAACGACGAAGACGCCGACGACGTGGCTCAGAAGTTTCTTGAGAAGATGCTCAAAGGCGCGTTTGATAATGTTCGGCCCGAGCGGGGGCGGTTTCGCGACTACCTGAAGAAATCGGTCCGCAACGAGGCGCTCGCGTTCTTGAAGAAGAAGGGTCGCGAGGTTCCGATCGGCCTTGAACCGGCGGCCGACACGCTGGGGCCGTCCGTTGATGATCGCTGGAACGAGGACTGGCGTAAGACCGTGCTCGATGGTGCCTGGAAGGCGCTCGACGCCTATCAGAACCAGCGGCCCGACAATCATTTCACGTCGCTCTTGCGGATGATCAGCGAGCAACCGGAGGCCGACTCGGAGACGCTGGCCGACCGGCTCGCGGAGGTCAGCGGCCAGCGGTTGCAGGCGTCCGCCGTCCGCAAGCAGATCAGCCGGGCGCGCCGCAAGTTCGCCCAGCTCGTCGTCGAGGAGGTCAAGCTCACCCTTCAAGGGCCGACCCCCGACGAGGTCGAGGAGGAGCTGGTCGAGGTCGGCCTGATGCCCTACCTGCGTGACTACCTGCCCGACGACTGGCGGACGCGGGACGACTGGTGGACGGGACGTTGACGGCCTTTGCGTACCGCCCTCGCGACGCTGGCTCCGTGCGATGCCGCCCGACGGAGGATCGGCCGTGCCCATGACCTTGACGTGCCCCAGGGGGCATCGCTGGAACTTCGACGTCGATCGGTCCTCCACCGAGAGCTGGCGGTCGTCGTCCTGCCCGGTCTGCGGCGACTCGGCCTCGTCGTTCGACTTCGGCGACGAGACCGCGCCGACGGCCCCGACGGCGATTCCGCTGCCGGAGATCGACGGCTACGAGATCCGGGGCGAGGCGGGCCGAGGCGGCATGGGGGTGGTCTACCAGGCGTGGCAGCCCGGCTTGAAGCGGGTCGTCGCCTTGAAGATGATCCCCGACCGGGACTACGCCAGGCCCGAGACGCTCGGGCGGTTCCGGGCCGAGGCCGAGTCGCTCGCGAGGCTCCAGCACCCGAACATCGTGCAGGTCTTCCACGTCGGAGAGCAGGCCGGCCGGCCATTCCTGGTCATGGAGTTCGTCGAGGGGGGAAGCCTGGCCCGCAAGATCGCCGGCACGAGGCCCCCGGCGCGTCGGGCGGCGGAGTGGGTCGAGACCCTCGCGCGAGCCATCGAGGTCTGCCATCAACGAGGGATCATCCATCGCGACCTCAAGCCGGGCAACGTGCTCTTGACGGCCGACGAGACTCTCAAGATCAGCGACTTCGGCCTGGCCAAGCGGGTCGACGGCGAGGCCGGCGAAGCCCTGACCGCCACCGGCGACATCTTCGGCACGCCCAACTACATGGCCCCCGAACAGGCCGGCGGCGTCACCAAGACGATCGGCCCGCCGGCCGATATCTATGCCCTCGGCGGCATCCTCTACGAGATCCTCACCGGCCGGCCGCCGTTCCGGGGCGAGAGCAAGTGGGATACGATCAAACAGGTGTTGACGGAAGAACCCGTGCCGCCGAGGCGGCTCCAGCCCAACGTCCCTCGAGACCTGGAAACGATCTGCCTGAAGTGCCTGGAGAAGGAGCCCCGGAAGCGGTACGCCTCGGCCGCCGCGCTGGCCGACGACCTGGGCCGGTTCCTCCGCGGCGAGCCGATCGTCGCCCGGCCGATTCCGGCCTGGGAGCGGGTTGGGAAGTGGGTCCGTCGCAAGCCGTCGGCCGCGGCGCTCGTGGCCGTGAGCACCCTGGCGCTGACCACTCTGATCGTCGGCGGGGCCTGGTACAACGTCCGCCTCCGGCGGGCCCTCGACCGCTCGGAGCGGAGCCAGCGGCAGGCGATCCGGGCCGCGAACGTGATGGTCGTCGACCTCGCCCAGGGACTCAAGCCGATCGCCGGAACCCAGTCGACCACGGTCGAGACGATCCTCCAGAGCGCCTCGAAGGTTTACGACGACCTGTCGGCCGACGCCGGAGCCGAGCCCGACCCCGCCAGCCTCGCCGGCCTGGGCGAGGCCGCCAACGCCCTCGCCGACATCGAGCTCGAGGTCAACAAGACGGCCGAAGCCTCCGCCTCGGCCGACCGCGCCCTGGCCCTCTTCCGCCAGTTGGATCGACGGTCGCCCGGCATGCCACGCACCCTCGCCGGCCTGGCCGAAGCCCTGGAAATGCGGGCCAGGGTGCGGATCGCTCAGGGGGATCTGCCCGGTTCGCTTCGGGCCTTCCGGGAGTCGCTGGCAGTGCGAGACCGTCTGGCCGCCCTCGAACCGGACGAGCCTCGTTGGCGGGCCGCTCGAGCCGTTAGCCTGCTTGGAATTGCCGATGTCTTGATCAAACAGGAAGCGCTCGACGAGGCCCGGAGTGCCACCGACGAGGCCCACGCGATCCTCGAACCGCTGGTCGCGTCGCATCCCGATCGGCTCGACTGGAAGGCCGCGCTCGGGCGCAGCGACGAGCGGCTCGGCGACCTCCTCTGGACCGCCGACAAGACCCAGGAGGCCGTCGCCCCTTACGAGCGGGCCGCCCAGACCGATCGCGACCTGATTCGCAAGGACCCCGGCAACGCCCTCTGGCCGCGGAACCTCGTGCGGGTCCTCTCCTCACTCGGATCCACGTATAACTGGAATAGTGATCTTTCAAAGGCCAAGGCGGTCTGGCAAGAGGCCGTCGCCATCGCCGAGCGGTTCACGGCCATCGACCCCAACAACACCGTCTGGCTCATCGAGTCGCTCCGGCCCAGGCTGCTCCTCTCCAACGTCATCATGGGCGAGGAAGGAACCGACCGCGAGACCGTCGCCCGCGAGCAACTGGCCATGCTCGAACGAGTCGAGCGGCTCATCCAGTCGCTCGCCGAACACGACCCCACCAACGCCCAGTGGGCCGCCCGCCAGGCCAGCATGCGGCTGCAAATCGGAGCGATCTATCTCCAGATGGGAATGCGTGGCGTCAACCCCGAATCGAGCCTCAACCGGGCATTGGAGGCCCTGCGCACGGCCCGGTCAATGCAGCAAGCCCTGGCCGCGAAAGACCCAACCAACGCCACCTGGGCCTCGGCCGTCAAGGGAACCCAGTCGCTGATCGACGAGACCCTCAAGCTGCAAAAGAGTGAAACAGTTAATCAGTGAAATAGCTAGACTTTAATAAAATAATTACATTTTCAAGATTCCATAAAGTTTATTGATCCTCAAGATTCAGGCGCTTTTCTCCGACTTGCTCGGCGTGGGCTCGGTATCGTGCTCGTGCCACTTCATGGCGCGGACGTGCCGCATGGGGGCGATGCGGAGGATGATCTCCCCCTTCTGGAAGATGCGGACGGTGCCCGTCGACTGGCTCACGACCACGGCCACGGCGCTGGTGACATTCGTGATGGCGGCGGCCGCCCAGTGCCGGGTGCCCAGTCCCTTGGGCAACGTCAGGCCGGTCGTGGGGGCGTCGAGAATCCGGCAGGCGGCCTCGACCGTGCCATCTCTCGACACGACGAAGGCCCCATCGAGCTGCGCGATTTCCTTGATGGCCTCGCGCACCTTGCTGTCGCGGATGTTGCGGTCCTTGCGGCGATAGCCCTTGAACGGGTCGAAGCCCAGGGTGCGCGAGCGCGCGAGGACGTCCCGCGTGTCGCCGACGACGATCAGGGTGCCGACGGGCTTTCCCTCGCGCCCCTCCCGGCCGATCTCGACGGCCACATCGACGACCGCCTTGAGTGTCTCGAACGGAACGCTGGTTTCGAGCGCCTGGAGATCGCGCGCGGTGAGCCGTTCGAGGTGCTCGCCGAGCCGGATGACCGTGATCGAGTCGAGCGTCTCGGCCTCGAAGCCCGAATAGATCACCACGACCCGGGCCCCCGCCTTGAGCTGGCCGTCGGCGACGGCCTGGATCAGCGCCAGGGAGATCCGTTCGGTGATCGAGGCCGCGCTCGGCTCGATCTCGACGGCGATCAGGCCGGCCGCCCGGACGGCCTCGCGATGCCGCTCGGGAGCGATGGCCACCAGCAACCGGACCTCGCCCACGGCGTCATGGACCGCCGCCCAGTCCATCGGCCCCTCGGCGAGGATCAAGACCGAGTCGGCCCCCAGACCGGGCGCGGCCTCGCAGGCCAGCCGCAGCAGGGTTGCCATCGGCTTGTTCAATACGGTCGGCGTCACGACGGGCCACCTCTCGAGGGGACGACTTGGCGCGATCGATCGCGACCGAAAACGCGGGCCAGCTCGGACGTGAGGGCGCGATCCGTCGCGCGAGGGCGACCCGGTCGAACGGTCAAACCTCAAAATGATCGGGGCCAAAAGGTTAACACGACCGGCCTCCCTCGCCAAGCCACCATCGCCCGAATCGCGAGAATCGGCCCATCCGGCGGTGGGCAACACCGAAATCACCGTGCGGCCCGATTCTTCAGGCCCCCGGAAACTCAATGGGAACCGTCCAAACTTCCGGTTCTCCTCCAAACCCCGAGTCCCCCCAGCAATCCTCCTTGGCCCGATCGCCGGAGAGCCGGAAGAGGACGCTGCCCGGCTGGAGCCGGCCCCGGTCTTCGAGTTCGGCGAAGGCGAGTTCGCGGGGCATCCGCACGTTGGCGATCTTCGGCTCCGGGCCGACCAGCATCCAGGCGTCCGCGTCCGGGCCGAGCGTGAGGTCGCTGTAGGGCCCTCCCTGTCCCTCCAGGGCTTCGTATTCTTCACCCAGGATGTACGCCGCCAGTTCCAGCATGTTGAACAGGGCATCCTGGATCGGCGCGCGCCGGTGGCTTCGGCCTTCCGCTTCCGGCTCCCTGTTTTGGAGCGAGAGCCAGCGGTCGACCTCCTCGCGTGCCTTGTTGAAGACCGATTTCAGGAGTGCGGAAGAAGGGGAAATATTCCAGGCATCCGTTCGATTTCGGGCATCCCTCCCCGTTTTAGAATGACCTCCACCTCAAGTTCATCCTCGGGGCCGAGCCCGAGCAGAGTCCGAAGATGCGTCTTCGAGAGAATCTCGATCCGTTTGACGGGGCGATCGTTCCCCACACGTTGCCATCGACCTCCCACACTTCCTTTCCAACTCCTGCGAAATCGAGCCGCCCTTCAACCGGTTTGCCACCGATCGAGCAGACCCAGACCTCGGGGTGGATGTAATTCCCGTTGGCCAGGAAGTCGGCTCCGGTTTCCTCCTTCAGGCCCCCTGAAACGCCCCGCTTATGAGACTCGCGGCGATGCTTCTCATCGTCCGGTGGGTACCAGCGTTCGGCCAACTGGATGTTCAACGTCCCTCGCACATCGTCTGCGATATCCGGTAGATCGCGGCTGTGGGCGACGACGATCCGTTTCCAGTTGTTTGTTACCCAAGTTTGTCCAGCTTCGACTCGACCTCTGAGCTTCCAAAGCGGCATACCTACCTCTTCATAAGTATAAGTAGCGAAGGCGGATAAGGGTTCCTCAAGAACATTGAGCTGGTCGATTCACCAACGCGATGCGCCGGAAGAGGTCATGTCGCGCTTCGTGCATGAGTGTTCCAGCGATGGATCGCGGGAGCCCCAGCGCAGGAAAACGGGGGGCGGGCGAAAAACCCGCTCCCCCGTCTTTCGATGCGTCAGGCGGTTCCAGAGTCGAGGATCGACGGCCCTCGCCTTACTTCGGGGCCTCCTCGCTCTTCGGCTCGTCCTTCGGAGCGTCGGCGGCCGGTTTGGCCTCGTCCTTGGGAGCATCCGCGGCGGGCTTGGCTTCTTCCTTGGGAGCGTCGGCGGGCTTGGCTTCTTCCTTGGGAGCGTCGGCGGGCTTGGCCTCGTCCTTCTTGGGCTCTTCGGGCTTCGGCTCGTTCTTGGGAGCGTCGGCGGCGGGTTTGGGTTCTTCCTTCTTGGGCTCCTCGGCCTTCGGCTCCTCCTTCTTGGGCTCTTCCTTCTTGGGCTCCTCGGCCTTGGGGGCGGCGGCGCCCTTGGCGGCGCGGGCCTCGGCGATGTAGTGGTCGAGCATGGCCTTACGGCGGTCGTAGTAGTCCTTCAGGCCGTTGGAGGGGGGGACGATCCGGACGTTCTTCTCGGCGGTGATGCCGGTCATCTGGCCGTAGCCGGTGAACCAGGCGCCGAAGACCTCGGGGCTGACGCCGGCCTCGGGCTGATCCTTGGTGACGGCCTTGAGGGTGGCCATGTCGTTGGCTCGGCC
>CAZRGV010000087.1:0-7852 GCA_964599655.1 uncultured Isosphaeraceae bacterium | reverse complement strand
GGTCGTCTGGACGAGTCCGGCGTCCTGGGCGGCGACGATCGCCTCGGCGACGGCGCGACGGGCCTTCTCCAGCTTCTCCTCGACCTCGGGCGGGATGGTCGGCTCGGGCGCGGGAGCCGCCGCGGGCGCCGCGGCGGGCGCGGGCTTGGTGGACTCCGCCGGTTTGGGGGTTTCGGCCTCTTTCGGGGCGGGCTTGGCGGCCTCACCCTGAGACGGCGCGTCCTTGGGTTTTTCGGCTTCGGCCTGCGCGGGTGCCGGCTGGGCGGCGTCTTTCTTCTCGTCTTGAGCGGCCAGGCGGCTGGCGGCGGTCAGGCCGAGCAACAGCGACAAGGACAGGGCGATCGTGGCGAAGCGACGCACCGGAGAGTCTCCTTCCGTTTTCAACAATTCCTGAGCGTGAGATTCCGAAAGATCGGACCTGGACCCGTGTCGATGGGGTCGGTCGTGACGTTTGTGTTGAAAGGGAAGTGTAACGGCGAACTTCGGATGTCGCCAGAGGTTATGCGGCGCTGGCTCGCCGTTGGGGGGAGGCCGGTGGTTTCCAACGTCGAGGTTGGGCTTGACGCGATGGGCGGATTGCGCCCGACGCGCCGGAAAAACCAAGGAGTTCGATCATGATGCGTCGGCGGGATTGCCGATCAGAACTTGCGTCATGGTATGGAAACCCGCCGGAGGCGGTGGTACGGCCAGGGTGCGGAGGCACGCGTCCATGCGCGAGACCAAGAAGAAATCCCGGCGGTCGAGGCCGGCGCTCGAGGGGCTCGAAGATCGCAAGCTGTTGAACGCCAAGACCCATCTTCGGAATGGAACCGCGATCAACGATAAAGACTTGCGCCGACTGGAGGTTCAGCTCGCGAACCTCAACGCGAACGGCTCGCGGATCTTGCCCAGCGACCGGCGGATCAGCTACACCACGCCCCAGGGGGCACAGGTGACGGTCACCCTCTACGGCAAGGGAACGCTGAAGGGGACCACCGTCTCGCCCGACGGCTCGCTCAACCTCGTGTACGACCTGACCGACAAATCGAGCCGGATTCTCGCTCTGGTGCACGGCGGGAACCGGATGGCGACGGTCAACAGCATCCGGGACGCCAGCCAGCCGCTGGGAAGCTCGGCGTCGACCGGCGTCGACCCGATCAACGCGGTCGTCATGCCCAACTTCGTTCTGGCCGACGGCGGGTTCATCAACCTGACCGGCGGCGTGCTGACCTTACAGATGCAGGCCATCGGCCGGAACACGTCGATCTACCTCAAGGAAGGCCAACCGCCGCCCGTCCAGGCGCAAACGACCTCCGTCATCGCGACAGGTGGCGCGTCGATCGGCGGCGTCACGCCCGTTCAGACGGTCACGCAGACGACCGTCCCCACGGTCACCGGCCCGACCGGCATCGAGATCCGGATCAACCAGGTCAATGCCGGACCGCTGCAATCGCCCCCCTTCGGCAACCCTCAGGTCTTCTCGATCGACACGACCACCAAGCAACTGATCCGATTCGACACGGTGACCGGCGACCCGACCCTGGCCGTCCCCTTGCCCTCGCTGACCAGCGCGTCGCCGTCGGTCGGCCTGGCCCAAGACGGTCAGCAATTGGTCGTCCTCGTCGGCGACGGCACCAACGTCAGCGCCTTCAACGCCGTGACGGGCGCGGCGGTCGGCCAGTTCACGGTCTCGAACCTGGGCCTGACCTCGGTCGACGGCATCGGCTCGAGCGCCTCTCGCACGGTGATCAGCGAGAACGGCGGCCCGGTCGACCAGATCGACGTGTCGGCCAGCCTGGCCTCGGGGCAGGCGGTTAAGATCGACGGCTCGTTCGTTCCGACGCGCGAGTTCACCCTCGACGGCGGGGCGACCGGCCTGCCAGGCTCCGACGTGATCTACGTCAGCGGCGCGGGCCACTTCGACCCAAATCAGCCCAACCTCAACCAGTTCGGCATGATGACGCTGACCCCCTCGGGCGCGGGCTTCAAGGAGTCGTCCCGCACGGCGATTCCCGGCATCGGCACGCCTTACATCAACGCAGGGCCGACCGGCATGCTGCTGCCAAGCCCGTTCGGCGGCCTGGGCAGCGTCGATAGCGAGCTCGCCCAGATCACCGGTCAGGCGGGCGGCAAGAACATCGTCACGTATTATAACCCGTCGACCCTGGCCATCACCGGCACGACCAGGCTCAACGACGCCAACCCTCTGGTGGGCCTCAGCGAGTCGTTCCACCCCGAGCTGCTCGATGCCGCCCTGATCGACATCTCGGGGAACCTGAAGCGCTTTGTCGGCACGCAGGCGACCGGCCTGATCCTGAACGATCGGGGCTTGACGAACCTCGTCGCGATCCACCGCGCGACCGACACGGCGGTCATCGGCCGGCCGCTCAACCACGTCGCCATCCCGATCCGGCACAACGTGCAGCTCATCTCGACGGCCCGAGGCCAAACCGGCATGGGCGATCGCGGCGGCGTGACCATCGACAAGAACCTGACCCCCACCGGCCCGCTGTTCTTGCCAGGAACCAGCACCACGTGACCGGGCTCTCGAAAACGGAAAAGGGTAAAGGATAAGGAGCCTCTCGATGCGAAGGACCAACGTCCCAGCCTTGCTGGTGGTCACGATTCCGTCGCTGGCCTCGACGGCGGTCCTCGACGTCGAGGGGGAGCGCAAGGCCCCGATGGACGCCCGGGCCGCCTTCGAGCGGCTCAAGGGGCTGACCGGCTCGTGGAAGGTCGCGGACGAGGGGCAGGGGGGTGACCCCTCGACCGTGACCGACCACGTCACCGCCGCCGGAAGCGCGGTGGTCGAGACGCTGTTCCCCGGCACCGATCACGAGAGGGTGCCGGTCGATCACATGGACGGCGACGACCTGCGGATGACCCACGACCGCGCGGCCGGCAACCAGCCCCGCTTCAAGCTCGATCGGACCGCGTCGAGCCCGGACGACCTCCGCTTCGTCTTCGACGGCGGCACCAACCTCGACCCCGCCCGCGACCTGCACGTCCACGAGGGGCGGCTCGACTTCAAGGACGGCGGCCGAGTCGAGGGCGTCTGGGCGGCCTTCAAGGACGGCAAGCCCGCCGGAAGTCACTCATTCCTTCTCGAAAAACAGTGAATGCGTGCCGGGTCTCGAGCCAGGCCCAGCCAGAAGAACGATCCGTCACGAGCGCGGATGACCGTGGAATCCGACCCCGGCAACCCGCGGGCCGGCCAGGCCATCCGCGTTCGCGATTTCGGATGAGTCGTTCACGGCGTCGCCTCGGTCCGCGTCCGCGGTCGAACGCGCGGGACGAGCCAGCCGGCCGTAAAGTCGATTCGGACAAAACGAACCCAAGTTCCGATTCGTTGGTATTGACGCCGGCCGGGGTTGCTATGGTCTCGGAATGAGAACAAGGTCGCGCGGCCGTCGAGGTGCCCCGTGGTCTCGAGATGTCACCCGTTCACCGGGATCGACCCACACGTGAAAGCCCTCGGGCCGTGATCCCGAGGAGAAGAAAAGAGCTACTTATAGAGCCCGTGTCTGCTTTGGACCCATACCCGGGTGCCTACCGCGATCGTGCATCCACAGAAGAGCAACATTGCGGTGGTTGCGAGGCGGTTCGCACGATGAGGTATCAAGGCCAAACCTGTCCAAGATCGTGATTCGTAGATCCTGCTCAAATCACAAACCATGGGAGGCATGGTACCATTTAGCACTTGAACGAGCTTGCCTGTGTGGCCAACTGGTCGGAGCACGATGAAATGGCCTTGACGTCCCTGTTTAATGAATAACACTGTCGGTCTATCAATTGCTGAGGAGCGTTTTGATAGAATAACGGCCTCGAGTTGAAGCCCACGACTCGCCGCCGCCTCGGCGAGTTCGCGGAGCGATCGGGCGGTAGGCCCTGTGGTGGACAATGCCGTCCTGAGCTCAGTGAGATCCGTCGGATGTCCTTCCAGGTGGAGTAAATGAGAAAGGGACATCTCGCCACAATCCCCCAAGTTGGGCTTCGGAGCTTGATCGGCCTGGAGGTATCCTCCCGTAGCGAGCGCCAGGACGATCGCGATCGAGCGCGGACCAATTCCGAGCGGTTTCACGATCTCCTCCACGACCAATACAGTGCACCGGAAAAGGCAGCGATTCCGGCCACACCGAGCCCCCAGGTCACCACTTCCCACCAGCCGACTCCCTGACGGGCCGCCGAGGAAGCCTCAAGTCGTTGCGCCTGCCGGTCTGCCTCCGCCAAGGCATCCTCGAGTTGCTTCTGGAGGCTCTCGGGATCGGAACGCTGTGACTTCGGCTTCACCGTCGCCCTCTCCGCCACCTGGAACCGACCAAGTTCGTGCTGAAGTTTTCTTAAATCTTCATCGTTGGCGACAGCGGCGTGCTTTTTCACGTCGAAGAAGCTGTCGCGCAGATTCTGATCAAACTTGAGCGTGGAGAGCAGGATTTTGTGAGTTTCAAAAAAAGTCGGCTCTTTTGAATAGGCGGCTTTGCCATCGACGATACCCGCTCCGAAGCTCTCGGACTTACCCTCCGCGGGAAACCAGATGTGCCGTCCATTTGGAAGGGGGACGCGCTCCAGGCGTTGAATCTCGGTCCGCAACTCAAGGTCGTCGCCGCGATAGTACTCGATGCGGAGTGGGTATCCGTCTCGCTCCAAGTCGGCCCAGTATCGAACCAAGGGGAGGCCGCCGATCCAACCTTTGAGCCGAGAACGAGGCTGCTCGAGCATCCGAACTTTCAGGCAATGGTGATTGCCGACGTCCCCCCATCCATCCGCCTCGTAATCGTACTCGCTGGGATCTCCCAATGAGTTGAAGAACCAAGCCAAGAAGATCCGTTCTGGTGCGTTCGGGCGATTCAGCGATCCGGGGCCGCCATTGGTTGTCACAGGCTCGAGATGGCGGATCGGGGTCGGGATATCGGGCGAGGCATTCAACATCTCCAGCCGATGATTCAAGATACCGAACAGGAGCCGACTGTCGGGCTTGCCTCCCGTGTCAAAACCAAAAACGTCGACCAGGCTTGCTCCATCAGCCCGATAGGCGTAAAGCCCCTGGAACCTGGACACAATGCGACGGGAGTGGTCCTGCTCCGGCTTAGCCCCATCGCCCTCGTACAGGAATGTCACATCGTGAAATGATGCGGAATAGTTTTTCAATAACGCAAAAAACGTTCGCGCATTCACCTCGCCACCACGACTCCCGGCAGCGACGCCGAGGAGAACCAATGCCGTGGAGATCATGGCACCTCCGGTCCGGGCCGGGAGACGGTCCGGTTTCTTGGTGATCCTGGAATCAAGCGTGTTCGGTCCGCGCGGCGGGCCCTACCAGGCTCTCGACAAAACCTGTCGAGAGCCGTCCGATGTCAGAGGGCCGGGAACGCGCCGTTCTCGAAGTGAAGAATCAAGGTTGAACTGGATAATCAATTCCAAAAGTAGTGCAATCATAAGAATTTGGATTCATGCAATAGGGGTTGCCCGCACTGTCGGTTGAACACGTGCCCCGAGTACCCTGGCCTTGATTGCCACAGTCCACGGCAATCGGGTTCGCGCCGTCCCAGCCTGTTGGCCCCCCATGAGCCTGTTGCAGTACCTTGTTGTACCGGTTCAGTATGCAACTGATGCACGTTGTGCCTGGAGCGACCGCACCGCATCCGGTAAACGCGACAACACTGGGGGGACCCGGAGGATCGAACAAGGTCAAAGTCTCCACATTCTCGTCTGTGCAATCGTCGTCGATGTCCTTTTGAACCTGAGGATTCGACCCCCGGATGCCATCGAGGAATTGATCGGGGATCGCGGCGTGGCTCGGGACGATGTGGAGCAGGAGCCCAGTCAGAAGCGAGAACGTCGCGACGGTGAGAAGCGACAGCGAAAGGTGGTCATAGCGTCGTAAACCGCGCATGAGTTCGCTCCTGAAAACGAGTCCTACGGAAGAGCCCTCGACATACAGGTCATTCAATCAACGAGTTCTCCGCCATTGCGCGTACCCAGGCCACGCCACGTGGCCAGATCGATGGATTCCAGGACAAACCGGGTTGAGCCATCGCCCATGAGCACATTGACCCCTCCGAGGTGCCAACTCCTCGCGGTCGCCATGCCGAAGGGAGTTATCATTCGGGGGAGAAGACAGTCGGGCACCCGGCCATTGGGTTGCTGCGTGTGGGTGTAGTGCGTCCGCTCCCGACCGGTCCAGAACCACGAGCGACCCCCTCGGGTAAATGTCGGCTTCATCCCCGGACGCGCGACCACCTGGCAACCCAGCAATAACTGGTCGGCCGAGCGAACGCCCGCCGGCATCGACCAGTAATCGCGCTCGGGGGTGGGAAGGTCCGCGCGTCCCGAGCCGCGAAGTCGCTCGGAGAATGCGGCCGTGTGGCTCAGGCCGTCGGTAACATAGGCGGCGCGGGTTAGGGCGAGTTCCTGGAACAGCCCATTCCCGCTGTCGCGATACTCGGCCGATGGGGTCCCTGCGGGCCCCGAACCGAAGTTACCCCGATAATTGTTGCCCGCCTCCGCGAAGGGCCCGCCGTCGGAAGGGCAGAGGAACGTCGCGATCTGGGTACGAAACGCGGTCGCGTTGATGGGTAGTAGCACGCGGGCCCTGGACGACGGAGACGACATGCCAAGCAGTTCCGGCGGAAGCGTGCCCGCAGAGAAGTTAATCGCGTCATAGACCGGGTCGAGCTCGAGGTAGGGCAGAAGACGCACATGGAGACTGAACGTTCCCTCGTACGCCACACGATCGGGGTCCTGGTCGTTACCGGGGACAATTGCCGTTGTCACACATATAGGAAAGCAATTGTTTGCAGAATGGTAGTTCTGCATGGACAGGCCGATCTGGCGCAGGTTGTTTTGACACGAGGCCCGCCGCGCCGCCTCGCGAGCCGCCTGGACCGCGGGCAGCAGCAAAGCCATGAGGATCGATATAATCCCCACGACGACCAACAATTCGATGATCGTAAATCCATAAGATCTGTTACGAGTTTCGTGTGAGGTGTTACCGAATCGTGGTGAAGATCGACATGGGCACTGGGTGTTCAAAATAATAGCTTTACTCTGTTTCATGGCTCAGCCCCTCCCTCGTTCGGTAAGACGAGCACACTCAAGAGAACGGCCGGTTGCTCGGGAAGGTCGGTGGCGATCCGAATGTCGGAAGTCCCCGACGGGGCTTTGCTCGGGTCGAGCGTGAGCTGAAGCTTTTGGACTTCGGCGGCGTCGGTGGGGAACTCCAGCGAGTCAATCAACGCGGGACCGGAGATTCCGATCACCTTGAAACGCCGGCCGTCCGAGCGGAGGACCACCGCAAAATGCTCCACTCCCGAGCGAGATTTCCAGACGAGGCCCGACGGCATCGCTCGAATCCGCGGAATGACCTGCCAGGCGATTCTCTGTTCCCAGGTCACACCTCCGGGTCAGCGGAGCAGGACGGAGCCGGCTCGGGGGCCATCCTCGATCGTGGCGGGCAGAATGACCTCGGCTGTTCGCGTTGTCTCAATGGTGCCATCGGAGCGACGCCGTTCTTCCGCGCGCGTCACGAAGGATGCCGATAATGGCGGCGACGCTTCGAGAGTTGCGGGGGCACCACGCCCCTCAACTCCAACGCGACGACAAATGATGTGGAACCGTTGCCGCCCAGGCCGCCCCAACGGTAGCGAGGTGTCGGATTCGTCAAGCCTGCGGACGTCCAACTCGGCGATTCGGGAAGCCAGGAGGGCAAAGCGCGCGACGGGACGCTCTGGCCGATCGGTGAAAACGGCGAAATCGACGCGGTTTCGTCCCGATTCGTGACCGGCCCTGAAACCCACCGGGATTCGGACCGATCCCCTGGGTGGAACGGATTCCGGTACGGGGCCGATGGACGAGCAGCAGGGCGTAAGCGCCT
>CAZRGV010000086.1:19214-26725 GCA_964599655.1 uncultured Isosphaeraceae bacterium | reverse complement strand
ACGGCTCGGCGAGAGTGACCGACACCACGCCGGGCGGCGGCGGCCCAAGCTTACGCAAGCAACTGTCGATCCTGAAGCGGTTCCTCGACGGCTTCGACCTCACCGCCATGGCCCCCGACCACGACTCGCTCAAGGATGGTATTCCCCAGGGCGGAGGCGCTCGCGTGCTCTCCGAACGCGGCAAGCAGTACGCGATCTACGTCCGGGGCGGCCACAAGGCCGACCTCGTGCTCGAGCTGCCCGCCGGCTCCTACCGCGCCGAGTGGATCGACACTCTCGAAGGCCATGTCGTCAAGTCGCAAGCGATCCCTCGTCACAACGCCGGCCGGGTGACGCTTTCCTCTCCCGAATACAACGAGGACATCGCCTTGCGGGTGATGGCTCAAGACAAAAAGTAAAGAGAATCGGAAAGTACTTGCATAAATTTTGACAAAAAGTGGCGCGTACACATGTTCGCGCCATCCCTTGGAAATCGCGTTTTCGATTACTCGGCGAGGATCACGGGCCGCTTTCTGGCCTCCTCGTAGAGGGCCTTCCAGCGCGGGGTGCCGTCGTCGGGTAGCAGGCGAGACATCGCTCCCGGCCGGAAGTAGGGCATCTTGCCTTGCGAGGCGGGACGGAGCATGAAGTTGACTTCGCCGTCGTTAGCCACGTACATCCGCTGGCCGTCGGGCCACACGGTTTCGACCATCCGGGGCGGGTCGGGCCGCTTCGGGGGCGTCTCGACCTGGAACCGCCGCAAGGCGTCGAGATCGACCTCGTAGCCCAGTCCGGGGCCGTCGGGCACCTCGGCGAAGCCGTCCTTGACCACGATTGGCGTGCGGAGCAACGTGTGGGTAAAAAGCTGGTGGCAGTTGACCGCCGGCCAGGTGGCATGGCTGAGCACGCCGCCGAAGTGGAGCGAGAAGGCGGCCGTCAGGCCGGTACCGACCAGTTGCAGCCAGAGCCGCTTGTCGGCCATCGCGGCCACGGCCCCCTGCTCCATCACTCGACGGGCCCCGCCGCCCACCACGAAGCCGTCGCAAACCTCTTCCTTCAAGGCGATCCGTGGCGGAGGCGTCCCGTAGTGCATGGCCACCGGCACCCGGGTGGCCTTGCGGATCGCCTGGTTGCCTGGCACGTCCGACTGCGGGATCGGCGTTTCGTAGATTCCGACCTGCGGGAACTTCGCCAGGTCCTTGAGGATCGGGATGGCCCGCTCGGCGTCGAGCAGGGTGTCGTTGAAGTCGATGTCGATCTTGAACGACTCGGGCACGGCGGCGGCGACCGCCTTGACCTGCTCATGGACGTCGAACCAGGGGCGGCCCTTGGTCTTGAAGGCGGTGTAGCCGTTTCGAAGCGCCTCGCGGCACTCGGCGGCCCAGTCCTCGGGAGGCATGTCGATATCCCACCACGAGAGCGGTGTGCGGTCGTGCACCTTCTTGCCCAGCAAGGCATGCACCGGCACCTCCATCGCCCGGCCAACGGCGTCGAACAGGGCCATCTGAAGCCCCGCGCCCAGCGAGTCGTCCCACATCAAGGCGGCCGCATTCTGGCCCTGGGCCCTCGCGACGTCCGCGTCCTCCGTTCGGCCCCACGTGTAGTAGAGCATCGTCTCGCCGTGGCCGACATGCCCCGACCGCAGGTGTGCCCGGACGATCTCGAAGTACTCCCAGTGCGGCAGTTCGCGGGCCATGCTCCTCGCGGGGATTTCCCGAAACGGCACTCGCACGGTGATCCGCTCGATCCGATCAACCTCCAGCGCCCGGCGATCCACTGGCGCCTTCGCCGGAGCGTCGTCCGCCGCGACGGGCCTCGCCAGGGCGCGACGGGCCTCGACCCACCCGGAGGCCGTCAGGCCCAGCGCCCCGGTCCTGATCCAATCTCGGCGTCGCAGGCCACCCTTCGGTTCCGGCCGGTCGGTTCCGGGTTTCGCTGGCATCTGGCTCTCCTTCCGGGCTGGGGCGACAATGAATCATGGACGGGAGCACCGGCCCGTCGCGACGTTATTTTAACCTTCGTTAAACCAGGTGCCAGCATGGGAAATCCCACGAACCGGGCGCTGGTCCTGGGGGGCCTTGCGGTGCTGGGACTGGCCCTCTCGGCCTGCTCGCCCGGCAAGCCGCCCGCCTCGGTGACCCCAAGCGCCGAACGTGACCGCCGGGCGGCCACGACGGACGAGGCCCTCCAGGCGAAGCGACGGGCCTTGATGGTCGACGTCCAGCTTCGAGGCCGTGATATCAACGATCCCAAGGTTCTGGACGTGATGGGCCGTGTGCCTCGACACCGGTTCGTCGGCGCCGATCTGCAAGCCCTGGCCTACGAGGATACCCCGCTGCCGATCGGCCAGGGACAGACGATCTCGCAGCCGTACATCGTGGCCCTGATGACCCAGCTTGCGCGGCCGAAGCCTGGGGCGAAGGCCCTCGATATCGGGACCGGATCGGGGTATCAGGCGGCGGTACTCGCGGGCCTGGTCAATCATGTGTACAGTATCGAGATTCATAAACCGTTGGCGGACGAGGCCCGAGAGCGGCTCAAGGCGCTCGGGATCAGGAACGTCGAGGTCCGCCACGGCGACGGCTATCGCGGCTGGCCCGAGAAGGCCCCGTTCGACATCATCCTCGTGGCCGCGGCGCCGCCCGAGGTGCCTCAGCCGTTGATCGACCAGCTTGCCGTCGGCGGCCGCTTGATTGTGCCGGTTGGCGGCCTGGTCATCCAGCAGCTTCTGGTGATCGAGAAGCGGCCCGACGGTTCAGTTGACCGGCGAGAGGTGGCTCCGGTCAGCTTCGTCCCGATGACCGGCGAGGCTCAGACGCGAGTCGGAACACCTACGAAGCCGCGATGACTGGCCGGTTCAAGCGACGAAGAGCCGCCAGATTGCCACGCCCGCCAGCGGCGAGCCGAACCAGCAGGCCAGCATGATGGCCAGATTTCGCAGGGTCGCCCGGTTCCAGGAGGCCTCCCAGTCGCCGAACTCGGTGATCGTCGGCGGCGGGAACAGGCCTCCCACGAGGAACGCCCGAGACGGCCGGTCGGGATCATAGAGCGCGGGCCAGTCGGGTCGATCGAGCATTGGCTCGATCATCGGGACCGTGTCGCGGGCCGTTTGTGTCCGGCCGTCGGGCAAGGTGAACTCGAAGGCGCACTCCACCTCCGCCTCGTCGATCGACTCAGTCGGCGGAATCTCCCCCGCCAGCACATGCTTCATCCGGCCCGAGACCCGAAGCATCAGCAGACCCATGCCGACCCAGGCCACCAGAAAGACCAGGCAGAACAAGACCGCAGTCGACTTGCTCGCTGGCTGGTTCCCGAACCGGAACGGGACGTTCCAGATGACGACCGCCGCCAGCAAGCCGCCGATGAAAATCACGCCAAAACCGATCATGACCGCCACACCGAGTGTCCAGGCACTGGCGCAACCCCGGGCCATCTGAAGGCCCGGCGGAATCGGCGGACGGTTGGCTTCCACGGCGATTGTGTCCTCTTGCGAGGGGAGTTTCAGGCTCTCCAGGACAATCTCCTTGCCCCACCATCGCTGTCGGAACTCGTCGAACGGAATCATCCGGGGCGACGTCTGCGACTCTTGCAGGCCCTCCGTGACCTTGCAGGCGGTGATGGTCGCCCTCACCGCCACGCCGTTCGCCAGAAGGTCGATCCGCCTCCGGGCGCCGGAAACGGCGATGGCCGTGATCACCACGCCGATCAGCGGAAAAATCAAGACGATGCCCACGCCCGGATCGAGGCGACCGGTGTGCGTGCCCTGGATGCGGCTGGTTTCGGGATGCATCGGGTCGTACTGAACGATGACCGGGATGCTCACAAGTTGATTCTTACCGGGAGGTCCGCCGAGCGGGATCGTTCCGAAGCACTGGCCTTGCGTCCGGGTGCCGTCGGGAAGGCGAAAGGTGTAGGCGTAGCGATAGACGGTCCGCTCGTTTTCCACGACACCGGTGGCCTCGACCGTCTCGAGCACGCCCCTGGCCGGCTGCAAGCGACGGGCGAGACGCCAGGTTCCCAAGGGATCCGAGGCCAGGAACAACGGCAGACCGATGAGACAGCCGAGGCCGAAAAACAGGCTGCCGAACAGGGCCGGCGCACTGGCCAGGAGCCGCACGCGAAGGGCCAGCGGAACAGTCCTGGGCGGCGGCGAGAGGATCGGGAACTCGCGGTCGCCCCGCGACGCGGGCTCGGCCATGACACAAACGCCCCCGTTTCTCGGGTCCAGGCGCTATTTGTGATGATGATGCGGATGCGATTGTTCGCTTGTGTGAGAATGAGAATGAGAATGCGAGTGAGCGGCTTCACCGTGACGGTCGGGAATGGGGGCTGCCGAGGAGAGAACGAGCCGCCCGGTTTCAACCCCCTTGGTGCCGATCAGGCCGTCGGCCAGCTCGCGAACCTCGCGCGCGGTGCCTCGCAGCAAGATGACCTCCAGGCAGCGGTGGGCGTCGAGGTGAACGTGGGTGGTCGTCACCACCTGATCGAGGTGGTCGTGCTGGAGGTCGGTAAGCCGCTCGGCCACCTTGCCGGCGTGGTGGTCGTAAATCAGGGTCAGGACGCCCATGGCCTGGCTGTCGTCGTGCGTGACGGCGTCTTCCACAAGCGCCGATCGCATCAGGCCGCGCACGGCCGCGCTCCGGTGGGGAGACCGGTGCTCCTCTCGGTAGCGGTCGAACTTCTGGAGCAGCTCGCCGCCAATGGCGACGCTGAAACGAACCAGGGGATCTTTCACGGGGATACTCTACTCGGTGGACAGGGCCGCGGGTCGTCGAGCGCGTGGGACCGAGCCGGGCGTTTCGCGGCCTCGCCCCACGGGTCGTTCCCGGGCCTGTCCGATCCGGAGCCGGTGGGCAAGGCGTCGCGGCGATTCGATTCGCGCCGCCCGCCCACCATTTTACCGTTCCGTCACTGGTCGGTCACGGAGACCCAGGCGCCATCCTCGTTCGAGCTCTTGACGGCCGCCTCGACGAACGCCATGCCCGCGATGCCGTCGCCGATGCCGGGGTGGTCGAACGGCTTCGGGCAGCTCTCGCCTCGGGCCGAGCGGAGGTGCCACTCCAGCGTGCGGTGCAGGTTCGCCAGCGCCTCGTGGAACCCCTCGGGGTGGCCCGACGGCAGCCGCAGGTACGGCTTGATGCTCTCAGGGAAGTAGCCGTATTCGGCCCCCTGGCGATACAGGGTCAACGGTTGCCCTCCCTGGTAGTGCTTCAACACCGTGTGGTCGGTGATCGACCATTCCAGCGTGCCGGTCGTGCCGCTGATGCGGAAGCCGTTGTCGTTCTGGGCGCCGATCGTGATCTGGCTGGCGGCGATGGTGGCCACGCCCCCGTTGTCGAGCTCCGCCAAAACGGTGAAGTCGTCGTCCAGGGCGCGGCCCTCGACGAACGTCTTCAACCGGGCCCGAAGCCGGGTCGCCTTCAAACCGGCGACAAATCGAACGAATTCATACGCATGTGTTCCAATATCACCGCCACAGCCCGAGGCCCCCGACTTTTTCGGGTCAACCCGCCAGCTCGCCTGTTTCTGGCCCTCGGCCTCAATCTTGCTGGCGAGCCAACCCTGGGGATACCACGCCTCGACCTTGCGGACCTGGCCGATCTTGCCGTCTCGCACCAGTTGCTTGGCCAGCATCACCATGGGGAAGCCGGTGTAGGTGTAGGCGACGATGAACGGGACCTTCGGCTGCGTCTGGAGGGCCTGGCCGAGCCGTCGGGCCTCGTCGAGCGTGGTGGTCAGGGGCTTCTCGCAGAGCACGCCAATCCCCGCGCCGATGGCGGCCTCGGCCGGGCCGAAGTGGGCGTCATTGGGGGTGACGATCGTCACGTAGTCGATGCGCTGGTCTTCGGGAAGCTGAGCTTCCCGCTGGATCATCGACTGCCAGTCGCCATAGCCTCTCGGGATGAAGAGCTCGGCGGCCGACGCGATCGACTCCTCGGGCTTCGACCGAAGGGCGCCGGCGGTCAGCTCGGCCGAATTATCCATGAGGATCGCCCGGCGGTGCGGTCCACCGAAGAAGTTGGCCGGTCCACCGCCGCCGACCATGCCCACTCGCAGCTTTCGCGTGCTCATTGTGTCGTCTCCCCTCCGCCCGGCTCGATCGTCGCGTTTTTCTCGCGTCACTCCGGAACGAACCTCGTCCGTCTCGGCCTGGTCGAGTCGCGGGCGTGGTCCGTCATCATCCTGGCCATCGGCCTCGCAAAGGGCCACTATAGCCCGCCTTGCGCGGCTCGCAAGAGCCGAGCCGTTCCGAAAAATGGCCCGAACTCCTCGTTGGTCGGCGGTCACGGTCGGGCCTGGCGAGGTCGACGGAACCTTGAATCCACGATGGCCGATGATTAAGGTTGTCAGGCTGACGATCATGGAATCTCCCAAACGAGACAGGAGACGCCCGGCGGGTGTGGTTGCCATGAGGACTTGCCTGGTCGCGCTGGCCGCTCTGCTCTCACTGGAAGGTGCGGGCGGCTCGATCGCCTCCGCCGAGCCGCCTCGGCCCAACATCGTCCTGATCTACGCCGACGACGTGGGATGGGGCGATGTCGGCTTCAACGGCCGCAAAACCTGGGATACGCCGAACCTCGACCGCCTCGCCTCGCAGGGGATGACCTTCACAAGGTTCTACTCGGGGGCCACCGTCTGCGCTCCCAGCCGCGGCGTCCTCATGACCGGAAAAGACACGATTCACTGCGGTGTCACCGGCAACGCCGAGGACCTGCCAGCCGAGCAGGTCACCATCGCCGAGGCGCTGAAGGCCCAGGGCTACGCCACCGCACTCTTCGGCAAATGGCACCACGGGCGGCCGAGGAACGGAAACAAGACCTATGTTCACCCGATGGATCAAGGTTTCGACGAGTTTTTCGGCTTCACCGACGCCGTGCATGCCTGGGAGAAATTTCCCAAGGAGCTCTGGGACGGCCGCGAGCGCAAGCCGGTGACCGGCTACGCCGACGACCTGTTCACCTCGCGCGCCGTCGACTTCTTCCGGCGGAACAAGGACCGCCCGTTCTTCCTCTACCTCCCCCTCGTCTCCGGCCACATGGTCATCGACGCCCCTCCAGACGAGGTCGCCCGGCACAAGGGGAAGTTCGCCGAGACCAATCCCGATAAGCCGTTGAACGCGACTTATGCTGCTATGATCACACGAATGGATGGCAACGTCGGCCAGATCATGACATCGCTCGAGGAACTGGGGCTCGCGGAAAACACCCTGGTCCTTTTCACCAGCGACCACGGCGCGACCTTCGAGGTGGGCAACCAGGGCACCAGCGCCTTTCACGACAGCAACGCCCCGTTCCGCGGTCAGAAGCGAACGCTCTGGGAAGGGGGCATTCGCGTCCCGGCCTGCGCCCGATGGCCCGGCCAGATCCCGGCGGGAACCCGGTCGGATGAGCCGATGCACATGGCCGACGTCTTCCCCACTGTCCTCGCCGCCGCGGGGGCCGAGCCCGACTCCTCGTGGCACGTCGACGGTATCGACCTGCTGCCGGTCTGGACCGGCAAGGGGCACGTGCCCGACCGCACTCTCTTCTGGG
>CAZRGV010000086.1:12534-19180 GCA_964599655.1 uncultured Isosphaeraceae bacterium | reverse complement strand
TTCTGGGAGTGGCGAAGCGAGGGAACCCATCAACTGGCCGCTATGCGTGGCGCCATGAAGCTGGTGGTCACGCAAAACGGCCGGCCCGAGTTGTTCGATGTCGTCCACGACCCCGCCGAGCGCCGCAACGTCGCGGCGCAGCATCCGGACCTGGTCCGGCGGTTGAACCAGGAGTTGAACGACTGGCTCGCGACCGAGATCGCCCATTGAATGGATCGGTCCCCGCGCGAAACGCCGCCGATTCCCGCGGGCTCCGCGCTCGCGAGCTCGACCTTCAAGAAGGAGGTGTTCATGAGAAACGGAATCACGAAAACGATGGCCCTGGCTCTGGCTCTGGCCGCCTTGCTGGTTGTCGCTCCCACCTGGGCCGACAAGGTTCCCAGCGGCGACCTTGGCCGCATTCAGGGTACCTGGACCACCAAGGCCGGGCCCAACAAGAACGTTCCCGTCATGCTCGAGATCAAGGACGACCGCGTTCGGGTGCATGTGACCATCCCGCCGCAGGGCCTGGAGGTCCGCGCCGAGGGGCAGGTCCGGATCGATGAGTCGGTCACGCCCCACGCCCTCGACTGGACCAAGTTCACCGCCCTCGACGGACAGGAGCTGCCCGAGATCCTGGCCATCTACAAGCTCGAAGGCGACATCCTGACCATCTGCAACGGCGGCCCGAACTGCGACCGCCCCACCGAGTTCAAGCCTGGCGAGGGAAGCCTGGCCGACGTCCTCATCTTTAAACGGCCTTGAGGGTGATCGAGCTGGATTCGCTCATGGAGCGCCCGTCGCCCAGGGGTTCGAAATCGAATCGACGAAAGGCGATGCGAGAGGAGGGACTCGAACCCTCACGCCTTGCGGCACAGGAACCTAAATCCTGCGCGTCTGCCAGTTCCGCCACTCTCGCGTTTTCGAGGCATTTGCGAGCCTGGGTCGCCTCTTCGCCGCCTCGGCCGACCCGGGCGAGCGATCATTCTACTCACTCGACGGGATTGGGTCCATCATCGCTACCAAGATCATGGCCGAGGCGGCAGCGGTCCGAACAACATGGTCCGCCGATCGGTTGCGTCTTCGGGTCGCGGTTGTCATTGTAAGTACGGGGGAACGACGCGCTTCGAGGAGGCCCCCATGCCCTTGACCATCGTGAAATGTTCGGTGCACGGTTGCGACGCCCAGGCGACGACCAAGATCGCCGCCCCCTGGACCTATGGCCGTTTCTCGGAAATGAAAACCTACGGATACGCCTGCCCTTCGCATTCCGAAACGGTCGTCGAGTTTGCCGAGAGCCGGCCCCGACCCAAACGGCTCGCCGAGGGCGAGACCCTGGGCGAGGTCGGGCTCTACGACCTGGAACCCTGATCGCGTATCGGCCCCGGCGCCTCTCTCCCGCCGGGGCGTGGATGGCCCTCGTTCCCGTCAGCAAAGACGGACCAGGTCGACGCGCTCGAATTCCCCCGAACGTTCGCCGCCCCCGCCAACCGAGAGGGTGTTCTCGGAGAGGTCGAATGGCGGGTCGAAGGCGTACGCCCCTCGGCTCTTGAGGAACGAGTCGACGAAGCGGGCCGGGTCGGCGATCTCTCGAACGTCCAGCTCGCGACGCGTCGACGAGAAGAACCCCGTCCGGAATTCCTCGGTCACCTCACCCGACTCGCGACCTCGGTAAAACGGCCCCGACGGGTGGCCGTCATAGCCGAGCAGGATCGTCTCCGCGTCGAGCTGCCGCGACAGCCGGTCGCCCAGATCCTCCTCGCTGTTCAGGGCGGCCGCCAGGGTCCACCCCTGCCCTCGAAGCTGGTAAAGCAGGACCAACGGCGCCTCGGTTTGGGGGAACGTTTGGCCGGCGACGTTGCGAACCACGTCGGCCCCACCCTGCTCGAAGGCCTGGGCCACCGCCTCGATGGGGCTCTTGACCAGGGTGTACTCGAAACCCTCGTCGGGCGAGGCCGGGGCGATGTCCAGACCTCGACGAACGGCCGTTGTCGGCGGATCGTCGATGGCGGCCATCCAGGCGGGCCGGGTCATGTCCTCAAAGAGCCCGTCGGGGTCGAGACCCGGATCCTGGTCGACGTTCGCGCCGATCCAGTCGCCGTCCCAGGTCGATTCCACCTGATCCGACATGAGGCCCAGCCACCAGCCGCCGCACCGCACCCAGCCGTTTCGCGTCCGCCCTCGACGATCCTCGACCGTGACGTGGTAGACCGTCTGATGCTTCGAGGTCATCCCGAAGTACGGCCCTCGAAAGAACGCCCGTCGCTCACTCCGGACAAGGCGGTAACGGTTGTCGTTCGCCCAGCGCTGGAGCAGGGCCTTCGCCCTCGCGTCATGCCAGTGCGAAAAGGCGATCGCCAACGCCAGCGCGGGAAGCAGAGAGACCACACGCGCGTCCATGTCCGTCCTCATCTCTGGACCGATTTTCAAGCGTCTTACACGAATCCTAGTTCGCAACGGGCAACCCGAACCGTTCCGTTCGTTGGGATATTGGCGATCGCGACAGAAGGACCCGAGCCTTTTGTTCGGAATCGTTTTGCTTTCCGTGACCTCCTGAGGTATCGTTCGATGTGCGAGGCAATCATGCATTGGCTCTCGACCGTGTGGACGCCACCACGCCGTATCGTGAACATGGCCAAGATGGGCAGAATCGGGGAGTACGGGGCCATGGTGCCGCCAGATGTCGAGCCGTCGCGCCACGAGACCATCGGCACGCCATCCGACAAGGAATATCAGGGGCTGGTCCGGACATTGACCCGGATCGCTCAGCACCCGAATTACGAGGGGAAGAAGGAGACGCTCGACGAGTGCGTTGAGGAGATCGAGGAACGCTGCCGCGAGGGTCGGCTGGCACCCTGGCAGCGATCCGCGCTGATCGACATCTTGAAATGTTCGCAGTAAGACTATGAGCGGATCGCGATTCGTGGGACGGATCATCGGCCGGCTGGGCGAGATCGGCACTCCGGCAGGCTTGCCGACCGGTTCCTTGCGGCGCTCCGGGGCGTTCTGGACCCGGCCTCCTGATCGGGTAAAATGGGCCGCGCCCGGGCTGGGTCCGGGACGTTGACAGGCCTTGGCTCATCGATCAGGAATGCGTTCATGCGACGTCGCCGATTTCTCGAAGGGTGCGGATACGGACTGGCCTCGCTGCTGGCGGCTCGATCGGGGGTGCCGTTGGCGAGCGGGGCGGTGTCGGCCCTGAAGGCTCGCGAGATCGCGGCCGACGTGGCGATCGTCGGCGGTGGCGTGGGAGGCTGCGCGGCGGCCCTGGCGGCCCTTCGGGCAGGTAAGACCGTGGTGCTGACCGACCCGACCGACTGGATCGGCGGCCAGCTCACGTCGCAGGCGGTTCCCCCCGATGAACATCCCTGGATCGAGCAGTTCGGCGGCAACGCCTCGTACTTCGCGCTCCGGCAGGGCATCCGGGCGTACTACCGCCGGCATTATCCAATGACGGCCGCCGCCCGGGCCGTGCGGCACCTCAACCCCGGCAACGGCAGCGTTTCACGACTCTGCCACGAGCCGAAGGTCGCGCTCGCGGTCCTGACCGAGATGCTCGCTCCGTATGCTTCGGGAGGCCGCCTGACCGTCCTGCTCGAGCACGTGCCGTCGAAGGCCGAGACCGACGGCGACCGCGTCCGATCGGTCACGGTCCGCGACCTTCGATCGGGCGACGAGCGGGTTCTCGTGGCGCCCTATATCCTCGACGCGACCGAGCTGGGAGACCTTTTGCCGCTGGCGGGAGTCGAGTTCGTCACAGGGTTCGAAGCGCGTTCGGAAACCGGCGAGCCGCACGCTCCCGAGCAGGCCCAGCCCGCCAACCAGCAGGCGTTCACCTTCTGCTTCGCGATGGATTACGTCGACGGCGAGGACCACACCATCGAACGGCCCGCCGAGTACGCATTCTGGCGTGATTACGTGCCCGAGATGGTCCCCGCATGGCCCGGCAAACTTCTGAGCTGGGACACCACGCACCCGGTCACCCGCCAGGCGCGAACCATGGAGTTCGACCCGACCGGCCCGGGCAAGGGGCTCTGGGTCTACCGCCGCATCGCCGACCCGAAGAACTTCGCTCCCGGCACGTATCCGGGCGGCATGTCGCTGGTCAACTGGCCCCAGAACGACTACTGGCTGGGGAACCTCGTCGGCGTCGAGCCGGCCGAGGCCGACAAGCACCTCGCCAGGGCCCGGCAGCTCAGCCTGTCGTTGCTGTACTGGATGCAGACCGAGGCCCCCCGCCCCGACGGCGGCACCGGCTGGAAGGGCCTGCGGCTCCGCTCCGACGTCGTGGGAACCACCGACGGCCTGGCCAAGCATCCGTATATTCGCGAGTCACGGCGGATCAAGGCCGAGTTCACGGTGGTCGAAACTCAGGTCGGCACCGACGCACGCCGCAAAGCCCTGGGACGCGAAGAGGTCGAGGCCGAGCGGTTCGCCGATTCGGTCGGCGTGGGCAGCTACCGGATCGACTTGCACCCAAGCACTGGTCGAGATAATTACATCGACATCAGCTCGCTGCCGTTCCAAGTCCCGCTCGGCGCCTTGATCCCCCAGCGGGTCGAGAACCTGTTGCCGGCCTGCAAGAACCTGGGCGTGACGCACATCACCAACGGCTGCTATCGCCTGCACCCGGTCGAGTGGGTCATTGGCGAGGCCGCCGGAGCGCTCGCGGCGTTCTGCCTCGACCACAAGCTCAGCCCGCGCGCCGTCCGCAACACCGAGGCCCGTCTAAGGGCCTTCCAGTCGTCGCTCGTGGCCCAGGGGGTCGAGCTCGACTGGCCGAAGTTGCGGCCTCGCTGAGCCGTTGCGCTCGGGCCTTCAATCCCGGTTCAGACCGATCGACCGGGCGATCTCCGGGTCGACCGGATAGACGCGATCGGGAGGCAACAGCGCGCTGGCGCGGTCGAACCGCACCTCCCGGCAATGGGCGTGCATCTTCCGCACTCGGCCGGTCTGGTCGGTGATTCCGACAATCCATTCCTCGACATATTGTGTGATGATCTTCCGGCTCAGGCCGACCTGGATGCTGCGATGCGGGAGCTTGGTTCCTCGAATCGAGCGTTCCGGGTCCCACTGGATGTGGACGACCGCCTCGTTGAAGCGACGTCGCCAGTCGTCGTGGTCGCGGTAAACGCCTGGCTCGGGCGAGGTCAGCACGCCGAGCCGAAGGGCCGAATCCCAGCCGCGCCGGGTGATCCGCACGGCCAGGATGCGCTCCTGGCCCGGTTTCTGACCCCACTGGCTCCGGGCCATCAACCAGAGGAACGACGGCTTGATCCAGGTCATTCGCTGGAGCGAGAACGGCGGCCGGAACGTCTGCGACGCCACGGCCACCTCGGCGATCTCGGGCCGGTAGGCTTGATAAACGACGATGGTTTCACGATCAAAATCCGCGCGGATCTCATAAGTCCTTGGCATGAGCCGTTCGACACCGAAGCGGGCCTTCCGGTTCGCCAGGCTGATCAGACCTCGGTCTCCGACACTTCCGACGAAGCCGGCTCGCTCGCCTGGACGCCGGCCAGCAACGGGGGCATTGGGCAGTCGAGCGAGTCCGCGATGGCGCGGAGCAGCTCGCCTTCTTCGAGGGTCACACGGCCGTCGGCTCCGATGCAGGCGGCGCAGGCATTCAAAATTGGCTTCTTGAGCCGGGGCGAGGCCGCGGCCAGCACGTTCAACGCCTCGTCGACCGCCTTCAGGCTGGTCGCCTCGACCGGCGCGATTTGCGGCGGCGGGGTCAGCCAGCCGAGGGCGTTCACCCCCTGGCGGAACGCGTTGGTCTGGGCCAGCGGGTCGGTCTGACCGACGCGAGCCAGCGCCGAGAGCAGGATGCGAGCGGGCTCGAGCAAAGGCGCCTCGTTCGAATAGAGCACCTTCGGCGGCTCGCCCCAGCCGAACTGCGGGCCGAGGTGCCGCAGAAGCATCCGCCGCAAGGCATATTCAAACAGGCTGATCCGCTGATCGGCCTCCATCAGGTGGCGAATGTTCTCGACGAAGTCGCGGAACTGGGCATGGGAGAGTCGTCGCAAGGCCGGAATGGCCATCTCGACCAGCGGCAGCCTGGCCTCGGCGCTCAAGGGTTCGAGCAGGGGAATCGCCTTGCGGGTCTGCAGGTAGATCGGTGAGGGGGCGTGCTCCGCCAGCCTGGCCAGCTGCCTGGCTCGGATGGACTCATCCTCGTCGAGTAAGAGGGCATAAATCAGGGCGCAGGCGCCAAACGGCTCGTGGGCGAGGCCGGTCACCGGCTCCGGCAGCGACGCCAGCAGGGCCGCGGCATACGCCAGGTTCTGCGGCTCGAGCGTTCCCACGCCGGAGATCGCCTCCGCCGGGTTGAACCGCATGGCCGTCTTGCGGGTCGCGTAGCGCGAGGGCCGGCGGGCCTGGGCCGCGGCCACGGCCTCGGCGATTCGCCGCGAGCGCGGCGGTTCGAGCGAGACCTCCGAGAAATCCCCCGTGAACGACGGATCGATCCGCCGGATGCGCTCGACGAGCGGCGGGTGCGTGGCCATCGGGTTCCAGGCGGAGAGTCCGAGCGCCTCGCCGAAGAACATGTGGCTGGCCTCTTCCGCCTCGGAGTTCTCCACCCTCGACCCCTCCGACAGGGCCCCGATTTTCTTCAAGGCACCGGCGATTCCGTCCGGGTTGCGGGTGAACTGCACCGCCGAGGCAT
>CAZRGV010000086.1:11799-12519 GCA_964599655.1 uncultured Isosphaeraceae bacterium | reverse complement strand
GAGCGCATCCGCCAGGAACTCGCGCTGGCGAGAGACCGCCGCCTTGATCAAGCGGCCGAAGAACACGCCGACGAAGCCGATGACGTACAGCGCCAGGCCCAGCAGCGGCAAGGGGTTGCCCCCCTTCTTGTCGTTGCGGCTGCCCATGCGATAGCCGTAGCCGCTCGTGCTCCGGAAGAGGATCCAGCCGACCATGCTGATGAGCAAGATGCCGTACAGCACGCCCATCAACCGGATGTTCAGCCGCATGTCGCCGTTGAGGATATGGCTGAACTCGTGCGCGATCACGCCTTGAAGCTCGTCGCGCGAGAGGTTCTCGATGCAGCCCCTCGTGACGCCGATCACGGCGTCCGTCGGCGTGTAGCCGGCGGCGAAGGCGTTGATCCCCGTTTCCTTGTCGAGCAGGTAAACCGGCGGCACCGGCGTGCCCGAGGCGATGGCCAGCGCCTCGACGACGTTGAGGATCTTGCGCTCGTCGGGATCTTTCGTATCCGGGCTGATTGGCCGGCCGCCCAGCAGCTCGGCCACGCTGTGGCCGCCACCGGCCAGCGAGGCGACCCGGAAGGCGCTCCCGCCGCCGACCAGCGCGACTGTGCCCCCCGCCACCGCGGCGAACAGCTGCCAGTCCCAGAGCGCGGCCAGGCCGCTCGTCGCGCCCGGGGCGCCCGGTCCCCGCCCCGGCTCGCCGGAGAGGAAAATCGCCGCGAACACGAGGTAAAC
>CAZRGV010000086.1:0-11740 GCA_964599655.1 uncultured Isosphaeraceae bacterium | reverse complement strand
TCTTCTTCCGGGCAACTTCTTGATGCTCGAAGAAATCCATGGGAAGGACGATTCCTCGCCGACCGGAATCCGACGGCCACGTTCCCCTTGATCCGGCACGAAGGGCGCTCGCCGGGCACGGTCGTCGTGCCTTGTCAGGATCAACCTTGCACGTCGGACACCAAGATGGCGGCGGACCCCTCGGTTCACGTGAACGACACGCGGGGCGCCACGCGCTCCTTGGGAGACTCGATCTCGAAGAGCGACGCGGGCAAGAAGCCGGTGAAGTTGGCCACGATGACGTTGGGGAACGTTTCTCGCGCCGTGTTGTAGTGCATCACCGCGTCGTTGAAGGCCTGTCGCGCGAAGGCGACCTTGTTCTCGGTCGAGGTCAGCTCCTCCTGCAAGGCCAGCATGTTCTGATTGGCCTTGAGGTCCGGATAGGCTTCGGACAGGGCGAACAGCCGCCCGAGCGCGCCGGTGAGCTGCCCTTCGGCGGCGTTCAGGCTTTGCATGGCCGCCGGATCGCCCGGATTGGCCGCCGCGCGCTGGCCCGCCGTCAGCGCCGAGTTCCTCGCGTTGATCACCGCTTCCAGCGTTTCCCGCTCGTGGCTCATGTACCCTTTGGCCACTTCGACGAGGTTCGGAATCAAATCATAGCGCCGTTTGAGCTGGACGTCGATCTGGCTGAAGGCGTTCTTGTACCGGTTCCGAAGCGCGACGAGCTGATTGTAAATGCCGACGAAGAACATGATCAGCAGTACGGCGACGACGCCGACTCCGATCAGCACGGCGGCCGTGGTGGACAGGGCGAACAGCATCGGCGGCATGTCGGAGACTCCTCGGGGGACAGGGTCTTGCGGCGGTGGCTCGGTGGCCGGTGTCTTCGGAATCTTTTCGCCGCCGCCGCCCGAATCTTCAAGGGCCGACCGGGAATCCCCAACAAGATTCCCCGTCGGCCTTGGAACGAGCCGGGTTGCGGCCGAGCGCTCGACGACCGGTCGGATCGGTCAACGTCGGTCTTGCAGCTTGGCCAGCAGCCGGAGGATCTCCAGGTACAGCCAGATCAAGGTCACCATCAGGCCGAACGCGCCATACCATTCCAGGTGCTTCGGCGCTCCGGCGCGCGACTGGTTCTCGATGAAGTCGAAATCGAGCAGCAGGTTGAACGCCGCCAGGCCCACGACGAACAGGCTGAAGGCGATCCCGATCGGCCCCGAGCCGAAAATGAACGGCACCGAGACGCCGAAGAACCCCAGCACGATCGTCACCAGGTACACCAGCGCAATCGCCCCGGTCGCCGCCACCACCGCGCGAATCAGACCGTCGGTGACGCGGATCAATCGCGTGCCATAAATCAACAACATGACGAACAAGGTCGCGAACGTCAGCGAGACCGCCTGCGTCGCAATACCCGGATAACGCTGGTTGAACAGGTTCGACAGCGCGCCGAGGAAGAACCCCTCGCAGGCCGCGTACAAAGGCGCGGTGATCGGCGCCCAGGTCGGCTTGAACACGGTCGCGAACCCGAGAATCAGACCGCCGATCAGCGCGCCCATCATCAGGCCGCCGCTGAGCGTGGCGTTGTTGACCTGCGTCCAGGAGATCGCGGCCGTCACGGTCAGGATGATCAGCAGCCCGAGGGCCTTGTAGGCCGTCCCCGCCACCGTCATGGTCGAGGCTCGGCGGTCGGCGTACGCCCAGTCCTGGAAGACGTCGCCGGCCATCGTGAAGGCCGGGTTGCCGGTTTTCATGTTGGGAATACTGCTCACAGGAGAAACTCCGTCAAGAGAACGGCCGAGGGGGTGGTCCATCCCGCCATCGCGAGACCGGCCCAGGCCCGACCCGAAGGTCCACCACTCACAGTCTAGTGTCGTTTCCCGGATGCTTTTCGACAACATCGATCTTTGAGACCCGAAGTTTTTCGGTGTCGCGGTTCGAGGCGCGGCCGGGTTCCCGATCCCGCTTTGGCGCCGCGACTTCGGGCCGGTGGCTCCAGACCCGAACGTGACCCTCGCGATCGTCGAAGGTCGGCTCGTACCAACGCCCGGTGATCGCGTCGAGCGTCGGGTCGCGGCCCCAGACGACGATCCGGTCGATCGTCTTGTGGTAGGTGCTCAGCAGCCGTTCCCAGGCCCGGGCGCGGGCCGGGGCGTCCTTCGGGTCGTCGGTGATCGAGATCGCCTCGAAGTCGAGCACCGGCGGGTGAACCACCTCCGGGCGGATCTGCACGGGGAAGTAATACTGCGCCGACTCGTAGTTGGCCCAGACGATGTTGCCGGTGCCGACGCCGAGCATCGAGTCGATGTGCAGCAACGGATTGGCCCGGTACGGCCCTCGAAGGTCGAGCAACAACGTGCCGAGGCGCTGACCTCGGCCGACGTGCGGCCAGGCTTTCATGAAGCCGCCCGCGAGCCGGTCGGAACGCCTCGCGTAGTCGCAAACGAACCCCGCTTGCATCAGCGTGGCGACGCCGAGCGCCACCGTGCCGACCCGCGACAGACCGGGGTTCGGACGCGATCGGCTCACGCCGATCAAGGGTACGACCGCGACCAATCCGAGCAGGAAGATCCGCTGCGAGAGGTAGAACCCGTGCGTGCGGCCCAGCGTGTCGGGCGAAGCCACCCCGCCGATCAGCAGCACGATCGCCAGAACGGCCCAGCCTCGTCGTTCCCGCCAGGGAGAAGCTTCGTCGTTCGCCTGGCGAGATCCGGCGTCGTGCCCGGATGGTCCGATCAGGCTCGCGCCGGTCAGAGCGAGCAGGCCAAGCGACATCCAGACGATCGGCGTCAGAAGGCCGAACAGCGGCGATTTGATGGCCAGGAATGGCAGAGCCGTTTTGCTGCCGATCGTCAAGGGATCGACCCAGCCGAGCTGCTCTCGCCAGGAGTTGAGCGACCAGGGGTTCTTGAGGTTTTCGTAGATCGGCTCGAATGCGCCGCCCGCGTGCATCCGCCGGCGATACAGCCATCCCAGTGGGAGCAAGGGCAGAAGCCCCAGCGCCGTCCAGCCGAGCCGGGAACGCCACCGAGGCCCCGGCGTGAGCAAGGCCAAGAGGCCGAGGCCGCCGACCGTCAGGCCCAGGCTGATCGGGTGGCTGAAGTAGCCGAGCACCAGCAAGGCCATCAGGGCCGCGGAACGGCCCGGACCGAAGCGGTTCCGCCCCCCCCACCAGACCCCCAGCGTGATCGGGAACAGGCAGGCCCCGAGCAGGAAGCTGTAAAAGCCGAAGACCCAGGTCAGATTCATCGCCAGCAGCGAGGCCAGCAGGGCCGACGCCGGCATGTCTCGCCAGCCCGCCACGCGCCATCGGAGCCAGACGATCGACGCCGCGAAGCCGGCCAGCGTCAGCGACATCATCATCCGGTCGGCCTGTCGGGGAGGCAGCACGGCCAGCAGGCCCATCAGGCTGAGGTGGCCGGTCCAGTTGGGTAACGGATCCCATTGCGCCTGGTAGACGTCTCGAAACGGCGAGCTCGGACCGAGCGATTCGAGCAGGATATGGGCGTTGTACACGTGCGCCGGACCGTCCTGCGTGACGAACCACGGCCAGGTCCAGATGGAAATCAGGCCCGGAGCCAGGGCCAGCAGCAGCGTGGCAAGGCCGAGTGATCGCTCGCGAGCCGTGGAGGGGTTGCCAGGAGGGGGTTCGGAATCGGACGCGGGTGATGACGGCATCCGCAATTCCACAAACCGGGACCGGACGGGACATCGCGAAGGGGGAGACCAACCCGCTTCCCTCCGTCGACGGATCGGCGGTGGGAAGCGGGCTCGGATGCGTAACAACCGGACGGGCGCCCGCCGAATCTCATCCCGGCGCGACCGGGAGTGAAGTCGGGTCGCAGCCGCTGCTGTGCGGCAAGGTCCTAAATCACGCGGTGCAAACCGACGCCGGGCAACAAAGGGCCCGGCCTGGCGTTACACACACTATAGCCCAAAACCGGCCCTCACGCTTGAGAAAAAATCGGGAATCGATCCCAGCCGAGTGGAGATTGTCCCGATCGCGACGAGTTCCGGTCTTGCAGGCAACCCGCCTAAGAAATCTCGTTCGGCCATTGGCCACGATCCCTTCTCGTGAGTATCCTTCTCCTAGAATTCACTTCAATGGATCGTTGACGGCTCCTTTGTGTTCGCACCTTTGACGAGACATCCATGGCACGTCCGCTCCGCCGCGCGTTCTTCGCGCCGCGGCTCGAGGTTCTGGAGAGCCGCACCCTTCTCAGCGTCGATCCCGGTAACACGCTCATGCTGGGATTCGTCCCCGGCGTCTCGACCCGGGCGATGAGTTCGATTCTCGGCCTCTTGCGCGCCCAGGTGCTCGAATCGTTCCCCGGCGGTCCCGTGATGGTTCAGCCAGGTTCCGGGGTGAACCTCGACGTGGTCTTGCCCCAAATCGAGCGAAGCCCGGTCGTGCGCTACGCCGAGCCGAACCGCCTGATCCGGCTCGATGCGGTGGTTCCCAACGACCCGAAGTTCGGCCAGCAATGGGCCTTGAACAACCCGAACAACGTCGATATCGATGCCCCCCAGGCCTGGCAGGTCACGACGGGAAGCGCCTCGACCATCGTCGCCATCATCGATAGCGGCATCGACACCACCAACCCCGAGCTGGCTGGGCGGCTCTGGACCAACCCCAACGAGGTCGCCGGCAACGGCCGGGATGACGACCAGGACGGCTTTGTCGACGACGTCCACGGCTGGAACTTCGTCAACAACAACGCCAATATCAACGACGGCCTCGGGCATGGCACGCACGTCGCCGGCATTCTCGGCGCGGCGAGCAACAATGCCTACGGCGTCGCCGGGGTCAATTGGAACGCCCGGCTGATGATCCTCAAGTTCATCGGCTCGGATGGCTCCGGCTCGGTCGACAACGCCGTGCAGGCCATCTATTACGCCGTGCAGCACGGTGCCCGGGTCATCAACGCGAGCTGGGGCGGCCCCGATTACTCGCAGGCCCTTGACGACGCCATCCGCTATGCCGGCAACCAGGGCGTGGTCTTCGTCACCGCCGCCGGCAACGAGTCGGCCAACAACGACATCACCCCCAGTTACCCCGCGCTCGACCGTCTGCCCAACCAGATCAGCGTCGCCGCCATCGATGCCTCCGGGAATCTCGCCAGCTTCTCCAACTACGGCGTCAAAACGGTCGACATCGCGGCACCCGGCGTCGACATTCTCAGCACGGTTCCCCACGGTTACGCCAGCTACTCGGGCACCTCGATGGCCACGCCGTTCGTCGCGGGGGTTGTCTCGCTGGTTGTCGGCCTCCATCCGAACTGGTCGGCGACGCAACTGGTCCAGCAGGTGCTCGCGACCGCGAAGCCGCTGCCCAGCCTGACCGGCCTGACCGTCACCGGCGGGATCGTCGATGCCGCGTCGGCCGTCGGAGGCGCGGTCAGCAGCCCGCCGCCTTCGAGCAGCCCGCCGCCGGTCAGCGCGACCGTTCTGCCCGTTTTGCCGCCGGCCCCCAGCGACCAGATCCACGCCCTGATTCTCGGTTCCGACGAGTATTACCAGGTCAACGGCGCGACGCCGCAAGGATTCGTCAACGCCCTCTATCGCGACCTGCTCGGCCGGGCGCCCGACCCGGGCGGCGCGTCGTACTGGCTCGGCCGGCTGGCGTCGGGCTCCAGCCGATCGGACGTTGCCTATGGGATTGCCAGCTCGATCGAAGCCCAGCGCACCAAGATCGCCCGCTGGTTCCTGTCCGACCTTGGTTGGAACGCCGACCTCCAGCAGATCAAGACGATCCACCCGATTGTCGACTGGGCCAACGCGCCGGCCAGCGGTGCCGGCGACGCCAGCATCCGGGCGAGAATCCTCTCGTCGTCCGAGTTCTTCGCCAACAACGGCGGCACGAACGCCGGCTTCGTCGCCGGTCTCTACCGCGCCGTGCTCGGCCGTGAACCCGACCCGAATGGGGCCTCGTACTGGCTCAATCGGCTCGCGACGGGCGCCTCCCGCGGAGACGTCGCCCTGGCGATTCTCAACGCAACCGAGGCCAAGGACACCACCGCCGCGCTCTGGTTCCAGAACGACCTGAGACGGCCCACGCCCCTCGCCGTTCTCAAGGCCGATCCTGGCGTCATGAACTGGGGCAACCGGATTATCGTCTAATCGGGAATCCATCGACGGGAAGGCGTTTCGTCTCTCGCCCCGCAGGGTGGGCCCCGTCCTCTGAACGCGTTTACGGGTACGTATTCAGGTCGAACGCGGAGAGGTCGTCGTCGGGGAAGGCGTAATTCGGGTCAGTGCGTCGGACGGCCTCGGCGAGGATCGCATGGCGCGTCTTGGGCGGCTCGTCGGGCGACGACTCGTGCCGGATGCGGAAGAACGAGCACTCGACCCACTCCCGAAGGCATCGAATGGAGGGAATCCACCAGTTCGAGACGTCGTTCTTGTACGACTCGTGATAGTAGAACTCGGCGATGTTCCGATCCGAGGGAATCGTCTCCCCCTCGACGAGGATCAGGCCGCCGTCGCGGATCACCCGCCGCAAGCGGGTCAGGGCGAGCAAGGGATGCTTCAGGTGGTAGTACACCCCGCAGAAGAGCACCACGTCGAAGTCGCGAATGCCCAGGCGCTCGACGTCGTAGACCGACAGGTCGGGGATGTAACGGGCCTTCGAGCCCAGGATCTTCTGGGCGAGGCGGAAGGTCGGCTGGCCTCGGTGCGGGCGATGCCGGACGAAGTCGGTGGCGTAGACCTCGGCCGCCCCTCGACGCTCGGCCTCGAACGACCAGAGGCCGTCCCAGCAGCCGATGTCGAGGACTTTCTTGCCCCGGAAGTCGATATCGTCGAGGGCCCGGACCAGGAACGAGGGCGGCGGACCCCACTGACCGGGGGTTTGCCGTCCATTGCCAAGGTCGATTGTGTGCATCCAGCGGTAGCGCGCAACGTGCGAGAGCAGCTCGTCGCGGCTGGTGGCATCCTCGAACGAGTCGTCGCCGCCCATGGCCGTCTCCCAGGCTCGTGGTGGGGTCGCCGGTCAAGTTAGCCGCGACGGCCTCGGGCCGCAATGGCAGTTGGCGGGGTCGGTCCGGCGAGGCAAGTCGCGGCCTGTCGCGAGGTTGCGGCCTGGCCAACCCGCGCTTCCCCTCCGGGGGCGAATTCGGGTATCATCCCCGGTCGCCGGTCCGGTGCGGTCCACTCAAGGAGGAGTGCGCGATGCGACCTAGAATCGACGGGCCGACGGAATGGGGGGCGATGATGCCCTCCCACCTGCTCGTGGCCGAGGGCCTTCGCGACGCGCAGGCGGTCGGCGAGCTGTTCGTGGGCATCTTCCGCCGCGACCTGCTCGCGTTCTTCCCCCAGGCTGTCTTCGAGCCGCATCCCGGCGGTTCCGAGCCCGGCCAGCGCGCCGTCGGGCCCAACTTCCGGTTGATCGAGGGGGACGACCTCGAGGCCGACCTGATCGAGCTCTTCGGTAGCCGCTACCGGCTGGCGCTCCGGGACGGCGGCCGGCTCTCGCCCCAGGACCTGCGGATGGTCCAGGCCATCGGCGCGGTGCTCAGCCTGCGCTATTATCACCTGTTCCAGGTCAAGACCCAGACCCGGCTGGAACTGTACCGGGGCGGCAGCGACGACCACTACGTCGCGGCCTACGTCGAGCCCTGGGCGTATGCCCCCCCTGCCCCACGGCCGAGCCGGATCGCCGCCACGATCCAGACCTTGCGGACGGCCGCCCTCTCGACCTACGAGAACCACCGGGTCTCGACCGGCGCCTTGCTGCTGGGCCCTCGCGACGACCCCAACCACCCCCTGCGGCCCACCGCGCCCGATGCCTTGCCCTACGGCGTCGAGCTGACTGGCCTGAAGAGCATCCACCGGCTCTGCGACGGCCGACGAACGCTCTTCCTCGTCGACCGCGCCGGACGGCTGACCGACATCATCGACGTGGCCCGTTGGGCCTCGGAAGTTCCTGACGTCGGCGACTCGGAGGTCCCCTGCGCCCGGATCTACGAGCCGCATGCCCGGGCCACCCGCGTCGGTGGGCACGTTTGCCTGGTCCTCAGCCCGAACCAGGAGATCAAGCTGTTCGCCTCGGGCACGCAGGCGTTCGGCTTCGCCCACGGCCGATGGCGGATTCTCGACCCGTTCTCGAAGTTCGCCTCCTGGCGCGAGGCGGTCGTTTGCCCGGCCCTGGCGCGGGGCCTCTTCCAGGCGGCCCTGAACATGGCCGAGGCACGTCAAGGCGGCCTGTTCGTTGTGGTCGACGCGCCCGAACAGGCCGTGGGCCGGCTGGTCAACCGCCACGACCTGCTGACCGACGAACCGGCTCCCGGACCGCCCCCGGAACTCGCCCCGCGCGACCCGCTGGCCCGACGCGCCTTGCACTACCTGGCTCGAGGCCGCAACGCCATTGAGCTCGACCCGACCGTGCTCGAAGCCATGGCCAGCCTCGATGGCGCCCTCGTCACCGACCACTCGGGCCGGTTGCTCGCCTTTGGCGCGATCCTCCGCCAGGACGACGCCGCCGACCTGCCGAGCTTGTCCCTGGCCGAAGGGGCCCGGACCACCGCCGCGCTCGTCGCCAGCCTCCACGGCCCCGTTCTCAAGGTCAGCGAGGACGGCATCGTCTCCTTCTACCACGCCGGCACAAGGGTCTGGGACCTGTAATCGCCGACCGGCCCGGAGCCCTCCCGAGCCGTTCAAACTGGGGGACGCTGGCGATCTGGGCTTCGTCCCGCGTTCCACCGACCGGCCGCGATTCGGTTCGACCGTGGCGGATCGGGCCCACTGTTTGCAGGCGAAGACCGTTGGCCCCGGCCAAAACCTGTCGTCTGTGTCAGGTGCCGGGGCACGACGCGCCGGTCGGGCCCTTGCCACGCGTTTTCGACCCGCCGGCTCGCCGTCGAATCCCCCCCACGACCGAACACCGGGAAGGAGAATCGAGGATGAACCGACGCGAGATGTTGAGCGCCCTGGGACTGGGTGCCGGCGCGGTTGCCCTGGCCGGACAACACGTTCGGGCCGACGATCCCCACCACGACCACGCCGCCCACAAGCAACATCTGGAGACCATCGGCCGTTGCGCCCTGGTCTGTAACGAGACGGCCGCCCACTGCCTGGACAAGATCCGAGACAACGCGTCCCATCCGGCCGAGCACGCGAAGATCCACCAGATGGCGATGGACTGCCAGGAGTTCTGTGTTCTGGCCGTCACGCTCATGGCCCGGTCGAGCCCGATGGCCACGATGGCCCATAGTGCCTGTGCCGACGCCTGCCGCGCCTGCGCCGAGGTCTGCGAGTCGTCCTCCGTCAAGTCCGACCAGGTGGCGGCCTGCGGCAAGTCGTGCCGTGAGTGCGAGACGGCCTGCCGCGAGATGGCCAAGGCGCACGCCGGCCACCACCACGGAACCTGACCCGACGACATCCCCCGGCTGGGACCGGTTTCCCGCGCGGCGGGGGCGGGGGCGGGGGCGGAGGCGGAGGCGGAAGCGGTTCCCACTGGCATCGAGCGAACGGATCGGCCATCCTTGGAGGGACCCGGCCGCCCCGTCTCCTGGGGCGACCGGACCCTCGGGGCCGATGACCGAGAACCGAGGCGACGGCCGGCACCGCTCCGGTCGCGGAGCATCGGCGGGGTCCCCCGGCACGCCGGGTCCCAGGATCAGGATTGAGACGCCCCACCATGCGATCGCTCCTCGCGCTGGCTGTCTTGACGGCCCTTGCCCTTCCGGCCTCGGCGGCCGATTTCCCCAGGTTCGAGGCTCAGGAGATCGCCCCTCACGTCGGCAATGTCTGTTATGCCTTGACGGTGGCCGACGTCAACGGTGACCAGAAGCCGGACGTCGTCGCCCTGACCGAGGACGCCATCGTCTGGTTCTCCAACCCCGACTGGGCCGAACATACGATCATCCGAGGCGCGACGGCCCGCGATAACGTCTGCATCCAGCCGCACGACATCGACGGCGACGGCCAGATCGACTTCGCCCTGGGCGCCGGCTGGCGACCGTCCGACACCCAGTCCTCCAGCACGCTCCAGTGGGTCGGCCGCAACGCCTCGGGCCAGTGGACCCTCCACGACATCACCGAGCACGCCGAGCCCACGCTCCACCGCTTCCGATGGGCCGACGTCCGAGGCACGGGCAAGCCCCAGCTCATCGTCGCCCCCTTGCAGGGCCGCGGGACCAAGGGGCCAAACTGGGGCGAGGGAAATGGCGTGAACATCATCGCCTACACCATTCCAGACGACCCGACCAAGACCCCCTGGCCGTCGGTTGTTCTGAGCGACAACCTGCACACGGTCCATAACCTCTGGGTCGTTGATCACGACGGCGACGGCCGCCGCGACGACATCCTGCTCGCGGCCTGGGAAGGGGTCTTCGTGCTCTCCAAGGGTCGCGACGGCCAGTGGCTCACGACCAAGATCGGCACCGGCGACCAGGAGTCGTCGCCCAACAAAGGGGCCAGCGAGATCAAGCGGGGCCGGTTCGCCAACGGCCACACCTATATCGCCACCATCGAGCCCTGGCACGGCAACCAGGTCGTCGTCTACCTCCCCCCCACCACCGACGGCCAGCGCGCCTACACCCGGCAGGTCCTTGATCGCGGCGTGACCTGGGGCCACGCCGTCTGGTGCGACGACCTCGACGGCGACGGCAGCGAGGAACTCATCATTGGCCAGCGCGATCCGAGGCGCGACGCGAACGCCTCCCCGAAAGGCCCCGGCGTCTGGGTCTACGACCTCGAGCTCGAGCCGGCAGGCTCGGCCGTCCGGTCGACCAAGCACGTCATCGACGACGGCGGCATGGCCTGCGAGGACGCCCTGACCGCCGACCTCAACGGCGATGGACGGCCCGACATCATCGCCGGCGGCCGCGCCACCCACAACGTCAAGATCTACTGGAACCGGGGCCAGTAAGCAAAAGCACGGGGCGGAGATGGACCCGATCGACGCCTTCGCAACCCTCGACCTTCGCGCCGGCCGGATCGTCCGCGCCGAGCCGAACGAGAGGGCCCGCAAGCCGGCCTACAAGCTCTGGATCGACTTCGGGCCGCTCGGCCAGAAGACCTCGAGTGCCCAGTTGACCGACCTCTACCGGCCCGACGACCTTGTCGGCCGCCTGGTCGTCGCGGCGGTCAACCTGGGCCCCCGTCGCATCGCCGGGTTCGCGTCCGAGGTCCTCGTGCTCGGCCTGCCCGACGAACTCGGCCGGGTCGTGCTCCTGGCCGTCGAACGCGACGTTCCCCTTGGCGGCCGCGTCTTCTGAAGAGAAGACGGCGAACGGCCGAACCGGAACGAAGGGATCACATCGACATGATGAACGCTGTTGCCGCGAAGCCGGGCGGGACGGGGGAGATCGAGATCGTCCGCGTGCCGGTGCCGGAGCCGAGGGGGGACGAGATCCGCGTGCGGGTCCGCGCGGCCGGGATCAACCGGGCCGACCTGATGCAGGCCCGAGGCCAATACCCGGCCCCTCCGGGCGCTCCGGCCGACCTGCTTGGCCTCGAATACGCCGGGCAAGTCGAGTCGCTCGGGCCCGACTGCATCGGGCCGCACAAGGTCGGCGACCGGGTCTTCGGCATCGTCGGCGGCGGAGGGATGGCCGAGTATGTGATTACCCATGAGCGCCTGGCCGTGACGGTCCCCGAGACCCGCGACTCCGAGGCCGCAGCCGCCGTGCCCGAGGTCTTCCTTACCGCCCACGACGCCCTCGAAACCCAGGGCGAGCTGCGACCCGGCGAGCGGGTCCTGATCCACGCCGTCGGCGGCGGGGTCGGCTCGGCCGCGTCGCAGATCGCCCATGCCATG
>CAZRGV010000085.1:25277-27015 GCA_964599655.1 uncultured Isosphaeraceae bacterium | reverse complement strand
CGACAAGGAGACCGCCTTTGCCCTGATCCAGGGAAATGGACGGCGGTTGATCGAGCGGATGCTGGGGGTGGAAGGAGGTTGAACGAAGAAATCCGTGGTTTGGATTGTAAGTGAAGACAGGATAGCGAATTCCGCTGACAGGGTGCCACTGGCGGCTTGCCCGCCGGTGTCCTCGATTCGCACCAGCCGGACCACGGGCGGGCAAGCCGAAGCGGCCAGTGGCACCTGATTGCTGGAAATTCTAACCAGAAATCGACTTGCGACACCAGGAATCCGCCGACACGGTCAAACAGAATCCGCGCCAGGTTTTTTGCGTCGGCGATGGGCCTGGGCTTCGAGGGCGCGGCGGGCGCGGCGGCTCAACGGCGGGGCGACGAAGACGGGCTTCGGGTGGCGTTGGGTCGGGCTCGGGTTGGTCGAGTTCGAGATCGAGGTCGGCTTCGGGTTCTTGTTCGGGAGGGAGGGGCGGCTCGGGGTTTGTCCGGCACGACGGATTCGGCCGGGGCTCGTTCTGGTTGGGTGACCGTTTCGAGGGATCGGCGGGGGTCCAGGCGGACGAGGTGGCCAGGTCGTGGTGGCCTTTCTTGAAGAGGCCGCGGGCCCATTCGAGGGTGCGGCGGACCGAGGGGGCTCGGACTTGAGCCTCGGGTCGGAGTCGCGAGTGGCGGCCGGTCGCCCTAGAGATCGGCGAGGTCCTCCGGCGCCACAGGCGGGTCGGTCTCCCTGGGCCGGACGTCCATGATCGAATTCGGGTCAAGCGTTCCCAGCGTCATCGGCGTGTTGCGAGTCATGGAAGCCGCGTCATCGCCTGGATTTGGATCAACAAGGACGCCCGAGCCCGCGCGACGTCGCACGAAGCCGTTTTCCGCGTCCGTTTGACCTTAATACCGAAGCGAGTGGGCTCGGAATTCGGAGAATGTCCGAAAGATGGATCGAGTCAAATCGCAAACTTTGTCGTGGTTAAACTTTCGGTCTACACGCCCCCGGCTGCGCGAGAACGCAGCGCAGGGGCCATCCGCGTTGAGGCGTCGCTGCCTCGGGATGTAATCTGAGGGGGACGATAGGCCAACGTCCTTCGGAGCGCGGAGAATGCGTCCATGACCAGGATCACGCTCGATGCCGACCTGCGAAACCGACTCCACGACCTGAGTCAGCCGCTGGAACTTTGCGATGAATCGGGCCGGGTACTCGCCCGGGTTCTGCCTGTGATCGACCCCGCGCTTTACGAAGGATTGGAGCCGCGGATCAGCGCGGAAGAGGTGCAGCGTCGCAGGCAGAACAAGGGGAAGACCTACACGACCGCCGAGGTCCTGGCTCACCTGGAATCGCGATGACATTCCGCGTCGAGTGGATTCAGGACGCGCTGGACGAGTTGACGCTCCTCGGGATGCAGGCCGATGCGGCGAAGCGTCAGGCGTCACCGCGGCCACCCAGATCCTGGATCGGGAACTGCAAACCGACCCATTCCGCCAGAGCGAATCCCGGGGGGATGATGAGCGGGTGCTTTTCGCGTACCCCCTGGCTGTCCTCATCGAGGTCGATTCGCAACGACGCATCGTCTGGGTGCTCCACATCTGGCCTATCCGGCGGCATGGCGAGTCCTGAGGGAGATAAACCTCGAGGCAACCCCGATGAGATCGTAGCGGTGGGTGGCTGAGGTCGTGTCGACCCCAGCCGAGGGTCAACGGGGCGACGGAACATCGGCGGGGTGGCTGGGGTCGTGTCGGGAAAGAGTGTA
>CAZRGV010000085.1:14470-25267 GCA_964599655.1 uncultured Isosphaeraceae bacterium | reverse complement strand
GAAGGGGCAGCCGAACATCGGCGGGTTGGCTGGGGTCGTGTCGACCCCAGCCGAGGGTCAACGGGGCGACCGAGCATCGGCCCAGTCGGGGGGAATCCGATGGGGGACCGATGTGCCCATATGTGCAGAAGCCTCGGTTCGTGGACGCTTCGGCGGAAGGCGGCTGGGGTCGACACGACCCCAGGCACCCGCGCGGAAGGCGGCTGGGGTCGACACGACCCCAGGCACCCGCGCGGGGGTCGACACGACCCCAGGCACCCGCGCGTTGTGGGTTGCCGGGAGGCCGGTGGTATCGCTCCTCGCCGGGCGACCGGTAGAATGGTCCGGTCGCCGGGAACGGATTCGATAGTCGGGAGTCGGTGGGATGTCGCGTGCTGTGTCCCTGTCGCTCGCGGCCGGGTGCCTGCTTGTTCTGACGTTCGCCTGTTTTGGACCCGTCCTGTTTTTGGACCGGCAGTTCTCTTACCGCGATTCCGGCGAGTTTTACTATCCGCTTTATCAGCGCGTCCAGCAGGAGTGGGAGGCCGGTCGCTGGCCGCTCTGGGAGCCCGAGGAGAACGGGGGTATGCCGTTGCTCGGCAACCCCTCGGCGGCGGTCCTCTATCCGGGCAAGGTCCTCTACGCTCTGCCTTATGCCTGGGGCGCGCGACTCTACGTGATCGCCCACGTCCACCTGGCCTTCCTCGCGATGCTGGCGCTCTTGCGATCGTGGGGGATGAGCTGGGGAGGCTCGGGCCTCGGCGCGCTGGCCTATGCGTTCGGGGCACCGGTCCTTTCGCAATATTGCAATGTGATCTTCCTCGTCGGCGCGGCATGGGCCCCCCTGGGTCTTCTCGCGGTCGATCGGCTCGTGAGGCTCAAGAGGCGTCGGGCCTGGGTGGAGCTTGCGGTGGTCCTGGCGCTCCAGATGCTGGGGGGTGATCCCGAGGCCGCGTACCTGGTCCTGCTCTGCGGGGGTCTCTACACGATTGTCCTGGCCGCTCGTGGGGACCGCGCGACGGGCGAGGAAGGTCACGAGGGCGGCGACCGTCCGAGGGCATGGTGGTTGGTGATCGGCGTCACGCTCGCCTTTTCCGTTTGGGCTGGGATCACGTTGGCCGCCGCGGCGATCATCAAGGCTGGGCGGGCTCAGGCCCCCATCGACGCGGAGTCTTCGGGAGCCACGGCGCACCAGGTGATGTTGCTGATTGGCTGGGGCCTGGCCGCGGCGTTGCTCTGGTTCTGGAGCCGTGACCGAGTGGAGATGCGCGGATCGATCCGGTCGCTGTTGACCCTGGCCGGTTCGGCGGTACTGGCCCTGGCCCTCGGCGCCGCGCAGTTTCTGCCGGTCCTCGAGTTCAGCGGGCTGAGCACCCGTGGAGCGCGGGCGGAGGCCGAGGAGATGTACGCGTTCAGCGTCGAGCCCGGTCGCGTGGTGGAGTTCGTTTGGCCGGGGTTCTTCGGCTCGTTCCAGCAGGCCGAGCGGTCGTGGCTGCACCTGGTTCCGCCGAGGCACGTCGCCAGGCCCTGGGTTCCCTCGTTGTATCTTGGTGGCCTCTGCGTGGTGCTGGCGCTGAATGGCGCCGGGTTCCGCGGCGGGCCGCCGTGGAGGCCCTGGCTGACGGTGATTGCCGCGGTGAGTTTCCTGGGGGCGTTGGGCGAGTTCAGCAGCCCGGTCTGGTGGGCCCGCGCGATCCCGGGGATGCCGCCGCTGCTCGGCGCCCACGACCCCTTGATCAACGAACCGCCGCGAACTGATGGGGGCGTCGCTGACGGTTTCGGCAGCCCTTACGGGCTCCTGGCGACGCTCCTTCCGGGGTTCCGGCTGTTCCGTTACCCCGGCAAGCTGCTGATCTTCACATCGCTGGCTCTGTCGGCCCTGGCCGCGGTCGGTTGGGATCGCTGGCGCGTGGGACACTCCGGGCGCGCGCCGAAGGTGCTGCTGGTCCTCTCGCTCGGAGCCCTGGCCGTCGTTTTCGCGATGGACAAACCGCTTGTCCGCCTCCTCGACGCGGCCGGCCGAGCCGACTCTCCGACGGCATCGTTCGATGCTCGAGGGGCGATGGATGACCTCCGTCGCAGTCTGGGCCATGGAGCCATCGTGATGGCCTCCGCCGTGGCACTGGCGTCGTCGGCCCGGCGCCGGAGTCGTTGGGCCGCGCCCGCGGCCCTGATCGTCCTCTCCGCCGACCTGGCCGTGGCCGTCGGCCCCTTGATGATCACCGTCCCTCAGTCGCTCTTCGATCGGGAGGCGAAACTGGCGAGGCTCATCGAGGAGGCCGAACGTCGAGACCCCTCGCCAGGACCCTACAGGATCCACCGGATGCCGCACTGGTATCCCGCTGGGATGTTCCAAGACCCGACTCGCGACATCCACCAGCGGGTGACTCGCTGGGAGTACGACACGCTCAAGCCCAAGTACGCGCTGCTGGCTGACCGCCTCGCGTATACCCTGTCGGCAAATACACTGGTTCTCGATGATTACGGCCTGTTTTTTGGTGGCTTCTTTCGCCCCCTGGATACCCGTCGCGCGACACTCAGAGGGGCCGAGGAGGGTCAGCCGATCCTGTGCTACACGCGACGGGGCTACGACCTCTGGGGCACCCGTTACTTCGTCCTCCCCTTCGACCCCGCCGGGTGGCAAGACGGCTCGCGGGGCTTCGCTTCGTTCCTGCCCGACACGGAGATGATCGCCCCCGACCCGAGCCTCCTGGAGAGTCACACCGATCCGAAGGCGCTCGAAGCCTGGGGCCGCGATCAGGACTGGCAACTCCTCCGCAATCGTGCCGCGTATCCGCGCGCCTGGGTCGTGCATTCGTTGCGGACCCGGAAGCCAATCGCTAGTGATCGTCCGGACGACCTCGAGCGATTGATGGGTCAGATCCTCTACAACCAGGACGCGCTCTGGTTCGAGCCCCGCCGTCCCGTGTTCGACCCCCACACGTTCGCCTGGATCGAAACCGACGACCCGCGTTCTCTCGCCCGTTACTCCGAAGGCGTCCCAGCCGATGCGGTCGAGTCGGTGACGATTGCACGCCACGAGCCTCAGCGGGTCGAGATCGAGGCTCATCTCGCGAGCCCAGGAATCGTGATCCTGGCCGACGTGTACTACCCTGGCTGGACCCTCACCATCGATGGCCGGCCCTCGCCGATCCTCCGAGCGAACCGACTCATGCGAGGCGCGGCCGTCGAGGCGGGCGTTCACCGGCTCGTCTACACCTACTCGCCCTTGTCGTTTCGACTGGGCGGCGTCCTCTCTCTGGCGAGCATCGTCCTCAGTGTCGTGTTCGTCCTTCGTATTAGGGAGAAGAGTGGAGAGCCGGAGTGATTATAAAAAGATAAAATTATATCATTCTAAATAATAAATAAAGGATCGGTGTCTGCTGCAATTCTGATTCCTCACGCGAATTGTGGGATGTCCATCGGGGCGACCCGGTTGCGAGCAAGAGGGCAACTGGGTCGCCCCGATGGCATGTCGGTGGAGGGAGTCTCTTTTCTCAAAAGCGACTCATTTCGAGGTCAAGCGCGATGCCCTGGATGGTCGTGCCGATCCGGAACGATCTTCGCTCCAACGCCCCGCTCGCAGGTTCAGGCCAGCCGGCGGCGAGCGACCCACGCGATGCCGGCCGAGCCGCACAGGAGCAGGAGCAGAGACGATGGCTCGGGGACGGCTTTGATGACCCCGAAGAGGCCGTGGGTTTCGTCGTTCGGGCCGGCGGCGAAATAGAGCTTGTCGCTGCTGCCGGCGCCACCGTTGTTGCCGACCATCAGGCCCCAGAGGCCGTCGATGACGATCGGTTGGCCGTTCGCGTCGCTCAACTGGCCGAGGAAGGTGTGGGCGATCGGGTCGAAGATGTTGATCCGGCCGTCGCCGAAGTTGCCGACCAGCAGGTCGCCAGCGAACGATCCGAAGGAATCGGGCGCGATCGCCAGCCCCCAGGGTGAGTTCAGGGTGCCCATCGTCCCGATCCGGCTGATGAGGTTCCCCTGGAGGTCGAAGGCGTTGACGATGCCGTGCCCCGCGCCGGGGATGTCGTCGCGGCCGGCGGCGTCCTGGAGGGCATAGGTGACGTAGATCGTATCGCCGAGCTTCTGGATGTTGAACGGGGCGTAATTCGCCGGGAGATTTGGGTCGGTGAAGTTGCCCGCCAGGTTCGGGGCGCCGGAGTCCCCCTTGAGGATGTCGATATTCCCGGTGTGGAAGTTGGCGGAGTAGAGGTAGCCATGGCCGCCGATGCTGGCTGCGGTCGTCCCCTTGTAGACGTTGGAGGGATCGCCCGTCTGGAGGATTTCGGCGTTCGTCCCCAGCGCGGCTCGCCAGCCGGAGATCGTCCCGTCCTCGCTGACGAACAGGAAGGCGTCGCCGTTGAAGCCGCCTGCGCTGGCGACGGGGTTGGCGACCTGGCCGGTCACGTTGCCGGCAGCGGGGATGGTGACCTCGAGGTTGACTTTCGTCGGGAGGTCGGTGACCGGATCGACCCGGTAGACGGTCGAGAGCCCAGTGCCGTTGTCGGACACCCAGAAGGGGCTGGTGGCCGTCGCGGAGATGCCCCAGGCGTTCTTGAGGTTCGGGTCGGTCAGGATCGCCGGGTTGGCGGACTGGTCGTCGGTGACGAGGTTCGTCACCTGGAACATGTCGGCCCGCGCGGGCCGCGACCAGGAAGACAACATCGCGAGCGCCAAGGCGCTCGCCAGGATCGAAATCCGTCGATGAAGCCAATACGAATCCGTCATGGGTTCCCTCCATGCTGTGGAGAGCGCAGAGCCACCGGCTGCGGGGCGGGTTCGAAGCCCATCCCCGCCGGGTGACTCGCCCGCCCGGCGGCCCTGTCGCCATGCGTTATATCCAAATCGATTACCGATTCCTATGGGTTGGTCTGTCACGTTGCCAGGGGTCGACACAGCTCCAGGCAACTCGGCCGTTCTCGAAATCCCGTCCTACCGTTCGTACGAGGATTGCGAACTTACACGGGGATCCGCTCGCCGGTTATGATCCTCGGAGGGTCCTCGCGGACACGAGGACGCGGCTTTCGGGGAGACGGCGCTCGATGAATCGCTGGCGCGAGGTGGTGCGGTCTTGCAAACGGGCGTGGCTGGGGCCCGGGCGCATCGATGTGTCGGGGGAGATGTACCGGGTGGCCTACGAGGCACGCTCGGCGTGGACGGAGCCGGACCATGCGCTTTTGAAGGCCCTCTGCCGGGGGAAGTCGCGGGTGTTCGACGTCGGCGCGAACAAGGGGATTACGACGCTGCTGATGGCCTCGAGCCTGGCGGAGTCGGGCGTAGCCGTCGCGTTCGAGCCGTCGGAGGACGCTTGCCGGATCATTCGCGACAACGCCCTGCTCAACGGGTTTCAGAACCGGATCGAGGTCGTCAACGCGCTCGTCGCCGAGCGGTCGGGTCGGGTCGTCGACTTCTTCTGGGACGCGTCGTCGGTCTTCGCCTCGATGCAAGACAGCCCGGTGGCTCCCGAGACCGAGTCGACGATCGCTCTGAAGAAATCGACTCTGTCTCTCGACGATTACGTTCGGGATGGTGGCAAGGCACCCGAGTTCGTCAAGATCGATGTCGAGGGGGCCGAGCGACAGGTTCTGGAGGGGATGCGGAACGTGCTCCGCGAGGCTCGCCCAGTCGTCTTCGTCGAAACTCACGTCCTTTCGGACCGGTCGGCCGGCCAGAACGCGATGGACCTCTTGAACCTGGTCCGGCCGCTGGATTACCGCATGATCCGCGTGAAAACCGGGCAGGAAGTTGTCGACGCCCGGGCCTTCGAGGGCCTGACGGTTCGAACCTATGTGCTGCTTGTACCACTCGAGGTGGAACACGAGGGACTGCTGGACGGGGTCGACACGTCGGCATTGACGTGATGGGAGCGCCGACCGCGCAGGGATGCCCTGCCACGATGGCGCATCGACCCGAGGCGCATCGCGGGTCTCACGACGACTGGCTCAACGAATGCAGGAACCGCCAACCCTCCAAGCGGATTGACGCCCGCCGCCACGCCGGGCCTATTGTTTCCTTCGGTGGCACCAGGAGGCGTGGAGCGTGATCGTTGGAAAGCGGCCCGGCGTGACGGACAGGCGTCGAGTTTCGGTGAGCGCGGCAATCACAGCCAGGATACCACGAATCTCCGGATTAGGAAAGATGGGGAATTGAACGAAGGACTGTTGGTTTCGTGGGGTGGGTTGAATCACTGGTGGATAGGGTTTGGTAGGAGTGGATGGATTACAGCGAGTTCAGAGTGCGGAATTTCGACGTAAATTTATGATGCAATGATGAGTTTCGCCGCGCATTACCCGTTGGCGCGTCGTCGTCGGCGAGGGATGGGGCCGAACTCGACCCGGGTGAGGGCGGCGGGGTGGAGGTGGCGTCGGGCGGCGTCGCGGACCTGGTCGGGGGTGATCTGGGAGACCCGTTCCGGCCATCGCAGGGGTTCGTCGAGGGGAAGGCCCCATCGTTCGAGTTCGAGCAGGCGCTCCGCGCGCTGGGCGACGGTCTGATAGTCGAAAACCCAGGAGCCGGCGAGGTAGCGTCGGGCGTGCTCGACCTCGTCGTCTCGGATCTCGCCGCGGTGGAGGGCCTCGAGCTGCTCGATGACGGCGTTGACGGCGCGGTCGACCTCGCCGGGGCTGGTGCCGAGATAGATCCGAAGCGTGCCGGGAACCAGATCGGCCGATTCGGCGATGCTGCCGCTGACCGAGTAGGCCAGGCCGAGGTCGTCTCGAAGCAGGCGGCTGAGGCGATCAGTGAAGCCGGGACCGGTGCCGAGGATGTGGTCGAGGATCGTGAGGGCGTCGTAGTCGGGGTCGAACCGGGTAATTCCCAGATGTCCGATCAGGACGTGAACCTGCTCGCCGGGGTGGGAAATACGCCGCACCTTTGGGCGTCGGTGGAGATCGAGCGGTGGCAGCGGTTCTCGAGGGTGGCCGCTGGGAGCCCAGCGACCGAGGTGCGTTTTCAAGAGGGCGCGGAGCCTGGAGGGCTCGAAGTCGCCGACGACGACGAGAACACCGTTGTCAGGGGTGAAATACCGGGCGTTGTGGCGCCGGACGTCGTCGAGCGTGAGGGCGGCGAGCTGCCGGGCGTTGCCTCGAGGGTCGCGGCCGTAGGGATGATCGCCATAGACAAGCTGGAGGAAGACCTGGCCGGCACGGAAGGCCGGATCCTCGCGGTCGGCCTGTCGGTCGGCGGCGATCCGTCGCTTGGTCCAGGCGAAGTCGTCGGCCGGGAAGGCGGGCCGAAGGGTCAGGTCGGCCAGGATCTCGATGGCCAGGGGCAGATCCTCGGCTCGCATGCGAATCGAGGCCCCGGTGGCATGCAGGTCGAGCACGCCGCCGACGTCTTCGACCGCTTCGGCTAGGGCTTCGGCCGAGCGGTTGAGGGTCCCTTCCTCGCGGAGCCGGCCTGTGAGATGCGCCAGTCCCGGGCGTGCCTCGCGGAGCACGCCGGCATCGCAGAAGAGCTCAAGGGCGACCGTGCCCGAACCGGGCCGGCGCTCGGTCAGCAGGCGAAGGCCGTTGGCGAGCAGGGCGCGACGCGGACGGTAATCGACCAATCGGGCGGCGGCGGTTGGAATAGCCAGGGCGATCGGCTGCTCGGGCACTGGTTTGATCACGGGCTTTGACGGTTCGGCGATCGGGCTGAATGGCAGCAGAACCGCGCCGGTTTCGCCGCCAGGACGAGGCAAGGACCAGCCGACCGTCAGGCCGCTCTCGATCAGATACGTGGACGCGACGCGACGGATATCATCCGCCTTAATGGCCAGGGCCGCGCGATGTTCAGCCTGCCAGGCCCGCCAGTCGTCCCAGAGAGCGACATGGCCCAGTCCGGAGGCCAGGCCGGCAAGGTCTTCCTGCTCCCATCGCCAGGCGGCTTCGAGTCGGTTGCGAGAGCGAGAAAGCTCCTCGGGCGTCGGGCCGACCTGGCTCAGTTGCTCGATCTCGAGCCGGATCTCGGCCTCGATCCGGTCGGGCTCAACCCCGGGCGCGGCCTCGACATGCACCAGGAACTCGCCGGCCAGATGCGAGCCTTCCTGCGACGCCTCGACCCAGGTGGCAAGCCGTTTCCGTTCGACGAGGCGATCCCAGAGGCGGGAGCGACGGCCGCAGGTCAAGAGGTCGGAGAGGACGTCGAGGGCCGGGCCGTCGGGATGGTTTCGAGCAACCGAGTGCCAGCCGAACATTCCGCGCGCCACGCCTTCCGACTCGACGATGCGGAACTCACGACGGCCAACCTGCTTGGGCTCGACGGGAGGCGGACCGGGCCGATCGACCCGACCCCGTTCGAGCTTGCCGAAATGGGCCTCGACGCGATCGAGCGCGCGGTCGGCATCGAGGTCGCCGACGACCACCAGAACGGCGCCGTCGGGCCGGTAATGGGTGGCGTAAAAGTCGCGCAGGTCGGTCACGGAAATTCGACGCAACTCCTCGGGCCATCCGAGGATCGGGTTGCGATAGGGATGAATCAGGTAGCTGACGGCGAGGTGCGTCTGCTCCAGGCGGCCGGTCGGGGAATCGAGTTCCCTGGCCCGTTCCTCGACGATGACCCGCCGTTCGGCCTCGACCTCGTCGGGGTCGAAGACGGCGCCATGCATGCGGTCGGCCTCGACGGCCAGGGCGAGCTCCCAGCGATCGGTGGGGAAGGCGAACCAATAGTGGGTGCAGTCCTCGCCGGTCTCGGCGTTCGACAGGCCCGCGCCCAGGAAGGCCAGGCGGTCAATCTGCCCCTTGGGAAACCGCTCGGTTCCCTTGAAGAGCATGTGCTCGACGAAGTGGGCCAAGCCTGATCGGCCGGCCGGCTCGTTGACCGACCCGACCGGATAGTACAGGTCGCAAACCACGACCGGGGCGTGGGTTCGGGGCAGCACCAAGGCTTTCAGACCGTTGCCCAGGGTGCGTTCGAAGACCGGGAGATCTCCGACCCAGGCAGGAAGGGGGCGGGCGGTCGATCGTCGGGCCATCATTGCCCCCCTTTCCGGTTTGCTGGTGCGCCGACTTCCCACAACGAAGCGGAAGAGGCGCTATGGGTCGAACAGGCGACCCTGAGGCTAGTTTACCACCCGATGCGGTCGAGTCGGGTCCGTGGGCCCATTTTCGAGCGAGTCGAGCCTCGAGGCGCATCGTTTCCGTACAGATCCATCGTCGTCAACCCCGTTCCGTCTCGCAAGACCGGAATCCCCACTCCAGAAGGTGGGGCTACTTCAGGCCAATGCGCCTGCGGCGGCTCAGGTCGCTTCAGGATCGAGAGCGATCGGACCGTGGATTTCGACATGGCGTAATGACATCCTGACAGCCGCGCCCGTCGAGACGACGCCCGAGATCCTTCCCTTTAGATGAGAGGGGCGTCGATGGATTCGAGCGGAATCAGGGACGCGCCCGTGGTGAACAAACAGAACAAACGGATCGAAAACAGGTTGTGATCTGGCGACGACGAGGTGACGAGACGAGGGGTGACGATTCGAATGTTCAGGCGGGTTGGCCTTGCGTGGCGTCGGGCCATCCGCGACAATAGCCTTTCCGCCAGACTGCTGGCCGCGACGACGGCGCGGGGGTCCGGGCGAGCCGGGGGGGACCCGGGCGATGGGGGCTTGCGAACCTGGTCAGGGCGGGAACGCAGCAGCCATAAGCATCGCCTTCATGCGCGCGGGAGCACCTCCCCGGCTCACCCAGGCCCCTGCCCCGACTCGTTCCTAACGACCGGACCGGGTCGTGAGGCGCGGCTGGCGGGTGCCCTTCTTCCACCCACCACGATCCGACGGAGCGCGACGTGGCCCGATCGAAGCCGACCACGACGAGCGACGTGGCCCCCGACGGCGAAATCGCGTCCCCGGTCCGGAATGATGGCGACAGCTACACCGTCGTCGCCCGGCGCTACCGGCCACAAACCTTCGACGAGGTCGTGGGCCAGGATCACGTGGTCCAGGCGCTCCGCAACGCGATCAAGATGGGGCGCGTCACGCACGCCTATCTGTTCAGCGGCACCAGAGGCGTCGGCAAGACGTCGATGGCCCGGATCTTCGCCAAGTGCCTGAACTGCGAGCACGGCCCGACCGACGAGCCCTGCAACCAGTGCGACATCTGCAAGGCGATCTCGGTGGGCCAGGACGTCGACGTCATCGAGATCGACGGGGCCAGCAACAACGGCGTCGAAGCGGTGCGAGAGCTCCGTCAGAACGCCGGCCTGCGGCCAAGCCGTTCTCGGTACAAGATTTATTATATTGATGAAGTACATATGCTCTCGACGGGGGCGTTCAACGCCCTGTTGAAGACGCTGGAAGAGCCGCCCGAGCACGTCAAGTTCTTCTTCGCGACCACCGAGCCGAACAAGATCCCGATCACCGTGCTTTCGCGGTGCCAGAAATACGACTTCGCCGGAATCACGCCCGAGCAGATCGTCGACACCCTGGCCGGCATCTGCGAGAAGGAGCATGTCGAGGCCGACCGCGACGCGCTCCAGGCCGTCGCCCGGCGGGCGGCCGGGTCGATGCGCGATGCGCAGTCGTTGCTCGAACAACTGCTCTCGTTCGGCGGCAAGCGGTTGACGGCGGAGGTCGTCCACAAGGCGCTGGGGATCGCGCCGGATGAGCACGTGCTCGACCTAGTTGACGCGATGGCGAATCACGATCCGGCGTCGGCCCTGCGATTGCTCGACCAGGCCGTTTCGTCGGGCGTCCAGCCGGCGGACCTGCTCGGAGGAGCGCTCGACTTCCTTCGAGACGTCATGGTTCTGGCCGCTGGTGCCGACGTGGCGCCTCTAGCAGCGGCCCCTTCGCAGCGAGAACGGCTGAAGGCTGTGGCCGGCCGCTGGCCGCTCGACTCG
>CAZRGV010000085.1:0-14460 GCA_964599655.1 uncultured Isosphaeraceae bacterium | reverse complement strand
TACACTCTTTCCCTACACGACGCTCGACTCGATCCTGGCCGCCCTGCAGATTCTGTCGGAAGCCCGGGGGCGGCTGCGAGGCAGTCCGCAGGGCCGCCTGATCGTCGAGCTGGCGCTCTGCCGCGTGGCTCGGCTGGAAGACCTCGTCGAGCTGAGCGAACTGATCGGTCGGCTGAGTTCACCGGGCTCAGGCCCGACCGCGGCCCCCGTTGTAAAAAAAAAGGCCGTGACGGCTGAGGCTGTCAACGGGACGGTCGAGCGAGATCGGAGGGAGTCGCGATCATCGGGCGAGTCGCCTCCTCCCCCTGCTCCGTCGGCCGAGCCGACGTCGCGGGTGCCTGGTGCGTCGCCCCGCGACTTCTCGAACCGTCCGTTCACGATCGAGACCATCCAGGAGGCCTGGCCGAGCCTGGTCGAGCAACTTGGCAACCTGGGCAGCCACGTGAACCGGCTTCGACCGGCCTCGTTGCCGGAGCCGGGCGTCCTGGCCGTCGCCGTTCCCGGCATCTACAATTGGGCAGCGGACGCGTGTGATACGATCGAGGCGCGCGGCCGAATCGAGTCGGCCTTGCGAGCCCTGCTGGGCCGCTCCTTGACGATCCGGTTCGATCGCGAGCAGCCGGCGACGGAGTCCGAACCCGCCAAGGGCGGTTCGTCTCCACCGGCACCTCAATCCGGCGGTGTCCGCCCCGAAGACCTTGCGGACGACCCGCTCGTTCAAGATGTTCTCAAGCTGTTCGAGGCCCGTCCCGTCAGGCTGGAAGCGGATGACGGGTCCGGGAGCTGAAATCGGTCAATTCCGGTGATCGCCGTTCGGTTCGGCTCCAGGAGTGCGTCACGATCCAAAGTGGGTCTGGCCTCGGAGCTGGCCAGGTCGGGCCGACCGTTCAGGAAGGGAGTTCTTATGTTCAATAATTTGAACCTGGGTGATCTCGGCGAGCTGATGCGGAGCGCCGGCAAGATCCGGGAGACGGTTGAGAAGACCACCGAGGCGCTGGGGCAGGTTCAGGTCGAGGGGTCGGCGGGCGGCGGGGTCGTCACGGCCAAAGTCAATGGACGGCTCGAGGTGCTCGCGGTGCGGATCGATCCCAAGCTGCTCGCTGAAGGGGACCACGAGCTGCTCGAAGACCTCGTGACGGCCGCGGTCAACCAGGGTTTGACCCGGGCTCGCGAGGAAGCCGCCAAGTCGATCCAGGGCCTTAGCGGCGGTTTGCCCTTGCCCGACCTCTCGGCACTGTTCGGGCCGGGGAAGAAGTAAATCAAGAGCCGCCTCGATCCCGATCACGGCCCGTGCCGACGGGGGGCGAGGTCGAAGGGCGGTGTTACGTCATCGTGACGATGAACATTCTGTAACATTGAAAAAAACACGATCCTGTCATGGAACACGAAAAAAGCTCGATGACTAACGCGGTGGACCGCCTGGTCTCGGCGTTCGGGCGGCTGCCGGGGATCGGGGCTAAGAGTGCCGAGCGGCTAGCCCATCATATCTTGAAATGCCCAGCGGAGGAAGCACTCGCCCTCGCCGAGGCGATCCGCGCGGCCAAGGACCAGATCCACCATTGCGCGACCTGCTTCCACCTGACCGAGTCGGTGTACGAGCAGTGCGCCATCTGCCGCGATTCCAGGCGGGATGCCTCGATGATCTGCGTCGTCGAGCAGCCTCGTGACCTCCTAGCCCTGGAGAAGGCGGGCACCTACCAGGGGGTTTATCACGTCCTCCTAGGCCGGCTCGCCCCGCTGCAAGGGATTGGTCCCGACCAGCTTACGCTGGATGCCCTGTCGTCGCGCGTGGCCTCAGGAACAATTCGCGAGGTGATCCTGGCCACGAATCCCAACATCGAAGGGGATAGCACGGCGCTTCTGGTCGCCAACCGGCTGGCCGAGTTCGGCGTCCCGATCACCCGGCTGGCCCGCGGCCTGGCGTCAGGCAGCGTGCTCGAATTCGCCAACAAGGAGATGCTGGCCGACGCTCTGATCGGCCGGCAACGGTTCTGATCGGCCGGGCTTTTTTCAAGGGTTTTTCTGGATTTCGAAGCTCGCATCTTGACGTTGAGGTTCCGTTGGCATAGATTTTGCGGAAGACCGCTCTCGTTCTCCGATCGATCAACCTTCGCGGAGGTTTTCTCGATCCGAGGGCGAGCGTGGCACGAAGAGAGCCTCTTTCTTTCTTCTTCGGCGGAAGCAGGACCATGCGACTCGATACTTCCCAGCAAATGCGGACGGACATGCGTCTCCGCATGGCTCCTCGCATGATCCAGTCGATGGAGATTCTGCAACTCCCGGTGATGGCGCTCCAGGAACGGATCGACCAAGAGCTGATCGAGAATCCGATTCTGGTCGATCTGCGAGAGACGGCGGCCCCGGAAGCGGAGGCCGAGGAAGTCCCCTCTGCCGCCGAGCCCTCGACGGACGGCGAGCCGGAACCGGCCTTTGACGGGTTCGAGGAGTGGGCTGAGCAGTATGCCGAGACGCATCGTCCCAGCCGCGCGACGTTGAGCGAGGAGGCGGATCGGAAGCACGACGCGATGCAAAACATGGCGAGCCGGCCTCGCTCGCTGCACGACGATTTGATTGATCAGCTGGGCTTCCTCGACGCCAGCGACACGGTTCGGGCGTTAGCCGAATATATTGTGAATAACCTTGACGAGAATGGCTTTCTCGGACTTGATCTCAACGAAGTGGTACGCGACGCGGGGGGTGAGGCCACGCTGGAGGATGCCGAGGAGGCGCGCCGGCTGGCGCAGAAGCTCGATCCGCCGGGCATCGGCGCGCGAAACTTGCGGGAATGCCTGCTCCTGCAGCTCACGCCCGAAGTCCCCTGCCGCGACGTGCTCCAGGTGTTGATTTCGAACCACCTGGACGACTTGCAACAGAACCGTCTCCCGGCGATCGAGAAGAAGACGGGCTTTTCGATGGAGGTGATCAAGGAAGCCATCGAGCACCTGCGGCGGCTCGATCCTCGCCCAGGGGCCCGTTACGCGCCGACGAGCACGCAGTATGTCTTGCCCGACCTGATCGTCGAGCCCGACGAGCAAGGCGAGTACGAGGTCCGGCTGGTCGACGAGCATACACCGCAACTGGCGATTTCGAAGCATTACCAGCGGCTTTTGAAGAACAAGCAGGCCGATCCCGCCGCCCGCGAATTCATCCAGAAGAAGATCCAGTCGGCCCGGTGGCTGATCGAGTCGATCGAGCAGCGGCGGAACACGCTGCTCAAAGTGGCCCGCGCGATCATCGAGCACCAGAAGGACTTCCTCGACAAGGGCCCCGAGTTCATCGAGCCCTTGAAGATGCAGCAGATTGCCGACCGCGTGGGGGTGCACGTCACGACGGTGAGCCGGGCCGTGGACGACAAGTGGGTTCAGACGCCTCGCGGCATTTTCTCGCTCAAGCGGTTCTTCGGCGGCGGGACCACGACGGCTGACGGCGAAGAGGTCGCGTGGGACACGATCAAGCAGAAGCTGCTCGAAATCATCGCCAAGGAAGACAAACAGAACCCGCTCTCCGACGAGGAGATCGTCGAGGAACTCGGCAAGAACGGTCTCCCGGTCGCGCGACGGACCGTGACGAAGTATCGCAAGGCGCTCCGGATTCCGTCGAGCCGCCAGCGAAAGCAGTTCTGAGCGAATCGGCCCAGGGCTGTTGATCAGAGGCGCGAGATCATCCAGGCCAAGCCTGCAAGGACGGCAAGGCTTCCAGCGAGGAAGAGCAGCAGCCGCCACGGGCGGAGTTGAACGCTCAGGCGGAGGATGGTCGCGAGGATGCGGCAGCCGTCGCGAAACGCCTTGAGCTTGCTGACGGTTCCCTCGGCGCGCGGGTAATACGGCACCGGGACCTCAACAACCCGATAGCCCCGGGCGACCGCCTCGCCGGTCAGCTCGGTCTCGATCTCGAAGCCGGCCGATCGCGGCTGGACTTCCTGAAGAAACCGGCGAGAGAACACGCGATAGCCCGAGAGGAGGTCGCCTGGCCCTTGCCCGAGAAGCAAGGCGAACGCCGCGCGAATCAAGACGTTGCCGAGGCTCCGAACCGGAGACATTGCGCCGGCTCCGGCGACTGGCTGGCGCGCCCCCACGGTCATCTCGGCCGACCCATCGAGGACTGGGTCCAGGAGCCGATGGACTTCGTCAGCCGGATAGGTGCCGTCGCCGTCGGTGAGGACGACCGCCGGTCGATCGGCAAGGTCGGCGAAGATCGCCTGAACGGCAAAGCCTTTTCCCTGCCGGGGAACCGGCACCACGCGCACGCCGAGGTTCCGGGCGAGGTCGCCCGTTCCGTCAGAGGAGTTGTTGTCGAAGACGACGATCTCGGCGCTGGGCAAGAACTCCCGCCATCGGGCGATGACATCCTCGATCGCCGCCGCCTCGTTGTAGCAGGGAATGGCGACCGCGATCGGTGGTTCGTCCTCGATGGGCGGCACGGCGTTCGTCTTCGTCCGGCCCGAAGGCCACTGGGATTCCAAGGGTCAACCGGGTGAAGCGGCCTCGGGTGGGGGCCGTCGCGACCGAGGAATTGTGGCACGGTCTTTCCGCTGGGTCAACGCGCGTGACGAGCGGAATCGGTCTTCGGATTGTTGTTGTGAGGCAAGGGGTGATGCGAGGCGCGATCGCGGCGATAATGCCGATCGACCGGTCAACAAGGGGGACGACCGGTCGATCGGGTTGAGCAAATTGGAGGACGGCGGGATGTCGTCTCACGTGCCTATCGCGTCGAGGCGGTCTTGGCCTCGGCCGGGCTGAACCGCACGGGTTCATCGGCGACCAATGTGGCCACGATCGAGGCGTTGGCTCCGCCGGGCAAGCGGATCAGGAGGTCGCTCGTTCCCTTGGGAATCGTGAGCTCGACGGAGCGCGGCTGGCCCTCGCCCGCGCTGGAGAGCGAGAGCGGACGGCCGTTGAACCAGGCACGGACGTCGGCCTTGGTGTCGAGCACGAGTCGGGCTTTTTGCTCGGTGTCCGAGGCGACCGGGGCATGCAGGTAGGCCGCCGCGTTGGTGTCGTTGCCAAGGATCGGCGTCAGGTCCACGAGGCCCTCGGCGTTGGCCGAGACCCGTCGCCACTCGATCTTGTTTTGACCGATGCGGACGGGAGCCGACGTGTTGATCGGCGAGGAGGTGTCGAGGGCCAGTTTGCCGTCGGCTTCGGGCACGGGCCCGACCGCCTGGAAGACGCCGACGATGCTGACCGGCTGTCGCAACGTGTTGAGGAAGGCCAGCAAATCGACGAGGTCCTGCTCACTCATCGACTGGGTCAGCCCCTCGGGCATGAGCGAGATCTCGCTGAGGCGTCGGTCTTCGATCTGGTCGGTTCGCACGGCCACGCGCTGGCCGTCCGCCAGCTTGAGGACGACGCGATCGGCCGTTTCCTCGACGGGAAGACCGGTCAGGATGCGGCCATCGGCGAGAGCGAGCACCAGGCTGTGGTAGTTGTAGGAAATCGCCTCGCTGGGGTTGAGGATCTGGCGGAGCAAGGCGTCCTTTCCATACTTGGTGCCGATGGTCGAGAGGTCCGGGCCAACCCACTGCCCGAACCCTTGCACGCGATGGCAACTGCCGCAGGTGTTGGTGCCGTTGCGGTAGAAGACCTCGCGGCCACGGTCGGCCTGGCCGTCGCGGCGGATCAGCTCGCCGAACGGCGGAAGGGGCTTGCCCGAGGCGGTCGTGATGGGGAAGACCTGCTCCGCCTCGTCGCGAATTCGTCGATCCGGATGAGCGCGGAGGACGGTGGCCGCCTCGGTGCGCAATGCGTCGGCGAGCTTCTTTTCGCGGGCGAGGGTGATCAGGCGTTGGCCGCCGTCGCCGAGCATGGCGAAGGTTCGCAAGGCTTCTCGGCGAAGACCCAGGGGAATCGACTCATCGGTCATGATCCGGGCGAGCTGCCGGCGAGGGTCGCCACCGAGCCGAGGCAGGGCGCGGACGGCGGCCTCGGCGGCGGGGTTCGAGGCGTTTTTCTCCTTAGCCTGACGGATCAGTGTGTTGAGGATCATGTCGGCGCGCGGCGCCTTGACCTGGGCGATCCCCTCAACGGCCGCCACGCGAAGCTCGACGGGCGAGTCGGGATCCTCGGCCCATCGCGTCAGGTCGTCGGCGTAGCGGCGATCGCCGGTGGCGCCGGCCAGGGTAATCCCTTCGATCCGGGTTTCCGGGTCCGTCAGGGCGTCTCGAATCAGCCGCGAGATCTTCGCGTTGCCGGCGGCGGGTCGCCAGTTGCCGCTGAGCTTGCGGCCGAGGCTGAGGAGCGTCTGCCGCTTGCGGAGCGGGTCCGTCGTGGCCAGCGCCAGATCGGCCAGCACAAGGGCTCCGGCCGGGTCCTCAACCTGCATGATCACGTCGTCGGCCGCCTGCTGAAGCTCGGCCGACTTGAGCGCTGGCATCAGCGTGACGACCAGTGGCAGGGCTTCGACCCGGTGCAGCTCCCAGGCCAGGCCGAGGGTCTTGCTCACCGCGTTGGCCGGCGGCAGGACATCCTTGGTGGCCAGGTACGCCTCATTGCGATCGACGGGGAAATACGGCGGCGTGGCGACGGCCGACTTGCCCGCCTCGTCGAGGTTGAGATCGCCATAGAGTTTCCCGTCGAACAGGCTCGAAACGAACCCGGGCTCTCGATCTCGTAGGGCCAGGCCAAGGGCTTCGAGGTACCAGCGGTCCTGACCGTCCCACGAGGCGGCCAGGCTCTTGAGGGCGCTTCCGACCTTGTCGGTCGGCAGGTTGCGCAGCGCGAGGATCAACTCGCGACGAACACCGGCATCGGGATCGCTGGCCATCGGGAGCAAGACGGCCAGGTGAGCCTCGGCGGGGGCGGGCCGTTTGCCCTCAGGCTTCGTGTACTCCACGTGGCCGTTGTCGCGGTCGTCACGACCGAGGATACGGACGGCCTGCTCTCGAATGCGAGGGTCGCCGTCCGTGAGGGCGGCGACAACCTGAGTCACGCCGTTGGGCATGGCACTCAGAACCCAGAGAGCGCGGGCCCGGTTTTCCGGTGTCGTCGCCTTGTTCATGAAACGCGATTGCAGGGCCTTGGTCGCCTCGTCGCCTCGTTCGATCAGGAGCCGGCGGGCCACGTCGCGCGCGGCGACGTTCGGCGACTCGAGGGCCGCCAACAGTCCCTCGAGGCTGGCGAAATCGGGTCTGAAGGGAGTGACCTCGCCCTTCTCGGGTGTGATTCGATAGATCCGTCCCGTGGTCTGGTCGCGGAAGGCGTGGCCGCCGACACCGGCATCGTACCAGTCGGCGACGTAGAGCGAGCCATCCGGCGCGGCGGTCACATCAACTGGGCGGAACCAGGGATCGTCGCTCGAAAGCATGATCTTATGATCGGTCCGGAATGCGGCTCCATTGCGGGTGAGCGGGAAGTAGTTGATGACGCGAGGGCCGGCCTCGGCTTCGAGCACGGCGCCGAAGTATTCCTTCGGCAAGAGGTTGCCTTCGTAGACCATCACGCCACAAGGACTGCCGTTGCCGGTGCCGACGAGCTTGGGGACGTTGCCAGGCACGTCCTCGCCCCAGTGCCGGGGCGATCCTGGGGTGCGATAACCATATTTACCGCCGTCCATAACCCAGATGACGCGGCTGCCGCGATTGCCGTCGTCGTCGTTGTCGCTGGTGAAGCCGTTGCCAAAGGAGTTCAAGCAGGTTTCATAGTTGTTTCTCTGTCGATCGGCGAGGATCTCGAACTGGGTGCCGTCGCGATTGACGCGCAACGTGTTGGCCAGTTGATCGGACCAGACGTGGCGGCCGCTCTTGTCGACGACGTTGAAGTTCTCGGTCTTCTCGCTCTTGTCGGGTTGAACGGAGCAGCAGCCGTCGCCATGGGTGAAGTAGAGCTTGCCGTCCAGGCCGAGGACCATGCCGTGCACGCCATGGTCGGAGTCGATGCCGCCGAAGCCGGTCAGGAGCGGGTAGCGCTTATCGGCCTTGTCATCGCCGTCGGTGTCTTCGAGGACGAGCAGGTCGGGGCTGTTGCCGATATAAACCTTGCATCCCTGGTACTTACCGTCCTTCGACCAGAACTCCTCAACGGCGATGCCCATGGGCACGGGGAAGATCTGATCGGCGAAGACCGTGACCTTGTCGGCCTTGCCGTCGCCATCGGTGTCTTCGAGGATCTTGATCTTGTCGGCGTCGGCGACGCGCTGAAACTCACGGTTGCGGCCTCGGCTCAGCCGGTAGTTCAGCCCCTCGGTGACCCAGACGCGACCACGGGAGTCGATGTCGAGGGTGGTGGGATTGACGACCATCGGTTCCGCGGCCCAAAGCGCGACCTTGAGACCGGGGGCCGGCTTGAGTTGCTTGGCCGATTCCTCGGGGCTGACCTGGGCAGGGGTCGAAGCGGTCCAGGCGAGCGTCAGAACCCAGAATCCGAGCGCCGATATCCGGGCCGGACGCTTCCGTCGCGTCGGAACGCGGTGCAACATCGTCGAGAACTCCTGATGAGAGACAGGCGGGTTGGATCAGAGGATCTCCCGCGCGCGGGAGACCGGTTGTTCCTAATCAAACCGCACCGCACCGCGGCGATGAACAACCCCGAATCGTCATTGTGACGCCGCGACACGGAGTCGTCCAGCCAGCCGATTGGGCCGATCGACATGAGGGAAGTCGGAGCCGCGCGCGGAAAAACAGCCCGGTCCTCGCATGCGGGAGGCCGGGCTGTTCCGTAATCGCGAGGAGCGGTCGATGATCCTCGACGAGATCGATGCCGTGTTCAGGTTGACGCGATTGCGAGTTGGCGGGCGCGAGCCCGCGTCCGGATTCCGTGGCAGACGCCCATGGCACTCAGGCCGATGAGCAACAGGACCAGCCCCGTCGGTTCCGGCACGGCCTTTCCGCCGGAAGTCGGGGGTGGCGTGCCTCCACCCCCTTCGCCGATTGGTGGCTTGGGGTTAGGAGTTCCGGGCGGGACGTTTGTGGGTGGCGGAGTGGTCGGCGGCGGCGGCGGGATGACTTCGCCGGGCGCGGGGCACGGGTTGGTCTTCGTCCGCAGAGCATCGTCCTCGGCGAGGATTGCCCCGAGGACGGGGTGGAAGTAGTCGAAACGAGCCGGATCGAGACTGCGACGGTAATGGAGATAATGGTTCGCGGCGGTCGCGGGAAGTAGGCCGTTGAGCGACCCGGAACATTGCGCCATGGCCGCCCGGAGGCGGTCGTCGAGGATCAGTATCTTGCCGATATCCGGGTAACGGCGGTCGAACGCGACCGGATTCTGGTTGCGGATCGCGTGGAGACTGTCGATGGTGTAAAGGGGGGCCGGGTAGTGCGCCAGAGGTGGCGAACCCGCCCTGGAGAAAATCAAGGTGGGCACGGCCGACTTCAGGGACGTCTTCCATGCCTGTGTGCTGGCCTTCGCGGTCTGGGCAGCCGTGGCCCTCTTCGGCACGACGGCTCCCTGAACGTTCATTTGTGCCGCGATCAACACGAGGAGAGGTCCGACAATCCGTTTGTGCATGGCTGAGTGTCTCGACATCCTGGTTTGATGCGGGCTCCTGGTGTTGCGCATGCGGGGTGGACCATTCGAGGATTCGATCGCCGAGCGCACCGTCCGTTCGACCTCGGCGAAGCGAGGCGTTCCCAAGGACCTGACGGAGATTTCTGTACCGACTGGCATCGAACCGCGGCCTGGTGTCCAGGGGCCGCGACACCAGAACAACATCGCGCGTCGCGGTTCGTTGAACAGCGTTCCGTGACCTGACCAACCGTGTTCTAGGAACGTCTCATGAGAGAAGCCCTCCCTGGCATCGTCTCGGTAAGGTGTGGCGACATTGCCGACCGTGTGCGAGATCCTAACGAGGCGCTTCCTGGGGGTCAACAACAAAGGGGGCCCGCGCGCGTGGCCGTCGTCGCTCGTTCGGGTCCCGATCCGTCGTAGCCAGCCGTCCCCCCAATTGTTTACGTCGACGGCTCATGAACCGGTCGATAAGGCCAGGAGCGGGTGGTCACGTTCTGCCGAGTTGCTAGAATTCAAGGGTCTCGCCATGCAGGACGAGGACCACGAACGCCTCGGGGGTCGTCATCGGAAATGAAAACACTGGCCGCCCATCTCCTAACGGTCTTGTTGACGCTGGCCCTGGTGATGCTCTGGCTCTCGAGCCGTGAGGTCCGACCGCCGGTCGGGGTCGCCGAGCCGCGCGCGGAGTTCGGCGGCATGCCCGCCGTCCGAGAACCGTATCGGATGCCGGAGACCCCTGCACCGACCCTACCGGCCGACGTGCTGTCTCGCTCCGACGCCGACGAGCAAATCAATATCCATGTTTATGACGCCGACAACCGAGGCGTGGTCAACATCACAACGGCCGCGCTGGTCGCCAACCTGTTCGGTACCGACGTGGCCAGCGGTTCGGGCTCTGGCTTCGTGATCGATACCGAAGGGCACATTCTGACGAACTACCACGTCGTGGCCGATGCCGAGCAATTGCAGGTGACCCTTTTCGACGGCTCGACGCATCAGGGCAAGATCGTCGGGGTCGACCCCAATAACGACGTGGCCGTGATTCAGATTCAAGTGCCCCCCGATAAGCTGACGCCCCTGGCCATGGGAGACTCGTCGAAGCTCGTCGTCGGTCAGAAAGTCCTGGCGATCGGCAACCCGTTCGGTCTGGAACGGACCCTGACGACTGGCATCATCAGCAGCCTCGACCGCTCGATGCGGGCCAAGAACGGGCGGATCATCAAGGGGATCATCCAGACCGACGCGGCGATCAACCCGGGCAATTCGGGCGGGCCGCTCCTGAACACGAGAGGCGAGGTGATCGGCATGACCACGGCGATCATCAGCCAGGTCGGCCAGTCGGCCGGAATCGGCTTCGCCGTGCCGATCAACGCCATCAAGCGCATCCTGAAGCCCCTCATCGAGCACGGGCATGTGATCCGTGCGGATCTCGGGCTGAAGCAGGTTTACACAACCGATGAAGGAATCTACATTATCGATCTAGATGAGAACGGCCCCGCCGCTCGCGCCGGCTTGCAGCCGATCCAGGTCGTGGTCGAACGACTCGGCCGATACTATCGCCAGCGCCCCGATCCGGACTCGGCCGACCGGATCGTGGCGATCGACGGGCATCCCGTCCGGACGGTCGAGGAACTGCTGTCGGAGGTCGAGAAGCACGCTCCCGGCGAAACGGCGATCGTGACCGTCATCCGGCACGGCCGGAAGCGCGACGTTTCGGTCACGCTGGGCTCGTCCGGCTGACAGCCGTTTGGATTCCGGTGGAAAACGGCAACGGCCCGATCCGGCTCGAAGCACGGAACGGGCCATTGGTGCGTCGGGAATGGGAACCGATCAGCGTCCTGCTGTCTTGTTGGCCTGGGCCAGTTCGGGTGGTGCGTCGAAAGGGGCGGAATGTCGGCCGGCCGGGGTATTGTCGTGGGCCAGGGCCGCACTCTCGCCGACGAAGAAGGCGGGGTTGCCGGCGACTTCCAGGTTGAAGACCGGACGGACCTTGTCGGTTTCGATCGAACTGACCTTCGCGGTTCCGCCCAAGGTGCGGAGGACGTCTCCCGGCTTGAGGTCACGGGCCATGGTCCAGCCCTGGCCGGCCTTCCAGAATCGGTGCAGCGGGGTGGTCACGATCTGGTCGTCGCCGAGTTGGAGGCGGTATGTCGCGGATGGCCGGAAGTGGAAGACGGTCAGCACCGAGCGGTAGTCCAGGGCGCCGGTCTCAACGTCCTGGCTCAAAACTTGGTCGCCGATGTGGATCTTCTCGATCGGTTTCGGTCCTTGACGGGTCTGGACCAGAGTGTCGGCGGCGAAGCAGCAGGGGAAGATGTGGTAGCCAGCCATTCGGCTCAGGCCCTGGGACGTCATCTGAGCACGAGCGGTGAATGTGTCGGTCGAACCGTCCTTGCCGATGATCTGCGTCGACGTGGACATCGGCCGAGGTTGATAGGCCGGCGGGACATACTGGAAGAACGTCGGTTTGGGCATTGGGGGCGGGGGCTGGTAGGCGTAGCCGAGCTGATCGGCCCACCAGCCTCGCCAGGCGTCGGCGTCATCCTTGAGGTTCTGATCAGAGACGTTGTTCAACAGGTTCACGACGAGGTCGTTCGACTGCTTGATGGCCTGATTGGCGGCTTCGACCATGGCGACATCGTTGGCCAGTTCTTGCTGGGCAACGAAGGCCGACTTCTGATACTCCGCCGCGATCCGGCCAATCGGAATGGAGACCTCGGTCTTGTAGTAGTCGGTCGTTGATTTGTAGATGTTGACGTTGAAGTCCGAGTCGATGAGGAAGTCGGAGGTGCCCCAACCCGGTTTGAATAAGTTGGTCGCAACGTTCCATCGCGTCTGGTTCGGGTTGGCTCCCAGGGCCATTTCCAGAGGTACGCCACGCGGATCGTTTGGACTGGCAAGACCGTGACGAAATTCCTGGCCGGTGAGAGTCGCGACGAGGGTCGGGCCGTGCTGCACCTCGACGTCGCGGCCCGGGAGGCGCAGGACCTCATAGCCGAAACTGTCCTGGGCCCAGGAGGTCCCGGTGTCGACCAGCGCGAAGTTGGGAACGGCTGTGGTGTAGATCTTCATCCTGTTGAAGAGCTGTCCCTCGACAAAGAGGGCTCCCGCGGAACCAGGGCCAGCCACGGGCCGCACCTCGTAGCGCAACGGCTTCCGGAGCATGGCGATGAGCGGGGCCATGTAGTCGTGCGGGTCGCAGCGGACGAGGGTCTCGGACGCCGCGCGGCGGATCTCCGGCGTGGCTCCTCCGAGCGCGAGCATTACCAGGGCACGCGAGGCGCCTGGAGCGTCGATCTGTCCGAACAACTGGACGGCCCGATCCTGATCGGCCGCGTTCCCGAGGGCGAACACGCGCCAGACCGAAGGCACGGCCCGGCGGTCACGCACTGAGGCGAGGTTCTTGGTGGCCTCCGCTTGTCGCGCGTGATCGTTCAGGGCGGCTCGCCAGTGGGTTAGGGTGGACCGCCAGTACTGATCAGCCCTCGCCTGGGCCTCGCGCTCGGCCTTCTCGGCGGCGATCTGCTCGTCGGTCATCCAGCGACCCTTGTATTTCTTGCAGCCGAGCCGCTTCCAGGCGGCCGATCGCGATGGGTCGAGCCGGACGACGGCGGTGAAGTGGGCGATGGCCTCGGGCTCGAGCCCGTTTTCCTCGCACCAGACGGCGAGTTTCCACTGCGAGTCGGCGGTCAGGCGGGTTCGGGTCCGTCGCTCATTGTACTCGGCGAGGGCGGCGGCCTTCTTCGCGTCGTCCTGGATGCGTTTCGCGACATCGTCGGGCTTCCGCCATTGTCCGTGATCCCACACCAGGCCAAGCAGGCCGCGAGCCGTCACGTTCGCCGGGTCGGCGAGCACGGCCAGGGCGAGGTGTTGCAACCGCTTCGAGGTCATCCCGTGTTGTTCGCACCAGAGCGCAAGCCGGACATGAGCCTCGGGGTCACGCCCGGCGGCGTTACGCGCGACTTCGTAGGCTTTTAATTCCTCGACCGAGGGTTGTGAGGGTTCTGCGGCCAGAATTCCGCAGCAGAGGAGAAGTGTTGGAATCACGGCGATGTCTCCAACCGCGAAGCCGAGGATGTGTCTCAAAAAACCAGCCTAGCATCTATGCAATCCATGGGCCATAGGGTGACTCCGATTTCCGGAAAGGGAGATTGAAGTGGTCGCATTTCGCGCCAATTGCGGTTCGGGGAGTCCGAGGCGCTGAGTCTCGCCGGCTCCGTGAACGCAATCGAACTGCAGGCGTCGCGATCGCATTCGGTGACCGTGCCGAGTTTCGTCGCATGTTCGGGCCACGAGACATGCGCCACTCATCGGAAATTCTCGCGCGAAGAGAATCGCTGGTTCCTTCGAGAGACGAGGAATCACCGGTCGCGCGACCGAGGCCAGAAAACTGGTCAACCCGACACGTTTCTGGGACCAGTTGCCTGTTGGCCTGGTGAACTCAACGCGGTTTCCTGACGCGCCAATAGCCCATGGCTCGTCGCAGCAACGAACGTCGGAGTCGAGGGCGAGCACGATGGAAAGCCGCCTGGAACGCCGCGTTGAGGTCGGGAATCAGGAAGGTGAACGCCAGGGCGTACGCGAAGCCCAGGCCTGCCTTCAGCGCGAGCCGAGGGCCCTTTCCGCGACTTCTCGGGGTCGTCGTCACTTCCGTGCCGGGTTCGGATGTCGTGCCATCGCTCTGGAGGGAAAGCCGATGGGACGGAGTCGCGGGTCGATGCGGGAGCCGCGGCATCGTGGAACGAATGCCCGTTCGAACATCTGGCGTGGCGGCTCCCAGCAAGGGGAAGCCGCCGGGCGCTCGGCCTGGAATCGTGGGCGAGGTCCCCTCGGGCGAACCATCGGGTCGTCCCTGGATCTCGGCCACGTCCTGCGGCAGGAAATCGATCAGCGCGAGATCGACGAAGGCGGCCTCTCGTCGATTGAGTGTGCGAGTCGCCGGGCCCGGAGAAAGCACACCCCCCGAAGGCGCCGTGGTTCGCATCGGCATCGGCCGAATGGCCCTCTGGAGCGCCCTGAC
>CAZRGV010000084.1:2541-27036 GCA_964599655.1 uncultured Isosphaeraceae bacterium | reverse complement strand
ACGTCCACGCCCTTCAGGACGCCGTCGACGACCTGTATTCGGCCCTCGGACTCGACGCTGAGCCCCAGCCCGAGATGCGAAAGCCCACGATCATCGAGCCGCTCCCCGCCGAACCCAAGAGCAAACCCAACGAACCGCCTGCCCGTACGCGTCCCGGATTCTAGATGAGAATGACGATGGATCGACAGGACGTCCTCCCCAGGCCCGCAAGCCTTGGAAACGATCATGACATAGATGATAGATTTTTATTCTTTTGTATGTATTAGAGTGATCGAGTCTCGTCGGAAGAGACCACGGTTTGGAAGGGGCGGTCATGGCCTTCTCGGTGGGTGAGATTGTGACGTGGACCGGCTGGCTCGTGGGCCAGATCGCGAGGCGGAGCCGGTCGGTGTCGCCCCGAGAAGGGTCCTGGGTCGACTTCGTGTCCGACCCGAAAAACACCGTTTTGACCGTGTTGATTTTGGCCCTGGTCATTGGCGGTGGTCGGAGATGGCTTCAAGCGCGCCGCGCACGGAAGCTCGTTGATCGTCTCCAGGAATCCGACCTCCGCCCGGAGGAAGTCTCCGAGGCGGTCGAACACGGTCGCGCCGCTCTGATCGAGCTGTTCGCGCTGCTGGATCCGAGGATTAAGGCGGAGCTTCGAGACGCGGCCGGGCATGCGCTGACCGGCCTCTGGGCCCGCGATCAGCTCATCGTGGAGGAGGAAAAGGCCATCGTCAGCCGGGGCTTTACGGTGACTTGGCGGGCCCGTCGACGTTATCCAAGGGGCCTGCGGGTGCCAATTCCGATCGAGATTGCTTTCGGCGTTCCGTTTGTTCGCGAGCAAGGAGACGGGATCAAGCCATCGAACCTCGAATGGTCCTACCGGATCGTTGGGGCGGAGCGCGCCTCACTCGAGCAATTCAGCCAATGGGCCGCCCGTCTGGACCGGGTCGCCTTCACGCTCGAACCCGACGACTTCGCGGGGAATGGCCCGCACAGGCTGGTCTTTCAGGCGAAGGTTCGCACGGCCGGGCTCACGTCGTCCTGGGAGTTGGAACTGCCGCACGTGCCGTTCACCTTCGAATTCGACCCGATCCTGGCCGTCGACGCCTTGCTGACCTTGCCCGATGACACACGAGGCGAGCAACTCGCTCGCGCCGTGCGGCTCGAGTCACCCGAGGCAACGGACGGCGAGTCCCGGTACGTGAACCTCAACGAAGAACTGGCGCTTCGCGATCCGCCGGAACTGGTCGTCACGTCGCTTCCCTGCGACCTGGCGCACCGCGTCGAGCTGGAATTCGAAGGTCTTACGGGCCGTCACGCGGCCGGAGAACTCGTGCTCGGTCGCGACCGCCTAACAAACACCATGCGACTTCCGCTCAAGCTCGATGCCGACCTGTCCGCGGAGGAAATCGATCGCCCCGGCGAGCGTCGCCTCCGGGCGATCCTCACCGCCGACCCACATCGCGGTTGGGCCGACCCCGACGTTCGCTCGATCTGGCCCGGCGAGATCGTCACCGACTGGGCAACGGTCCGCGTTATCCGCCGCTGAGATCGGCCTCGAAAAAAGCGAAGAGGACTGTGGATTGATCGCTCTGACAACGAATAAAATCAGAGTCGCGAGCGCTCTTCTGGCTCAACAACCTGGCCGAGCGACGATTGGGGGTGCGTGCCGATGTCGAGACCGATCATCAGCAACCTGCTCGGACTTCTCGGCGCCGCCGTTGGGGGTGGGTTGGGGTTCATCCTCTTTGGCCAGTTGTTGAAGGTGAACCTTTACGGTTTGATCCTGCCGGGAGCCCTCCTCGGACTGGGCTGCAACGCTCTGGCCCGGCACCCTTCGACGATCCGGGGGATCGTTTGCGCTTTGGGGGCTCTCGTCCTGAGCCTCGCCGCCGAATGGTTTTTCCGGCCGTTCGCGGCCGACTCGAGTCTATCGTTCTTCCTGACCCACCTCTCCGACCTCAACCAGGGTTGGTACGCGTACGCGATGATCGTGCTCGGCGTGGGCTTCGCCTTCTGGTGGGGACGCGACTATCACCTTTGGGCGGCCGGCACCCCGCGACCCTCGCGCAGCGGACCCGTCGATCGCGGTTAGCCGCCAGCCGGAAGATCTGATCGTGATTCAAGACTTCGGCGATGGATTGGCGAGTCGGTTTCGACCTGACACCAGCCGGGCGGCGACCCGGACGGCCTCGATCAGGCTGGTCGTCTCGGCCTGACCTTGCCAGGCGATGTCGAACGCCGTGCCATGAGCCACGCTGGTGCGAACGATCGGCAGGCCGAGCGTTACGTTCACCGCGCGGTCGAAGGCGAGCGTCTTGAGGGCAACATGGCCCTGGTCGTGATACATCGCCACGACTGCGTCGAACTCGCCGGCGATGGCCCGGACGAAGAGGGTGTCGGCCGGGATGGGACCGTTCACGTCGATGCCCAGCGCGCGGGCCTTTTCGACGGCCGGCGCGATGATCCGGATCTCCTCATCTCCGAACAGGCCGTTTTCCCCCGCGTGCGGGTTCAGGCCCGCGACCGCGACTCGAGGACGTCGATCGCCGGTCAACGGCCGCAGCGCGCGGTCGGCCAGGGCAATCGTTTCGAGTACTCGGGCCTCGTTCAGCAGTTCGAAAACCTGCCGAAGCGCGACGTGCAAAGTTGCGTGCACCACGCCCAGGCCGGCGTCTCCCTGGCTGATCGGAGGCGCGACGTAGAGCATCATCGCATGATCGGCCGCGCCGCAACGTTCGGCGAGGATCTCCGTATGGCCGGGATGCGGCACGCCGGCCGCCCGCAGCGATTCCTTGTTCAGGGGTAAGGTCGTGATTGCGTCGATCCGTCCGGCCAGGGCCAGGTCGATCGCCTTGACGAGGAAGTCGTAGGCCGCGCGGCCCGCTCGGGGATCGACCTGGCCGGGCTGAACCTCCGACAAATCCACATCGGTCGCGTCGAGGCAAGGGATTTGCGTCGCGGTTGGCTCGGCGTGTTCCGGGAACTCGATCGGCTGAACCTTTGCATGCACGCCGACGCACGCCACCGCGCGGGCCAGAACTTCAGGGCATCCGATGACCAGCGGTCTGGCGAGTGATCGCAGCGGGGACTCGCTCCAGGCTCTCGCGATCACCTCCGGCCCGATTCCCGCCACGTCTCCCATGGTCAGGGCAACACGTGGTCTGTCGTCGAGCACGCCCTTTCTCCTCAATAACGGTCTGGTCGACTTGGTGTCGTTCGGATCAATGCATCGGTATGCGTGTAGGAGTCGTGTCGTCCGGCTCCTGGGTCTGGCCTCGGTTGGCGTTCGATGACGAGCCTGGTGGTATGGACTCTTCGCGCAGCCCAGTGGGTTCGTTACCGCAGCCGGGGCCCGCCAGCACGACCAAGACTCCCAGGATCAGCCAGGTGAAACTGAGTCGCACGCGGCACCCGCTTCTCGAATCCCGTTGCATCCGGCAATGGAAACGGCCGAGGGCGGCGCCACGACCCCTCGCCTGCGCCAGTGCCCTCGACCGCTCTTGGAATCAATTATCCCCGAACGGACGGGCTACGTCGAGCGGGTAGTTTTCGACGGTTGAGCACGGAGGTCGGACGCGGCACGGAGGTCGACCGGGTCAAGATCGGGGCGGTGGGGGTGTTGGCGTTGGCGCCGGGCGCTGTGGAGATCACATTGGCCTGAGTATTGCCGGAGATTCGGTTGGCATCCGGACCCGTTTGGGGCAACGTAATTCCCTGGGCGTTGTTCAGGAAGACGCCGAACGCGTTCCCCAGAGGAGTGACTCTATCGGCGGCCAGGCCGATCGTGTTCCGCAGCATCTGGTTCCCCGAGGTTCCCGGGCCAAGAACCTGCAAGCCGGCGGACCCATTGCCCGAGATGAGGTTATCGAGGATCTGGTTTCCGGGGGATTTGTCCACGAAGATGCCGTCGATGCCGTTGCCGATGGCGGCGTTGCCCGCCGCGTTGGTTCCGACGTAGTTCCCCTGGATCAGGTTCGAGCCCGAGGCCGCGCCGTTCAACTGGATCCCGACGGAGCGATTGCCCGAGACGACGTTGCCGGCGCCGGCTTGTGAGCCGCCGATCTGGTTCCCGCTGGCGCCATCGAGATAGACACCAACCGCCCCGTTCGGCAGCGCGCGATCTCTTGAGAGGTTCACGCCGATCCCGTTGCCTTGCACGACGTTCGAGGTCGAGCCGGCTCCGAACAGCCAGACGCCGATGACCGCATTGCCCGAGATCAGGTTTCCCTGGCCCGAGGCGGTGCCACCGATCGTGTTGGCCGAGGCATTGCGGAGCATCACGCCGTAGCGATTCCCGATCGACCTCTGCCCCGTGACATCGGTCCCGATCAGGTTGCCCTGAACGGCGTTGCGCGACGCGCCAGGTCCCACCAGTTCGACGCCAACCACGCTCCCCGAGATCAGGTTCCCCTGGCCGGGTTGCGAGCCGCCGATCTGGTTGCCCGGCGAGCCGTTCACGAAGACGCCGATCTGGGCCTGGCCGAGCGCGGCGTTCCCCGAGGCGTTGGTTCCGATCCGGTTGCCGAAGATCTGGTTCCCTGAAGACGACGGCCCGGTGATGATGACCTGCGACTCACCGTTTCCCGAGACGAGGTTACTTCCAACGGGTGTGGTCCATCCAACGATGTTGTTCGACGAGGCGCTCAGAACCACCCCCGCCAGGCCGTTACCCAGGGCTTTCGTGCCAGCGGCGTCGGTTCCGATCTTATTGCCCGCAATCAGGTTACCGTTCGCGGAGAGGTTCGTCTGAACCCCGAAGTTGATGTTTCCCGAAACGACGTTGCCGGCTCCTGCGACCGGGGCGCCGACCGAGACCCCGGACGTCTGGTCCTCGAGGCTCACGCCTCCCGAGTTCCCAAGGGCTCGGGTCCCGGTGGCGTCGAGACCGATCACGTTGCCGAAAATGCCGACGTTCGAGGACCGGACCACCTCGATGCCGTTCACCTCATTGCCCGAGATCAGGTTTCCCTGGCCTGCGCCGACCCCGCCAATCGTGTTGTTCGAGGTGTCCACCAGCGCGACGCCGTGCAGCACGTTCGGCAGCGCGGACGTTCCGTCGGGCGTGGTTCCAATGCGGTTCCCCCAGAGCAGGTTGTGTGAGGCTTGTCCGCCGACGATCGCCAGGCCGTTGCCGCCGTTGCCCGAGATGACGTTCCGATCCCTGGCGTTCGGACCGCCAATCCGGTTGTAACTCGACCCCTCGATCCACAAACCAGCAACGCCGTTTCCGAGCCCCGACGCTCCGCTGGCGTTGGTTCCGAGGTCGCAACCGGCAATGATGTCTTCACCACCACCGAGCAGGGCGATGGCCCGGCCGCTGAAACGCGTGATGCTCAGGCTCCGGATCGTGATGGAGCTCCCCAGGGCGACCAGTCCATCCACGCCCGTTGTGGTGGCGGCGAGGAAATACTGACCGCTTCCGATCCTGTCTCCCCGAATCTCGACGACGGGCTGGTCGACGAAGCCCGGCTGCGTAGTTCCGTCGATGGTGGTCCCCGAGTCGGTCAGCGTCGGCAACTCGCTATAGGGTTGAATCACGTGCGGACCGGGGCCTGGGATCTTGAAGTCGATCGTGTCGGGACCGGGGTGAGCGTTGGCATTGAGGAGGACCTGCCGCAGTGAGCCCAGACCGCTGTCATTGGTGTTGGTCACCGTGAAGGTGTAAATCGACTGGGTGTTCACGAAGGCGAAGTTGTTATTCGGATTGCCGTCGTTGGGGCCCGCTCCCGCGACGAAATGGAGCGTTCCGGCCGTGGTCGGCTGGACGGTGATCGTGATTGTGGCCTGTGCCGAAGGGGCCAGCGTGCCAAGGTCGATCCGGAGGAACCCCGTGGCGGGGTTATAGCTTGTGATCGTTCCCTGGCTCGGGACGACCGAGATCAGGTCGACTCCCACTGGCAGCGCGTTTCCGGAGAAAGCGTTGACGGCGTCCTGTAGACCCTTGTTGGTAATGGTCACGTTGTAGGTCAACAGACCTGCGACCGGTACCGGATTGGGGGTTCCCGCGGCGGTCGTCGCCAGGTCGGGTCCCAGGGCCCTCGTTCCAGAGAACTCGGACGTATTCCCCTGGCTGTCCGTCGCCGTCGCCGAGATAAACGACTGATCCGACGGCGGAGTACTGACCGTCGCGGTGAAGTCGACGTTGCCCGAGGCGTCGGTCGTGACGTAGGTCTCACCCAGAAAGGTTCGACCTTCACCGAAGCCGGAGGGATCGGGCGCGGGGCTGGCGAAGAACTGGATCAGGAACGTGGAGTTCGGCGTGCTGTTGAGTGTGGCGTGGATGTCGGTCGTCTCAGTGCCGACCACCGCCGAAACGAGCACCGGATAGTTCTGGAGGTTGTTCGGTCCGGAGTCGGGATCCTGGGGATCATTGGGAGTCGGACCGTCGCCGCCGAGGTCGATTCCCAGGCCGCCATTGGAGTCGATCGCGTTGGTGAGAATCTGGTTGTTTGTTCCGGATAGAACGGTAACCCCGTTTCCTCCGTTGTATTCGATAATATTGCCTGCTTCGAGCGCATCGCCCCCGATCGCGTTGAACGAGCTATTCTGGATCAGGACCCCCTGACCGGAATTCCCGAGTGGGCTGGTTCCATTCAGGTCGGTGCCGATGAAGTTCCCCTGGACGAGATTGCCCGACTGACCACTCCCGGTCGGACGGCTGTTGCTCAGAACGATTCCGCTGCCGAGGTTGCCGGAGATCACGTTGCCGACGCCGGTAATAGCTCCCCCAATCGTGTTGCTGAGCGCTGCGTTCAGTAACAATCCATTCTGACCGTTGCCCAGCGCGACGGTCCCAGTGAAATCGGTTCCGATCCGGTTGCCAATGATGAGGTTATTCGAGGCGCCGTTGCGGAGCACGATCCCGTTGCCGCGGTTGCCGGAAACCACGTTGAGCCGGGCCAGCGCCCTCGGGCCGCCGGTTCGTGCGCCGATCGTGGAGTTCGACGAACCGTCGAGCACGATCCCATCGCCACCATTGGCCAGGATCGACTCGCCACTGGCAGCCAGCCCGATCAGGTTGCTTTGCAGGTTGTTACCGCTGAACGGACCGATCACCACCCCCGAGCCCGAGAAGCGATTGATCGCGAGCCCCTGAACGGTGCTGCCGTCTGTGTCGATGGTCAGGCCGTTAACCCCTGGGCCCGCCAGGGAACCGTCGATCTCAACAGCGGGTAAAGCGACGTTGGGGTCGTAACCGGGCTGCGTGGTCGCGTCGAGGAAGACCGGATCCGTGATCGTCGGCAAGGACGCGGTTGGTCGGATCGTCTGAACGCCGCCCGAACTCGGGATGTTGAACTGGATCTGGTCGAACCCAGGGTTGCCATTGGCCTGGAGGATCGCGTCTCTCAGCGACCCGGGTACCGGCTGGTTGTTGGCGTCCAAATCTCCTGTATTGGTCACGTAATACGTCGCCAACAGGAGTCGAGACTCCACGGCCTCGACGCGGAGCGAACGACCATTGGAGCGACGTCGCGCCCGACGTTTCCGGGATTCCGTGCGACACCGTCCCATAAGCGTTGTCTCCAGAGGCAACGTCTTGCTCGCAAACTCTACAGGTTAGGCAATACCGAGAAGCGCCCACGAAGACTCTAACAGCAAGGATTTCGGAGTCAAAAAGAAAAGCCGTTCGAATTTGGTTGCAATCGTTTCGTGTTGGTCGAACGCCACATCCGACCTCGAGGCGGCTCCGAGCTCCGACGGTCAGAATCGGAGGTTGAACTGGATGAGGAACTCGTAGTTGAAGGGTCGGGGTCCGGTGATCGGCTCGACAAGCCCGACGGTCAGAAGGCCGCGTTGGCGGACGAAGACGTTGGCGCCGAAGGTGAGGTCGACGACATCGGGCGTTCCGGCTGGGTCGAAGACGTTGAGGTAGTCGCGATGGTTCAGGGGCGTGTTCACGTGCGTCTCGAACGAAGGCACGAAGGCCGTGATGAACCGGTTCGGATCGGGGGAGCGATACACGAAGTAGCCCATGGAAACGTCGTTGTAGAGCATGGTTACGTCGCGGGAGTCGGTCGGCACGTCGAGCGAGCTGAAGCCCTGGAGGAAGAAATCGCCCCGGGTAAAGATGTAGCCGACGTAGGGTTGGAGCGTGGTGCTGTGGAAGCTCCGGATGTAAGGCGCGCTCGCGAACGAGGAAGGCCCGCTCGGCGCGTTGATCAACAAGCCGCCCGAAAGCAGGTTGCCCGTGTCACGATTGTCGTAAAAGGCGTACTTGAGGATGACGGCCAGGTCGCCGAGTGCCGAGTTGGTTCCGCCGAATCCAAGATTTTGATAAGGACTTGCGGCGGTAAGCTGGTTCAGCGGAAGCCTCAACCCAATCGACGCTCGCTTGTCCAGAAAGGTCTTCTCAACGCCGAAGACCTCGCGGTAGGCCTTCATGTTGCTCAGCGGTGAGCCAATCCGTTGATTGAGCGACGTGTTCACGGCGTCGTAGAAGTTGAACGAAAAATAGAAGCGATCGGTGGGACGTGGGCTCTGGTTTTCGGCGATCTTGAACCCTCGGATCGACGGAAAAAGCGCCGCTCCCAGACGTCCCGGCTCACCGGGCCGAGGGGGAACCGGGGGTACCCCTGGCGGTGGAATCGGTGGCGGCGAAGGAATCTGCGGCGGTCGGCCCGCCTGAAGAGCGTTGATCAGATGGAGCTGGAAGAATGGTGCCTGGTCGCCGATCACGTTGGGGAAGTAGCTCCCGGTTCCGCCGACGGTCTCCCCCAGCCCCGACGAGAGTGCCGGTGACGGCGTGCTGGGAATCTCGCCCGGTGTGGACGGAAAGGCGCCTGGAGTGGTCGGCGCCTCGCCAGGCGCGGCGCCTGCGGCCTCGGGGGTTGTGGGAATCGCGGACTCAGGAATCGGCGCCTGAGGCGTTTGCGCCGCCATCGAGGCGGCCGCTCCGGCCGAAGGGACCGCGCCCGCGGCCGAGGAAGCCCCGGTTCCAGGCATGGCCTTCGGGAAGGCCGCACGGCCGGGAGGGATGGAAGCCGACTGTGGGGATGCCAGATCGATCGGGTCGCCGGCCGAAGCGCGCGGTGTCGGCCAGATCGCCAGCGTGGCCATTGTGGCCGCGATTAAGGTTCGGGGGGTCCAACCCATCGTGTCGGCTCCTGCCGGACACCCGAGTCGCCGTCGCGAGTCGGGGAATCTCCCAAGATGTCCTAAATTACGGACAAGTAGGAACAAATGATGACACTCGACGAACCGAGCCTCGTTCCACTCGTCGGGAAACCGTGACGATCCCAGTACGATCGATTGCCCGGATCGTGAGGCTTCGGTGGCCTCGATCTCGTTTATCGCCCTTTCGAGAAAAAAGATTTGGTCGAATTCCGCGGCGGGCTGAAAATCAAGGAGTCATCGAATTCTCTCTCGATTGACCCGTTCGCGGCCTCGGTTCGATGGCGTGGCTCGTCAACCGTTCTCGATGCGCTCCGTGCCCCCGGGGTTGGTTCCCAGAGAAGAGGCGTCCCGTGAAGCAAACCCAACGCATCCTCGCCTCTGTTGTCGCGGCTGGATCGCTGCTGGCCCCGATGGCGCAGCGGGCCGACGCACAGGCCAGGGTTGCCGAGTTCACCAGGCCGTTCGTGATGCTCGAGACCGGCGGGCACCAGGCACCGGTGCGATCGTTGATCTTCACGCCCGAGAACCGGCTCCTGCTCTCGGCGGGCATGGACAAAGTTGTTCATGTGCACAAGTTCGCCGATGGCCGTCCGGGACTCGTCCAGACCATCCGTCCGGCGAACTGGCGAGGGCTTCGCGGGGCGATCTACACCATGGCGCTTTCTCCGGTCGCCGACGCCAATGGCCAGCGATGGCTCGCGGTGGCGGGGTTCGGGGTTCAGGACGGCAACATCACCTTGTATCGATTCCCTGGTCTCAACGGTCCGCCAACCGGTGACATCGTCGCCCAATTCCCGATCCACAACCCTCAAGCACAAAACCCGACCGGTCACGCGGGCGTTGTCAACGGGCTGGCCTTCTCGCCCGACGGCCGATGGCTGGCTTCGTGCGGCAACGACGGTCGGGTCTTGCTCTGGGACGTCGCCACCCGCACGGTCTCGGCGCAGTTGAGCGGCCCTTTGCTGATCCCGGCCCGCGCCCTGGCGTACAGTCGGGATGGCCGGATCATCGCCGTGGGGTACCGGAACGGCATGGTCCGCGTGTGGGATGCCACGGCCCGGCGGATTCTGGCCCAGGGCGGACCCTGGGACGTCGAACGTCCCAACCGGGCCGATCCCGATGGGAACGCGGTGCTGACCCTTGCGCTGAGTCCCGATGGCCACCGACTGGTGCTTGGACGCGAGAACGGCCGGTTGATCCGTGTCGATGCGCCCTTTTTGCTCAACCCGGTCGTGATGCTCCAACCGGACGAGACGAACGGGCCGGTCGAAGCCGTGGCGATCAGCCCGGATGGCCGCCTTGTCGCCACGAGCCAGGTGCGCAATCGAATCGCTCGACCATCCGATCTGCCTCCCGTCGATAGCGTTGTCCGGCTTCGCCGCCTAAACGACCCCGCCGCGGGACCGCCGAATCTTCGGGACGATCCTCTGAGTTACGCATTGGCGTCGGGGCCCCGGTTCGCGATCGTTCCCCCCGGCTTCGGACTCGATAACCTGGTGTACGCCCTGGCGTTCAGTCCTGATGGCCGATGGCTGGCCTTCGCCGGTGGGGACCGGCAGGGGATTACGCTGAGCGACCTCAGGAATCCGGCCCATCTGACCGTGACGATCCGTGGCGAAGGGTCGAGCGTTCGGGGTATCGGCTTCACCGCCGATAGCCAGTCGGTCGGCTTCACACGGCGACGGCCGGACCGCCCCGACGAGCCGATGGAGACCATCGGCTTCGACCTCAAGGCCCGATCCCTGAAGGAGATCGGACTGGCCGACCTCGCGCCGAAGCCGGTTCTCGAAGGCTGGCGGGTCGAGCCAGTCGGACCGTTCGCCCTGAACGTCCGGTCGCTGCAGGGCAGGGTTTTCCCGATCACCCTGGTTCCCGGCCAGGATGGTCGATGGTGGGAGACCGTCTTTCTGCCCGGCAACGTCCAGGCGGGACATCCGACACCGACCCTGGCCGTGGCCTGCGAAGGCGGCGTGGCGATTTACAACCTCGAAACCGGCGAGCGGACCCGTCTTTTCGCCGGTCACTTTAGCGCCGTCTATGCCATGGCCCCCTCACCCGACGGCAAGTGGCTCGCGACCGGATCGTCGGATCAGACCGTGCGGCTCTGGCGGCTGGCTGGTTGCGATCGCCGCCCGCCGCTCGGGGCAACTCTGAACCGCGCGGCCGACGGAACGTGGTCCGTGACGGCCGTCGCGCCACTTGGGTTTGCCGACGCCATGGGTCTGAAGCCGGGCGACCGCATCGAGATCGTGGCCCTCAACGCCGAGAAACGAGGTCTGGACGAGGTGCTCGGCACGCTCGATCGGCTGGAGCCTGGAACCAAGATCGAATTCGGTGTGCGACGTGGTGCCGACTTGGTTCCACTCGAAACGACCCGGCGCGACGCCCCGTCGCTGTCGCTCTTCGTGGGGGACAATCGCGACTGGGTGCTCTGGATGCCCGAAGGGTTTTACGACACGCTGCTGGCCGGCGATCGCAGGTTCCTCGGATGGCATCGTAATGCATTGCCGCTCGAACGGCCGACCGACTACTTCGCGGCTGAGAAGTTCGAGGCTCAGTTCCGCCAACCACGGGTGTTGGAGACGCTTTACACCACGGCCGACCTGGCCCAGGCGTTGGCCCTGGTGCCGGTACCGGCCCGCGATCCCTCCGCGCTGGCGGCCGCGCAAGGTCCTCCCGTGATTCAGATCCTCGCGCCAGCCAACCTGGTGCCCGATCGCCCTTTGAGCGTCGCGGCGGGCAACTTGCCGGTTCGGGTCAAGGTCTCGACCGAGGGGCGGAGCCCGTTGCGGTCGCTCCATGTGCAACTCGAGGGACAAACCATCGGTGCGCCTCTGGCGTTCGGCCCCCCGGCGCCAGGTGCCGCGGCCGAGATCGAACGGCCGTTCGTCGTGCCTCTCGAACCGGGCCGACACCGGCTGAACATCGTGGCCGAGAATGCCGAGGGGAAGCAGCGGATCGAGGGGTTCGATGTCGAGGTGACTGGACCGCCTCCTCGAGAGCCTCGGCTGGCGGTGCTGGCCATCGGCGCGGGTGGGCCGTTTCAGGATCGCCAAATCCCATCGATTCCCTACGCCGATGCCGACGCGAGAGACCTCGCCGCGTTCCTGGTCGCGCCCGGAGAGATTCGGCGCTTCGAACGGGTCGAGGAGCCGATGACCCTGAGCGGTGCAACGGCCCGGGGCGATCGGATCCGAGAGGCATTCGCACGGCTCGAAGGGCTCGAACTCGGATCCTCCGACACCGCGATCGTGGTGATCGAGGCCCACGTTCTCTCGTTCGAGTCGGCCCGCTTCCTCCTGGCCACCGACTCGACCCTCGGAAACCCGCCGCCCAATGCTCCCACCGCCGACGCCATCGGAACCAGCCTCGCCCGGCTGGCCGAGCGGGGTGTTCGCGTCCTGCTCTTGCTCGATGGGGCCCATCGACCCGCGCCTCCCGAGGGAACGAGCCGCGTCAACACCTGGGTTCGCGAGCTGTCTCGCCGCGGTGTCATCACCTTTGTGGCGTCCCAGAGCGGCCCGAGCCGGAGGCTCCAGACCGAGGGTCACGGGGCCTTTGCCCAGGCAGTGCTCACCTGTATGGACGCCCTGGCGCAATCCCGGCCGTTGCTGGGCCCCGACGATCCGATCGCGCTCGACGACTTCGTCGTGACGGTCGTCGATCAGGTCAAGGTACTGACCGGCCGTAAGCAGTTCGCCGCGTGCGCGATCCCCGAAACCGTCTCGCCGGACATCCGGATCTTCGACCCGAACCGGCCCGCCCGTTGATCCTCGACCGACGTCAGGGCTTCCGCTGGTCGGGAATCCTGGCGAGGGGGAAGGGTTCCGGGGCGCTGCCCTCGAGACGGGTTTCGATCTGGACGGCGGGGTCCCTCGGTGCCTGGACCTTGCCGTTGCCATCGGGGCGAGCCTGGCGGAGCTGTCCCGCCAGACGGTTGGCCAGTCCCGGCAGGTTCGCGGAGGCGAACTGTCGGAGCTCCTCGGTGGTTACCAGATGGTTCCCGTCCTGGTCGGCATTGCCCAGCGGCTCGCCCGGTTCCTTTACGAGGTCGGGCGCGCCCAGGCCCCGGAGCAGGACGTGGGTCAGCAGGCCATGCTTGAGGATCGCTGGCTCGGCGGCCGATTCTCCCTTGCGGGCGGCGAGGAAATAGGCCGTCCGAACCTGATGCGCCGCGTCGTCGCAACGTTCCTGAATGCGTCGGACGTGGGGATCGTCGAAGATGGCCCCGGCCTGGCAGGCGTCGATGATGACGAGGCGTTTCCCCGCGTCGATCCGGGCCAGCACACGGTAGATGTTCGCATACGGCAGGATGGTGCCCGGCTCGTCACGCACCGGCGCATCGGCGACGACCCCCCGATTACCCAGCAGGTTGCCCGCCTCGGGGAAGGGGAACTCGGGCAGCAACAGGCAGAACCGGTTGTCGCGCCGCACGTCGGCGTGACCGGCGAGGAAGACGACCACCGTGTCGTCCGGCCTGGCCTGGTCGCGGATCGCGAGGAGGGCCTCCCGCACGTTCTCGTCGTTGACCTCGTCGTTCTTGAGGATGCGGGTGAGGCCCGGTTCCGCGGCGATCCTCGCATGGGAATCGTTCAGAAAGCCGGCCAGTTGCTCCGCGTCATCATCCGCGAATTGAAGCGCGTTCACCTTGTAGTTGCTGACGCCGAGGGCCAGGATGTGGGTCTGGCCCGGCACGACAGGCGCGTTGCAGCGGATCTCGACCACGTTGGAGCGGCCGTCGGTGGCGTTCTCGCCCCGTCCCGCCATGGCATAAAAGGTGTTTACGCCCGGATGGAGCCGGACTCGCGTATGGCGCCGGTCGGGACTGGTCGGCTCGAAGTCCGACTCATCCCGAACCGGCCGTCCGTCGCGATAGAGCCGCAGGTTCGTCAGCCTGGGATCGCCGAGCGTGACCTCGATCTCGGCATCGAGCCGGTCGGTGGCCAGGGGCAGGGGGGTGATCGCCAGCTGTGGCGCGTCGAACGCGAGCGAACGCTCAGACGGACGTTCGCCGTGGCGAAGCTGGTCGGCCAGGCCGAAGTGCCGCATCGGGCCATAGAACTGTTCGAGAGGCAAGACGCGATCGCCTACGAGCCAGGTGACCCGCGTTTCGCCTCCGGGTGAACTGTCGAACTGGCCGTCGGGCGTAAACGCGACCCACGTTCCGTCGTCCGAGGCGGAGAGGGTCCCCAGCAGCGGCTTCTGACCGGGCGGAGGTTCGGCCAGGCCCCAGAACCGCACGGTCGTGTCGTCTGAACCACTGGCGATCAACCCGCTGTCGGGCCAGGCGACCAGGGTATTGACCTGCTCGTCGTGTTGCGGCAGGAATCTTCGGGGAGCCCCGAGCGGTCCCGGGCCGGCCAGCGACCAGACGCGAAGGGTCTTATCGGCGCCGGCAACCGCGAGCCAACGACCATCGGGGGTGAAGACCGCGGCCTTGACCTCGCCCGTGAACCTGGCGATCTGTGTCGCCCCGAGCTTGCCGTCGGGGCCGACGTCCCAGAGCAGGACGCGACCTTGTCGCTGGCCGGTCACGACGCGCCAGGGGTGCCTCGGGTCGATGGCCGCGACGGCGATTTCGCCCCCCTCGGCGGGATGGTCGGGATCATCCGCGCGATAGGTCCACTTCGGCCGGTCGCGGAAGGCGGCATCATCGAGATCCCAGACCCTCGCGACGGCGTCGAGCCCGGCTGTGAGCAGGTGGCGTGAGTCGGCGGCGAACGCGATCGACGAGAGCCCGACGGTGTGAGCCCTCGTGGTCCAGATCGGCGCTCCGCCGTCGATGCTCCAGACACTGGCGAGCTCTCCGCCAGGGGTCGCCGCCGCGATTCGATGGCCGTCGGGAGCGACGGCGATCCGCCCGAAGGCGAGCATGGTCGGCTGGTCGCTTCCCTCGGCCTTCGGCCGCTCGAAAACCGTGGGCCACGAACGGCCGGTTCGGCGGTCGACGAGGACGACATCCCCCTTGCGGTCGGTCATCGCCAGGGTCCGGCCATCTCGCAGAAACGAACCCGAGGTCCACTCGCCCGGCACAATGTTCAGGTCGCGACCATCCTGCAAATCCCAGAGCCGGGCCTTGAAGTCGTGGGTGATCTGGAGCAAGTACCGGCCGTCGGGCGAGACGGCCATCGCGTCGATCTTGCCACGATGGGGCGCGATCGCGAACCGGGCCTCGCCGTCCGGCAGGCTCCAGCCGCGAATTCCGCCGAGTTGCTCGCCCAGGGCGATGAACTCGCCGCGAGGCGCGAAGGCCAGAGTCGTGGCGCGATGCTCGGCCGCGGCGTCGATTCGGAGGGCCTCGCGAGGGCCATCCGGGGTATCGAGCCGCCAGACGATTCCATCGCCTCGCGTCGTCATGGCGGTCATCCATCGGCCATCGTCAGAAAAGCTCGCATCCTCCGCCGGCGCTGGCACGGACAAGGCGATGGCGGTCTCGGGATGCTCGATGGACCACAGACGCAATTCCTTGCGAGCGCCGATGGCCAGGCGTCCCGAGCCGAGCCGGACGAACCGGATCGGCGTCTTCAAATCCTCACGGAAGAGTTCGCGATCCTCCGCCGTATTCCAGACGACCAGATGGCCCGTGTCGTCGCCCGCGGCCACGATCGGCCCGTCGATCGCCAGGCGACCTTGAACGACCAGCGACCCGGGACCGGGCAGGGTCTTTCGGAGCGTGCCCTCGAGGTCGACGAGCCGGATCGAGGAGGCGTCGTCCTGATCGTGCTCCGCAAGCACCATCAATTCGGGTCCAACCGCCATCGCGGTGGCACCTTTGGCGAGGAGCATGCGAGGGGTCAGCTCGGGCTTCGAGGCATCCCAGAGCAGGACAGTCCCCCCTTCGCGGTCGATCGAGACGAACCGCTGCCCATCGGGGAGGAAGGCGATGGCGCGAACGCCCGACGTGTGCGGAGGGGGACCGTCGAACGTCCGGGCCTGCAGATTGTCGAGCCGCCAGAGCCAGATCCGGCCTGAGCCGTCGCCGCTGGCCAGCAGGGTGGCATCTACGTTGAGGGCCAGGGCCGTGACGCCGATGGTGTGAGCCGACAGGGTCCGCAGCAAGGTGCGGTCGGAGACACGCCAGACCTTGATTGTCGAGTCCATGCCGGCCGTGATCAACCGGCCGTCGGATGTGTAGAGGACGGACGAGACACGGTCGGCATGCCCTTGCTGCAACAGCAGCGACGGATCGGGCTGCTCGAGCGCTTCGAGCCGGCTTTTCCAGAGAATCAGGCCGGGCGGGAGTCCGCCCAGCGCGCGAAAGCCCTGCGCGTTGAGCGTCGGGTCGCGATTCATCGTGTGGAGGCAGGCCAGCAGGTTCCGGGGCGTTTCGGCGGTGCCCATGCCCTGGAGCAGGGCTGAGGTCAACGGGCTTCGTTGGCCGGGCTTCCCAATCGCGGCGGGATGGTCGGTCGCCGCGATCCAGGCGCTGACGCCGGGCCATCGCGCCAGCGATTCGAGCCATCGGATCGGCTCGCCGTTGACCGCCTTACCCTCGATGGCCGGCTGTCCGCGACCCGCCATCGACGTATCGAGCCAGAGCAGGATCGGGATCTGGGCGCCGCTGGCCAGAGCATTGAGGGACTCTTCGATCACCCAGCCGCTCTGATCGAGGCGCTCGGCGCGGGCGTCGATTGGCAAGAGCAAGCCGGGCGACGCCTTGCTGGCCTCAGGCGTTGACGGCATCGGTGCGGCCTGGCCCGCGAAGTAGATCACAGCGATGTCACCGGGCTGGACGCGATGCGGCAGCCATCGGGTAAGGGCCCAGTCGAGGTTGTCCTTCGTGGGAGCCAGTGAAGAGATGATCAGCTCGGGAGGCCCATGTTCGCGAGGTGCGCCGTCGGTCATCAGCAGGACGTGCTCGCCATCCCATCCGAGCGTGTTCACCAGCCAGCGGCGGACCTCCCGGGCATCACTCACCGCCCCGGGGGCGTCGTGGAGTGCCGCGTCTTCGTAGTCCTCAACGCCGATGACGACGGCCCAGACCTTCGGGTTGGGTTTCTTCGCCGGCTGGCCGTTTGCCGCCGATGCGGCAACGACGACCAATGCGGCGGCGAGCCGCGACATCCAGGCCCGCCGCCCGACGCAACCGATCAAACTCATGGCGTTCACTCCGCGGAGGCCGGTTGAGAGCCGTTCGTCGGCTTCGGCCACTCGACAACGACGCGGAAGCCCAGGTCATCCTCGCGGGTCGTGCCGACGATGGGTTTCCCTCTGTAGGTGGCGAACTCGTCGGCGAACGATTTCCACGACCCTCCTCGGACCTCGAAGCTCGACACGTCGCCAGGCGAACGATCTTGGCACCACTCTCGGACGTTGCCCGTCAGGCCAAGTACCCCCTGGTTGGTATGGTCGTCGGGGTAGTTTGTGACCTTGGCTGTGGTCGTTCTATGCTCGAGGGCATCGATATTGGCTCGTCGGTCATCCGGCTCGAGCGGTGGACTGTCCCCCCAGACGTACTTGTGATCGGGCTGGCCGCGCGACCTGGCCGCGTATTCATACTCGGCGGAGGTCATCAGCCGTCCTCCGACCCATCGGGCGTAATCCTCGGCCAAGCTGTGGTCGACGAAGACGGCCGGGTGCTGCGCGAACTCTCCTTCCGTGTTGGGCCAGGCCGTTTTGATTCTGGGCGGGGGAGTTGGGACCACACCCCGGTGCTGGAAGTACGTCTGTAACTGGGCGTTCGTGACTTCCGTCTCCTGCATGTAGACGCTGGGCACGGTTACGCGCCGGGTTGCGCCCGGCGGGCCCATCTCGAACGACCCTCCCACGACCCGCACGAACCGGGAGCCGTCGTGGTCGCTGACGATCAGCCGAGGATAGCCGTCCTCGGCCGGTTCTTCCGGTTTCTCGGCGTGGAATCCCGGCGGAAGGGCCAGGCCAGGGGCCTCGTGTTGGCTGCCGCCATCGCCCCCTTGCGAGAGGATGGGTTTCGGCGTTTCCCCTGGACGCAACCAGGCCAGAAGCAGAAGAAGGCCGAGCGCCAGGATCGTCGAGATCAGGGCCCAGGTGTTGAGTCGAGGAGCCGGTGGAGCGACCGGGATTGTGGCCGGCTGGGGCAGGGCCCGTCGAAACTCCTCGGCGACCTCGCGGATCGTCTGCGGCCGGTCTTTCGGGTCCTTGGCCAGACAGCGAAGGACGAGCCGCTCGATCTCGGGAGGAACCTTGACCTCGGGATTGATCGTCGCGAACGGCGGGGCCGGGGTGTTCAGCGTGTCGGCGATCATCCGGGCGGCCGGCCCCTTGAAGGGGCGATGGCCAGTCAAGAACTCGTAAAGGATGATCCCGACGGCGTAAATGTCGCTTCGAGGGTCGGCCTTGCCGTCGCCTTGCTCGGGACTGGCGTACGGAGGGGTTCCCATGAAGAATCCGGCCAGGGTGCGGACGTCGTTGTCGGCGTCCTCCACGCCGAGGATCTTGGCGATGCCGAAGTCGAGCACCTTCAACAGCTCTTTTCCCTCGGGTCGGCCGTGGACCAGCATGAGGTTCGAGGGCTTCAGGTCCCTGTGGACGATCTGATGCTCGTGGGCCGTCTGGAGCACGTCGCACAGTTGATCGAGAATGCGAGCCGTCCAGTCGAGGGGCATGGGAACGCCTCGCTGAAGGATCTTGTCGAGGCTCTGGCCCTCGATGTACTCCATCTCGATGTACGCGACGTCGTGCTCGGAAAGCCGGGCGTCGTGCACGGTGACCGCGTTGGGATGGGTGAAGCGGGCCATGGCCTGCGCCTCACGGCGAAAGCGGCCTCGCGTCTGCGAATCGCTGGCGATCCGCGTGAGGATCATCTTGACGGCGCGCTCGGCGTTCAATTCGAGGTGGCGGACCTGCCACACTTCCCCCATGCCGCCGCCGCCGAGCTTACGCTGGACGACATAACGGCCGAAAACGATCTCGCCCGGCTGGAGCTGTCCGCCGCTCCGGATCGTGTTCCAGTGCGCGGCGGACGAATCGGCCGGCTTTGGCGATTGGTGGGAGGCTGTCGGGAGAGGGGTGTACGTCTCGGTCACCTCCGGGGAGAGGACGGTCGGCCCCTCCAGGGGACCTATCGGAGGAAGCGCCGAGCCGGTGAACGCGCGGGTCGTGCCGCCGCCATCGTCGTGCGGGGTCAACGGCGCGGTCGGAGTCCCGGTCGAGTCCGGGAGGGTGGGAGGAGCGGACGATCGGATCGATGAGTCGATCGGGAACATCGGAGCCGTCGCCTCGTTCGGCGTCTCGCCGTTGTTCCCATCCGAATCGATCGGCGGCTTCGACGCCTGTTCGGTCGGGTCCTGATCCTGCGACATGATTCCCCAATCTCGCTCGTGGAACGATGGATGAGGCGTCGAAAGAGGGGTCGGCCGATCCGAGGTCGGCATTCACAACTCCGATTGTAATCGAAGACGGCCCACCCAGAAACCAAGAGCCCCCGCCATGACGCTCGTGGACACCTCGGACCCAGACAGGTCGCCCAGCAGCCGGAAATCGCCGCGCGTAAGACCGAACCATGGATCGCCGGACAACCCGGAGGGCTTCCTTCGCTGAGCTATCCAGCATGTCCCCGGAGCATTAAAATGACGTTTTCGCGCCAATCAAGAAGAGCCCCATGATCCGGACCACAAATCCCCGTTCCAAATACCGGCGCGCGAGCCGGATCGGCCGTGAAGGGAATCGGAGTCGAACGCCATGATGAACCACGCCCTGAAAGACTTCGTGACCTCCCGGATCTTGCCCGGAGTTCAGACCCCCGCTCAGTACGTCGGCGGGGAGCTCCATAGCCTTCGCAAAGACCATCGCGAATGTCGTGGAACCGTCTGCCTGGCCTTTCCCGATACGTACGCGCTCGGTATGAGCCACCACGGCCTGCAAATCCTGTATACCTTGATGAACGATCAGGGCTGGGCCTGCGAGCGCGCCTTCACGCCGCTACCCGACTTCGAGGCCGCCCTCAGACGTCACCAGGTTCCCCTCTACAGCCTCGAGACCTTTACCCCGCTGAACCGGTTCGACATCGTGGGCTTCTCGCTCCAGTACGAGATCGGCTACACCAACGTGCTGACGATGCTCGATCTCGGCGGCATCCCGCTGCACGCCGACGATCGCGGACGGGACGACACACTGGTCATCGCCGGCGGGCCGGGCGCCCAGAATCCCGAACTGCTTGCCCCCTTCATCGACCTCTTCGTCATCGGTGACGGCGAGCCAAGCCTCCCCGCGCTGGCCGAGTTGTGGAAGGAAATGCAAGGATCGGGCCTCTCCCGAGAAGACAAGCTCGCCCGGATCGCCGGCGCGGTCGACTGGGCCTATGTCCCCCGCTTTTACGAGCCGATCTATAACGACGAGGGAATTCAGCTCGGTCTGCGACCTCTTCGCGATGACATCCCCGAAGAGATTCGAGCCTGCGTCATCAGCGACTTCAACGCCTCTCCGCTGCCGACCAGGCCGATCGTGCCGTTCGTCGAAACGGCGCACGACCGGATCGCCATCGAGATCATGCGAGGCTGCCCCTGGCAGTGCCGGTTCTGCCAGAGCACCGTCATCAAGCGACCCCTCCGGTTCCGCACCGTCGAGACCATCGTCAACGCCGCGATGGAAGCCTACAAGAACACCGGCTACGACGAGATCAGCCTGCTCTCCCTCTCGTCGAGCGACTACCCCCAGTTCGAGGAGCTGGTGACCCGCATGAGCGAGGTCTTCACACCGCTCGGCGTGAAGATCTCGCTGCCGAGCTTGCGGATCACCGAGATGCTCAAGAAAATCCCGGCGCTTTTGCAGGAAGGACGTCGAGGCGGCCTGACCCTCGCCCCCGAGGTCGCACGCGACGACATGCGAGAGCAGATTCGCAAGCCGATCAACAACCAGGACCTCTACGACGGTTGCGCCGAGGCCTTCCGCCGGGGCTGGCGACGGGTCAAGCTCTACTTCATGTGCGGCTTGCCCGGCGAGCGCCCCGCCGACCTCGACGGGATCATCGAGATGGCCGAGACCATCGCCCGGATCGGCAAGGAGGTGACCGGGCGGTTCGCCGAGGTGACCGCCAGCGTCTCCAACTTCGTGCCCAAGCCGCACACGCCCTATCAGTGGAACGGCATGCGAGAGCGCGAATACTTCCAATGGGCCCACAAGTACCTGCGCTCCAAGGTCAAGATCCGCTCCGTGACGGTCAAGTGCCACGACGTCGAGACCAGCCTGCTGGAAGGCATCCTGACCCGGGGCGATCGCCGCGTTTCGCCCGCGCTCGAGGAAGCCTGGCGGCGAGGAGCGAGGCTTGATGCCTGGACCGAGTACTTCAATCCCAAGCTCTGGTGGCAAACCTTCGAGGACCTGGGAATCGACATCGGTTTCTACTCCCACCGGACCCGTCCCCTCGAGGAAGTCCTCCCCTGGGATCATATCCTCGTCAAGAAGGGCCGCGAGTACCTCGCCAAGGAGCAGAACCGTTCGGTCGTTCAGCTCGCCGACATGGCGGGGGCCGTCTGAGCGACGCGTGGACCCGGTCAAGCCGGAGAGCGGCAAGGTGAGTCCCTCGCCAAGTCGCTCAAGGTCTCGTTCGCGGGGCGGATGTCTCGTAAGATGGGGGAGTCCCCGGCCTGATGAATCGCCAGCCGAACGCTTGGGAGGGCGATGTTGGCGACCCAATTCCCAAAATCAAACGACCTGATTGGTCTTCGATGAACGTTTCGAACGGCGACGACGCTTCGACACGATCCCCCCGATGGCCCTGGGGCCTGCTTGCGCTGGCGATGGTCTGGGTCGCGCTGGTGCGAATCCCATTGCTGCTCAACGCGGAGACGCACCTCGACAGCGACCTGGCCGTGGACGGCTTGACACTGCTGGAGGCGGTTCAGGGGCACTGGCGCTGGCATTATCCCGGCACGCCGCACATGGGCATTGCCCCGGTCCTGCTCTCCTGGCCGCAGGCGAACGTCTGGGGCGCGAATCCGTTCACGCTCGTCAGTGGCGGGATCCTTGCGTACGAACTTCTTGTGCTGACGACCTTCTTGCTGGGCTGGAGCGTGTTCGGCCCGGCCGTCGCCGCCTGGAGCCTCGTGCCGCTGGCGTTCGCCTCGACGGGAACGGTCTGGCTGTCGGGCCGGATCACCGGCGGGCATCTGCTCTCGGCCGTCTGGCATGCCGGCGCGTTCCTGCTTTTGTACGAAACCCTGGCGCGCGGCGGGCTCGTTCGATCCGCCATTCTGGGACTCTGGTGCGGGCTGGGGTTCTTCCTCGACCAGATGTTTCTGTTCACGTTGCTCACGCTCATCCCCGGCCTGGTGATGGGCGGCTTTGGGCCGGGCCGCCTGATCGGCAAATTCGCGGCGTGCGGGTTGTTCGTGATCGGGTTCGCGGTCGGTGATGCCCCTCGCGAACTCGGCGTGAGGCTCGACCCGTACGACGCCTACAACACGCAGTTCCAGACGATCTTCGTCGATGCGCGAACCGGACTCTGGGATGGGTCACAGACCCGGGCCTTACTCGCCGAGCATTCCCAGCTTCTGCTCGCCGATTGCCTGCCCAGGCTGATCGGTGGTTATCGATGGCTTTTCGTCACCAAGCCGAAGGGCGCGCTTGAGTTCCGTGGTTTCCGATCGGAGCCAAGCCCGGAGTCACTTCGAGGACGTGCCCCGCTTCGTGAGGAGGGAGAGTTCGGCCCAGTCTCGACATCCCTCAGCGGGCTCTCGCTGGCGTTGTTTGTCGTGGCGATGCTCGCGCTTGCGATCGCTCGCCCCAGAACGTGCGGCAATTCCCTCGCCGTCGAGGCCGTTCGCTGGGGGCTGTTGCTCTCGTCACTCGTGGTGATCGTGGGATTCCTGGTCAATCGGAATATTTACAACTCCGACAATTACCGCTATCTCGTCTTCCTCCTCGTTCCCTGGCCGATCGGCTTTGGGCTCTTCCTGGAATGGCAGGCGAGGCGAGGTGGCGGCGGCCTTGCCGTCGCGGTGTTGCTGGCGACGGCTCTGGCGTTGTTGACAACGCTCGACACGGCGCGATGGTATCAGCGCTTTGGCTGGGTCGACGGCCTGCTCCGCCCGGTTCGCCAGCCACTCGACGACCCATCGCTCGAATGGCTCCGGGCGCATCCCGAGGTCACTCAAATCTTCGGCGGCTACTGGGATGTTTACCGCCTCTCGTTCCTGACCGGCGGGCGGGTCGAAGGGGTGCCCTACCCGGACTACCCCGATCGATTTCCGGAATGGTCGCGTGACTTGCCAGGACACCGGCCTCGCGTCTTGATCGCCCGTGCCGACGCCCGAGGGCCGTTCTACCGGCAGCTCGCCTTGCAGCAAGGCGGGCGCATCCTGGCCGAGTCGCCAGGTCTCTGGATTATCGACTGGCCCTGAGCTCGTGGAGAGGAAAGGCAAGGCGTGTCGAAACCGGTCACGGTCAACGCGGCGGAGTCGCTCTGGCAACCCGAGCAAAAGCCCTGGGGCTGGCCCGACGCGCTGGCAATCTTCGTCTGGACGGCCGTGGTCGCCGCCTTTTTCTGGGACGTCGTGAGCCTCCGGCGCGCCCTGTTCTACTTCGACATCACCGAGATCAACTACCCGTACCGCGACTTCTTCGCGCGGGAGCTTCGCGAAGGGCGGTTCTCGCGATGGATCCCCGGGCTTTATTGCGGTCATCCGCTCTACAGCGAGAGTCAGGCGGGTTATCTGCATCCGTTGAAATATGTCCTTTATCCCTGGCTTCCCACCTGGCAGGCGTTCAACCTCGACACGATCCTGTCGATCTGGCTGACGGGCCTGGGTGGCTACGGTTGGCTCCGACGGCATGTCGGAGCGTCGGGAGCCCTGACCGGCGCCGCGATTCTCGGCCTCGGCGGGTTCACCTGGGCCCACTTCGTTCACACGAGCATGATCAACGCCCTGGCCAGCGTCCCGCTGGCCTTCTGGGCGCTGGAAGTGGCCTGGGACGGTGGACGGCTCTGGGCAATCGCGCTGGGCGCGGTCGCGCTCGCCTGTCAGGTCTTCGCGGGACACCTGCAAGACACGATCCTCACGGGCCTGGCGCTGGGGCTTTATGGCGCGTATCGCGCGGTGGTCGAGCAAGGTCTGGCGCGACGCGCTTTCGCGATCGGGGCCGTCATCGGCATGGGCTTGCTGGCCGTGGTGCTTTCGGCCGTGCAGTGGCTGCCGTCGAAGGAGCTGATCGACCGGACCCCCCGCGCCGAGATGACCTGGGACGACCTGACGTTCGGCTCGTGGCATCCGGAACTGCTCCCGACCGTGCTCGTTCGCGAGGCGTACGGGACCAGGGCTCGCGACACCGACTGGATGGACGGCTTCTATCCCTATCATGAGATGAACACATACCTTGGAATTGTCGGACTTGCCCTGGCGCTCGTCGGCGCGGCGGCCTACCGCGATCGCTGGGTCGGGTTCTGGCTGGTCCTGGCCGGTGTCGCGTTCCTCTTGA
>CAZRGV010000084.1:0-2509 GCA_964599655.1 uncultured Isosphaeraceae bacterium | reverse complement strand
TGGATGGCTTGCACCGCCTTCCGATCCTCGGCCGAGGTCGAGTGCCCGTGCGCTATCACCTCTGGCTGACGGTGGCCGTTTCGGCCCTGGCGGCGGTGGGGGTTGATCGGCTTTCACGGCCCGGTCTCGTGCGCATTCGCCCGGCGTTGGTCGTGATCGGACTTCTCGTTGTCGCTTCCATTCCGATTCTTATTTACGTCTATTCGCCCGCATGGACCGAGGCGAGCCGATGGCGGCTGAAGTACCATATCGATCGCTATCGTTGGCTGGGGGACGAGCTCACGATCGCGACGATCCGGACGTTCGTCCTCGCGTTGCTGGCCTGGGTAACCGCCTTCTGGGCGTCGCGAACGACGGTTTCCCGTCGCCGCCGTTGGATGGCTTCGGCTCTGCCCGTTCTGCTGATGGCCGACCTGCTCGGCGCGCACTGGCACGACGTCCCCACGGTCTCGCCCGACTACTGGACCGTTCCTCCTCCGAGCGCCGTCTGGCTCAAGGGCCAGCCGGACGTGATCCGGATCTACGCCGAGGCCACGATGTCCTCGGGCGAGCCGGGGTATGCCTCCAGGCCCGTGGACTTCCTCGCGGTCCGGGAGCTTCTGGCCTGGAGCCTGGCACCGGTCTGGGGTCTTCGCACGACCGGCGGCCAAACGCCGATCCTCTCGAACCGCCGCCTCCGCTTCACCGAGGCCGGCGCCGATCTCGACCCGTCTCGACCCGGTGGTCCTCGCCCACCACAGCCTGGCGATCCGGACACCGCAACCGTGCTGGCCTTCCGACGCGCCCAGCTCGATCTTGGAGGGCTCAGTCACATCCTCACCGCCACGCCCAGCACCGACCGTCTTGGCCCGGCGGTGAAGCAGGGCATCGTCTACATTCACCGCAATCCCGAGGTTCTTCCCCGGCTCCGGTTCCTCGGCCGACCGGTCTACGCCGACGACGAACGCGCGGCGGCTCGAGCCTTGCTGGCGCTGGGCAGCGCGTCGAGGACGAGGCCCGTCGTCGAGGACCCCGACCAGCCGCTGCCGACCGACGCCAAGGCCGAAGGCTCGGCTCGGATCGTCTCCGAGGTGCCCGAGCGAATCGAGATCGAGGTTCAGGCCCGGTCCGCCGGTTACCTGTTCCTGGCCGATACCTACGATCCGGGCTGGTCGGCGACGCTCGACGGCCAGCCGGTCCCGGTCCGACCGGCCCACGTCGCCTTCCGGGCGGTCTTCGTACCGAAGGGAACGCATACGATTACGTTCACTTACCGACCTGTGGGCTTCATCCCGGGGTTGATCCTTTCGATCGCTGGTCTGGTTGTAGCGGTCGTGCTGATGGTTCTGCCTTTGCGGTGCCCGCCCCTGGGTAACGGTCATGGGGTGTCCGCCTGGGCTCGAAGCTGGCCGTGGTGGGGCCTGGCCCTGTTGGCGCTGATCGTCGCGGCCTCGACGGTGACGCTGGGCCCGGACTGGACGATCGTGCCTCAGTCGCGTTGGGAGAGGAGCTGGCACCGCTTCACATGGGGGGCAGGGTTCGAGGCGATGAAGCCATCTCCGCCTCCCCTCGACTGAGGCGGCGAACGCTGGCGACTCAGCTCGCGAGCAGGGTCATCAGTGGCAGCCTGAGGTAGCTGGCCCAGATCTGATACCCGAGCGCGGTCGGGTGCAGGAAGTCCGACATCACGAACGGGGAGAGCGAGCCGTCGGCGCGGAGGAACTGGTTGCCGATATCGAGGAAACGCACCGTGCGGCCGTTATCGAGTGAGGCAATCCGCGCGTTGACGTCGCGAATCTCCTGACGGAGCGGGTTGCTGGGGAACTCACCGCGAGGGAACAAACCCATCAAAAGAATTTTCGTTGTTGGTGAGACCTGCTGAATTGCTTGCACGACCGCTTCGATTCCTCGCGCGGTTTCCGCCGGAGACTGATTGAGGCCGGGCCCGAGATTGTTTGTGCCGATCTGAAGCACGACGACCTTCGGTTTGGCCGCCAACTCTCCATGCAAAACTCGCCAAAGCACCCCCTGGGTCACGTCGCCCGGAATGCCGAAGTTGACCGCCTTGTAGTACGGGGCGATCTGGGTTCTCCAAACCGACGAACCGCGGTCAGCCCGGGTCGAGTCGCCGAAGAAGTATGTGATCGAATCACCGAGAAAGAGCACGTTGCTGCCGCTCTGAGCCGCCTGGGTCTGGTACTGCGCTGTGAGTTGAGGCCACACGGAAATTCCTGTTGTTGGAAACGGAGTGACGGCGGGATCGAGCGTGAGGCCCGTTGCCCCTTCGCTGGATTGCCTCAGGAACCACTGGGCGGTCGTCGGTCGAGCGACGGCGAGGTCGGCCTTGCCGTCGCCGTCGTAGTCGGCCGGGATGGGGATTGGCTGGCCTCCGGCGAGGGTTCCCTGGCCAAACGGGATGGCCTGGTTTCCACCGGTCGACCGGGCGATGAAGAAGGTGGAGGTCGCGGGCTGGAAGACGGCGAGGTCGGCCTTGCCGTCGCCGTCGTAGTCGGCCGGGATGGGGATTGGC
>CAZRGV010000083.1:3164-27882 GCA_964599655.1 uncultured Isosphaeraceae bacterium | reverse complement strand
GCGCTATCTCTCGCAAAAGGTTGCGGATTGCTCGCGGGCTCGGATCGTTTACACTGACGGCTCGATCATCCACCGATCGGCGGACGGTTGCGGATTGCTCGCGGGCTCGGATCGTTTACACTATGTGTTCGCGCAGGCGGGCTTCGGACCGGGTTGCGGATTGCTCGCGGGCTCGGATCGTTTACACTCGGCCGCGACGCCGGCCTTTGTGGACGGAGGTTGCGGATTGCTCGCGGGCTCGGATCGTTTACACTGAGATGATAGATGCACATCGTTATCAAGCAGTTGCGGATTGCTCGCGGGCTCGGATCGTTTACACTAGGGTGTCACGGTGTCCCTACTGGACGGACGTTGCGGATTGCTCGCGGGCTCGGATCGTTTACACTACCTCTGCCCGAAGTCTGGGGGGCGTCTGGAGTTGCGACCAGACGCCCTTCAAAAAAGCATGAGCTGAGGCCCAGGCTGTTCCGGAGAGGAGCGCATTTTCCCCCAGAAAATGCGCATCCTCTCGAATTGCTTGTCGGTAACGGTGAGGATGCGGACCTGGCCGTCGGGGGGGACGTTCTGTTCGATGCGGCGGACATGGACGGCGGCATTTTCCTCGCTGGGGCAATGCCGGCCGTAGACGGAGAACTGCAAACGGGAGAAGCCGTCGCGGAGCAGGAAGCGGCGGAAGACGGTGTAGGCATGGCGGGCCTCCCTGGTATCGACCGGCAGGTCGAACATGGTGACGTTCCACATGGCTCGGTAGCTCGAGAGTTCCATGGTTCATGACCGGGGATGGGCACGGGGGATCATGAGGCTTTTCGTCTCGCGCCGGAGGGCACGGACGAGGCTGGCGACGTAGCGGTGCAGGGCCACCATGAGCGGTCCGGAGCGGTCGTCGATGAAGACCTCCTCGGTAAGGACGTCGATGAGGTCGGCCTTGGTCGGCTGATCGAGCACGCGTTGTCCGGCCCACCAGAGGCGGCGAGCGCGGCGATCGACGAGGGGCCGCAATGGCTCCATCAGGTCGTCGGCCAGGCAGAAGGCATTGCTCCGATTGGCGTGTTGCAGGCCGAGCGCCGGGTGGAGTCCGGCGGCGACGATGGCGCGGGCCACGGCGGCGCGGAGAATGGCGTAGCCATAGTTGAGCAGGGCGTTGAGGCCGTCGCCGTCGAGATCGCGTCGGAAACGGACCGTGTCGCTCCGCGGCCGGCGCGCACCCGAATCCACCGCTGGCTCCTCCGATCCTGGCTGATCGGTCAGCCAGGCCGACCAGTAGAGGCGGGCCGCGTGGCTCTCGCGAGCGCCGGCATCGCCCGAGCGGACGTCACGGGCCAGGAGCCGGAGCTTGCGTCGGGTGGGGCTATCGGCCGCGAGGTTGCCGGCCTGCGCCAGGATCTTGGCCCGGACGATCTGCTGCCAGAGCCGCTTTTGCAAGGGGCGCGAGGCGGCGATCTGATCGGCGATTCGCCAGACCACCTCGGTGTGGCTGGGTAGCGGCAGGACCATCGCGTTCGGGAGATGGTCGCGGCCGCACAGAATGACCACGGCGCCCGCGTCGGCCATGCGGCTCAGGGCGCCATGGGTGTAGGTCGTCTGGGGGTGGTCGACCACGACGACCCCGAGGTCTTCACACGGGGCCGACCCCACAATCTCGTCGCCGCGCTTGAGCAGAAGCTGGTCGAGCCGCACGCAGAGATGTGCTGGCTCGCGTGAGATTTCGAGTGTACGTTTGATCATCTTTCCTCCTTGTGGGTCGCGCGTGGTTTCCTCCCTGGGGGGCGGGATCGTCGCGAAACGCCGGGCGAAGAGGCATTCGCCCGGCGCGGAGCCTGGATCGGGCCTGTGGAGAAAAATCAACACGCGGCTTGACGTACACGTCAGCCGATCCTGAGCGATCGGCGAGCGGCTCAATCGTTCGCGCGGCGGATTCGGCCGAGGATGTCGACTGTGACTTTCGTGGCCTGCAAGGTATTGGGCATGGCCGTGATCTTGGTTTTAATTTTTGAGGCGGGTCGGGCGTCGAGGTGAGACATGAACACCATTTGGCCCGTTGTCGAGGCCGCGGTGCGGTAACAGTAGAGCCCCTCGCGTCCTTGAATGGTGCCCCAGACCGTCTCCCCTCGGCTGAGGGAGAACAGAAAACGGGCCTGTGGGATTGTCGGGTGCGTGCGTTGGATGAGTGGTTCTCCCCGCATTGCCCGCTTGGCGGCGTCGAGCATGCTGACGGCGACCATATCGCGTTTGGGCTTCTGGGGCGTGCTTCCGGGCAGCTCGAAGAGGCAGATGTGGTGGGTGCTGCCTGGCTTGACGTAGGCGGTGCGCTCGCCGGAGCGGATGGGGCGGATGGTCTCGTCCGTTTTCAGGAGGCGAACCCTGCGAATGATGGGGGCGTTCGGCGACCTGTCGGCGCCTCGCGAGCCGATCATGCGCAGGGGCTCGGGATCGACCCAGACGGTCTTGGGGATTTTCGCGCCCTTCGCGTCGGGGTCGATGCCGTGGGCGCGAAGCCGTTCCAGGACGAGCTCCTTCACGCGTGGGTCGCGGATCTTGCCGACCTCGGCGGGCGAGAGAGCTTCGAGGTTCTTGCGGAGCACATAGACGTCCTTTTGCTCGATCCAGCCCTTGGCGTGCGGCCGTGGGTCCCCGGTGTCGCGATGCGGCTTGGAGGTGGGTCCGTAGATCGTCTCCTCGTGCAAGGCGCCGTGGATTTTGCGCTCGGCGCGGTGGGACACGTAAATGCCGTCCACGAGGCGCTGGGCGTCGTCGCGGAAGGTCTCCCAGGGGATCGGAAGCTCGACGGGGGCGAACCGGTTGCGTGCTCGCGCAAGCTGTTGAAGACGTGATCGGGTGGTGAGTGCGATCACCAGGGCATCGACGGCGTGATGGCGGTGGTCCTCGCGATTCTTGAGGTTCAGGCCATCGTCGCGCAACACGGTGTCAAGGCCCCACATATGCCGAAGTTCGGCGGTGCACTGGCCCTTGGTGCAAACGACGTCGGTGCCCAGGCATTGGACGTAGGCCCGGACCTGGCGGCTGATATAGGCGGTGTCGGTGAGCTGGCGGTTGATGAATTCGTTGATTTCGACGTTTTTCGCGGCGATCTTCAACCGCTTTCCGTTGCGGACCTCGATGGGGAGCTTGGCGGCGCGCTGGAGGATGTCGTCGAACTTCCTGGGATTGGACTCGGCGAGCCACTCGTAGGGGGTGCGGTTCCCCTTGGCGTCGTTCTCGTCGCGGAAGCAGACGACCTTGTTGGCCATGGAGTTGTCGAGGCTGCGCGACTCGGGGAGGATGTGGTCGATCTGGACTTCGCCGCCGAAGAGCTGGGCCGGGCTGATGGGGCGGCCGGAGTAGAGGCAGCATTCGCCCTGTTCCTTCCAGAGCAGGTAGCGCTGGATGGCCTCGCGGGTGGGCTTGTGGCCGAGGGTTCGGATCTCGTTCGCGGCGTCTTCGCGTTGTTTTTCCCGATCTCGGATACGGAGGTTGTATGCCTTGCGCTGTTCAAGACCGCCCTGAACCTCGCGGGCCAGCTCGACGTGGATGGCGTCGGGCTTGCCGTACTCGCGAATGATGGCGTTGACCAGCTTGCGCACCTCGAAGAGGGCCTGACGGACAAGCGGGTTGGTGATCTCGGGCGGGGTCGGCAGGTGATCCCTTTGATGGATGACCCGCTCGTCGGGCCGGAGGTATCCGGCGGCATGGAGGGCGGAGTCGGAGGGATCGTTGCCCATCAACCGCAGGCCGCCCTCGAGGTGGGGTAGAAGCCTTTTGATGGCGACGAGGCTCAACGACGCATAGCCGTCTCCAAGGTCGAGAGCGACCAGCGATTCGGCCAGCGCCTCGGAGCATCCCCACTCCTCGACGGCCTTCTGGCGAATCTGATGCTCGTCGTCGTCGATCAGGCTGCGGACGATGGCGTTCTTCTGGTCTTCCGAGCGCTTGTTCCACGACGTGCCGAACAGGTCCTTCTTCGACAACCGGACGTCGGTCTCCATGCCCAGGAGCTTGCGCCGCTCACCGCGTTCCAGGTTGAAGCTGTCTCCCTCCTGCAAATGGAGCTTTGCGCGCAGCTCGTCGAAGGTGAGCTCCTTCTTGGTCGCAAGCAGGCTGATGATCTTCGTTCGCTCCTCGGGGGTTAGGTTCCGTGAGAGCCCGCGGGCGTTGATGACCTCCAGGTTGTTGACCTCCTGCAAGATGCGGAACCGCTGATATTGGCGGTCGGCGCGCGGGCATCGCTTCTGCTTGGGCTCGAGCTCACAGGCACCGATGACCGACTTCGGCCAGTACATCGACCGTTGGAAGAACAGGATGCCGTGGAGTCCGTACTCCTTGAGCAGGGAATTGTGGCGCCGGTTCCTGAGAGTTTCGGGTTCTCTGGGGTAATCGAGCCGGCCCCGTTTCCCGTACTTGAGCGTCTCGGTGAGCAACGCGGGATGGAAGGGGCGCTGAAATTCCCAGATCCGTTCGAATTCGTCGAGGAACATTGACCGGTGTGTATGCTTTCCGCGCACCCGTTGATGCGGATTGCTGGCGAGGAGGCCGGCGAAGTGCTGTCCCAAAGTGCGGCCATCGCGTTGGGTCTCCAGCTCGCTGATCTCCTTGAGCATTCCTTTGCTCTCGTCCTTCTTGGAGCGATCGGCCTTGCGGTTCGAAAGGAAACCGCGGCGCTGATTCAGGTGGATGAGCACGCGGCCGATCTCGAACGGCTCCAGGCGCTCCCGCAAGGCGCGCTCGCGGAGGGCATAGGGATCGAGCTGGTCGAATTCACGTCGCGCGACGGGATCGGAGGGGTACATCCCGGCTTCGATCAACGCGCGCCGGAGGACGGCTTTACGGCGTGCCCGCCTGGCGATTTGGCGTCGCATTCCGCGAGCGATTCGTCTCTGCTCATTCTTGGATTTCTCAGCACCTTTCTGGTCGCGGTCCACGCCCTCGGGGAAGACTCGGACGCCCATTCCCACGATACCAGGCGTTTTCGAGTCGTCGTCAACCAGCGCCCATCCTATCGAGTTGGAGCCGATGTCGAGCCCGAGCGTGCGTGCCATTGTGGCTTCTCCAGAACAAGACTGTTGACAAACGAGGAGGGATGGAGTCTATTATGAGGTAGTGTAAACGATCCGAGCCCGCGCGTCTTTTCGCAACAAAGACGAAACATTCGCGGGCAATGCCCCTGCGGGGGCACCGAGCCGTCACCGTAAGGGGACGGCTTTTTTTGTTTTGCTCCGTCGCCGACCTGGCTCGGTGGGTTTTCGGGCGGCTCAAGGTGCTGACCGTCTGCATCCCCGGGGTGTTGCACGACGTTCACGAGGTGAGTAAGGCGGAATCGCCGCGGAACCTCGTGGCGTTCGGGTTGGGCGATGCTCACCCTTCGAAAGCGCAACGGATTGATTCCGACGATTCCGTAGGAGGGCCTCGCCGCGCTTCTCTTATCGTGACCGGGTTTTCGGGGAAGGTTTAACCTTCATTGTGCAATGCTTGATGGTTATGATACCGCAATCGTCCCGCGCCCGGTGACCGGCGGCGGGTGGCGCGCCTTGGGAGGCGAGGGTTTTCGTCTCATCCTGCCCGTGAAAGTATGGGATTCTGGGGGACTTGATCATGAATTCGGATTCGCAGATCAGTCGTCGTGTTGTTCTCCAGGGTCTCGGGGCGGCGGGCGTGGGGGCGCTGTCGGCGGGGTCGTTGCGCGCGGCGGAGCCGTTGACGCGAGGAGCGGCAGGGGATGAGAAGGCCGCGAAACCGACGCTCCTGCCGACCCGGAAACTCGGCCGTCATGGTCCGATGGTGCCGATGCTGGCGCTCGGCGGCGACATGGCGGCTTCGAGCGCCCGGTCACTGATCAACATGGGATGGGCGCTCGGCATGCGGTACTTCGACACCGCGCAGAAGTACGGCCACGCGGAGGAAGAGGGGCGCTATCGCGCGTGGTTCGCCGCGCATCCCGAGCGCCGCAAGGAGGTGTTCCTCGTCTCCAAGGACTATCCCACCCAGAGGGGGCCGGAACAGCTTCTGGAGATGATCGACAACCGGCTCGAGGCGCTTGGCACCGATTATCTCGACCTGTACTTCATCCACCAGCTTTGCCCGGAGGTCTACGGCGCGGACTCGGTGAACTGGGGCAAGAGCGACGTGTTCCGCAAGGTCGCCGAGAAACTGAAGGACTCGGGCAAGGTGAAGATGGTCGGGTTCTCGTGCCACGGAGGCCCCGAGTACATCCAGGCGGCGGCCGACGGCGGGTTCCTCGACGCCTTGATGGTGCAGTACACGCCGTTCTACGAGCGAGGCGGGGCCTTTGATCGGGCCCTGACCGCCTGCCACGAGAAGGGCATCGGCCTGATCGCGATGAAGACCTTGCGGCACGCGGGCGAGGTGCCCAAGCGGCTTCCCGAGTTCGAGAAACTGGGCCTGAGCACGCACCAGGCGATCCTGCACGCGGTCTGGAGCGACCCGAGGATCTCGGCGATTTGCAACTCGGTGCGGAACTTCGACCAGATGAAGTCGAGCATCGCCGCCGCCCATAACTACAAGGCGCCGCTCGACGTCGCGCTGGTCGATCGGCTGAGGGACGTCGTGCTCGCCAGCCGCCGCACGATGTGCCCCGGCTGCCCGTCGTGCGACGCGAAGGTTGGCTCGACGTCGTACGCCTACCGAGACATCGCGCGTTACGTCACCTACTTCGAACAAGACATCAACCCCCAGTCGCGCACGCTCTACCGGGCCCTGCCGGCCTCGGCCCGCGATGCCTCGACGGCGAACCTCGAAGCGCTTCGGGACGCGTGTGCCTTCGGCATCGATTATCCCGAGATCGCCCGCCGCGCGCAATGGTACTTCGCCTGATGCCCGCTTCAGAACATCGCGGAGGGGGCGTGGCGCGTTCAAAAAAAAGAATTCCTAAACGTTTTATCTTTTTCACAATTGGTTGAGAGATCGATTCCCGATGAGGGATTTCCTTGCCGGAGGAGAGGCCAACGAGGAAGAGAACGTCGAGGGGACGCGAGGTCGGGTGGGCCTTGACACTCCCGTACGACTCGACATATCCTGAAGGCGCTTGCTCGCGAAGGGCAACACGTGTCTGGCTATGGCGGCCCCGGCGTGCGATGAAATCGCATGGCTGGGGTTTTTTTGTGGTTTGCCTGGGGCCTGGCGAGCGTGTGAGGGATGCTCCTCGGAGTGAGCGGAGGTTCGCTGCTCTCGCCGACCGGATCGACACTCGAGCCGAACGAAAGGGAGACAAGCCATGAAGACAACCTTGAGCATCATCAAGGCGGATGTGGGCAGCATTGGCGGGCACGTCGCTCCGAGCGCGCGGCTGATGGAGACGATCCGCGACTATGTTCGCAAGCATGGAACGGGGCTCGTGAGCGATGCGCATATCAGCTCGACGGGGGATGATATCGCCATCCTGATGAGCCACAACAAGGGGGTCGGACATCCCGACGTCCACCGGATGGCGTGGGACGCGTTCAAGGCGGGGTCCGCAGCGGCGAAGGATCAGGGACTTTATGGCGCGGGTCAGGACCTGCTGAAGGACGCGTTCAGCGGGAACGTGCGAGGGCTTGGGCCGGCGGTCGCCGAGATGGAGTTCGAGGAGCGCCCGAACGAGCCCTTCCTGATGTTCATGGCCGACAAGACCGAGCCGGGCGCGTACAACCTGCCGCTTTACCTGGCCTTCGCCGATCCGATGAACACGGCTGGCCTGCTGCTCAGCCCAGAGATCACCAAGGGGTATCGGTTCCGCGTCATGGACGTGAACTACACCGAGGGGGACCGGGTGATCGAGCTCGACCTGCCGGACGACCTGTACAACCTGGCCGCGTTGCTGCGCGACAACGATCGGTACGTGGTCGAGGCCATTTACAGCCGGCACAACGGCGAACAGGCCGTTGCGGCCAGCACGACGAGGCTGCACAACATCGCCGGGAAGTACACGGGCAAGGACGATCCGGTCTTGCTGGTCCGGGCGCAGAAGCACTTCCCGGCGACGGGCGAAATCCTGGCGCCTTACAGCCTGGCGCATTACGTCGGCGGGTTCATGCGGGGCAGCCATGTCGGACCGTTGATGCCGGTTCCAAGCGGCACCGGCTGCAGCTACTTCGACGGTCCGCCGATCGTCAGTTGCCTGGGTTTCTGCGTGCACAACGGCACCTTCACCGAGCCGATGGACCTGTTCGCCCACCCGTTCTGGGACACCGTGCGAGACCGGGCCGCCACCAAGGCCATGGAGTTGCGACGCCAAGGGTTCTCGGGCGCGGCCATGCTGCCCTTCAGCGAGCTCGAATACGGCGGCATCACGCACATTCTGGAGAACCTCGACGCGCGATTCCAGATTCGAGAGGCGGCCCAGCCCGCCGAGATGGCGGTGTCGTGACTTGCGAGGTTTTGGTCGAAGTCGGAGAATGCGTCGATCCCGTTGTCAACCAGGGGAGCTCATCCGATCATGTTGCCGATCAAGACGATCCTGTATCCGACCGACTTCTCGGACCGCTCGCTCTATGCGTTCCGGATGGCCTGCGCCCTGGCGAGAGACTACGGCGCTCGGGTGATCGTGCTGCACGTGGTGGAACCGCCGTTCGTGCCCGGCGAGCCGGGGGCGATCATCGACCTTCCGGCCAACGAGCCGAACCTGCTGATGGATCGGCTCAAAACCTTCGAGCCGCACGACCCGAGCGTGAAAGTCGAGCACGTGATGCGGGAAGGACCGGCCGCCGAGGTGATCGCCGACGCGGCCAAGGAGGCCCAGGCGGACCTGATCGTGATGGGGACCCACGGCCGAACCGGCCTGAGCCGGATCTTGCTGGGCAGCGTGACCGAGCAGGTCCTGCGACACGCCGAGTGCCCGGTATTGACGGTCCGCGCACCGCTGTCCGCGGCGTTTTCCGACGCGAGCGAGGGAGCCAAGGAGCCTTCGGCGAAGTCGTGAAGGGCCGGTGAGCGGGAATCGGGGATTGGCCGTCTCGGAGCCAGTCCCCGCTCCCTCCTCAGGCGACAACACTTGTGCATTACTTGGATTTGAGCATTCCCAGGCCGACGTCGACGCCCTGGCCGCCGCCAGTCTGCTTGCAGGTGACGGCGATCACGTTGCGTCCGGGATGGAACAGCGCCTTTTGCGACGGTTCGAGCGGAAGATCCTGGTAGCTCGTGAGGTAGCCGCGTGCCCGGTAGAGGCGTTCGCCGTTGACGAAGATCTCGACGTCCTCGTCGTGGAAGAGGTGGAGCGTCAGGGCATCATCTGGCCCGATCTTCGGCAGGTCGACCGTGGCGCGGAGCCAGATGCGGTCGGTGTTCCAGGGCGTGGCAATCCGGACGGCGGGCGTGCCGGGGGTCCCGAAGCCGGCCGGGCCTCGCGACCAAGAACGGTCGTCGAAGTCGGATTTGGACCAGCCGTCGCCGGGGTCCTTGGTGGTGTACGCCCAGTTGGTGGCGTGGTCGCGGCCCGAGTCGCCGGGAGCGAGGATGGCGACGCGCCGCGAGGCGAGCGTTTCGATCGCGACGGGGGCGTTCGGATCGACGCCGAGATCCTGGGGCAGCTCGTCGTCGGTTTCGAGAATCAGGGTGGGATCGCAAGGGTACGCACCCGTCTCGGCGCTGTAGATCGCGAGGCCGCCGGCGGTTTCACCCTCGTCGGGGACGCTGAGGCGGAGGATCAAGGGCTCGCCAGCGGCGATGTCGGCTTTGGCGCTGTTGGGCAGGGGGTGGCCCGTGTCGATGAGCTGGCCATAGCTGCCGTGATCGCGCTTCGCGAGGTGCGAGAGAACGCCCCGGGCATCGGCCGGGTCGTCTCGCAGACTGACGCCGATGACGCGCGCGCCGTTGAGCCGGATCAGGAGCGAGGACGGCCAGGTCTTCGCGTCGGTCTGGGGATAGTCTTGCGGGTTGACCCGTTCGGGCCAGTCGACCTTCTCACGAGCGGCCTTCGAGGCCACTTCGAAGCGGAGGCGGAATCCCGTGGGATGGGAGAGAGCGACGGCCTTCGGCACCTTCAGATGATAGACGAACGAGCCCTGACCTCGTCCGGAGACCTTGCCGTTCGTCGTGTCGAAGCCGCCCGACCATCGGGCGCTGGCGATATCGGCGGGTGAGAAGCGAAGGGCCACCTCGTGATCGCCGAGGCGCTCGACGCGGGGCAGGGGGGTTTCGGGCTTGACGACGATGTTGACGAAGTTGGCGGCGATGCGATGGCCGTCCTTGTCCTCGAGCGTCAGGGCGACGGCCCCGACGAACGGCTCGTGAATCTTGAACGCGATCCGCTTCTGCGCCTTGACGCCGTACGGCTCCCACTCGACGGGCCGCTCGCGAGGCGCGATCCGAGTCGTCTCGCCCTCCTCATTGACGCCGGTGATCCACCACTTGAGCACGGGCGGCTCGACGCGATCAGAGTAGTGGCTGACGAACAGGGGCACGCCGATCGTCTCGCCGACCTTCGCGACGATGGCGGGCGGACCGTCGTAGCCGACGAAGTCGGGGCCCTGGAGGTCGGCGACGGTCATGCCCGGCACGAAGGCGTCGTAGCCGAACGTCTTGGGCGAGCGGTCGTAGTTGGCGAAGCCGTTGTGCTCCCACTCGATGTCGGTCAGCTCGGTATAAATGTATCCCTGGATCTTTGGATACTTGCGCAACTGGGTGGTCAGGTCGCGGAAGCCCCAGGAGATGTCGCGGTCTCCGCCGCCGGCCGAGACGGCGCCGTATTCGCTGTTGATGAGCGGCGCCGAATTCATCTTTTCATCCGGGCAGTAGTTGAACGCGCTGCCGGGTTCGCTCTGGGCGACGACGTTCTCGATGTGCTGGCGAGCGGTCTCGTGATCGTCGATGTAGAAGTGCCAGCTATTGAGGTCGGTGCCGGAGACGTGGTCGTAGTTGCAGGGGGAGTTGTCCTCGACGAGCCGGGTCGGGTCGAGCTCTCGGGTGAGGGCGACCATCGACTTGACCCACTGCTGGGTGTCCTTGTCGGCCTTGTATTGCGGAGGGGAGCCGAGGCCCCAGGTCTCGTTGAAGTCGACCCAGGCAAAGATGGCGGGATGGTTGCGGTCCCGGGCGACGGTTTCTCGCATCGTCGCTTCCCAGGCCTTGCGTGCGCGCTCGTTCTGCTGCCAGGTGTTCGGCATATCTTGCATGATGAGCATGCCGAGCCTGTCGGCCCAGTAGAGGCGACGCGGTTCGTCGGGCTTGATGTGGATGCGGAGGAAGTTGGTGCCGAAGGAGCGAGCGAGCTCGATGTCGCGCTTCAGGAATTCATCGCTTGGTGCGGTGTAGATTCCCTTGGGGTTGAACGACTGGTCGAGGGCGCCTCGGAGATAGATGGGCTTGCCGTTCAGCAGGACGCGTTCGAACGGCTCGTCGCCGACCTTGCCCCGGGCGATCGTGCGAAGGCCGAAGTAGGTCTTCACGGTGTCGATCACCTTGCCGTCGGCATCCTTCAACTCGAGCGTGACGTCGTAGAGATGGGGGGAGTCTGGGGTCCAGAGCTTGGGCTCGCGGACATCGACCTCGGCGCGAATCATCTCGGCCACGATCCCCGAGTTGTTCGTCGCGACGGAGGACTTCCCGAGTCCACTCGCCACCGTCGGGTCGTCCGAGCGAACCGTCAGGGTGTGGAGGCCCCCGTTGCCCCGCGAAAGCACGCCGGCGAGGATCGTCGCGCGGGGCGGATGGATTTCGGTCGTGATCGTGAAACGGCCGATGTAGGCCTCCGGCCTCGCTTCGAGCCAGACGGTCTGCCAGATGCCCGACGTGGTGGTGTACCAGTTCACCTGCTTGCCGGTCGGCAGACTCGGGTCGGTCGGGTCGAAGGCGCGGACGACCACGACGTTCTCGCCGTCCCTCTTCAAGGTGTCGGTGATGTCGGCCTCGAACGGGGTGTAACCGCCGTCGTGCTCGGCGACGTGCGTGCCATTGACCCAGACGTCGGCATGCCAGTCAACGGCTCCGAATCGAAGCCAGACGTGTTGATCCCGGGGGAAGTCGTCGGGGACCTGGAACGTGCGGCGATACCAGCCGACCTTCGGCGCTCCGGTCGGCTTGTGGATGCCGGAGAGTTCGCTTTCCCAGGGGAAGGGCACGACGATGGTGCGATCGAACCCCTCGGCGCCGGGCTGGAACCACGCCTCCTTCTGGCCGACGTCCATCGCGTCGAAGCGGAACTCCCACTTGCCGTTGAGGTTGGCCCAGTGTTCCCGCACGGCGTCGGGACATGGGTGCTCGGGACGTGGGATGTCGTCGGCGAGGGCAAGCGACACGGTCGAGACGGCCAAACCAAGGACAAGCCGCCCGACGGCTCGTGCGTGGGTCCGGTTCATGGGTACAGGCTCCCCGTCTTGCGATGCGGAAAACGTCGATGCTCGGAGAGGGCGGCAAGGCCCCGCACGGCGTCCAGACTAACCAAAGGTCCGGATCGCCGCGAGAGTTCGGGACGCCCTGCCGCGAAGTTCTTCCCGAGCCGCCCTGATCGCGACGCGATCCACGAACGCGAAAGGCCCGCTCCGACGATCACGGAACGGGCCATTTCCCTGGAGGGGATCTGCAAAAACGTCTCAGGCGGCGGAGCGCCGCTTCCGGCGCCAGCCGTAGCCCAGGCCCATCACGGCCGCCAGGCCGCCGGTCACGATCGTGCTTGGCTCGGGAACGCCGTTGCTCCGCGAGTTGAGCGCGCCGGCCGCCGTGAACGAGGGGACTGTGCCGCCACTCGCAAGGACATCCATACCGATCACGATCGAGCTGATCGAGGCACCGGCGGCGACGCCGAAGTCATCGAGGTTGATCCTGGCCACGTTCAGGGCGAAACCCGCCCCCGTGTAGCCGGTGCCAACGGTTAGATACTCCTTGGTGACCCCGCCAATCGTCAGCGAGAACTTGAACGTGTCGGGCAGTCCCAGCTCGAAGAGCGCTACATCGTCACCTGTGTCGTTCACAATAACGTTGTCGGTGAATCCTAGCTCCAGATACGCGCCACTTGAGAACGAATAGGCGTAATTGTCCACGTCGTAACCGACGACCGCCGTCGTCAGGTCCGTCGTGTTGCCACCGACCGTGTAGCTTCCGGACGACGAGATGAGCGTGTCAGCGAAGGCATCGTCATCGAACGTGATGCCCCCCACAATCACCGACGCGCCAACGGGAGCGGCCGAAAGCAGTGTCACGAGTATGGCCGCTCCGAGGCAAGACTTCCACATCCGTCTCGACATGGCCTGCGTCCTCCTTCTCTCCTAGAAGACTGAGGGTGGGTTGAACGGTTCCGAGCACCTTTGCTCGCACCGCACGGAACAAGTTGACGAATCATCGATCAAAAATCCACAAAAAAACACCAGGAGCAGACACTTTGTTTCCGTAGATCCTCATGTGGATCGCTGACAAACCTGAATACCGGCGCCTGGACCGTGATTTTTCGCGCGGTGCGGGCGTTGAATCATCGAGTAGAATCGAGCATGCAACCGTCGTCGAATCCTGGCCGTCCGGCGGGCCGTTTTCCGACCCCAGGGCCTCGCTCATGCTCGTCGTCATGCAAAGCCACGCCACCGCCGAGCAGATCGAACGCGCCCTGGAGTCGATCCGGGCGATGGGTCTGACGCCGCATCCGATGCCCGGCCCGACCCGGACGGCGATCGGCATCACGGGCAACACGAGCGCGATCGACCCGAGCACGCTGGAGGTGCTGCCGGGCGTTCGCGAGTTGATTCGCGTGACCCGGCCGTACAAGCTGGCGAGCCGGGAGATGCATCCGGACGACACCACGGTGTCGACGCCTCAGACAGCGATCGGCCCGGGCGGGTTGACGATCATCGCAGGGCCTTGCTCGGTGGAAAACGAGGCGATGACCCTTCGAACCGCCGAGCATCTCGCAAGTCGAGGCGTCCGATTGCTGCGAGCCGGGGCGTTCAAGCCGAGAAGCAGCCCCTACGCATTCCAGGGAATGGGGCTGGAGGGGCTCAAGATTCTGGCGAAGGCCCGAGACCGCACGGGAATCGGCATCGTGACCGAGCTGATGGACACCGACTTCGCCGAGGCGGTGGCCGAGACGGCCGACATCATCCAGATCGGCGCCCGGAACATGCAGAACTTCAGCCTTCTGCGGCGGGTCGGGCAGACGAGAAAACCGGTGCTCTTGAAGCGAGGAATGTCGGCGACTCTTGAAGAATGGCTCATGGCCGCCGAATACATTCTGGCGGGAGGCAATCGCCAGGTCATTCTCTGCGAGCGCGGCGTGAGAACCTTTTCCGACCATAGCCGGAACACGCTCGACCTGTCCGTCATTCCGCCGGTCAAGCAACTCTCGCACTTGCCGATCGTGGTCGACCCGAGCCACGGAACCGGCAAGCGCGACCACGTGCCCCCGATGGCCCTGGCCGCCCTGGCGGCGGGAGCCGACGGGCTGTTGATCGAAGTCCACCCTCAGCCCGACCAGGCGCTTTCCGATGGCGCTCAATCGCTCGACTTCGACGCGTTCGATCGTTTGCGGGAGTCGCTGCAACGCCTGGCCGCCCCCCTCGGGAGAGACATTCGATGAGCCAACGATCCTGGTCGGTCGGCGACTTCCACGACCCGTTCCGCAAACGGGCCCTGATTCTCTCGGCCTCCGCCGGAGCCGGACACGTGCGAGCGGCCCAGGCTCTGGAAAAGGCCTTCGCGGCGACCGACGCCGACTGGCAGGTTCGTCATATCGACATCCTGGAATACACAAATCCACTTTTCCGAACACTGTATTCCAAGATGTACCTCGACATGGTCAACACCATGCCCGAGGTGCTCGGCTGGCTCTACGACCAGTTCGACAAGCCCTGGAAAAACCGCAACCGCAAGCTGGCCTTCGACAAGCTCAATACCAGGCCGTTCGTCAAGCTGCTGGAAAGCTACCAGCCCGACCTGACCATCTGCACCCATTCGTTGCCGGCCGAGATCATCTCCTGGCTCAAGGCACGCAAACGCAAGCAACTGGTCACTCATCAGTCGATCGTCATCACCGACTTCGACGTGCACGCCCTCTGGCTCTGCGACCATTACGAACACTACTTCGTGGCGCTCGATGAAACGCGCGTCCACCTGGAAGAACTCGGCGTGCCGTCCGAGAAGATTCGCGTCTCGGGCATCCCGATCGACCCGGCCTTCGCCGAGTCGCTCGACACCCGAGCGATGCGTCGCAAACTCGGCCTCGATCCGAACCGGACCACCATTCTGGTCTCGGCCGGCGGCTTTGGCGGCGGTCGGATCGAGACGGTGATGACTCTCTTGCTCCGGCTCCCGGCGCAGGTCGTCGCCATCTGCGGACGCAACCAGGCGCTCAAGAACCGTCTCGACCGACTGGCCGCCGCGCAGGCGAAGGCGTCTCGCATGCATCTCAAGGTCGTCGGCTATACGACGGCAATGCACGAGTACATGGCCGCGTCCGACCTGATCGTGGGCAAGCCGGGCGGCCTGACGACCTCCGAGGCGCTGGCCAGCGGCCTGGTCTTCGTCGTCGTCAACCCAATTCCCGGCCAGGAGGAGCGCAACAGCGACCACTTGCTCGAAGAAGGCTGCGCCATTCGCTGCAACAATCTGCCCACTCTGACGTACAAGATCGATCGACTGCTCGACGACACGGCCCGCTTCGCCGCCATGAAGGCCAACGTCCAACGGCTGGCGCGCCCGCGCGCGGCCTTCGACGTCGTCGAAACCCTCCTGAAGATGGTCGAGGAAACGACCGCCGTCTGAAGCGGTGAGCGAACCCGGTTGACAGGCCTCGGGAATCGGGGCACGCTGTCAACGTCAACGGCGGAACCGCGATGTTGCGTGGACCGCGCCCGAGACTCTATGATCCGGCTCGCCGCATCGAACCTCGGCGGCGTCGGGCGCGGAGGCGCCTGGCAGACTCGTTTCTCGTCGGGTGGGCACCGCCCACCGATCTTCCGATGCCGAAGAGGGTTCGGTGGGCGATGCCCACCCGACGAAAGGCAACGATCCGGGCAATTCCGTAGGATTCTTCCCGTTGGAACTTCGAGAGAACGGCCCGCATGATGGGAAATGCCAGTTGGGTCGCCGTGATCCTCTTCGCCGTCGACTGGCTGATCCGCATCGGGCTCTCGGTGCGGGTGATCATGCGGCGATTGCCGGTCGGCGTGACGCTGGCCTGGCTCTTGATTGTGCTGATCTTTCCCTTCGTCGGAGCCTTGATCTACCTTTTGATCGGCGAGCTTCGACTCGGCAACCGCCGGGCGGAACGGGCCGAAAAAATCCACGAACCATACCGCCAATGGCTCGAGGAGCTGCGAACACGCTATCGCGTTGATGGGCCGGGTCTGTCGAGCGAGGCGGGACCTTTGACGCGCATGATCGAGTCCGTGGTCGGCATGCCCGCACTGGCCGGCAACGCGCTGCAACTGCTCGACGACGCCGAGGCCACGTTTCGCGCCCTGATCGCCGACATCGACGCCGCCCGGCACACCTGCCACCTCGAGTTCTACATCTGGTCTGTCGGGGGTACCGCCGATGAGGTGATCGACGCCCTGTTGCGAGCCCGATCGCGGGGCGTGATCTGCCGCGTTCTGGTCGATGCGGTCGGCAGCGCCGCGTTCCTCAAGAGCGAGCAAGCCAAACGGCTCCGGCAAGGGGGCGTGGCGCTGCACGCCGCGTTGCCGGTCAGCCTGGTGCGACTGCTGTTCGTCCGGTTCGACCTTCGGCTGCACCGCAAGATCGTCGTCATCGATGGCGAGATCGCCTACACGGGCAGCCTGAACCTCGTCGATCCCCGGTTCTTCAAGCAAGGGGCGGGCGTCGGCCAGTGGGTCGACGCGATGGTGCGGGTGCGAGGGCCGGCAGTCGAGGGGCTCGCCATCACCTTCCTCGAAGACTGGGAGCTCGAGGTCGGCGAAGGGCTCGAAAACCTCGCGGGGAGCCACGACCTGCACGACCTTGACGAGGCCGGATCGTCCATGATCCAGGTGGTCCCCTCGGGACCAACCATGCCCTTCGCGGCGATGCGGGCCATCCTGATGATGGCCATCTACGCCGCGAGGCGCGAGCTGGTGCTCACCACGCCCTACTTCGTCCCCGACGAGTCGTTGGGCGTCGCGCTGGCGACGGCGGCCGCGCGAGGCGTCGAGGTCACGATCGTGCTGCCCGCCCGGGTCGACTCGAAGCTCACCGCGCTGGCCAGCCGGGCCTTTCAGGGCGACCTCGTCGAGGCGGGCGTCCGGATCATGCAGTTCGAAGGGGGCCTGCTTCACACCAAGTCGATCACGATCGACGGCCAGGTCAGCCTGTTCGGCTCGCTGAACCTCGACCCCCGGAGCCTCCACCTCAACTTCGAGATCACGCTGGCCATCTACGACCCGGCCTTCGCCTCGACGCTGCGAACACTTCAACAATCTTACATCGACAAGTCCACGCCCCTCGACCTGGCCACCTGGATCACCCGCCCCCGGACCGAGCGATTCAAGGAAAACGTGGCGAGGCTGGTCGGTCCGTTGCTCTGATGGGGCACTGGTCTCAGGTCCCTGTGCGAGCCGAGGGCACCGCCGCCGTGCCGATCAGCGACGGCGCCACCAGAGGACAAGGGCCGTCAGCAGGACTGCGAGCCCGAGTCCCAGAGAGACCGTCGAAAGCCAGGAGCCGCCTCCGTGATCGACCCGGATCGGCGCCGTCGTGGACGAACTCTCCGCCGGGGTGGTCGCCGGCATGGGAAACTTGTTCGAGACGTAGTCGAGAACGGTCACGCCGGGCTGGGGCTTTGGCCAGAAGAATTGTTCGGTGTAACTCTTGTCGTAAACGACCTGCTTAATGGAGTATTTCGAGGAATGAGTCGTTGTGGGTTGATTACTCGTCCTTTCAAAGGCTTCTTCGAGCGACTCAACGACCGTCATCCTACCGTTGATTGTCTCAAGCGCCGTCGCGCGCCACGTGAGGTATGGCTGGCCTCGATGATACGCGTCGGTATTGTCAAATGCCTCGACGGAGAGTGGAATCGCGGTCTCCTTGTCGAGGTGATAGACCAGAATCTTTTTCCCGGTCGACATGAGGACATCGGAAAAGCGGAAGGTTTCGCAGTCCCGACCCGCGACCTGGTCCTGGCCTATGTACTCCGATCGAGGAAGGGCGGCCTGGAGGGGAATATGGCCCACGTAGTAGTACTTCAATGGGATAGGCCGAGAGGTGAATGGGCCTTTGTCCTCGACCGAGAAAGCCTTTTTGATAACGATCTGTGTCTGCTTCTGGTCGTCATCAAACTGATAGAGGACACCGGCGCTCCGCTTGCCGTCGCAATAATCCGAGGAGCGCCGAGTTCGGCCATCCGAAAAATGAGCGCGAACATCCAGGTATCGCTGGCCGGCGGCCGTTTCACAATACAAGGAATCCACTTGCGTGACCGTCGGCCCGGGGAAGACCCCTTCGGCGATCTGCTGCTCACAATGAGTGGTCATTTCGATCGCTCGCCAGGAATTCCACCAGGCATCGAGCATCTCCGCCATCCGGCTCGCTTGCGAGGACATCGCATTGACTCTCTTGGTCCAGGTTTCGGATTAGTCCGATCTCACAAAGAAAGAGGGAGTGGAGGTGGACGCGACTTGGTCGCGTCCACACGGAGTCCGACGTTTGCACGAAGACCTGAAATCAGGTTGGCTCATTAATACGGGCCACAAACCATGAAGAGGCCGCACTGGCCTTGGTAAGAGCCATCCACGCAAGAGTGCGCTCCCCCGCAGTCGACGTTCGGGTATGTAACGCAATTGTAATTCGCCATCAATTGGCAATTGCCGATCTGCAGGGGTCCGTTGACGTTGTTGGTGCAGAAATACCCGAGACCGTCGCTGCAATTGACGCAATGATTTCGGGCAGCACCCATACACTCCCTCTGGTTCTGCGCCAGAGCCCTCGGGAAGAAGACGAAGGGCACAAGAAAGACGGAAGTCATGAGCACTCGTATACCCATGCGAACGCGATTTCTCATCTCGTTCTCATCCTCTTCGACGTGGAAAGGATAGGGAATTGGAGACGCGACACGGCTACTGCGGAGGGACGACCTCGCCTCGGTTCCTCGTGCCGAGGGAGCGCCAGACATCCGGGGCGATGCCCGATCCGAACCAGCGGACCGAGCCGTCGGTCAGGCTGGCGTTCACACCTCCGGGGTGGAGGCTCCTCGCCCCGAAGATGCCAGTTCCACCGACATGATAGTTGCCGCAATCGGGGATCGGACTGTTGGGCGGTGAGGCCACGAAGAACGCCGTATTGATCGTACCCGAGAGAAGCCACGTGTGGCCGGCATCCGGGTGGCTGCCCGCGCTCGACCGAAGGTCTGAACAGACAGACAACCAGTCGTCGGCCGATCCGGGACGAGGAATGAACCCCGGGTCGATCCAGTCGCGGGTGGGGGAATAGGCCGCGGATGACCCCGAGCCGACCAGCTTCTCGGAAAAGGCCAGAGTCTGTGACAGACCATCCGTGAAGCCGGCGAGCCGGGTCGGCCCGAAGACGAAGGCCCCCGCATCCTCATCATCGCAGAAGTAGCACAGGCCCAGATTGGCCCGATAGGAATTCACGCCGCCGCGCCCGGAGGTGTTGGGATCGGAAGGGCAGAGGAACATGGAGACGACAACCGATGAGGCCGTCGCATTCGCGGGGCCAATGATGCCGAACGCCTGCGATGAATCATCGAGGTTGATACTGTTGTAGAGATCCACGTTTTCCGCATAGGGAAGCAACATCACCTGCACGGAAGCGGGTGTCCCGTAGACTCGGCCCGGCCCTCCGCGGAGGCCCGTGGATGAGAGGGGAAAGACGTCCCAGGCCGCCGCGTATCCATGCAGCGCGAGTCCCAACTGCTTCAAGTTGTTCACGCAACGGACACGCCGTGCGGCCTCTCGGGCCGCCTGCACGGCGGGAAGCAGCAACCCGACGAGGACGCCGATGATGCCGATGACGACCAGGAGTTCGATCAGCGACAATCCGGGCCGGTTACGAATGGGCAGCGAGCTCGTTTTTCCCGGACCCATCTTCATCGGCTCACCTCATTTCCGAACAACTCCAGGAGAGAGGGGCTTGCGGATGATCAGGGGAACCATGACTCGATCGGCCGAATCCTCCCCCGAGGTGATCGCCAGTTCGTATCGGCCGGGAATGATCGACCCACCAGGTTTCGGCGCTATGATGAAGGTTAGCGACCGGCGATCTCCTGGTGATCCGACCTCCGGCTCCATGGTGATGTCACGTTCCGCTCCCCCCTCGATGACCACGTTCACACCGTTCAGCGGCCGTCGGCCCACGACGAGCAACGTCGCTGGTCGAAATCGACCGTCATCCGTGATATCGGGGAGGAGAGGATTGGGAACGGCCTTCAAGGGGGGATGGATTTCCCCATGGGCCCGGATCGAGTGATTGGACCCATTCCATGGGTCCTTGACCGTGACCAATCAATCCATCGAAAGTCCCCGGCGGGGGTCGCTTATTGAAGCGGGTGCGGTAGACGTGAGTTCTCTCGACCGCGCCTGCCAGGGGGGCCGGTCGCTCCGATGACGAGACGAACTCGATCTCGAGGAATGATAAGTCAGTCTCGATCGGTGGGACGACGGGCTTCGAGGAAGTCTCGATCGTTCGGACCACGATCTCGCGCCCCGTTCCTTCCTCGAGATCATCGTCGAAGAAGGTCAGATCGCCACTCGCACCCATGACGAACGGTGGGCGCTGGGCCGACAGAACCCGGGCCGTCAAGGTCACGAATGGATTCGACGGCGAATCCGTGTCTAATGTGACCTGGAGCAACAGCTCACCGATCGCTGGCTGAAGTGCAGCGACGCTGACGATGGTTGTGCCACCGGGCGCCACCTCAGTCGGGCTTACGCTCGGCTTCGCACATCCACAACTCGCCCGGATGGAGTGAATCCTTACCGGGGAATCTCCCTCATTCCGCAAGACGTAGCGGAATCGTGCGTAACCATCCCCAACTTCGCCCCCCGCCCCCCCCAGATAAGCGAGTTCTCCTTCGCAATCAGTACACCTGGGCGGGATGATCTCTGCCGTAGGCCAGAGGATAAAGAACCTGATAGAACTGAGACCAAGATTGAAGCGATTCCAATGCACGTTAGCGATAAGCGAAGCCTCATGGCCTAACCTGGCTTCATAAGGAGGATTGCCCGATAGATCGCCATTCTTCACAACCTACTTCAGCCACACCCTCTGTCAAGAAAAAAACTGCCGATCACCACGGAATTCGCAATGATCTCTTTCACTGGATTATCCAACGTTTTTCCAACATTCTATAACCCACAAATATGGGATTGATCATAAAACAAGTCATAAGTCATGTGCTCTGCGATGAATCACGGAGATGCGCTGGGTCGAGAATTCAGTCGTTTGTCGATATAGAGATCGAATGGATCCTACCGAGAGGGTTGAATCTCAATATCGCCGCGGATTCGCCTCGCCGAGCCGGGCGCTCGGGTCGAGGCCGAGGATGCGGCCTCGGGGGCGGGTGCGGTCGACCACGATGGGGCCGGTCTCGGCCGAGCCGCGATGGCCGAGGGTGTCGCTCACCTCGACCCGGATGCGGAATCTCGGCGGCGCGCCGGGGGGGACCGACCAGATGTACTGGCCGGTGTTGTCGAGGCCCTGGGCGAGCGGCGTCCACGGGGCGTTCGAGCCCTCGGGTTGATACAGAATCGTGACCGGCCTGGGGGCGAGGTGCGGGTCGCTGCCTCGCCAGGTGATCAGCACCTTGCCGGCGTTCTGGCCGGTGCCGATGCGGGGCGGGTCGACCTGGACCACGGGCGGCGTGCTGTCGACCTCGACCCACATCTGCGGGCGGTCGCCGGGGGCGGGGGGCGGGTCGCCCAGCCCGGAGATTCCCTGGACCGAGAGCCAGAGGCCGAAGGTTCCCTCGCCCCCGAGGTCGACCATGTAGGGAGAGACCCGGTCGGGGTCCTCGGGCTGGGGATACCAGGTCCGGCCGCCGTCGTGCGACACCCAGAGCTCGACGCGGGCCACGGCGTTGGGGTTGGCGTCCTCGACGGCGTACTGAAGAGGGAACTTCGGGCTGCCGACCAGGAGCGTCTGATCGGCCGAGGTTGTCGAGGGTGGAGGTTGAGGAGCGGCGGGTGATCGACTGGGCGTCGCGACGGAGGCTGGACCGAAATCGCCGGCAGGCGGCTGGGCGGCGGTGGGCGGCGGGTTGTCGATCGAGGCGAACGGATCCTCATCCTCGAACCGGCCTCGACCGCCGTTCGACCGGGAGGAGATGGGCGCGACCGGCGGCGGGGCGTTGAAGTCTCGCAGGTCGGCCACGGCGCCTGGCTCAGTCGCCGCGCCGTCGGGCAAGACCACCTCCACCTGCCGGACATTGTTGGCCCGGTCCTTGATGGAGGCCCGGACACGGATCGGGTCGGAGGTCGAGACGTCCCAGCTCTTGACCCCGATCAGCTTGTAGTCGGAATCGCGAAGCGGGACCGACCGCCAGTCGAGCGGGCCGGCCCCTTCCGTCTGATATTCGAGCACCAGGGACTTGAGAACCAGGTGCTCGTCCTGCACTTCCCAGCGCACCGCGGCCTGGCTGCCCCGCCGGCCGCCAGGTTCGAGCACGATCGTGGGAGGGGCCGTATCGACGACCACTTTCAGGCTGGGTTCGACCTGTCGGTCGTCCGACGGATAGACCTTGCCCCGCGTGTCGATCGTCTGGAGGGCAAACCAGTATTCGGCGTCGCGGGTCGCGCGGAAGGGAAACTCGGGCCGGTCGGGGGACGTCTGGCCCAGTTCCTTCCAGTGGTAGCCGAAGTCGTCGGAAACCCAGAGCCGGACCTCGCGAACCAGCGAACGGACCTCTTGCTGAATCGTCACCGGAATGCGGAACGAGCGGTTCTTGTAATAGATGGTCTTGGCCGAGCCCGACGACCGAGACGAGGTGACCTGGGCGTCCAAGGGCGCGACAACCCCCAGGGCCAGGATCAACCCCAGCCCGACGGTCGCCAGTCGCACTCGGGAACCGCTCGGCATCCCCTCTTCTCCTGTTTCCTGGGCAAAGGGCCGACGGGAACCAGTGACCAGGACGCGAAACCCTCGACACCGACCCGACTCAACACGTCCAGACCAAGGAAGACGCCATCAATCAATGCAACTCAAGCCGATCTCCCACCGAAATCACCGGAAGGGCCGTCGAGACGCCCGATTCTGGCAGAGGTCGTCGGGTGGCGGAGCCCCGAATGGGACGGACGCGCGGAACGCGAATCGCGGGCTCGGCAGCGCGGACGAAGGCCGTTCCGCGTGCCTCGGCCAGACGTCTCCCTCGACCATCCTCATCCGCACCAGGCTCGGCTCCCCCGTCTAACCGATGTGTCCGACGCCCAATGAACCGGGCGCAGGATCCACCCGATGGCAGGGTTATCGTCCCCAACTCCAGGTCTGCTTGAACCGAAAGCGCCAGAGATTCGGATTGTATGGCCCCAGTCGCCGCCGAGGGCCACCCCGCCCAGCCATAAGAAAGCAAGGATTGCCCACTCTATTGCCAGATTTGGCCACAATTTAGGAGCAGTCGCGGAACAAGACCGCCCGAGGACGGGTGACCGGATGGTTTCACCGAAGGATTGCGGGTCCTTCGGGCGCAACGTGTGAGCGAGGTGGGTTATCCCTTCGAGGAGCCGCTTCGGAATCGGCGGACGAGCTCGACGTATTGCGAGGCGAGGTCACGAATTCGGTCGAAGTCGCCCGCTGCGACGGCCTTCGGATCGACGAGGGCTCCACCGACCCCCAGGCAGCACGCGCCCGCCTTGAGGAATGCCTCAGCCGTGTTGAGGTCCACGCCGCCGGTCGGCATCAGGCGGATCTGTGGCAAGGGACCTCGAAGCGCTTTGAGGAACGGAGGGCCGCCGACATCGGCCGGAAAGACCTTCACGACGTCGGCGCCGGCTTCCCAGGCGGTCAGGACCTCCGTCGGGGTGAACGCGCCCGGCATCATCGCCTTGTCGTAACGGCGGGCCATGCGAATGACGTCGAGATTGACGGTTGGGGCGACGAGGTATTCCGCGCCGGCCAGCAAGGCCGCGCGCGCGGTCTCCGGATCGAGCACGGTGCCCGCGCCCAGAACCACGGTCTCTCCCATCGCGCGTCGGACCTGGCGGATCACCTCGACGGCGTCGGGCACGGTGAAGGTAATCTCGGCGGCCGTGACCCCGCCCTCGGCCAGGGCTCGGACGACCGGGACAGGCTGGTCGGGCGACTCTGACCGAACCACCGCGACGATGCCCCCATCCAGGATGCGCTTCAGGGTCGCCTCACGGCCCATGATTCCCAACCCTCTGTGTGTCTCGAACGGGAACCGTCCGGCCCCCAGAACTTTCAGGACTGTAGCGGGCCGATGCGGGGGCCGTCAAGCCGTCGGGGGACCTGGTCCTGGCGCGCGGTTCCGCCGTCTCCGACGACCGACAATGCCTGATCGCATTCACAGGTGCGTTGTTGATTTCCGTCACGAAGGGTTTGCAAATCACGGGAAGCGTCGGCTAAGATTTCTTTTCTTTCCGCGGTCTTCGCCGGGTATCGAGCCTGACGCGCGGTCCGCTCGGGCCGCGCGATCCAACCGATCAGGGCGGATATTGACGTTCCCCCTCCAAGGAGCCACTGATGTTGCGTCCGTGGAAGGTTTTACCGTTCCGATGCGCGCGCGGCGACGAGCTGGAGTCGCTCGACCAGACAGTCATGCTGGACCCGCGTGCCCGGAACCGTGCCTCGCGAGGGCGAGGTCGAACGCGGGCGACATCGGCTTCGCCACGCCCGCGCGGGCCACGAG
>CAZRGV010000083.1:0-3154 GCA_964599655.1 uncultured Isosphaeraceae bacterium | reverse complement strand
TCGAACGCGGGCGAGCCTGGAGCCGCTTGAGAGTCGGCGGCTTCTGACCTCAACGCTTCAAGGGACCGTCTTCAACGACCTGAACGGCGACGGCGTGCAGCAGCCGACCGAGGCGGGCGTCTCGGGCGTGACCGTCTACCTCGACTCGAACAACAACGGCCAGCTCGACGCGGGTGAACCGACCCAGACGACCGACGCGAACGGGAATTACACGTTCACGGGCCTGACGGCGAACCAGCTCTACCGCGTCCGGGAAGTGCCTCCGACAACTGGGCCATCACCTCGCCGAGTAACACAAACCTGGCGCCCGCCACGAACGTCAACGTCAGCAAGGCCGTGGGCAACCAGACCGAAACCGCCGTCGCCATCAATCCCACAAACCCCAAGAACGTCTTCACGGTCTCCAACAATGGAGGCGGCGGCTCGCTGTTCGGCGGTGTCAGCTTCGACGGCGGCGCCACCTGGACCACCCGGACGGTCGCCACCGGCGGCGACGGTCTCTCATCCGCTTGCTGCGACCCTAGCGTCTCGTGGGACCAGTTCGGCAACCTCTTTCTGACCTACATCAACTCGAGCATCAACGCGGTCATTGTCGCGGTCAGTAGTGACGGCGGCCAGAACTTCACACAGATCGCCTCATTCGGCGGCGGTATCGACCAACCGACGATCGTGACCGGCCCGGGGAACGCTCCGGGAACCGGCAGCGTCTGGGTCTCCTACAACCTCAGCGGAAGCATGGTCGCCCGTGGGGCTTTGGTGACCGGACTGGGAACCGCCAACGTCGGTAGCTTCAGCGCCGCGGAGACCGCGCCTAATAGCGGTGGCGGCAACTTCGGCGACATCGCCGTGGGGCCGAACGGCCAGGTGATCATCAGCTACGAGTACCCTAGCAGCGGCCAGGGACCCGCGACGATCTTCGGCAATCTCGACCCAGACGGCCTCGGGCCGCAGGGCTTCGGGCCGCAGCTCACGCTGACGACCACGAATGTCGGCGGGTTCGATTACATTCCCGCCCAGCCATCGCGGTCGGTCGACGCCGAGGCGGGCTTCGCGTGGGATCGAACCGGCGGGCCGCACAACGGCCGGCTCTACATGGTCTATACCGACGAGTTCCCCGACGAAAGCAATAACACCGACATCTTCGTTCGCTACTCCGACAACAACGGCACGAGCTGGAGCAGTCCGGTCAAGGTCAACGACGACAACACGACCAATTCGCAGTTCCTGCCTCGAATCGCCATCGACCAAACGACCGGCGACATCGCCGTTTCGTTCTACGACGCCCGCAACAGCCCGACAAACACCTCGGTCCAGTTCTTCGCCTCGGTCAGCACCGATGGCGGCCTGACCTTCCTGCCCAATGTGCAGGTTTCCTCGGGAATCTCCCCCACGCCGAACGACGGGTTCGACTTCGGCGACTACACGGGCCTGGACTTCCGGGATGGAACCTTCATTCCGGCCTGGGGCGACAGCTCAAACAGCACGGCCGATAACCCTGGCGGGCTCGATCTTTACACGAATCGGGTTCAGGTCCGGCCGGGCTACCGAGGCTACATGGTCCGGCCCGCCGATGGCCAGACCGTCACCAACCTGGACTTCGGCAACCGTCAGATCACGGCGCTTTCAACCGTCGACAACGGCACCTACCCGTTCCGGATCACCGGCCCCGGCTGGACCACCCAGACCGGGGCCGGCTATCAGAACAACTACAGCGTCCACGCTGACGGCGTCTCCGAGATCGACTCGAACACGGCCCGCTGGTCGATCCAGCGAACCCCCGGCACCTACGAGGTTTTCGTCACGTGGGTGGCCCGCCCACAGAACGCCAATGACGCCTCTTACAAGGTTTACGACGGACCAACCCTGATCGGCACGTTTACCGTCAACCAGCAAGTGGCGCCCGAAGATCTGACGACAGGAGGCGTTTCCTGGAAGAGCCTCGGCGTGTACTCGATCAACACCACCGTGCTCTCGGTGGTGTTGAGCAGCATCGCCACGGGGGATGTCGTGGCCGACGCCGCCATGCTGGCCTCGCCACCGTCGAGGACCCGCGTACCGCTCGCCCAGAACGGGCCCATCATCCTCGTGCCGATGACTGGGCCGATCGCGAGTCCATCGCTCGGCACGTCCAGCGGCGGCGGAACGGGTGATGGTGGGCTCGGCCTGTCGGGCCAGCGGACTCGCCCCGGCGGTTCGGGAACGACGGTGGCGGACGTGCTCTCGACCTCTCCCGTCGCCAACCCCTCCCGCGCCGTCGACTGGATCTTCCAGGAAATGGAGACCGGAGCCTCAATGGCCGAGTCGTTGCTGGTCGGGTCGGACGGAGGCACACCAACGGCCACCACCACCCTAGCCGAGGGCTGGCTCTCGGACCTGATGCGGAACGGGGAAGCGAGCCTCCTCGACCGGCAAGGACGTCGCGCGTCGGCGGACTCCGCGCCGGGAACGAAGTCCGCTTGAATCCGTCCCGCCCAGAGTTCGCCTGGACAACCCCGACGATTGACGGTAAGAACCGACCGTTCGGCCCAGACCGGCCGGAGGAACCCTTGATGACCCGCTCGAAATCCCTGGTCCTGGCCCTGCTCGCCCTGTCGTTGATCGCGTTGACGACTCCTCGGACGGCTTCCGCGGCGTTCGTCGATCCGACCGGCGACACGTTCGGCACAGGCTCGGTTCAGCTCGACATCACCACGGTCGACGCGTACGTGTCGGGAAGCAGCACCGTCTTCACGGTCACGTTCCTCAACTCGATCTCCGCGCCGAGCGCTTCGGCCGCGAATAGCGTCACCGGCTTCATCGACATCGACACCGACCGAAACGCCGCGACCGGAGCCACCCCGCAGATCAACCTGTTCGGTGGGGCTCCGGCCGTCTTGATGGGCGACGAGTTCTACGTCGACATCTCCAGCGAACTGCTCCACGCGGGAACCGTCGACGTCTTTAACGCCACGACCAACGCCATCGCCTACACGGTGCCAATCACCTTCACCGCCAACAGCTACCAGTTAAGCATTCCGATCGTCGGCACCGGCGCGGGCCAGACACTGAACTACGCGGTGCTGGCAGGCACCTTCACCGAGGCGACCGACCGCGCGCCCAACGGCTCGATCCCGATCACCAGCGACCCCATCCCCGAGCCGGGCAGCCTGGCCCT